>VRUG01000035.1:0-17763 GCA_019456255.1 Planctomycetota bacterium | reverse complement strand
CTCAATGCCGATGTGCTGGGAGGTGAAAGCCTCAGCTACCCTGAAAAGGGGACACCGCAAGGGGGCGTAATTTCAGCGATGTTAAGTAGCATCTTCCTGCATCATGTGCTGGATCTTTTAACTTGTCCATCAGATCGTTGGCCTTCAGGAAAATCAAGGCACACATTACGACCAGGGCCGAAGAAGAGCTCATACCCGAGGCCGGCGGCAGATCTCCATCGAAAAGGACCTGGAACCCGCGGAATGTGCCGTTGCCCTTGCCCAGATCCGAAAAGTGATCCAACAGGCCCTGAACGGCGGTCTTGCAGGAGTTGCCTCAATCACCCGTTTCAAAGGGAGGGATCGATTCAGCCAGCTAGAAACGCCTCTCCTCAAGAGGTATCCGGGTATACGCCCGGATCGGAAAACTGGAAAAATAGACGCCCTGCTTCTATTTTTCCACAATTCCCCAATAAAGTGCTGGTGGTATAATTTTCACTAAAACTCGTTTGCTTTCACCTATTTCTTCTCCATCGCAAATTATATCCGCAACCTAAATTTTAATAGTAAAATTTAGCATAATAGGTATGGGCGATGGACTTTAATATTTCTTGTTAAAATAACAAGCTTTTGAGCTATCATAGCATATATCGAATGCTTTTGCTAGTTCTGAAATAATGAGACTGATTGTGTAGAGTTTTTAGAATCCAAAAACCACCTGAAATTTTTTTAAAAAGGTTAATTTTACGTCTTTTAATTATTTATATCACAGTCAATTAGAGGTCGCTTCTTTGCTCCTCCCTGACCTGGAGGTTTGCTAGGACCTCTGAGCTATAACCTGCTGCAAGATGCAGGTATAGCATTTTTTTCTTGACAGGAAATAAACGGGATGATATAATAAATCGTATAGGCGAACACTGTTCGCTATTTCGGATATAATCGAGGATAAAGAGGATAAATCGGAAGCTATGATTGACCCATAAATGCTGTGCCACCTTACGTCAAATCTATACATAAATCCATAACTATTCTGGAGCTGCTGGGGCAGAGAGAGGGTTGGTATTTACCGCAATAAGCGGTTCGGGTCCAGAAGATGTACCTGGAATTGCCAGGCCGGCAAAACAGACAGCAGCCGAGATCTCTAAGATGCTCGATTATCGAGGTGGTTGAAGAAGAAGCGAGGCAAATTTTGTAAACTGTCAGTTTGGCGGTTTGCAGGATCTATATAAAAAATTTTTTAAGGAGGTTTTTATGAAACCAAAGTTACTAGTACTAATGGTGGTTTTAGCCCTGGTTTCCACACTGGCCTTTGCCGGGGGTCAGAAGGAAGGGCCGGCAGCGCCCGCCGCCGCAAAGCATTTCAAGCTGACCTGGTCATCGGTAAGCGTGCCTAATGATGCTCATACCAAGGCCATGCAGGTCTTCAAGCTTGAGCTGGAAAGGATCACCGAGGGGCAGATCGACGTTGAGATCTACCATTCCGGCCAGCTCTTTACTCAGGAAGGAGCGCAGGCAGCGGTAAAGAGGGGCACTCTGGATATCGTCTATTCCGGCCCCAACTGGATAGCCCAATTCATACCCAAGTGGTCAATGTTTGCCGCCGCCTACACCTTTACCGGTTACGACCACATGTCCAAATTTTTCAATAGCAAAGATGCCCAGCCCCTGTACGATGAGGTTGCCAGGGTAACCGGTATGCGTCCCCTGGGCGCTTTCTACCTGGGAACCCGTGAGCTGAACCTGCGGGATATCGGCCGGGAGGTTAAGACTCCGGCAGATATGAAGGGCGTTAAACTGAGAATGCCCGGTTCTCCGAGCTGGCAGTTTATGGGCAAAGCCCTGGGCGCCAGTCCCACACCATTGAGCTTTACCGAGGTGTACATGGGATTGAAGACCGGTACTGTAGATGGCCAGGACAACCCCCTGCCCACAGATAAAAATGCCAAATTCTATGAGGTTACCAAGTACATCATCCTCACCGATCACTATGTAAATCCGGTAATGCCGACCATCAACGAAAAGAAATGGCAGTCTCTGGGGCCCGAAATGCAGGCCAGGGTAATGGAGGCTCTTGAGGTGGCTCGGGACACCTGCGACAATCTCAACCTCAAGGCTGAAGCTGAGCTGGTTGCTTTCTTTGAGGCAGAGGGTATGACCATTATTAAGCCTGATAAGCAGGCCTTTATGGATTATGCTCAAAAAATGTACCTGGATAATAAGGAGATCAGCGGTAGCTGGGATATGGATCTCTTCAAACTGGTTCAGTCCTACAAGTAACTAAAAAATGCGAATTCCGGCCCCACTTTGTAGTGGGGCCGGACTATATTCCGGGAAAATCATGAAAAAAAATGGCATTCTCAAGCGTCTGGGTTCCTTTGGGCTTGATTTTTTTGAAGTTTATCTGCCCACCGCTACTTTCACCGTAATGTTCAGCGTCTTTGTTCTGCAGATATTTTTTCGCTATGTGCTGAATAAGCCCCTTATCTGGCCCTATGAAGTATCAATTTTCGCCTTTATCTGGACAGCGCTGTTGGGCGCCTGCTTCGCTCAAAGGCACAGGATCCATGTGGTTTTCGGACTCTTCTATGACCGGCAAACACAGAAGACCCGGCTCTATTTCAGGTTGATCGGCAATTTGTTGATCCTTATTTCCTTCTCCATAGCCCTCTATCCAACCTGGGACTATATCAGCTTTATGAAAATCGATAAATCCACGGCTTTAAAAATACCCTTTAACATTGCCTTTGGACCTTACCTCATCTTTCTGATATTGATTGCCGGCCGGGTCGCTTACGACCTGGTCCTTGATTTTAAAAAGCTCGTTAAGGGGGAAGCCTAGTATGAACTGGCCTCTGCTTATTTTCTTTTTGGGTTTTGTAGCCATTTTTTTAATTAGGATCCCTATTGCCCTGGGCATGCTCATGGTTTCCACGTTTTACATCCTTGCCGCCGGGCTGGATCTATCAATGGTTGCGGAAAAGGTGCTGACTAATCTGTTTTCCAAATACATTCTCATTGCGGTTCCCCTTTTTATCTTTACAGCCAAGGTGATGAATACCGGTAAGGTCACGGAAATGGTCTTTAAATTTGCCAATACCCTGGTCGGCCGCTTCCGGGGCGGCCTGGGCCATGTAAATGTTGTGGCCTCGATTATTTTTTCAGGGATGACCGGATCGGCCGTGGCCGATGCCTCGGGACTGGGTATTATGGAAATAGAGGGGATGAGACAGCACGGCTATGATGACGGCTTCAGCTGTGCGATTACCGCAGCTTCGGCCACAATCGGTCCTATCTTTCCGCCGAGCATTCCCATGGTCTTTTACGCCATGCTTTCCGGAGCTTCTATTGGCAATCTATTCCTGGGCGGTATGGCGCCCGGCATACTTATTGGCCTGGCTTTAATGGTCTATATCGCCTTTATCGCTAAAAAGCGCAATTATCCCAGGGGAGGAAAATATACGCTAAAAGAATTCCTGGTCTACACTGTTAAGGCTTTTCCTGCCCTGCTTACCCCGGTGATCCTGCTGGGAGGCATATACAGCGGAGTGGTCACCCCCACCGAGGCCGGGGCTTTGGCAGCATTCTACGCAATTCTCATTTCAATTTTTATATACCGGGCCATGGGCGCTAAGGAACTGCTTGATGTAATTGTTGATACCGTTAAAACCACCGGTACCCTTACCATTATCGTTGGCTCAGCCTTTACCTTCTCTTACATCGTGGCCTTGGAACATATTCCGGACATGATCGCCAGTGTCATGCTGGGACTGACTACCAATAAATATCTGCTGCTTTTAATCATCAATATTCTCTTCCTGCTGCTGGGTATGTTTATCGATACCTCGACGATTATCGTTGTTTTTATCCCCATGGTTCTTCCCCTGGTAAACAAGCTTGGCATTGACCTGGTACATTTCGGGGTAGTGGTTGTGCTGAATATGATGATCGGGCTTACTACCCCCCCCATGGGCATGCTGCTGTTTATTGTTTCCGGAATATCGGATACGCCGCTGGGCGAGGTAATCAAGGAAACTCTGCCCATGATCCTGGTCCTATTGGGCGTGTTATTTCTTATTACCTATGTACCGGATGTTGTCATGTTCATCCCCAATACCTTTGGCCGCTAAGAGGGGCGGCCATGGGTATCCTGAAATTACGCAGCCATATCCCCATTGCCGGCCCGGCGCGCCGGGAACCTGCCGATGGCTCGGAGAGCGCCTTACGGGTCTCTTTAGGCTTTGAACCGGCCTGGTTTAATAAACGCTGCGGTATTGATTTTTCCGAGAAATGGCACAAAGATCCCCTTTACCGCTATGAAAGCCTGATAGCTATGAAGAGGGAGTTAAAGAGTTCTTTCCCTCAAATAAGCTGCTGGGATCGGAATTATCTTGACGACCTGGCTACTATCTCCGGCTGCTACGGAGCCTATCCGGTACCTTATGTCTTCGGTATGCAGCTGATTTACGCGCCTGACCGCTGGCCCGCTTTAGATCCAAGGGGACGTCTTTCTCCAGAGCAAATTGAAGCTTTAGAGGTTGATAAGGTGCTGGAGAGTCCGGCAGTAGCTGAAATATTCGATCAAATAGAGCAAATTGAAGCAGAGTGGGGTAAGGTGCACGGTTATCTTAACTGGCAGGGAGTGCTGAACAATGCCTTTAATTTGCGCGGTCAGGAGATATTCCTGGACATAATGGACAAACCTGATCTTGTTCATCATTTTTTTTCAGTAATTGCCGAGGTCATGATCGGGCTGGCAAAAAAGGTCCAGGAGCGGCAGCGGCAGTCAGGTTTTTATATCAATCAACTAAGCGTTAGTAATTGTGTTATGAATATGATCTCTCCGCAAACCTATGCTGAGTTTGTTTTTCCCTATGATGCAAGAATCGCTCTCTCCTTTGAGCGCTTTGGTGTGCATACCTGTAACTGGAATGTAACACCTTACGTTGAAGTGCTGAAAGAGCTCCCCAGTCTGGGTTATCTTGATATGGGTATTATGTCCGATCTGCCCAGGGTAAGCTTGAGTTTCCCGGAGAGCTATCTGGCTGTGATTTACTCACCGGTAAAGCTGCACCAGGGTACCTGGGCGGATATCAGCAGTGACCTGGAAAAGATCTTTACTGAATTAGCACCCTGTGATCTGGTTATGGCCGATGTACAGGCTGCTACTCCGGATAATACTGTAAATAGACTGCTTAAAATCTGCAGTGAGCTTGCAGAAGGGCGAGTGGGCTGAAGGCCGTGTAAAAAAGTGTGCCGGTTGAGCGGCGGTAAGAGTAAGAAGAAAATCGGAAAAGAGGAAGTGAGGATCTAAATGAATAAACTGAGAGAGGTTACCTTGAAGGGAGTTATACCCGCTTTGATAACGCCCATGACTGAAGGAGGGGAGATTAATTTCCCGTTTCTAGAAAAACAGGTTGCCTATCTGTCGCAAGCCGGTGTGCACGGCTTTTTTGTCTGCGGAACAACCGGTGAAGGAGCTTACCTGACTACCCCGGAGAAGCTGGCGATATTTAAAGTCGTTCGGGAAGTCTCCGGCGGCAGGCAATTCCTCTGCGCAGCGAGTCTTCGTCCCTCTACCGCTATGGTTCTTGAAGAAATGTTTGCCTTTGAAAAGTTGGAGCCTGACTTTTTCGTGGCAGTAACCCCTTTCTATGGCTCCGTCTCTCAAGACACGATAGCTGCTCATTATAGAAGGATTGCTCAGAATTCCGCCGTACCCTTGATCCTATATAATATACCGGGTTGTACTCACAACACACTCGCTCTTGATACGATCCTTAAGTTGAGCTCAGAGCAGAATATCTGCGGAATTAAGGACAGTTCAGGAAATTTTATATCTTTCAGCCGGGGTTTGCTGAGTGAGACCCCGCCGGGATTCTCCTGGATACAGGGAGAGGATTACCTTGACGGCCCATCCCTGCTTAATGGCTCTCGGGGTATGGTCACTGGTTTGGGAAATGTCTGGATTGAACCATATTTACAGATGTACTCCGCTTCTGCTAGAGGTGATCAAGATTCAGTGAGGAAATATCAAAAAAAGATAAACCAGCTCTATGAGATTATCAGAACCACAGAAGGCAAAGCTATCGCCGCTGTTAAAGCAGGCGTATCCTGTTTAGGTCGGAGTGAAAAATACCTGCGTTTAAGTGAGCAGACCCTATCAAGCGAGGAAGCGAATAGGGTCAAGGCAGTTTTAGACTCATTGGAACTGCTTTAATCTTATGACCTCAGTCTGCGGCGGCGAAGCTGCACCTCCAGCCGGAGACATCTGCACAACGGGCTTAAGGTCATAAATAATCAGGGCTTCTTCCGGGTGCAGCCGGAGCTCTTCAAGGGTCTGGTGCATCGGCCAGGGGTTGGGTTTCCTTTTACTTTCATCATGAACCCAACAGTCAGATAAGATTGGGTATTAACGGCACAGCACCTATAAGGCGACATCGATTGACAAGTATTTGTAAGACATTAACCGTGGCTTTACAGAACTCTTGTGAGATTTTCCTTCAAAAGCGATTGCCAGGCATTATAAGTTTTGCTATCATTTAATCAGAGTCACAAACCAGATTGTTTTTTCGTATAAAAACTGCCAGTTGTTTAGAGTTAAACCTCCAAACTTTCCATCCGGACCAACAGGAAGAAGACCGTAGGCTCGGGTGGAAAAAGTGGATATAAGAATCCAAAGGAATCCCAGAATTATCGGAAGGGTAAGAACTGTTAATACATTACTTTCGGCTATTGCTTAATTCCTTGAATATAAATGAGAATTAATATCTCCGATATTAAACTCTACAGTTTTCCCGTTGGGCTTTTTTAATCCAAGCTCGTTTATTTTACCAATCGCCTCCTTTAGGCTTTCCATTATATCAGGCTCCTTTTCATTATACTTAAGTGTTACTATTTTTATCTGCTTCGTTTCTTCCACAAGAGCCGGTATGTGTAATATTGAGTGAACAAGCCTATTCATCGATACGGCCCTTTTACCAAAAAGCTCATATGCGAGATAACTATACATATTCACCAAGCTCACTCGATAAAAAGTCATGATTTCATCCAATTCAACATCTACGCGGTATACTTTTTCTTTGCCTTGCAGTCGCAGCCATTCACGTTCCAACTTGCGAAGCCTCTTGAACTCATGTTTCTGCGGTTCCATGATCTTTTTTATCGCGCGCTGTCTTTTGGCTATTTCACGGCCAATCTCTTGAAATCTCTCTTGCATCTTTTGAGGCAAGATGCGCTGCCCCTTTTCAATTCGACTGATTTCTCTGAGTTCCCGCTCCTCTTTCACTAACTTTGCAATTGCAGTTTCTTGCTCCTGGATGGCGGGAAAAAGTTCGGCCAGTGTTTTTTTCAAAGTGCTGATTTTTCTTAGAAGCTCCTTTTGCTTTTCCACCACATTGCTGTCCTCCTGCTGTTGCTTGCCATATCCTGTAACTCGATTCAAACAGGCGACTTTCTTCATCGAGCGAAACTGAAGTTCCTCATCCGGCCAGCGGTCAAAGTAGGCTTTTACCACTTCACTCGCTCCTACAATGGCTGGATCAAGACTTGTCAAAATAACTGTGCGTCTACCATAGTCCCATTCTATCTTGATTGCCCGGCTGGTGATGAGATATCCTTCATCTTGGGAATCCTTTAATTCAATCTCACAATCACTCAGGGTTGCTTCGCCATAGTGATACCGTTGGGGCTTACCTTCAGCTCTTATATTTCGTGGATTCCATTGGTTGTCGTCTAATGAGGTGATATAGTGATACTTATCTTGCGTAGCAAATGCCCGAAGGGTGCGAACACTGTTATTTGCTGCATCCATCACAATTGCCCGATTGACCGGTAATTCACTTCCAGGGCCTTCAAGAGCCTTCTCTATCTTTTGGAAAAGACTCAATATATACTCTCCCACCGGTGCATGCCCGGAATAAGTCTCAAAATAAATGGGCCTGCCGAAATTATCGTGCACAAACACTGTTTCCACACATCCCATCACCCGTCCCAGCATTGTGACCTTATTTTTCTCTACACGCTTTTTGGACCACAGGGCTTTTGTGTTTCCATCTATGTAGTAGCAAAGCACCGGTAACTCCATCTTGCCGATAGGATGCTTCTGCCAGAACTTCTGCCAGAACTCTATCTGGCTGCGTAACAGATACTCTGCTAACCCAAGATACTTCAGCTCCGCCATAAACTTGGTAAGTGTTGACTGCTTGTAATTAAATCCGCATACACAGCGAAGGGCATCACCCAGAGGCGTGTCAACAGAACGCATCATCCCATTGTTGGTGACAACCGGTAAAGCGAGTATCGCTAAACACTTCCTGGCTAGTACTAGTGGACCGGCTGCACTTATACTCATGCTGCGAAAGTTTTTCTCTTCTCTTTTTTCTCGAACTTCACGGCGCCGGTTATATTTTGAAGTGAACTGGCCCTTCTTGTTGCGTCCAAGCTCTTTGGCTTCGGGATTATTTTTCTCCCAGAGCTTACTTCTTTTTATCTGCTGTGTTCGTTTCTTGATAATGGCCGAAACAAATTGCGGCCAACCCAGGTGGCAAGCCAGTGCACTAACAAGCTCGAAGCCTCCACATACCGTGTATGTTCGCTCAACTTTCTCTTGGCGCGGTTTGTTTTTTCGACTACATCCAAGGCGCTTTAAGCATCGGCTGATCCCAGCTTCTGAAAGCTCAATATGAAACCGCTCTTTCACTACGCCCTTTATCTCCGCTAAGCTTGACTCCGGCTTTCCGGAAACATACCCTTTCAGATACCCCTCTACCTCAGCGGTGATACGACGATTATTCCCTTTCCTTCGCTGATCCTCCAGTGATTCGGTACCCTCCTGGTCTATTCGCTTTTTATACCGATAATACTGGGCCTGGCTAAATGGAACCTGATGATGGGAAAAGTACTCTGGAACAGATAATTTGGATTCGGAGATCTTTCGAATCCATTGTTGAATATCAGTTTGACCAAGATGAGTTGGCATATATGATCCCTCCCAGAAGGTCCATTTTCTTGAACCTAAAAGGATCATATAGTACTTATCATTTATTGTCAAGCTTAATTTTCAATAGCCGAAACTCATGTAATACTTAATATTCTAATTATTATTAGCCCTTCAATCCGGTCATGGTTATCCCTCTGGTGAATGATTTCCTGAAAATAATAAACAGCACAATTATCGGAAATGTAAGGAAGATTACCCCGGCCATCTGTGCACCGAGATTTTCACCATAACTTTTCATATATCCTGCAAGCAAATTAGTCATTGGCATAAATGCATTTTTCTTATTTAAAACAATATACCACAGATACTCATCCCACCTCTGCATGAAAATAAACATTCCAATGATCGTTATTATGGGTTTTGAAAGGGGGAACATTATCCTGAAGATAATAAGCAGCTCCCTTCCTCCATCAATTCTTACACTTTCTATTAAGTCATTTGGTATTCCTTTAAAAAATTGATAAAAAAGAAATACTGCCCAGGCACTGGCAACAAATGGGAGGATCATTCCCTGGTAGGTGTCTATCATATGCAGATTTTTTATAACAAGAAAGACAGGCACCAGGAAAAGTATGGTTGGAAACAGCATCTGAAATATTATAAAATTGGTTAAAAACTTTCTTCCCGGAAACTCATGCTTGGCGAGAGAGTATCCTGCCAGCCCTCCTATCAGAATTACAAAAACTGTTACTGTCGATGAAATAAAGAAAGAGTTAAAAAATGCTCTTCCAAATGGTGTTCTGCCAATTTCTGCTGCTGTACTAAGTATAAATTTGTAGTGGCCCAGTGTCATTGGTTTGGAAGGTAATAGCCCTGATCCTGTAATGTCTGTTTCATTTTTAACTGAAGCAATTGTAACCCAGATATATGGATACAACCACAACAAGGCTAATAGGAGTAGAATACAAAGAACTAGATACTGCATCATCTTATTCATCTGTTTATGCCCGGGTTTTATTTTCTCTTTCCCCATCATAATTGCACCTCTTTTTCAACAAATTTGCGGACTATAAATACAAGCCCGAATGAGATGGATGCAGTTATTATGGCAAGAGCGCTCCCCTGGCCTGCGCGAAGAAGCTCAAATGTTGTTTTATATGTCCAGAAAACAAATGTATGCGTTGAAAAGAATGGTCCTCCGTCAGTAATAAGAAAAGGCTCAGTAAATATATTAACACTTAACGCTATTGCAAATATCAGTATAGTAACAAAAGAAGCATTCAACATCGGAATGGTGACCCTGAAAAAGGTCTGTGTCCCAGTTGCCCCATCTATCAGGGCCGCATCATATATCGACTGCGGTATTGCCTGTAATCCGGCATAAAAAATCAAAGCATAGTATCCCATTATTTTCCACACGACCAGCAGTGCAATAGAACTCATTGCTATTCTGGGATCTGTAAAAAATGGTATATTTAAATTTATTGCCCTTAAAAAAACGTTGACAACTCCATCATGTGCAAAGAGCCTGCTGAAAATTACTGCATATGCTACTCCTGCCGTGACATAGGGCAGCAGAAATGAAATAAGAAAGAATGATGGCGCTTTTTTTACTTTATATATTGTCCAGGCAATCAATAGAGAAATAGCGACACAGAGAGGAATAAATACACCGATAAACTGAAATGTATTCCTTAAAGAGATAAAGAAAAGCTTATCCGAAAATATTTTTATAAAGTTCTTTAAACCGACATATTTTGCCGGCGACATCATGTTCCATTTTTGCATGGCAAGAATAAAGGACCAGGCGAATGGAATACACCAGAACACTATGGTGAGAATTAGATAAGGAGTAATAAGTGCCAGGCCAACCTTACCTCCTTTTAACTTCTTGCCAGATTTTGCTTTGTCCATGTTTATCCCTTACATATCTTTGGCCGGAAAAAATATCCCGGCCAAAGATAGATTTATCTAAACATGATGTACTATTAATCCCAGAGAGCCTGCACTTTCGGAATCAGATCATTAAGAGCTTCATCTACAGTCTTTTTACCAAAAATAATCGGTTCCCAGAGTTCCGAATTGATAAGGTTGTGTACTTCGACAGTATTCGGGATAGCCGCAGGAGGAATTGAGTAGGGGATCATCTTCGCATATGTCGCGACTTCAGGATTTTTCTCCCAGTAATCCGCGAATATAGGCTTGGTCATAAGGTCCTCACGAGCCGGTGCCTGTCCGGTTTCTTCCAGCCAGCTTACAATGTGGTTGATATCAGAATAGTACCATTTCATAAACTCCCAGGCTGCTTCTTTGTTTTTAGTGCTCTTAAACATTACCATACCCTTTGTATCTGCAAAAACATATACCTGCTGTGAAGCCGGAACAAAGTCGGGCACAAGTGGATTGGCTACAACATAGGGCACATCAGGGAATCTTTCATTAGCACCTTTTACACTCCAGGGCCCTTGTGGATGTTTCATAAAAACCGTACCTTTAAGGACACCATCTTTTATGTCTACAGGTTCTGCATATTTCTTTGCAAAAAGTTCAGCAATAAAATTCAGATAGGCTTTTCCATATTTATCATCAAAGGCAAGTCTTCCGGTTTTAACATCAATATAGGGTTTTCCACCGGATGCCGCAAAGTATGCATTTTCAAGATCAAACCATCTGCTCCACCAGGAAGTTTTATAGTTTACTTCAGCAGCGAATATTTCACCGGGCACAGACACCTTTGCGGCTGCGTCCAGAAATTCCGAATAGGTTCTTGGAGGCTCTGTAAGTCCTGCTTTTGTAAGGAGGTCCTTATTGTACCAGTCCTGCATTGCGTTAACGTACATGGGGAGTTCATAGTTTTTGCCATTAATCTCCCAGCCTTTCTTTATCAGGCCGTCCATCTTTGCCTCTTTTGCAAGGTCCCAGAAATCGGAAAACTCCTCATCAAGAGCAACAACAACATCATTCTCCACTAATTGTGCAAGAAAACCTGAAAAAATATTTGTACAGATATCAGGCTGCGTCCCTGTTGCTATGGCAGTCAAGATGATCTCTTCCGAACTTCCACCGGTGGGAATTGTTTTCCAGTCAATCTGGATATTCTCATGAGTGGAATTGAACTCATCAATTATTGGTTTCCAGTATCTTTCACTGTTTACATTCGGTTGAGTCCAGAGCTCAAGGGTGGTTACTACTGCCGCTTCTTCCTTCCCGCCTGCACTAAATACAAACGCAGGAACGATAATCATAATCATTACGATTATAATCAGTACTGAAAAAAATCTTTTAGACATCTTTTTGTCTCCTTTTAGAAAATATTTCAGGGAACCCAGGGTTCCCTGTTGAAACAATTCTCCTCCTTAATCAATAAATTTTTATCAATTACAAACGGGATTTCAACGAAATCCCTTAAGAAAATCTAAAATATCATGTACTTTTGCAGTTGCAAGAGCACAGACCTTATCGGCGGCGCCGTAATAGACAAAAAGCGTATCATCCAGTACAACAGCCCCCTCCGGAAAAACAACATTGTTTACATCTCCAATCTTTTCATAATCCTCTTCCGGTTCAAGGATGGGTAAAGAGCTCCTGGCGATTACCCTTGAAGGATCCTCAAGATCAAGAAGTACGACCCCGGCACGATAGACATTATCTTTATCAACACCATGATAGATAAGGAGCCACCCCTCCTCGGTCTTTACAGGAGGAGGCCCTGCTCCGATTTTTTTCGATTCCCATTTGTATTTCCTCTTGAGGATTGTATGATCTTCTTTTGATTCGGAATATTGACTCCAGAAATTTCCATCTGCTTTACCAACCTCTTCCATATCTTCGAAATAGACAATTTGGATATCAGGTGGGATACGATGGAGCAGAGCTATTTTACCGTTTATCCGTTCAGGAAAAAACACGGCATCCTTATCTTTAATACCGGGTATGATTACACCGCGCCTGATATAGGTTTTAAAATCCTCCGTTGCAGCAAGCGCAACCCTGTCTCCCTTCCCTGAAAAAGCGGGACTTGAAAGAGCCGTGTAGGTAAGCAGGTAGGTTTCTTTTCCTTTATCCGTAAATCTGGTAATCCGCGGGTCTTCGCAGCCATATCTGTCCCACTCCTCCTGCGGGGTAATTACAGCCTTCTCATCTATGGAAAAACTATAGCCATCTCTGCTGACCGCGCATCCGATACTTGAAACATAGTTAATATATCCCTTCCCCGAATCGGCCTTCCTGTAGCCTGAAGGGACTGCCCGGTAAAGCATAACAACATTGCCGTCTTCTGTAACAGTTGCACCACAGTTGAAAACAGCTCCTACATCCCACTTCCCGAAATCCTCAGGCTTAAGTATAGGATTATTCTTATAACGTTTAAACTTCAATTGTTCTCCTATAAGAAAAAAATAACGCAACGCAAACGCAATCCATTGCGTTGACATGACTCTATTATTGATCTATAATTATCCTGTGTCAAGCTTTTTTTATAAATACTGGAAGAATTCTTTATACATAATATAAGCTGACTTTGAGGCGGGCATTGTATTCAGATAGATTGTACTGTTATCTACAGGTATCTGAAAATTGATAATTTTTTTAGTAATTCCAGGAGAAATTAAATCATGGCAGAAAGACTGAGCCTCCAGGAGTTAGCTGATGAACTAAACGTCTCAACATCCACAATCTCAAGGGTCATGAACGATAAACCCGGTGTAGGCGAAAAAACAAGAAACAGAGTTCTTAAAGCGATAAAAAAATATAACTATGTATCTAATAGTTCGGCGAGAAGCCTGAAGACTTCAAAAACAGGGAACATCGCCTTACTCTCAAGAAAGCGGAAGGAAAGACTCATTTCCGCCGACTATTTCCAGCGCTCCATTATCTATATCGAAAGAGAGCTCCGGAAACGGAGTTATCATACAATTGCAATGTCGCTCGATGACGAGGAGATGGAAAACTCGAGCGATCTTCTCATGCTAAAGGAAAAGAGGGTCGACGGATTCATCATTCGAGGTCCTGCTATTAAACCGAAATTCATTCTTGACCTCAAGAACTCAGGTCTTCCGGTAGTTCTTTTCGGAAATGAGCTGAAACAAACCGAAATAGACTGTGTAGTCTGCCAGGACCGGAAAGGAACATATAATATAACAAAGCATCTGATAGAACATGGTCATAAAAAAATCCTTTTCCTTTCAGGACCGGAAGGATGGTATACCACTGATGAGCGAAAGGCAGGATACAGCGATGCATTAAAGGAGGCTGGGCTTACGAGCCGGATTATCAATATGACTGACACAACCATTGATACAGGAAAGACCTTTTTTAAAGAAGCTATTAAGAATACCCACCCTGAAATAACAGCCGTTGTTGCAGTAAATGACTCGACCGCGATCGGTGTACTGGATGAAGCGCGCTGCCTTGGAATAAAGGTGCCGGAAGATATTGCTGTTGTCGGGTTTGATGATATTACCTGGGCATCCCTCTCATACCCCCCCCTCACCACTGTGCACGCATTTCTTGAGGAGATGGGAAAAATCACTATATCCAGGCTCCTTGATCTTCTGGAAGATCCAAACCTTCATCCTGCTAAACATATTATTACAACAAGCCTTGTAATCAGAAAATCCTGTGGATGCTGATTATATAATTTTATGAAACCAGTCGTAGTACGGAAGCAATTATTTTAATTTAAGTACTTTGTCCTTATTTAAAATTACATCTGTTTCCAGGTTTCTTCGTTAATTTGACGCATAAACTCACGACATCTTCCGCATGGCGAGAGGATAAAAGCATTCATATAGCCCTCTATAAATCACCTGCAAAGAGTTCTCTATACTTACCAGGGAAAAAGCAGCAGCCATTCTTCCTTCCTGGGGAGCAGAAGAGGTTATGGTCACATGCGCTCCTGCCTTGAGCAGCCCTTGGAGGGGATGTTCATCCCTGTAACCTACAGCTCCTGTTTTATAGTTACTTATCGGGCAATAATATCCAAGGTGACTTCAATAACTGTTGTCCGATCTATCAGACACATATCCAGGAGAGAAATGGCATTAAAAAATACCTCTCTTCCTACCCTGAAACCAGTTACTCGTTTGAAGAATTCCTTGAGATTCTGTGCGGGAGTAAATCCAATAGAATGCAATATTTCATATGATTCTTAAGGATTGATACTCCCTTCGAGATGACAATGAAGATCAATAATCGGATAATGAGAATTTATCATTACATCTTACCAACATACTCTATATCTTGCCACATCGTTGCAGAATGCCTTATTCAATTGAATACTGAGTATGAATTTCATCATCACTCCTAATCAAACACTACAGATATTTGATAAAGATGATTTCCAGGGGCTCCTTCGGAACTAATAGAGATCCAGCATCTTTATACTCCAATTCCCCATAGAAATGCTGCCCTTCCTCATTCGATTGACTGGAAGTCATTACTAATTTATGTCCGCATTTCCTCATCTCGCTCTCCCAGAAAAATACAAGCTGTTTCCCCAAGCCTTTTCTTTTGTAAGGAATTATATCCCAGAACAGTCCGTATCTGAGCCATCCTATCGCCTGTCCATTTTCCTTAAGTACAATTTGAAGGAACTTTTTCTCCATTTTCCCTTCTACGGATACCGGAAGATGGCCCTGGAGCTATCTTCTCAGGGACACCGGACAATGACGAAGCGAGTCAGACGCCTGATGAGGGAAATGGGCATCAAGGCTTTATCACCCAAGAAATTGACCTCCCTTCCTTCTAAGGAGCATCCCATATATCCCTATCTCCTTCGGGGTAAGAGAATCCGGTAACCCAATCAGGTCTGGGCCGCTGATATTACCTACCTGAAGCCTTTGAAAGAAGCAGGCGTCCGGATCAGCATGGACGAACGAGGAAGTTGGAGAGATAACATCTACGTGGAACGGCTCTGGCGGAGTCTGAATTATGAAGACATCTAGCTCAAATCCTATGAGAATCTACGGGATCTGAAGAGAGGACTTCGAAATTACTTCCGGTTCTACAACTCCCGAAGGTCCCATCAGAGCCTGGATAACCGGACATCTGATGAGTTGTATGAATCCTTCCAGGTGGAGGAAAAAGTACAGGTGGCGTAGCGGGGAGATTCCACCTTAACTTTTCGGTGTAACTGTTTGACAAATGGGCTCAGCATATTCTTAGAATATATTGAGGAAGTATTGGATATGGGAAATACCGCGAAACACAGGTTAAAACAGAAAGACCTAATGAGTTTGTGTGGATCGCTTTAGGAGATGAGGTACCGTTTTTCGTACTAAAGGCAGGCCCATTTTGAAGGATATGCGGCCACGGGGTTGATCTTGCCCTGTCCCGTGTACTTTAGCGCCGAACCGCCGATGGCTCGAACATGGACACGCCTTGCGGATTGGTATTCCCCCCGGCCGCAGCACCTATAAGGCGACATCGATTGACAAGTATTTGTAAGACATTAACCGTGGCTTTACAGAACTTTTGTGAGATTTTCCTTCAAAAGCGATTGCCAGGCATTATAAGTTTTGCTATCATTTGGAGCGTGGCAGTGGAATCCTCGTGGATCGAGGCGGACCCTATGTCGAACTCTCGGAGAAGACCCCTATGGCCTCCCCCGCTACGGAGCCATCGCTTTCGATCCTGTCTCCAAGAAGACGGCACCCATCTCTGAGCCTCTGAAACCTCTGCACACCTCTACCGAGATTGAGGATACGATCAGCCGGGCTCTCAGGCGCAGTAAAAGAGATCATGGAGAGGAATTATATTGAGAAATTCCAATCATCAATACTGGAACGACCAGTTTAAAAAACTAAGAGAGCTTATTACGAATCAAGAGATGTACCAAGAAGCGCTGGATCTGTTTTTGGAGCTACATGGGGCGGTTCATTCCTCAAGAGTATCGGAATCGGGTTTATGGTCTTTTGCAGATGAAGTGCTTGGCGATCTCACCGAAGAACAATACAGAGGAATACCGGAAAAATCCGATTTTTCTATTGTATGGCGACTCTGGCACATGGCCCGAATTGAGGATATTACCCTGAATCTTTTGGTCGCTGGAAAAGATCAAGTTTTCAATCAGGGAAGATGGGTCGACAAATTGAAGGCAACTGTAATAGATACAGGAAACTCGATGGATAGGCAATCGGTGCGTACGTTCAGTCAACAGATCGTTATTCCCGCCCTCCAGGATTACAGGGCAGCTGTTGGTGAGCAGACACGTCAGCTTGCCAAAGAGATGAAACCGCAGGAATTAAAACGCAAAGTGAGGCAGGAGGATCTGCAGCGAATAAGACAGGAGGGTGCGGTTTTAGGAGCTTCAGCCGGTTTACTGGAGTATTGGGGAAAAAAGACCGTGGCCGGCCTGTTTTTGATGCCGGCCACAAGGCATAATTTTGTACATCTGAACGAGGTACTGCGTATCAAAAAGTCCTGGCCAAAGTCAAACCAAGCAAGCTGTTGGTAAAATCAAGCTGCCAATCCTTGAATACAGCCCGGCAAGCTTAATACTCCCTTTCCCAAAGGGATTCGATGGTCGCTGCACAGGACTCGGGCACGTACACCTGGGTCGGCAGGGTCTGGAGCAGACTCCCGGGAATGAGGGGAGTTATCGGCCTGTGCAGGCAGAGACGGGTGGCAAATCGCAGGTACTAAAATGATTGCCAATCGTGCATCCGGCACAACTTTGATTTCGAACTCTGGGTTGCCTTGGAGGGATGGACGCCCAGCAGATCCGGAAATATGTGGAAAATGTAGTAACGTGAGCTGCCTAAAGATATCTACAATCCGGATTCGATAGAATTTCCGTCTGCCACCCAGGCTTTGTAGCCACCACGCAGAACGTATACGTTTTCGAT
>VRUG01000210.1 GCA_019456255.1 Planctomycetota bacterium | reverse complement strand
ATCCAGTCTCTTTACGCCCTGAATATCATGGTTTCCGAATCTATCGCCGAGCTCAGGCCATATTATCCCGAATATGAATATACCACTATGGATGCATTCATCGCCGCTGCCTTTAAGAGGCAGAATATTGCTGATTATCTCTTTGAATCGGACTTTTTCGGTGTTTTGTACTACCTGGCTTCCGCTAACTATGCTGATGGGCGCCCGGGACCCGCCTTTGCCCTCTGGGAAATACTAGCTGCAGTTCCGGCCGGTCGTTATGCCGACCTTTCGAGGAGGCAGCTCAAGTCACCCTGGATTGAGCCCTATATCATTGAATCACCGAGAATACCGGACTAGGAATCTGCTTTGTTTTTCAGTTCTCCCAATAGAAGTAGACAGAATATATATTATACGAAGTAATTGATGTGAAGATTAATGGGTACGCCGGTGGTCGTAACTCATACCCCGTGAGGTCCTATTTCGAAGAGCTTACTTTTGACAGGATCCAGATCAACAGCATCGACGTTATCGAGGCGGCGAACACGTTAACGGAATTAAAGTCCGCAAGATAAGATATCACGCCGGAGGAAAGCTGGTCGATGAGTCCACCCAGGAAGGAGCCTATCAACCCTACAACCAGGGCGCCCCAGAACCTGCCCAGTAACGGTTTTTTAAAAATAAAGAAGAAAATAACGGCACAGGCAAAACCGATCGTGACATACGTGAGCCCCACATTAAAGTAGTAAAACATACGGCTTGATCACCCTTCCTTTCCGGATTTTATTACCAGAACTTGACTTCGATGTCTCCCAAATAAACGGGAACACTATACACATCCTCAATCAGGTCTTTCTTTCCGTAGCTCAGGGCATAGAGAGCCAAGTATATATTATCTATGCCTTCGATTGCGGTCCAGACTTCCGGTGAAACATCGGCATCGCTGCTTTCAAAGGCGGAGTGGGTAGCTTGATCGAAATGCTTGAAATAATCCAGATACGGGCTTGCATCGTAGGCAACTCCCCGGCGAACTTCTATGGGCTGCGAAGGGACGCTGGCGGTCGCAGTTATAATGTGATCCGGAACCGATTCAAATTCAATGGTCACGGTAAAGTCCTTTGTTGTGCGATCAAGTATAGGAACAAAAATCAGGGGCCTGGAAATATTGTCTTTCTTATCCGAAGCTGAAGAAAGGCGTTTAAAACCCATACCCTCAAATTTAGTTCGATCGGTAATGTTGCTCTCCGGGTACTGGTCCCAGGTATAGAATTTATAGTAAATCTCAAAGCCCCTGAATTCCAGCTCACTGTTCTCCAGGGTTTTATAGAAGGTAAAAGTCTTATCACCGGGGTGGGCCACCGGGTTTTCCGGAGGATTCAAGTAGAGGAGATCCTCCAGACCGCAGCCGCTTAAGAAGAGGAGACTGATAAACAAACAGCTAATTCGGTCCATCTGCCGGTTATTTTGGGGCTTTCCTCCCCTTCCCGTCCCCATCGATCACAGGCGGCTCCAGACCTTCGATCACGTCAATAAGCTCGTAAATCAAGACGGGTTTGTTTTTGCCTTTTACCCGGATATTGTCCAGCTCCCTGGCAATTACCCTGTCCCTAACCAGCCCATAGGTGTGCTCACTCACGATGACATTGGTCATGTACTGCTTGTTCGTACCCTCGAGCCGGGCGCCCAGGTTGACATTATCGCCCATCAGCGTGTAATTCATGCGGCCCTGGGACCCCATGTTGCCAACGGTCATAATCCCGGAGTTAAGCCCGATCCCGATGTTGATCCTTTTTTCCGGCGGCCAGCCTTCATTCAACTCGTGTAAGACCTGCATCTGCTTTAGAGCCGACTTGCAGGCGAGCATGGCATGATCTTCCTGGGGCAGCGGAGCTCCCCAGAAACACATGATCTCATCGCCGACATATTTATCCAGGGTGCCATTATACTCCAGGATGGAATCTGTCATGGCCGTTAAGTACAGGTTCAGATGATTTACCAGTTCCTGGGGTGCCATGCTCTCCGAGAGGGTGGTAAAACCGCGGATATCCGAAAACAATACCGTTAAATCCTTATCAACGCCCCCCAGCTCGGGCGGATTCGCCAGGATCTGGTCGACTACCTTTGGGCTCACGTATTT
>VRUG01000209.1 GCA_019456255.1 Planctomycetota bacterium | reverse complement strand
CTGAGCAAGCGCGTTTCCTGCGTGGCTTTGACGTGTACCAGTTGGAAGGACGCTATCCCGATTCCGCCCAGGTTCTTCTGGACCTGGAAACTGCCCAAGATAAACTTACATTAGCAGAGGAGATGCTGAAGTGGTTGAAAGCGCAGTTATAACCGCAGTCCGGCGATATATCGCTGTACTGCCGTCATTGGGTATCCATGCCCGCAGGGCCATTTTGTTCGGCTCTTTTGCGTGTGGTCGGGCCGATGAGTATAGCGATATAGACTTGATTGTGATTGCGCCGGAATTCGATGGCCCGCGAGAAGTAACGCTTATTGAGACACTATGGCAGGCGACGGCCTCTGCAGACAACCGGATCGAGCCTATTCCCTGTGGCGAACTTGAGTGGGAAACCGACCAGAGCCGTCCTATTCTCGAAATCGCACGCCGCGAAGGCATTATCATTGCTGCGTAAAATAGGTTATTGATATAGGAAATATTTCATCATGGTGGCGATGAATCAGATAGAAGAGTTTGGGCAAGGGATTGGCCGCGAGTTTGGTGCTGAACGGGTGATACTCTTCGGCTCTTATGCGCGAGGCCAAGTCACGGACGATTCAGATGTGGACCTGCTTGTAATCATCTCTTTTGAGGGCAAGAGCGTTGACAAATCTGTGGAAATCAGGATGAAGCTGCGACCCCAGTTTCCCGTGGATCTGCTCGTGCGCACTCCTGAAAAGGTTCGCCAGCGAATAGAGATGGGTGATGGCTTTATGCGAGAGATTATTGAAGAAGGAAAGGTGCTCTATGAAGCCGATAGCCGCTGAGTGGGTTGCCAAGGCCGAGGGAGACTTTGCGATGATGGAGCGTGAGTGCCAGGTCCAGGATAAGGCCAACTATGACGGCATTTGCTTTCACGCCCAACAGTGTGCTGAGAAATATCTCAAGGCCAGGCTTTGCGAAGCGGATGTTCCTTTCAGCAAAATCCACGACCTGGTTGCTCTGCTCGAACAGGTCCTTGTCGCTGAGCCGGCATGGGAGACTTTCCGTGAAGACCTTGCTTATCTTTCAGATTTTGCCGTGACTTTCCGCTATCCCGGCGAATCCTCCGACAGAGAATCGGCACTCGACGCCCAGAGTCGCTGCCAGCTATTTCGCAAGGCAGCACGTAATGCACTCGGACTGAAAACATAAACTTGTTCAGGTCGAGCTGATTAGTGTATTATGTGCCATATTGAGATTTAATGATTTAATTGTTGCTCTGCCGCTAAATTCCCTTCCTTTTCCTTCACTTTTAATTGTTCTTGTGTCGGAACTTTTGTATAATTCGGCTTTGTGACAGAATCTTTTCGAGGTCAAGCAATGGCGAAAGCCCAAAAAGTAGTTTTGGCGTATAGCGGCGGGCTGGATACGAGCGTTATCCTGCCCTGGCTGAAGGAGACCTACGGCTATAAGGTGATAGCGTTTGCAGCCGAGCTTGGCCAGGGCGATGAACTGGCCGGCATCAAACACAAGGCATTGGCCAGCGGTGCAGCCAAGTGCGTAGTAAAAGACCTGCGTGCCGAATTCGTCGAAGATTACATTTGGCCGTTGCTCAAGTCCGGTGCCGTTTATGAGAAGCTATATTTGCTGGGAACAAGTGTTGCCCGGCCTTTAATCGCAAAGCATCAGGTCGAAGTCGCCCACGCTGAGGGTGCAACGGCCGTGGCTCACGGCGCGACCGGCAAGGGCAACGACCAGGTACGCTTCGAGCTGACCTATATGGCGCTTGACCCTTCGTTGAAAATCATCGCTCCCTGGAAGGATCCGAATTTTACGTTGACTTCCCGCGAAGCAGCGGTCGATTATGCCAAAAAGCACAATATCCCAATCGAACAGACAAAGAAGAAAATCTATTCTCGCGACCGCAACCTCTGGCACATCAGTCACGAAGGGGCCGAGCTTGAGGACCCCGCCAATGAGCCGAAAGATGATGTGTTTGCAATCTCCCGGCCTCTCTCGAAAACTCCCGACAAGCCTGATTATCTCGAGGTCGGATTCAACGAGGGAGTGCCTGTAAAACTTAACGGCAAAAAGATAAGCGGTGTAAAGCTAATTGAGCAGTTGAACCTGCTTGGCGGCAAGCACGGTGTCGGTCAGGTGGACCTGGTCGAAAATCGACTGGTC
>VRUG01000208.1 GCA_019456255.1 Planctomycetota bacterium | reverse complement strand
GGACGTGTGTGGATTGGGGACAACTGGCTTTATGTTGCATCCGGAGAAGGCGGTTGAATATGGAACTGAACCATTGCTAATCACTCAAACGACCAAGATAATGCTTGAATTCCTGTTTGCGTGGGTATTTACATTTGTCAGTCATTTTAAGGAAGCGAAAGCCAATTAGAATGATTTCAATCCGCTCAGATGTGTGCCTAACCCGCGGTTGTAGCCGACTTGGCTAATCTCACGCGATTTCAATGTCTCTACGCACATTGTGGTTAGCTTTGTAGCGAACGCTCTCACCACGCACCCGCCAAACGGCTGAACCGCAATCGTTATAGCTCTTTATTTTTAACTATCTGCATTTACTTTGGCATGGTGTATTAGTTTACTAAAGATGAGCTGTATATGTTAATAAATGCTGTTTTAATGCTATGGGGTTGTTGCTATATCAGAGGGGTACGATGAATATACTGGAGACTTGGAAAAATTAGTCAAAAAAACTTAAACTTCAAACATATACTCTGTACTGCTTATAAGGATCCTATGACCCCATGGTATGCAAAAGTGTGGGTTGCGGTTGTCGTAGCCTATGCATTCAGTCCGATAGATTTAATTCCAGACTTTGTACCAATACTCGGATATCTCGATGATCTAATACTAATTCCATTAGGAATAGCACTAGCCGTCAAGTTAATACCCAAGGAAATCATGATAAAGTGCAGACAACAGGCTCAGGCGAGAATAGACAGCAAACGACCTGTTAATTGGATTGCAGGTGGTATCATTATAGCAATATGGATAATGATCTTTTATGCAGTCGTATATATAATTCTAAAACGTATACTAAAATGAAAAAATGACAGATATAATCTTTCTAGAAATAAAGTAAAATAAGATGTTGGCCGTCCAATATCAAATAGTTTTATTTCTGTCACGATTGATAGATGAAGAGCTATAACATCCGGATGGAACAGACCTCTGCTTTTGTCACGGTTTTTGCTGGAAGTAAAAATATGGGGTAAAAGCAGAGCAAAAACACGTGCCTGCCGCTTCATTATAGAAAGACTGTATCATTTGAAAAATGAGCCTTGATACTTCGCCGAACAGTTTCTGGTCATGTTTGAAGAATACGCACAGGCACTTGGGTATCGCAAATACGTATTGCCTGTGAGAAATAAGCAAGAGGACATCGTTCACCATATTCTCGGAGAAAAGAAGAGTGCGTTTTTGTGAGCAGGATAGGCATAAGTAAAAACCTTTGCAGGTCGTAGATGCCCGCAGGGTAGCGTAGATCCACGCCAGTGGGAAAAGGGAACAAAATAGTCGAAACCGCATTCAAAGTTTACACACCTTATACGCGCAATGCTACCCCATGGGCCGCCCCTACCCCTACCCTGCGGGCACGAAGACACCTGCGGGCATCTGTGACCTTCGGCCTTTATATAATCACCGCAATCAAGAAAGGTATTGACCAATGAAATTATGCGGTCAAGGCGATATTTGCCATAGTTTTTCTCGTACTTCTCTTCGTAATGACCGATAAAATCCTGGAAGTGATTCTCGAAAATAGTGTGTAGAACATTTCTTCCTCGTGGGATGTATTTATTTTGATTAGTGGAGACTGTCGGTGATGTAAGAGTGGCCACATATAATAAAACGGGCAAAAACGAAAAATTGCTTTTAATCCAGGATATTTCATTTCGCATTTCTTTATTCATTTCAAAATCTAGAAAGTGTCAATCGCCGATGAAAATACTCGCGGTCATTACCGATCCTGAAGAGGTGAAAAATATTCCTGACAACCGGATGTTGTTTGGCATCTTGTAAGAACAGGCCGAAGGTCACAGATGCCCGCTAGGGTACCGGAGGTGCCCGAAGGGCGGCCCGCAGGGTGTAAATCGCCTCCAGGCTTGATACAGCCTCTCTCGATACGATTACCTGACCAAGTAACCATTAAGGTCATTTATACTTTGTTTGCCTGACCCTAAGTCAGGCAAGTCATCTAGAACTTGCTGCATGCTTTGCTTGTACTCTCGAAAAGCAGCCCGGCCTTCAGCAGTGAGGCGTATCATAGTATGTGGCTTTTTGCCCCTAAATTCTTTCTCGATAGCAACGTATCCTGACTTTTCCAGCTTGCTCAAATGCGTGGACAGGTTGCCCCAT
>VRUG01000207.1 GCA_019456255.1 Planctomycetota bacterium | reverse complement strand
CCTGAACGTCCTGGACGGCTGCCGCCAGGGCCGGGTGGAGCATCTTGTGTTCGCTTCCAGCAGTTCGGTGTACGGCGCCAATTCCCGGATGCCCTTTGCCGTGGGGGACACGGTGGATCATCCGCTCAACATGTACGCGGCCACCAAGAAGGCCAACGAGTTGATGGCCCACGCTTACAGCCACCTTCACGGCATCCCAACCACCGGATTGCGTTTCTTCACGGTGTACGGTCCCTGGGGCCGTCCGGATATGGCCCTATTCAAGTTCACCGAGAGCATCCTGTCCGGGAAGCCGATCCAGGTATTCAACCATGGAAACATGAAGCGGGACCTGACCTATATCGACGATATCGTGGAAGGAGTTGTGCGGGTGATCGACCGGATCCCCGCGCCCGATCCCCGCTGGGACCGCGAAAACCCGGACCCGGCTTCCAGCATGGCCCCTTACCGGTTGTACAATATCGGCAACAACCAGCCGGTGGCCCTGACCCGGATGATCGAGGCGTTGGAGGAACGGTTGGGGAAAACAGCGGAGAAGGAAATGCTCCCCCACCAACCGGGGGAAATGACCGAAACCTATGCCGATCTCGACGATCTGGAAAAGGACTTCGGGTTCAGGCCATGCACGGCGCTGGAAACGGGCATCGATCGATTCGTATCCTGGTACGAGGAATATTACGGGGTGCGATGAGTGCCGGCTGCGTCCATCGTGAATTGCGCACCCGATGGAGGCAAGATAGCCTTGGAGAAGGGAAAGCCTCCACCAGCCCAACGGAATATGGTAACGGAGCGGCGCAATGGGCCATCAACCACTTCGGCAACGGCGACAAACGGCACAGCGTGGAGACTACCTTCAACATCAAAACGGAAAAATTCGGAGTGCGCGAGATTGAGGCGTATCTAAACCTTGCAGGGGGCGTAGATATCATTTGTATTCAGTTAGTATAGCCAGAAGCAACCTCATCAATTAGTTCGAATATTTTCCCATATTTCAATGATGCTGAATTTTTTTTGACTATCGCTGGGACAATCAACTGGACCCGATTCAAACAATTAAACGGAAATTCACAACGATAAACAACGGACTCATTCAAGGCTTTTTCAAAATCAATTGAAGCTTTTTTAAAACCTGGAAAATCGGATATTTCATTTTCAACACAAGCTAAAATCAATGAATCGGCTGTAGAAAAATTTTTCTCTATAATTCCCGGATTCGAAGCAGTGAAGTGATCTCGATTATCCGATTTGATGGCATCTAATTTATTTAAAATCTTGGTCATATATTGTTCCAAAACATTTTTTAAATCTCGGATATCTGATCCATCAAAATAGCACTCGCTCATAATGTCCCCTTAAAAAATGGGTTGTGTTTACTAAAAATGGAAGTGTTGGTTAGCACATTGTAGGCACAATGGCCAATGAATATGACCTAAAGATCGTGGGGGGAGACCCAGTCTTTCTGCCGGACGACGAGCCAGAGTTTCTTTCCGGTCTCGGGGCACATCGCGAGTTGCGCACCGGTGGGAGCCGGGATAGCCTCCCGGAAGGGGAAGTCTCCACCAGCCCAACGGAATACGGGAACGGAGCGGCGCAATGGGCAAGTTGATCAATGGGACCTGGAGCCTGGAGGACACACCCTCGGCTTTGGTCAACAAAAAGGGGGAATTCGTTCGGGCAGCCTCCGGATTCCGGGATTGGGTCGCCCCGGATGGTACAACGGGATACCCTGCCGAAGCCGGACGCTACCACCTGTTTTTATCCCACTCCTGCCCCTGGGCTCACCGCACCCAAATCGGCGTGATGGTGAAGGGATTGCAGGACGTGGTGGGAATGTGCTTCGCCATCCTGCCGCGGAATGACCAGGGATGGGAGTATGGGGAAGGAACAGAGGGGATGGTCACGGGCAACAGGCCTTTCCCCCTGCACCGCCTGTATTCGGACACCGATCCGGGTTTTACGGGGCGGGTTACCACTCCCACGTTGTGGGACAACAAAACCGGAAAAGTGGTCAACAATGAGTCCTCGGACATCCTGCGCATGCTCAACAGCGCCTTCCGGGCTTACAAGAAGGAGGGCGCACCTGACCTGTACCCTGAATCCTTGCGGGAAGAAATCGATGCGATCAACGAGCGGGTCTACCCGGATTTCAACAACGGGGTCTA
>VRUG01000206.1 GCA_019456255.1 Planctomycetota bacterium | reverse complement strand
ACCCCCACCTGAAGTGGGGGTTAGGAGTGAGGGATTACCTGGTCAGCTTCCCCTTGCCGTAACGTTCAATGATAACTTTCATTAGCCTTCGCTGGCTACTTTACCTGGCCGTCAATTATTTTGCCGTCAAATATCCAGCCGCCGGGCAGCTCTATCTTATATCTTAAAGTGAAGCGGGTCTTCAGCATCCGCCTGATATCTTGCCTCTCTACGGCAGGCAGGGACATGAACCTTATCCCGTATCCCCCCGGAGTACGGCGGATGACCTATAGCACTTATTGAGATTTCAAATACATTTTAAATGCAACTTCTGTTTCAGCTTGCTGAAATGACAAATCCTTTTCCGGCCCAATTGGCGCGTAGTACCAATTATTGGAGATCAGTCTTAGACGAGTTGTCCATTTATCATTTTTTATAAGCCGGCATAGGGCTATTGCTAAGCTAAAAAAGAAATCAGGGAAACTTAAATATTTTGGGTAAGTTTTTCCATAATAGTAGTTATATATTTCATCTGCCAAATTCTTCAAAGATATCGGCCGTTTATCAAGTGATAGAAATAGATTTTGATACAGCTGATTTTTAGTTATCAAAGCTACAAATAGCTCTGCTACTTTTTCAACTGATACTAGATGAATAAAAACCTCCCTTCTTGGCATAACAAACATTCTTTTTTTTACCAATTTAAGAAACATTGCCGGGAATCCGTTGTCACCCCTTCCATATGAAATTGTTGGCCGTACGATTACGGCATCAAGTTCTTTTTCTCGGCAATACTTATATACTATTTTCTCTGCTTCTATTTTGCTTTTATGATAAAAGTTATCATCAATATATTCTGTTCTATCATCCGGAGGAACAATTTTAGGTATTGTTCCCCAGACCCCAACAGAACTGCAATACAGGAAGCGATTTACATTATAACGGCAGGCAAACTCTAATAGTATTTTTGTTGCATATACATTTACAGACTGATATTCAATGTAAGCTGCTTTTCCAGCTCCCCTTATTGCTGCTGTATGTATAACATAGTCAATGCTATACTCTTTAAAGATAGAATCAAACAGCTCTTCTTGAAAAAAAGCCCCTCTTTCAAAATAACACCGTGTTTCGAAAGAAAGGCTGTATTTTTATAGCCATTTGCTTTTCTAATAGGAGCAATAATTCTACAATTGACATCTTTTAATAATTCATGTGCAATATGAAAGCCAATAAATCCAGTGGCGCCCGTCAGTAAAATATTCACGTTCTAAACCAATCCACGTTTAATTAGCTCGTTAGCAATAATAGCCTGGCCTAATGCAACGCCTCCATCATTCGGTGGAACTCTGTGATGGAAAAACACCTTAAAGCCATTTTTATCGAGCAGGTTAAGAGTCTTATTTAGAAGATAGGTATTTTGGAAAACCCCACCACTCAATACAACCCTTTTCATTCTTTCAATCTTGCCTATTTTAAGGCAAATGCTTAAAATAATATTAGCGACTGTATTATGGAATTTCGCAGATATAGTTTCTATCCTGACACTGTTTTCCAGATCGTAAACAATACTCTTTATCACCGGCTCGAGAATAACAATAAATTCATTGTCAACTTCTTCTAAGTCAAAGGAATATTCATCATACTCCCCGCTTGCTGCTTTCATCTCGAGCTCTATCGCCGCTTGACCTTCGTAATATATCTCATTTCTTACACCAGACAGAGCCGAAACAGCATCAAAGAATCGCCCCGCGCTCGAGGTTAAGGGAGAATTTAACCCTTTATCTATCATGTTTCTTATAATAGCCCATTTGTCTCTGTCAAGATTTTTTATAAAATCTATTTCAAGATTAAGCATGTCGTCTCCGTAAGCTTTAAACAAATAACATGCAGCCATTCTCCATGGCTCTTTAATTGCCTTCTCACCGCCGGGAAGAGGTGTATATTCCAAGTGTGCCATCCTTCTAAATTTATCGTAACTGCTTACTAGAAACTCTCCGCCCCAGATTTTGCCATCAGTGCCATAACCTGTTCCGTCAAAAGAAACTCCAATGACTTCACCGGCTATCTCATTATCCACCATGCAACTCACTACATGAGCATAATGGTGCTGTACTATGGAAACAACAAACGGTTGGGAATATGCTAACATCCTACCATAGAAACAAATAGCTTACAGAGTATTCTTTAG
>VRUG01000034.1 GCA_019456255.1 Planctomycetota bacterium | reverse complement strand
ACTTGAATCGATTGGTATCAAAGTGAGTCCCAACACAGCCGGAAAACTACTGAAAAAGATGGGTTTCTCTCTAAGGGTTAATCATAAGAAAATCGCGCTCGGAAGCAAAAAGAAATCACAGGATCAGGAGAACCGAAATCGGCAGTTCATGTATATTGGTGAGCTCCGAGAAAGTTTTGCCCAGAAAGGCTATCCCAGTATAAGTGTAGACACAAAGAAAAAAGAATTGATTGGCAACTTCAAGAACCCCGGCTCGGCGTACGGAAGAGAGTCGCGACCGGTAAATGATCATGACTTTGCAAGCTATTCCGAGGGTAAAGGCATTCCCTACGGAATATATGACACTCAAGCAAACAAGGGAACGGTTTTCATTGGCACGACGTTCGACACGGCTGACTTTGCAGTCGAATCCATAGAAAAATGGTGGCGCAAAGGTTGGGCAAAGACGGTATCCCGAAAGTAGAAGTATCTTAATACTGGCAGACGGTGGAGGAAGCAATGGTTCTCGATCTCGCTCTTGGAAATTGGGCATCCAGGAAAAACTAAAGTGATCGCCATGGCTTGGAAGTTACAGTGGCACATTATCCTCTGAGGAACTTCCAAGTGGAATCCTATTGAACATCGGTTGTTTGGAGAGATCAGCAAGAACTGGTCCGGCATACCATTAGAAAGTTATGAGACGATGCTTAAATTCATTCGTACCACGAAAACGACAACAGGTCTGAAAATAAAAGCGCATCTTGTACGAAAGAAATACAAAAAGGGAAACAAAGTACCTGACGAACAAATGTCACAAATTCAAATCAACAAACATGACACTTTCCCTGAATGGAATTACACTATTACACCCAGAAAAATGTAAAGTTATTTTTGCGTGGGCCCTTAGCTCCCTTTCGGTTTCGAAGACGGTCCATCAATCGATTATGCTCAACACAATATATTCAGCGGTTCGGTGCCGAATCTCTGATAATAGTATTGCATTGAACATCATAATTCAACAGAAGGGACTATTAGGGCCGATGAAATCAGCATAGCGCTGAGTTGTCGTTTGTATCTTGACTTGAAGTTACTGGCAGGTACTCCGCCTGCTAGGTATTTTCTTTTATCGATGATGCTTCGGCGTCACGGCAATCAATAATAAGCTCGCCCAGGCAATCGTGTACATGGTGCCGGTA
Organism: Planctomycetota bacterium; assembly: GCA_019456255.1. Lineage (GTDB taxonomy): Bacteria > Planctomycetota > Phycisphaerae > Sedimentisphaerales > Anaerobacaceae > VRUG01. The sequence goes on along the minus strand of VRUG01000034.1, from coordinate 18,544 downwards.
TGCCCGGCAGATCGGGCATTTCTCCATCAGGGGGTTAGCCTACTGGAAGTCGACAAAGCAACGTTCGATTATCTATCAGACTTAAAAAAGGAGGGCAAAGGGAGGAACAAAATTAGTTATATGTTGATGGGATACAGATTATCGGTGTTTGCTAGACGGATGAGCGGGAGAGGTGGTTGAGGGGAAAGATGGAGGTTGGTGTTAGGAACCGCAAACCTATAATTATGCAAAAATAAAAGCGACCAAATCCAACAGATTCTTGACTTATTTTGGACAAGTTATTAATCTATAATAGTACAAAGTTTTCCTGAGAATATCAGAATGAATAAAGAATAAATCCTGCAGAACATAATTCGATTAAAAGACGAAGTAGACAAAGAACTAGAGAAAATACATAGTTCGTATATAGAAGGAGCAAAAATCGTTGGTTTAGTGAGAAAGGGTATAGATGATGCCTCAAACAATCTGTCGAAAGTAGTTATAAATAAACCGGAATCCATAGATACTGGATATTTAGATAGTGTATCAAATATATTTACTAATTTAAAGTCGAGAACACATGAGTTATCAAATGAATCTGAACATACCGTACAAGATATTTATGCGGTATTCCAAACAGGTGATACTATAGCCTTATCTTCAGGTACCGTGACAGGTATTAGTGGACAAGATTCAGTGTCTACCGTAAATCCTTTTAAAGACGATGTATTACTCGATTATTATAGGAGCAAGAAATATGGAGACAGATTTCTAAAGTTTGACCAGGCTCTCGGTAAAACATATCAAGAAGTAGATGAAATATTATTTGGAACGAGGTCTGATCCCGAACGAGCTGCATCTTATATGATTCGTCAAGTATACGACTATCTAATAAGCATTCTTGCTCCGGATGATGTAGTGAGAGAAAGTAGATTTTTTTCTCTAAAATCTGAGCCCGGAAAAGAAAATACCGTATCCAGAATGGAAAGAATTAACTATGCTATTGCTACACATGTAAAAAATGAAAAACAAGCGGATCAGCTCAAAGTGCTATCAAATCACATTCTTGAATTCTATGATGTTTTACAAAAAGCACACACTAGAGGTTCGATAAATAAACAGGACGCTATTAACTCAATTAGAACAGTCAAGAACTATCTTGAAGTGTGGGCGGATGCAATCGGAATCTGATTCTTACTGGTAATCTATTGCATAGGAAATGGCGTCCCCAATTTCGTATAATTCGAAAACACCCAAATAGATTTAAAGACGCGCTAAATGCCTGCCTGATTAGCTAGTGTATCATACATCTATATAGTACCTGATAGGCCCTTGCTATTAGATCAATAAGTTCCAGCATCATCACTCCATAGTTTCTGATTCCACTCTTCTGTAAAATGGTCAACGGTTAGCAGGGCATTGCATTCAAAGCGTGTTGCATCAATCACAATCTCCTTGTCTTTTTTTAAGGGATGCAGGCTGCGCTGGGTATATTACATCAACGTGGAATTTGAAGACCAGTGGTTTTGATATCACGACGATGGATGATCAGCAAGAGATTGGAACATTAGAAAGAATTTCAATCTATTCGTAAATATGTTATCTCAAATGCCTTACAAAATCTCGATTCCTGGCTGACAGATTCAATCGCAAATACGCCTGTATTATGTCGTTGGAATATATCGAGACCACGATCAATCAATATTTTCCAACCCGTATCGGTTGTAATGCTTCTTGCATGCAGCTTTTTACCTGTGGCTATATCAAACGTGAAGTTTACATCTACATTCATCAAACTATCTTGCAGGTCTCCAAAATGCTGATCCATCTCAATACGGCTGGTTTCGCCATTATCTGTAATCAAATGCACATCTACTTCTTCACCTTCCTCCTTCACAGCGAGAACAACCTGGATGAACTCTACGAAATTACGAATTTGCCATATGCGACGGATATAGGGATCAACAATCTCTATCCTTTTTGCACCTTCTAGATAATCACCAAACAATCTCGTATAGCTGACTCCTGTTTGGTTTTCCGATACGGTAAAATGACTTGGCTCGACATTTTTTATGCTTGTCTTTCTTTGTTCCTCTTCATACTGCTGGCGGTCAGATTCCGTCCGGTCATCATGTGCTCCTTCTTGCCTGAAAAAACGAGGATACCTTTTCTCCTCGTTGGTAATAACTTCGCTGACTTCTCCGGTATCCTTGTCTTTGTATTGAAAAACAACCGGATCAAAAGTAGGATCAATTTTCTGGATCTCCGTTTTGACTCTTTTTCTACCTTCAATTGCGAATCGAAGGACGTACTCTATCTCTTCTTTTGGAATCTCTCGGTGAGGGTATATTATCTTTAATAAACCGGATACCGTCTTGTTTATACCTTCCTTATCCCGAGTGGAAAGTGAGGAGTCGAGTTCAAAGTACTGCCGAGATATATCGGAATAGTCATGAAAGCGAAGGTGCTTGAGGACCTGTGCTAAATAATCCACGACAAAACCATATCCATCAGTAAACATCTCGTTTCGGATAATGCTGATCTCCCATCCGGGAATGAAAAAGTGAATACGGTCGAGGAAAGCGGAATCCTGGTATTTGTCCGAAAGATCATGAAAAAGATGTGTATGTTTCAACATATACGAAACACTCTTGCTCGTATTGCCCACAAATACCATTGAGGCATCGGCGGTGAGTTGCTCAGTTCCCCGTGAAAAACTGCGATTGGCCATATAATTCTTCATGACATCTACGAGGGTCCTGTCCACACGTTTACCGGCTCCGGCAAACTCATCAAAAGCCACGACGTCCCAGTAACCGACTAGACCTAACCTGCCATTGCTGTTGTTAACAAAGAGTTTCGGAAGGGTAATCTCTCCTCCGGAAACCAGGATACCGTGGGGAGAAAACTCTGAAAACACATGAGATTTCCCGGTGCCTTTCGGACCCAGCTCAATCAGGTTGTAATTGTTCTCACAGTAAGACACCAGCCGGACAAGCTGGAACCATTTGTTTCGTTCTCCCAGCTCGTCGGGGTTCAATCCCAGACTCTGAAGGATGAAATCGATCCACTCCTGGGTGGTAAAATTTTTTCGTGCTTCTGCAAAGGATTCAAAGTCCACGTTAGAGATCTGTATCGGTTTCAGCGTATCGATTATCCAGTTGTTATGTTTGGGATCGTCTTCGAAGCGGAACTCCATATCCAGAATACACCACACGCCGCCCACAAGCAATTTCGGGTGTTCCTTGATATATTCAGAATCGACAATGACTTTCTTCAATCCCAGGTTGGAAAAGGTAGCCTCATAAGCCCCACTCTTGTCATTGAGAGCCACAGTGATCCTGTCAATGATTTTATATCGACCTTGTTCCTTTATCTTCGACTTGACCAACTCCGCTTCGGTACGATTTACGTAGTGATCGCTTAGAATCTTCTTTACCGTATCCACTCCGGAAGCGATAGATTCTTCATCGTTTGTGGCGCAGTACTGACCAAGAAGATATTCCAGAACGTATGTGGGAACCAGGGCATTACCCTTAACTAATTTGGAGAGATCTTTGCGAACGACCAGTCCACTGAAATGTTCATGTATTTTACTTTCAGAAATCATATCATTCTCACCCTTTTATAAATCATTCCCTAAAAATCTGGTGTTATGGAAATTTGCAGCCTGTAGGGAACGGGATCTATTATCTTTACCAACTGTCCGTACCTATCCTGATAAAAACAGAGATAGATTGTTTGAGTGTTGTATGATTCTATCTCCTTTGAAAAGACAAAGGAAGCTAATAGAGTCCGGTTCTGGGCATTGGGATCGTTGGAATCAAAGACAATGTCCCGCTGATTAGAAAGCACCTGTCCCTCTGTGCTCTCAAATCTTAGGGTTATTTTTCTGCTTTGGATCTTGGCGGATACTGGCTCTTCCTGGAACAGACTAACAGCGATCTGGTTGGTTGTGATAGCCTCGCTCTTACTCATAACAGCGAAGGATACCTCCCGAACGTCATCTGCCCTGGTTTTACGGACCTTCAGGACCGGCACACACAGTTCATGGATGGTCATTCCCCCATGCACATAACGGCTACCGGATCCCTGCTTTCGGATTCTAACCAAACCCTTGGGGATCTGTATCTGAAAATCGCTCTGGAGATTCAGTTCCTGGCTGGATAGGGTCATGAGTCTATCATCATTCGGCAAGTCCCGGCCAATGATAAACCGGCGGTCCCGCTTGCACTCACCGTCGTTTTGGTCCAACTGAATCTGATCGGTTTCCTCCAGGGGCTTATATTGAAACAGAAAACCGTGGTCTGTAGTGATGAGTATATGCGTCCGGTTTAAGTTGATGATCTTTTTTGTGAGCTGGATTAAAAACTTGATCTCCACACCAACAGCCTCCGGAAGAGATGCTTCAGTTTTGGCATTATCACCGGTGCTGTCGATATGACCTGAGTACAGATAAATACACTGGTAGCCCTCAATTTCCTCCTCTTGTTGTCGTAGGGGAAGATCCATAAACCATCCGGCGTCCAGGGCTTTGGCTTTTATTTCAGGTAATGAATCTGCAAAATAAGATTCCAGCACCTTGTTGCGTCCTTCCAGACCGGCGGAGTTGATTCCGTCAACCACCACATTTAAAGTTTGCAGGTCAACTTCTAACTGCTTGTGGGGTAGCAAGCTGGCCATACCCAGCTGGGTATAACTGGGAATCGAGGATACCATGGCATCCGTCTCTACCTGGATTCTATTTTCTTTTTCTAGACGCTCCGCCAGTTCTTTTGATGCTTCGTATCGCAACGCATCGGAGCAGATAACAAAGATATTTTTCCCCTGTCTCATGTAAGGACGAACGTACCGCCGGAAGAAATCTCTCTGGGAAGGAAAGTATTCATTTTTAAGGGAGCTTATATCCAACTTGTCCTGCCACTGATGAGAAATTTTGGACAGATAGCCGTTGGTATACATCTTTTCGATGCGGTTTAGAAGAGGAGTAAGGATGGATTGCTGATCCCTGTTGAAATACTCCAGAAATTTCCGGTAGTAATAATCTTCGATATACAGCTTGCCGATATAGTGCTTCCATATCTCTTGCAACGTTGAGGGAATCGCATCAATTTCCTTGAGGGTTATCGAAAAGAGCAGGTACATCTCCAGGCAGTTGTAGATGTTCCTCAGTTTTCCTGCTTCGTCTGTTTTTATCCAATAGGAGGACTTGCGGTTTTTGATATACTCAAGCCCGGTACGGGGTGACAGCGTGTCATTTTTTACAGATTCCACCAGCTTTTGAACAAATAGTCTGTCGCAAGCCTTGAACAGGTCCCAATCCAGCATTTCATCAAGATTTTTGCCTAATATTTGATTGCATATATTCAATTCTTTTTCGAATTTATCCGCAAGTCGTGTGTAAGAGAACACTTCATTAAAATTGTTCCGCCAACTGTCAATAAAAGTGAAGGCTTGCCGGTTTTCCGGTTCTACCGAATGTTTGACTTCATAGTCAAAAGCTTTTGCAAAGAGGAAGGCCAGAAGGGCCTCTATGGCCGGATTCTCGGACGCAAATCGAAACTGCTTTTCAATCTTCTTCCAGAAGAAAGAATCCAACCCGAACTTCTCGATCTGCTTCCAATACCCCTTTGATTCCTCCGAGGCATTATCCCGGAAGAGCCCTATGCACAGATCCGTGAGAGACTTCTCATGATCCCGCTCCGCCTTCGTATCAGAGACAATTACTCCCAGCATGGCCAGGCAAAGATCTTCCTCTTTGAGAGGTGAAGAAACCTGAGATAAGACCACCTTCAGATGGTCTAGTCTTTCCTTCTTATTGGTGAAAAATTCCAGGTGTTTGTCTACTACCTGTTCAAAGGTCGGATCGATTCCCAGATCCTGTATGATCGTTGCAGCCTGATTTGTAGCGAAAATAAAGTGCTGCAGGTTCAGATCCAGCAGCCAGTTATCTTCATCCGCCGGTTTAACTGAGGCAGAGTACACCAGGAAACGAGTTATACTACCGATTTTAAGAATGCGGTATTTAACGGCGAACTCATTGTTCGCCAGGATTACCTTTTCCACATCAGCATTGCTGTAATCATCAAAACATTGCTTCTGTTTGCCTTCCTCGTCATACCAGAAAAGAATACGGTGCTTTCCAAATTGAGTGTCCAGGGCTTCAAATATCGGATTACTCATGCTTCAGTCTTTCCCGTATATAATTGAAGACTATATCAGCGTCCTTGAGGGCTTGATGTGCATCCCTCTCCTCAATAGGCGATTCATCAGGATAACGTACTTCAACAGCGTAATCGTTTAAGGCGATACATTGTTCAACCAACGATTCTATATCCTTTTCATGTACAGCGCATAACTCATTTAAATTCGTTAGATCATGGGTTTTTGGCACATTTGTACCATTATAAGCCAGATAGGCTTTTAGGGCTTTTTCCGCAGCCTGCTGGCAGTGAAAACAGATGATTTCCGGCGGTAAAGGCTTCATTCCAAAAAGAAACCGTGCAGCGGCCAAATCATTCTCAGCATATTGAAGCCATTCCCGTGCGTATTGTTCTCTGGTCACAAATCTATCCCCATACGATTAATCTCAGCCTCTATAGACACGCCCGCACCAGCTCGGTCATAAAAGGTATCTTCTTCATATACCAGAATGTCCATGGGAGCGTGAATGATAGGGTAAATGTCGCGACGCATAGCCCTTTTAATATCCAGTATCCTTGCGGATGAAGGCTTAACAAGAATACAAAGATCAATATCGCTATCCGTAGATGCTTCCCCATTGGCCTTTGAACCAAAGAGGATAATTCTTATGGCATCATGTTTTTTCTTCAGAACGTCGGCCGCCTTCTGAAGTTCCGTCTCACTTACCAGATCTGCAGTTAATGGTCTCGCCATATAATCCTATTTCCTTTACGAATTCAATCCTTTTATTGGCGTCAAGATGGCTCCAAGCTTTCCATAGTTTACTTTCACGCCATCATCTAAATCAAGGACGATCCGCTCCGTGGCCAGGGGATAGACAACGTCCCTCTCCCAAGTAGTCAGCTCGCCAACCATACCTCTCCATCGATCGATGTTTTTGCGTGTCTTAGCCTCCTCACTACGTTCCAACGTACCGGATTTGATCATCCGCTCTCCATGAGAGATGCGTCCTTCCAGTTTTTTGATGTAAGGTCTTATGTACCCATTCAATACCTGTCCCACCGTTTCCGGGGTGTATCGGTGGAGGTATATCAGGCAACGGAAGATCCCGGAAGGGCTCGTAACCTGCCAGTATATGGGCCTTTTCTTATATCGCTTCACATGATCCTTGTAGAAATCTTTCAATAAAAACGTGCGCAAGTTCTTACCCAATGCATCCTCGATGAACCGTAAGTTCTCTTCATACCGTTCTTCTCCGAAGCTAATCCTGATGAACTTCCTTGCCCCGGTGGGAAGGTCATCTGTAAAATAATCCTCTTCAGTAAGGGGCAGGATCCCCGATTCATCCGGAAGAAATGTCGGCTGCGGGATCTGCTGGTAGTACTCCTTTATCCCATCCCCGGCATTTGCCAGCACCAACCCCGGCTTGTCCAGGGAATACCGCCCGAACAGGCAGCCCACGGCGTAGGAGATGTATTCCCTAATGGTGTCGGCTTTGATCCTGCCTTCTAGTGCAGAGTCCTCCGGGAATGTCCCTTGTTCCTGGTGATTGCATTTCTTCCCGTAGCGATACCAGGGGTTGCAGGTTAAAGTGATCTCTTCTAAAGGCACATCCGGCATCAGCTCTTCGGTTAGGCTATAGGCGTCGATGAAGATTCGGTTGTTCTCCTCCTCGAGACGTTGCATCTCCAGAGTTGTTTCACCCCAGTAGGTGCGGAGTTTAGTGTATGTTTCCAATAAGGATTGCCGACGATACTCGGACCCGAGTAAAGGAAGATAAGTAAAATCCCAGGAGGTTTCGTAGGAATCCCAGTCGGATTGTGCTTGATCAACTAATTTCTTTACTAATCTATCAGTAAAAAAATCTAGCGAATAAGGTAGAGGAATCTTTTGTAGATCGCCACTTTGAAAAGTTAAAGTAGGGCTCAGAATTTTCACAATTCTCTTTGTAATGACCGAATTATATAAACCTAATATGAAATATTTATCAGTCAAGTTTTTAAAAAACATAGTGGGTGAAGCTGTCTCAAAAATAGCTCCTTTTGGTTCTAATCTACAACCAAAATTACCAGATGAAATTCTACTCCATGATATACCACTTAAGAAGTAATATTCTTCATTCCAGCATCTGCTATTCTTCCTTTCTATTTTCCCTTCCTTTAATAGGCGTTTTTTAACAGCTTTAACATCTCGACCATTGCACTCCCAATTAATTACAAATTCTTTGTTGCCGTACCATTTTCGAAAATCACCACCCTTGTTTATTGGTACCCATCGATGAGTACCTTGGCACAGAATAGCTCCATCCGAATTAGCGATAAACTTGCTAAATTCTAATTCATGGAAATGTCGTAGGAATTGATCATTATCGCCTGTTTGAATTCCAAGGCGTTGCTCACCAAGTTCTGCAACGATATTATTTAAAAACAACCTTCTTTCTGTATCACTTAGTGAGTACGCAATTGGCGATCCGGGGATTTTCTTGAAGTCAGCGGCGGAGGCGCGAAACGGCTCTGATCGTTTAGCTCGAAGCTCTGCTTCCTTCTCTGCTTCGGAGCTCCCTTCTATCAGCCGTAGATAAGCCCCTTTGTATTCGGGTTTTCTAGCTTTTTCGATAACGAAAGATGTTGTAGAGACAACTTCGCCCCCAATACTATCAAAAGCCCTCGCTCCCAGATGAGCCATGGAAAGAATGGTGTTTTGTCCTATCAATCGGCTGCGCAGCTTCTCGTAAGATGACAGAAACATCCAGCTCTGCATGGTGATCATCGCAACTGAGCCTTGCTTCTGAGCGAGTTCAAGGTTGCGCTCTATAAACATGGCGAAAAGATCGGATTTGCTATCGGGGAACTTGTTTTTCGCAAAGTCTCTCAGTTGTTCATTCATCCCCTTCCCGCCCATGTACGGTGGATTGGCAACCACAACATGGTATTTCGGACTGAGGTAATCGGCCTGTTTCAGTGCCTGCAGCACCTTCTGATGTGTCGTGTTTAGAAACAGATGCTCCGAAACGTTCTTCGCCCCCAGGATCTTCAGCATTCCCTCCACATCGGTCACTTCGGGGCGAATCAGGGAACCGAAGTTGTCGGCCTCTTCAAACCGGCGCAGGGTGGTTAGAAGGAGCGCGGTGAAAAGATCCTTCCCGATGAAATCCATATAGTCTTTCAGCTCGCTTTCTTCGAGACTGATGTTTTCTAGAACACATATATTTGGCTGAATGTTCCTCTCCAGAAAGCGCCGGTCCTTCTCTCTGGCCTTCATGGTCAGGGCAAAGGCTGCGAGCTCCCCGGCTCTTTCGTCGATCTCAATGCCGTAGAGGTTCCGGGTTATGATCAGCTCCGGTATATCCGCAGGTGTATATCCTTCTTCCTCATACATGGCAAATAGAAGGTCGAAGGCGTAGACCAACATGTGCCCCGAACCGCAGGCAGGATCACAGATCTTGATCTCCTCGGGAGAGCTGATCTTGAGGGAATCCGTTTCCGCTTCTTCCGGCTTTATGTAATAATCCATCCTTTCAACCAGGCTGGATTCGGGACGGTTCAGCATCCACAGTCGACCCAGCGAGTTTTCCACCAGGTACCGAACGATCCAATGGGGGGTAAATAGCTGGGTTGCGGCGGGTATATTTTCCGGGCTGATCTTTATGTTTTTCTTCAGCTCGGCGAATACCTCGTCCTTCTTCTCTGAGATGTAGAACTGATACAGCCACCCTATGATCTCAATGTCCTTACAATCTTCAGAGGTTATATTCTGTTGAAAATCGAATATTATTGATTCGGAGGAGAGCAGGTCTGCCGGAAGAAGCAATGCAGCCCAGTCATCCACCTTTTTAAACAGAAAGGGCATGATTCCGCCCAGATGGTTGCAGTAAGCCAGCATCGCCGTCTTGTAAGCTTCCCGGTCGGGCTGCTCCGCCGCCACCCTGCCATCGAGAAAACCGAAGATTGTATTTTTAACGGATTCAACGCCGTCTGGGATCTCACCCCGTTTCAGCATAGAAAGTAGCTCCGGTTGGCTTTCCCCCTCGGCGGGCGAAACAATTCGAGTGCGGTTATAGTGCCGGTTGTCCATGTACAGAAGGGCGCCGATACGGTTGAACCAGGTGTAGGCAACCTGATCCAGCAGCCTGTTCCGTCCGATTTGCTCGAGTCGCTCCTTTATCAAGTTTTTCTCTTTTTCGTGAGCCCGGAGATAGGAGTCGTCATCAGACAGCACATAGTCGAGGCGTGAGCCTATCTGGGAGATGAGTTTCTTTCGAGTCTCCTGAGCGAATCGCTTCAGTTTAGACAGATTCATGCTTACACCCCGATGCGTTTGTCCTCTTTAATGAGTTCTAAATAATGGGCTTCCAGAGCCGCAGCATAGTCTTTGACATCCGCTTCAGTGGTAAGTTCCTGTTTCTCAAAATCAAACCGCTTCTCCTCTGATGTGGCGTACTTCACTTTCGGATTTATTCCTTCAAGTACTTTTAAGCGCACCTCGTCCAACTTCCGGTTTCCGTAAGTGTGTACACTGTCCCGTATGTTGGAGAAGGTTCGTGACCGTTCGATTCTCTGATGAAGATCGCTTCGGAAAGCTTCCACAATCGCTTTTCCCTCCGCCGGGTCCATCTCACGGAACTCGGCCATCTGGATTACTGCGTGGACCAGTGTCTCAGACATCTTCCCGACACTTTCCTTCACCTCTTTCAGATGAGTCTCCTCTCTGGATTTCACTTCCTCCATCAGCTTTTTTGCCGTTTGGACTACTCCGCCTTTATACGGCTCCGGATTGGAAAGACACTCCTTCAATTCACGAATGGTTTCGGTGCATTCGAGTTCGGAAAAATTATCAGAGTGGAGATAGACGTACTCTTTGACACTCAGCCAAACGCTCTTCTGACCGCCTTCCATAAATACAGAAATGGGATCAGCTGTCTCCTCTTTATGCTGGAGCATTTCATCTTGGTAGCTGTCAATATTGTGTAGATAATAATCTAGTTCTTTTTCCAATAGCGACCGGTAGGTGTGAATAACCGCTTCCAGCTTTTCCAGAAAAGGAAACTCGCTCTTCTGCCGGAGGAGTCCCTCGAGCTTGTTGGTTTCCTCAAGCAAGCCCTTTTTGAATTCTAACGCCATCTCCTTCCACAATGTGGTGGAGACCGTTTTGTGCAGGAAATCCTGATGAAAGGACTTAAAACGGCGTATCTGTTCATCGCCAGGTTCCGGCGGAGGCAGTTTTATAACGTATTGATCGAGGTTCCGGTTCTTGGAGAGTATCGAATGCACTTCTCCCCGGTCTTTGAGATCTCCTCCTTCCCTGATCTCTATAGCATTACGAACATAGAGCTTGGCCAGGACGCAAAGGACCGCCATGGGGTACCATCCGTACTGGCCGCCTGTAAAACTTTGAAGGACCGTACTGAGGGTAGGTCGATCCAGGTTGGCGTCTTTCCGCATGATGAAATTGTAGAGCTCCTGCTCATCCTCCTGCTTGGGGGTCCCACCATCCGAAAGTAGCCGGTCCTTATCATCAGGAAATAGGATCTTTCTGAGGCTTTCCTCGGTGTACCGCGTTTTCAACATACGCAGGTGGGGGTAGGCCTTGGCGATCAATGTTTCAAATCCCTTGATAATTCTATCAGCCGCTGCGGCCGTTCCGGCATCGACTTCTTGGTCGAGAACATACATCACAGCCTGCCCGGTCAACACCTGGAGGGTCCCTTCCAGCTGTCTTCTCCGCTCCACGTTTTGATGCTGTTTTTCACTCAAGATACGCTCGATTTGAGGGCTTTCACCCTGTCCGAGCATCTGCCGGGTGTAAACGTCTGTCTTGAAATAAAGCCTGATATCTTGATCGAACCGGGAATCCGGCTCGAGGTAAATGATCAACTCCTTTTTTCCGCTGGACTGGTTCAGTATGGCCCTGGTGTCGTCATACTGCGGATGCAGCGGAGTAATAACCCGGATCGTCAAATCCGCATTTCCCTTTACCTGCTCATCGTCTACGGCACGTTTGTACGGGTAATCTTCATCTATCTTCGAATAACGAATCTTTGAAGATTTCACTATCCCGTTAAAAATCACATCACTGTAGAATCTACGTATCTCCTCGACTTCGACGGAAGTATTCTTTATTTCCTCCTCAATATCCTTCTCTTCATCGGTCAGGTACTGAAATACGGTGCCGTTACGTTCGATGTAGGTTTGATGTTCGAGAATGTTTAGAGCTTCCTGCACATTTTTACTTAGCCCTTTAAGATCGGTGTTCAGATCCGGGACTACCAGGATTTTCAGATGTTCTTCTGTGGCGGTGAAGTCCTTCACATACTTCACCATCAATAGGATCTTCAACAACCGGATCGCCATGGGGATGTCTAAATGACGTTCCGCAGTATTGATGGCGCTTAAAAGCTCTGTCTTTAAGGTATTGCGAATGCCCGCAAACATCTGGTCGAAGGTGGCCCACCTGTACAGGGGATCTTCCTGAAGTGATTTGGATACATCCTGGAAAATCTCCAGCATGGATCTCTCCCCGCGGGAGACATGTCTTCCCATGAATGCATTATGAACGGATAGCCCCTGCAGCGCCTGCTGGAGCAAGTGGTACTGGTATGCCTGGAAAGGATAGGATGCGACAAAGGCGCTTTTTCCCTTGAAGTATATGTCCTTGCCGCCATGTCGGAAGCTGAAAATGGTCCGCAGGTTGTCCTTCTCCCGTGTGTATACTTGGCCGAGATCCTCTCCGCCGCTTTCCGTTTTCTCCAGAAGGCGCTTTTCGATAACTTCCTGAACAGCCGCAGAACTCAGGGAAACCCGCATCTTGAAACGAGCATGGATCTTTGAAAAATCGTTGGTCTGGCTTGCAGTCGGGTCACCAATGACTTTGTTCAAATCTTCCTGGCTTGTTACGAATATCCAGGCTCTGCCCTCACATACTGTCGCCAGCGTCTCGGCTATGGTTTGCAGATTGAGCATGAGACGGGTGTTGTTGGCTATAAACTGGCCCACTTCGTCGATGAAGAAATTGATCCGGTGGTTCTTTTGTTTTTGGCTGTCCAGGAATCCCTTAACTCTTTTGGCAAAACTTTCGACTGTTATGCTGCTTTCTTTTCTATAGTGTTCTATCAGTCCCCGGGCGTCTTCATTCGACATATCTTCGAAATCACTCAATGCGGAGATCAGTTTCTTTCTTCCCAATCCAAACGCCTTGGCTCTTCCCTTATCCCAGGATTCCCTGTTGATCTCCTGGTAACGCTTCTTAAAGTCTTCGTATTTTCCCTCTTCCGCCAGATGCCGCTCAAACTCCGCTATGTATCTATTCTCATGAAAAAAGCCGTGCATGCGGTTGAACGCCTTTTCAAATATGAAGAGAACAGCATTCTCCTCCCTGGTTTTAGCGGCGTCAGCCATTTGATCTATATTGAATAGAATGCTGGTAGCGGGAATCCTGGACATCTTGTCAAAGTTTGCCTTCAGGAACTGATCTCGAATTTTGGGGATGAAGAATTCTTTGAGATTTTTTCCCTGTTTTTCATCGAGCAAATAGGCCAGTATTTTTAAAAGATGTGATTTCCCTGAACCAAAATATCCACTGATCCAGACGCCATTCAAGGGGTGAGGCTGCTTGCCTCTTTCATAGTTCTCTGCAGAGACAAGATAAGAATCAACGATACGATCCAACTGCCTGGAAATCTCATCGGTAAGAACATATTCATCGACTTCCTGGAGAATTCTGGATTCATCGTCGGCTTTTATTACCCCGTCAATTGTCCGGTTGATGTCCTTTTTGAGGATGTCCTTTAGCGCCGGCATTATATATTCCCCCTGACTACGTAGTCTTCCAGCTTGAACGCTCTGTAATACGGTCCCTCGAACTTCCCGAACAGGTTCAATTTGAAACCATGCTCGTAAGACGTAACGTATTCTCCAGGAAAGAAGAGCACCATGGGCATGTCCGTTACAACGCTCTGAAGATTGTTGAGCAGAATATGGGACCTAAGAAAGGGAAAAACCTCCCCAACCTGATACACGAATACAAGGCGATAGGATTTTCGGGACAGCATGGTTTTAAAGTGCGGTTTTATCACGCTGTCAATGGAAAGATAACTTTGCATCTCCTCCAAGAACTCATCCTTGGACACTTCCTTTTCATATCGGAATAACTCTTCGAGTTCGCCGGATTTCTCAAAATGGTTGATAACCATATCATATAAACCCACCAGGCAGACCTCTATGCCCGACACGTTAAGCCGTTTGTCTAAACTGTCTAGCCTTTTGTAAATTTCTGATTGGTGTTTGATATCGTAGGCATACACGAAGAAGGGAACTTCATTACCCAAACCCTCCATCCGGAGAAACTTATCGTTGCTCAGTAGTTCAAAGAGCTTTTCGGTATTCACGATGCAACTCCGGCAATTTTTTCGATTTCTTTGTCGCTTAGCAGGAAGATGCGGAGGCTATCAAAGTCTTGTGAATCTGTGTATTTTCTCAGCAATGATGCGGGAACGGATAAATTTTGAATGTCCCGTTTATTCCCAGCCAGCAAATTTCCTTCCCGCAGCACTCTAAGGGCAACCTGTTTCAGTTTCTTTCTCGTGGTATCTGAAATCTCTGTCAATTCTTCATGATTCGGGACTTTACCTTCAAAAAACGAGTCAAAATCATACTCTTTCAGCTGAATATCTTTACCCAGCCATTTGTGCCGCACAACCTCGACAATGAAGTCCCTCAGAAACCGGTAGTACCTGGCTGTAATGGCAAGGATAATAGTGATTATTTCCTCGAACGACACGTCTGATGTAATCAAATCGACTTCCCATTCGTGTGCACAGGACAAACGGTCCCTGATTTCCCCAAAATATCGTTTAGAACTGGACAGTCTGGTCTTCTGCAATAGATTCTGTTCTAGAATCCGCGATTTTGCTGACGTCCAATCTCGGTCTTTGATGTATTCCTTGGCGATCACTCTGGTTTCATGACCTAGAAGACCGCCGAATGTAAAGGACAACCGGTATCTCTCCATTTACTCATTTCCACTCGTTTTTTTATTGTACAAGCAATTCTAAAACCAGTCCATGAAATAACATATTTCCAGAAAGCAGCTGCCCCATGTGTCAGCATAGTTATCGTGGGTAGCTAATCCCC
The DNA here is from genome assembly GCA_019456255.1 of Planctomycetota bacterium. Classification (GTDB taxonomy): domain Bacteria; phylum Planctomycetota; class Phycisphaerae; order Sedimentisphaerales; family Anaerobacaceae; genus VRUG01. Next base: position 3,293 of record VRUG01000034.1, on the reverse strand, counting down.
CTGGGGGTACCCCCAGGGGGAAAATTAAGCGGTATATAGGGGTTTATCGCTGGAACAGTTCTACAAACGACTGACATAGTGCGGCCGGCTATCTCAAATCCGGGCACATAAAAAAATCTGATTTGTTCAACCTCTTCCAGCTCACATCCCGAAGGACACGTCACACTCGCTTGCCTCCTACAAGCTATCTTGCAGGAAGTGTGCCAAGATGGCTCGGTCGCTCGAAAGTGGCCTAGGCAACTTGTAAGGGCTCCCCAAAGGTCGCGTAGAGGCCGTATGGTGAACAGGGAGAAGGCGGACGGGGTGGGAATCATAACTGCGGTTAAAGCCGGCGAAACCGCAGTTATGTTCACATTACCGCACGCACATGCGTGAGGGATTGGCGGGGCGGCGCAGCCGGTGTTTGGCGCACCCAAGAGGGTGAGCCGGACGGAACCCCCGACAAGCCCGGCCCCCGAGCTACTTCTAAGTCGCTCGGGGGACACGCCCTACAAATCATGTTCACGCCAAACCGGCGACCAGGCTGACATATAGGGTAGGGGCTTTCAATCACAGCCTGGTACCAGCCGTCACTTCCCAACCTGTTTGGGTCACTCAATCCCCGCCAACAGCAGGGGGTCCTGCATTCCCGTAACCCCGGTTACTCCACCCCCCCATGTGTTTTCGGCAGCCCCTCCCTCTGCAGCCCCTACACCACCTGCCTGCCAATGGCACGGAAATTGCTTTTAGTTGTAGTATATATGGAAGGTTATAAGGGTCTATGAACATCCTGTTGGTTAACGGGGCAGCCACAGCGCTGTGGTTGTTCATCCTCACCCGCCTGGATACCTACCGCAGGGACAAGCACAGCACCTCCAGGATAATGGTTTTCTTCCTAACCGGGCTGCTCAGCGTTATCCCCACCTTGCTCCTGTACTTACTTTTCCCCTTCCACCTGATTCGAACGGACAGCTGGGTACTTACCAGCCTGCTGAACCAGGTTCTGGTTACTGGTCCCATCGAGGAGTTCTCTAAGTTCGCTGTTTTCTTTATCCTGGCCCGCAAGCTCAAATCGATCCGGGAGCCGCTGGACGCGGTGCTGCAGGCTGCTGCTGTGACCCTGGCCTTTGCCTCGGTGGAGAACCTGTTCTACGCCAACAGATTCGGATTAGAAATCCTGGTCCTGCGCTCCGTGATCACGAGCTTGGGGCACATGGTCCTGTCCAGCATCTGGGGCTTCTACTACGCCGCGGTTGTGTTCGGCGGCAGCAGCTGGAAGAGCCGGCGCAGCCGCCTGGTGCTCCTGCTGGCCTTCTTTCCCGCCGCCTTATGTCACGGGCTTTCCAACTTCTTTTTGAGCCAGGGTATGCTGCTCTTCTACTTCTATCTGGAGCTTATCCTGCTGGGTCTGGCGGTGGTGATCTACTACTACCTGGTGTGGAAGTCGCCCTACAAAACGCAGTTTCCCGGAGACCCTGAAAGCAACTTACGGGTGATCCGGGGCGGGTTGAAGCATAATCCCGACAGCCTGATCCTGGGGCAGAAGGCTGCCTTTTACTGCCTGCAGAAGGGGGATGGGCAGCAGGCCCTCGAGCATATCGAGCACTGTCTGACCGTCAATCCTAAAGACGCCTATGTGGGTGCGCTGCGGGGCATCACAATGATGTTGGAAGGAAGAGTGGACGACGGCGAGGAGCTGCTGCAGATCGCCTACCGGATGCTGCCCAGTGCCGGGAGGTGGGCATTAAGGCGGACGGTACGGCGTTTGCTGGCGGGGCGTAGAGAGGCGCTGAACCGGGCGGACTGCTACCCCCTGTTCTTTGTAGAGCACTTTTTCCACTTTGCCGAGCGTTAGGGATTGAGGTTCGGGGGATTTATTCGGTCTGTTGATCGGTGCTGACAGGTAGGGTTTTTTCCAGGTTTACCTTCTTTGCAGCGGTTAGGATGGGGAGGTTCCAGGGGACACCCGGGATCTACCGTATTAGGAAAGAATCAAGGGGATGTCTATCGGCAACTATGAATTCCATTGTCTCCAGTAGACACAACTTATAGTGGTTACTGGAGACAAGGGGCTACCCGGGTAGTAAAAAGATGAACTCTATGAGAAGGAGAAAGGAAGGTTTTAGCAGCCTTTATAACCTGCCTGTTGGCGGCACCCGGATCTGCTAAGTTTTTCGGGATGCCAAGAGAGGCAACAGAAGCCCCAGACAATCCGGGCGTTATTGAACGTGAATAACCGCCAGGGCCCACCTGCTGCCGGCAACACCCAATTATTGTGCTACAGCTCTGTTATCTGGAAACCGTATAGCCTACCAGACCGGTGTAAGACCGGGCTTCCGTAGTTTTTGCCCCGTATATGCCGAGTTTCGATGATTCGGGAACCGTTATTTCTCCGCTGAAAACATCATCGGGGCCGGGAGTAAGGTCATACCTGGTATCATTTACAAGAGCATAAACTTTTTCATATCCCCTTAATTTCAGCTTGAAAGCCACCTTTTCGCCTGAAACCAGCGGATTGTCCAGTGGATTGAACAGATGGCATTCTCCCTCGACAAAAGATTCGTATAACACAGGAAAATGCACTGCAGATGATTTCTGAGCAATGAAGCCGACCTCAGTGATTGATACAAATTTATTTGTTCCATCTTTTCCGGCAAATAGCCTCAGTTCCCATTTTCCTGGTTTCGGGAACTTAACCATGATCTCTGCCTCTGATTCCTTATGCTGAACAAGGCAGAAATTTTCATAGATCATTCCCTCATCGTCTACGATATATACCGAGAGCTTTACATCGTCCGGTATTGGAATGGAGAAGCCGAAAAGTTCCTGTACGACATTTGATTTTGCCAGTCCGGAAACAGGCTGCATCCCGGCCAGGAAATACGATCCCCGATATTTAGGCAATGCTTCAATTTCCTCGGGTTCCAGAGGGGTGTTGAGAAGCTGCCAGGATTTGTCCAACGGGTAGTGGGTGTAAATCATGTATTCCGGTTCTAAAAAAAGATATTCGGTTGAATAATCTTTCTGGTAAGCTCTACCGTTTACATTTCCGGCGTCCCAGATACTGTCAACCAAGTACCAGGAACCGTCGATATTTACAGCATTCCAGGCGTGGTTGCTTTATTGATAGGAATTATTATAATCCGACCTGACGCAAAAAGTCAAGAATCGTGCGCAGAATCGAGAGATAATATAAAACGAACAGTGATGAAGCCCCACAAGAGCAATGAGACCTTTCCGGCATGGCATCCTCTGTATGTTTCTTTCGCCTGAAATCTTGAAAGTAGAGCTTTGGGCGTTGTTTGCGATAATCT
>VRUG01000205.1 GCA_019456255.1 Planctomycetota bacterium | reverse complement strand
TAAATTCCCTCGTGAACCTCCCTTTCTCATTCCGCCCTCTCTTGTCCACATATCTCTCACTCAGCCTGAAGGCTTTCCTCCTCTTCAACCGCCGCACTTCCTCCTTCACCGCTACTGCCGTCATCTGCGGCCATCCCAAGTGGTAGGCCAACGCCACTATCAATTCGAATCCGCCGCACGCATTATCCTCTCCCTCTCTCTTGTCAATCCGCGGTCTGCCCCTTCCCCGCTTCTCCAACTCCGGATGAAGCCGGTTCAACGCCCTGGTCATCCCGATGGACTCAAGGCGCACTCATACTTCTCAGCAAGCATCTCTCGGAGCCACAGTGGACTGACATGCGGATCCCTCCCTACGCACCCGGCGATGAATGCCTCCGCTTCCGCGCTCAGCTTCCTGTTCTCTCCTGTATGCTTTCGGTAACACAGGGCCTGTTCGCCGCCTTCGTGAGCCTTCTTTAGATAGCGATAGTACTGTGGTCGGCTGAAAGGAACGGCGGCGGTTTTCTCGAAGAAATCCACCACGGTGAATGGCGATTCCTCAATCCTCTTCAACCAGGCAACAATAGTCTGTCCACGATCATCGATGTCCATGGTCTTATCGTCCCCCTCCAGGCCGGCAACTCATGCCTGTGTACGATAGTAAACCATGTCTCTGAGATTTTCAAATACTATTGGAAAGGCCGTAAGTCATGTACTATTCTGTGCTGGTTATCTGATCCATCAAATCTTCAACAGTCCCTTTCTCAACACGGCCTGCAGCAATATCAGCTTCAGACGTTGCCAGTCTTGCTTCTGCAAGATCATGCAAAATTGTCCGGTAACTATCTTCAGACATAATAACGTAATTCAGTTTGTTTTTTCTGATAATATGAACAGGTCCATCATTTAAGGCTTCATCTACTATTCCAATACCTTTACGTTTAATGTCGGGTGCTGATATAGTATTCATTTATGGTCTCCTTTTTATGCGATAATTAGTCCGTATTCGAATACTAAAGTAATACATTACAGTAATAATGTCAATTCAACAAAATAACAATTTTTCACCTTAGCGTCCCAATTACCGGCCCTTGACTTTTAGCAAAACCATAAATAATCTCCCTCTATGAGGTCAGCTAATGAACAGTAAAAAACTACCCTTTAAAAAAATAAGATCGAAGAAATCATCTCCCAACACCCTACCCCCTTTTATATCTACGATGAAAAGGCAATACGGGAAAAAGCCCGCAGGCTTAATTCTGTTTTTGCCTGGGCTCCGGGCTTTTGTGAATTCTTTGCCGTTAAAGCCACCCCCAATCCTCATATACTTAAAATGCTGAAAGAAGAGGGTTTCGGCACAGATTGCAGCTCCCTGCTTGAGCTCCTGCTGGCTGAAAAGATCGGGCTGTCCGGCCACAAGATCATGTTTACATCGAATGATACACCGGCACAGGAGTATCAGAAGGCGCGTGAACTGGAGGCTGTCATCAATCTGGATGATATCAGCCACCTCTCTTTCCTGGAAAACCATGGCGGCCTGCATACCATGATTGCCTCCAATGAGCTTGATCCCAATTATTTTATCGATACAGCGAAAATGCTCTTTGACCTAGTGGTGGAGATTTCCCGAAGCCTGGATATTCATTTTGAGTTCATCAATATCGGCGGCGGCATCGGCATTCCCTACAGGCCGGAGCAGGCGCCGGTGGATATAGAATATATCTCCAGGGGAATAAAACAGGCCTACCGGGAAGAGATCGAAGGGAGCGCTCTCCATCCCTTAAAGTTGTATATGGAGACGGGCCGCATGATTACCGGACCTTATGGTTACCTTGTTTCCAGGGTACTGCATATTAAAGATACCAAAAAAGTATACACCTCAAGGTGATGAAAGTCCACCACATAGTAAGGTGTAACGAGCCGCTATGGCCCCGAGTCATGCGTCGGCTTCCCGTAAGGGGGCGGCGAAGCGTTGGCGCGGGGGGGCTGCGTAGGCGAAGTGCGTACCGGCCCACGGAGTCAGAGACCCTCTGCATGCGTAGAAGCTCCATGCGCGGGAGCCGGGAGAGCCCGGAAGCGACTGAGCGTGTCCCACGAGCAGTCCGGCTGGGGAAGGTCTGTGACCGAAATCGAGAGAGCGTATGCGACCGGGCAGTCGGACAGGCCCATAGTACCAGGGAAGCCGTCGAACAAAGGTCTGCAACCGGGAAGACCGGCCACCG
>VRUG01000204.1 GCA_019456255.1 Planctomycetota bacterium | reverse complement strand
CCCGTCGCCAGCCTTCTGTACACGGAGCACGTCCTCCACTTGGTACTCCTTCATCGCGCCAATCTGAACCAAGAAATTCCCTATTTTATCCGCCATTTTCCCACAGTCCTTCCGCTTCTCCTCTCGCGTACATTCGAGGGTTCGAAATCCCTCAATTATCCCAAATGCTAATATCCCCCGCTGACTCCAGCCCTTCCTCGACAGTATCCTCTAACAAATAGAAAAAATCCAGCCCGGTAACATCCTCCACCACGTCCACCGTCCAGCATCTTGCATAAATATTAGGTCAACCGCCACGATCGGGCCTGGATCGGGAGCAGGTCAGGCATGGCCGGCAGCCGCTTATCACCGGCACGCGGCCGAGAGTCCGTTTGTTACGGTAAGAAGATCATATCACTTTTTTGTGAGGTTTTGAAATTACTACAAACTTTTTCATCTCTGTAGGGATTTTGGGCGTGTACTTTTCAATAATTTTGCTGGCCGAAATACTTTCTTTTATCGTTACATTCATGACTTCGCCTTTTTGGAAGTCTATAATAATGGATCCGGAAAATTTACGTCCTTGAAGGTCTTTGACCATACTGCGGATAGCTCCCGGCATTTTTTCTTGTACTTCTCTCTCGGTCATTTTCGTTTACCTCTTAGTTTCGGGTTTCATAATAAGAAGTAGATCAGCACTTTTCAAGAATATACCCGCTTCAAATAAACCATAAATTACCCAGAGAAATTATAATTTTGTGGAAGTGGGGTATGATAAGCCGCAAATAATTACTGCTTTGATAGGGTTGAGCGGAACCGCGAATAAGTAGGTAGGCGAAGTTGCGCCGCCCACATCAAGGAACCAAATATCTTGGGCGATGAAACCAGCCTTTTGAATCGATAAAACTTATGTTGCCTGCATCTTCAAGTTGCTTGAATGTATCCTGTCCGATGAACTCAGCGAGCCTGTACCTAAGAACCTTATGATTGTTCGAAGGCTCATTCGGTGCCTGAACCGATATCTCTCTCACAGTTGTGCTGATACTCTGTAGAAGTAACTGATCAACATCGCGGTTGAAATCTGGAAAAGAATAGCCGATGACTACCAGAGATTCTGTTCCGGCAATGCATTCTCTAGCTTTTTCAATTGAAGCACGACCCTCAGTCTCCCACGCAAAATTGATTTCTGGCATAAGTCTCCTAGATGGATCAGCGTAAAAGCTGTCATACAGTTTAATTATGGAATCAATTGGAAGAGGTTCTCTATCCTGATATATAGCTTCCACAAAGCCAAAGGGATAGTATTTTCTAGTAAAGATAGTTGTATTGAAGGGTTTTACGACACCAGCAATACCGTTAAGCCTAACAATATTGGGTGACTGAGTAATGCTCTCCTTGACTCTGTCTTTGCTCTGCACGCATCCATAGTAGGACCTCTCAAGCAACACATCGTAGTTCCATGTTATGATTTTTAGATATCCGGGAATATCGATTCTTTCTTCAAGTTTTAATATCTTTCCGAAGAACTCATCATATCTGACATCTAGTTTCTTCCGTGACTGAATAAATAAGAAATAGCCAACTAGTGCATTCTTTAACCTATTGAGGTCATTACGTGCAGACAGTTCTCCGGATTGAACTCTTACCGATAGTTTCCGGGCGAAGTTGTCAGGTGCATACCAAAGGGGTCGCCCACACCAATCTACAAGCCATCGATTTTGCCAATTTGGACCAGCGCTTTAGACACCCTCGTGACACTATCCACCGGCGGGCTCTCCATCATGGGTACACCGCCAACCCCCATCCCAACATTAACATGAACGGGAATATTAGCCACCAGTACCGCTTCTTTCACAAAAGTCAACGTCCTGGCCAGATTCCAGGCCACGGATTTACTGAAATTGATCCCCTCACAGCCCACACTGGGCAGTTTTTTGCCCACGAATACCAGGTCTTTTTTCAGGTATTCATAGGCCTGTTCCTGGGCATCCTGAGCCTCCCTGATCTTACCAGCAGGCATCAGCTCTGCCGGGTTGGGACACGGCCCCTCGGGCTGAAAATAGAGTCCCATATTGGGCTGTGCACCGTAAAAGAAGGGAACAGTAGTCATCATAGAGGTAGTGTAATATTCGTTCATTTCAAAGTTAATAATTAGTTTCACCTGCTTATAGCTGTAATCGCTGTGGCCTATGGAAGTAGTATCGGCCCCGCAGGCCCGTTCATAAGTAAGTATG
>VRUG01000203.1 GCA_019456255.1 Planctomycetota bacterium | reverse complement strand
TGACTTTAAATGCTTTATTTGTAGAGATTTAGCGATAATCAGCAGACATAGTTATAAGAATTCAGCGGGATTTTAGGCTCCATGATATCTTCAACCTTCGCCAGGTATCCGACTATCAAGTCATTGAGCGTGTCACATCGGAGGATGCTGAAACGGCTTTGGAGCGGGCAGAAGGTTTCGTTGAGGCCGTTGGGAAATACTTGATGCCCGATGGCAACGAAAAAGAGGCTTGAATCAATGGCAAAACAAAAGACAATCAAACCCAATCAATACGATCTTTTTTAAGACAGAAATCCCTAAGATGCCGGCCAGGTATTATTCGGGAGATAAGCCCAACCCGAATCTGCGTAAGTTTGTGGAGGACCATCTGAAGGACCGGCCCTACGATCCCGAGACCGACAACTACGACGTGCTCGCCTTTGACAAGCCTATTGAGACAACCGAGGCCACGTCCATTTATAACATGCACACCTTGAAAAGCAGCTAAGTGATGGTTTTGAAAAGGTAACATATGAGTCATTTCACCCTTCGGGCACTTCGCACCCTTCGGGCACTTCGCACCCTTCGGGCACTTCGCATTGAAAAGTGTTATACAAAAGTCCAAAATACAATACCTATTTTGGTGAGAGCTTTAAACTTTTTGATTCTTTACAGTTCATTGCCGAAGTAACACAGCATATACCACCTAAAACTAAGTAATATATCCGAAGATATGGCCTATATTCTTCGAAAACCCGTGGTTTTTTACGAACTTGGTGTTTCCCGTGAGGTTTTTAGAGGGAATTTTGAATACGTTTTTCCAAATTTTCTCCTGATTTCCCTCATTCTGCGGTGACAGGGATTATAAGTTTTCCTATCAATAACTGGCAGTGGGCTTGAAGAAACCGAGCAGTGAATTTTGCTCCCTGGTTAGAGAATCTTTAAACAAGAGGGATGAATGCCTCATCCTGGACAATGAAAAGAGGAGGGAAGCGCTCTTAAAAAGGGACATGGTTACCTACAACTGCTTTGCAGGGATGATTGAATCGATCATTCACATTTACTTCGAGAACATCCACTTAGGTTTTTTTATGATGGGACAATATAGAAGTAATCAAAAAATCTACCGGTCGCTGCTGGTGGAATGGGAAGAACGCTTTGGATCTTCGGAGAAACTGGTGATCGCTTATCTTAAGACCCCCTCTTTTTCTCAGGATCAGATTGAGAGTATACAGCTTGGCCCGAATATTACCATAAGAGAGGTGGCCAGAAAAGTTGGTTATGATGATCCGTATTATTTCTCAAGGCTTTATAAGAAATATCGCGGCTGCTCCCCAGCGAATATATAAACAACCACATTTTGAAGCCATTTCATTGATCTTGCAAAAAACTCTATGGTTATTGCAGAATTGTCCATTCTCTATTTTTGCAATATAATTCATAATAGACAAATTTTACTCTCCCCTGCAAAAAACTCCATTATTTTTGCATATTATTCCATATTGACTATTTAATCATTTTTTATTATAATAAAGAGTATTTAAATGGTTTTTATTCTAAAAAATATTAATTTTATAAGGAGGAGGTGAGGATCTGAAGTGAGCAATAATCTTTTTAACCAAAGTATTAATTAAAACTTACAAAAGGAGGAGAAAATGAAAAAAAAGATTTTTATGCTGATCGGTTTGTCACTGACCCTTTTTCTAATCTGTGGCGGATCAATCTGGTCTGGCGGTAAGAAGGAAGTACCTGAAGGGCCAACCGGCAGCGTGCGCTTTCTCATCGCCGAGAACTTCTGGGCCGACTGGGATCCCTACCAGCACACCGCGCAGAGCCAGGGTCGTATCGAGGCTCAGATCTTCGACTACCTGGTGGACTTACCGAAGACCGATGAGCCACCAGTGCCGATGCTTGCGACCGAGTGGACGCAGATCGACGATCGCACGTGGGAGTTCAAGCTTCGAGAAGGCGTCACTTTCCACGATGGTTCGACTTTCGACGCTGCGGACGTGAAGGCGTCCATCGAACTGGCCTCCGGCGCGACGGATACTCCGACCCTTCAGTCCGGAGACTGGCTTCCGGTGACGGTAGAGATCGTGGACGATTTCACGGTGCGTTTGACGACTGAGGAACCGTTCGCCGGGCTCTTAACGCAGCTTCGGAACGGGATCATCGTTTCGGCGGATGACCTCGCCAACAACGCTGAGGCGATCATGTTGCAACCGAATGGAACCGGTCCGTTCCG
>VRUG01000202.1 GCA_019456255.1 Planctomycetota bacterium | reverse complement strand
ATCTACGACCTGCGGGCATCTACGACCTGCGGGCATCTACGACCTGCGGGCATCTACGACCTGCGGGCATCTACGAATTACATCCGCAACCGAAGTTCTTAAAGCAAAAGTCCAACACAGTATAGATTCGGACGCCGGACTTGATTATTTTTTGCGCTGAACACGCAAGATTTTAAAGGTAATAGCATAAAACACTGTAGAAACCTGGAAAAATAGACGCCTTGCTTCTATTTTTTACGGATTTCCGCGCAGATCGGGCTTGAAAACGGGTCCTGGGCGTCAGTTTTTCCAAAAAAAATGGAAAAATAAATCCGTGCGTCTATTTTTCCAAAATTCCCCAATGCAGCACTATACGTATAATTTTCTCAAGGCTGCTCTATTAGGGAGCTCTACTTGAGAAGCACTTCTTATTGATACCAGAGGAGTCCGGTTATGGCATCGGTCGCGGAAAGTGCCCCTTAAAACGGACCAGGTATCCTCGCAAGCCCCGGGCAAACCTTACCGGGGTTCGAATATACTCGGCCCCATTGTCTCAAAACTCCCGGTTTTGTTATTGAATGTGTGAGAGAATTGGATGAGCGTTTAAGGGGCAACTTATTCCCGGAATCACCGGCAAGTTTCACCTTTACGGGGAGGGATTTTTTATTCAAATTTGTAAACTGATTTCTGAAAGATGCCGTATTTTCCTATCAAATCTTTCGTCATGTGTCAGGTTTCTGATTGGGAACTCACATGCTCTAAACCATAGCTCTGCTTTTTCCCATCGTCCAAAGACAACCTCTACGAGTGTCATCGGTATACCACATTTCTGACAATATAGAGGATTCTCCCCAGTATACTGTTCCTGCCGTAAGGCCCAAGGAAGCCGGCTGGGATAAGGCTTTGAGGGTTGGTTTTCCTTAAGAGATCCCTAAGGCTTCACGAGCCTGTGGCAGGTAGGTAGATTTCCAGCGATTGGCGAACAGCCCGTAGTGTCGGACCATCGGGAAAGAGCGATCCGGGACATGTCGGATTAGCCGATCGATGAATGCCGACACAGGCATGGTCTTGTAGTTGGTCTTCTCTCCCTGGGCGTAATCCTTGAAGGAAAAACGTACCATCTTGCCGTCATAGTAGGTAATGCGGTATTCCGCCCGCCGCCCAGTCCTGCCAGTGTGTCAGCGAGCCCCTCTGCCAGCACACCTGCCAGGGTAACAGGAGCTGTCCCTCCAGCACTGGGAGCAGGGACATAGATAACGGGAATGCCTTCTTCGGCTGCAATAAGGAGCTTTTCAACCGCTTCCTTCGAATGGATTAGAGGGGAACTAGGCTCTGCATAGATGGTAAAGAGTGGATTCAGGCGCAAATTCTCCCTACCGCCTAAGATAGCGCAAGCCATTTTGTGCTGGTCTCTCAGACCTTGCCCGTCTACTGCTGTGATCAACATTGGTTTGGTGGAGCCCATGGTCATTGCCAGGAGCTGGTGGCCGGTCGTAGGATTCTCTGGGGACCTCAGAGACAAGACCGAGGGACATAAAGAAATCCAAATTGGGCAGTGCATACACTACCCAGGCGGCGCTAACAACATCGTTAAAAACAGTTGCCCTTCGAGCTCCAGTGTATGGATCTATAAAAAAGGGACAGTCCTGGCCGGTGCCGAAATAGATCCGGTCCTTTTCGAGAACCACATTCCTTTTACCGTCCCGACCTGCCAGGTGCAGTAAGGAGAGCTCTTTTAACCATAAAAGAGAGGAATTTTTACAAGTAGACCGTCTGTAGTTTGAGCGCCCGAATCTCTTAGCAGTTCGACTGCCTTCTCATTATGGATCTTCACGCCCACCGTTTCCAGGACTTCGAGGCTTCCGCTTAAAATCTATTCGATCTGATCTTCCGAAAGAACCTGAAAGCGGGGTGTAGTGTTTTCTCGATAATTTACTTTCATTATCATTTTTCCTCCGAGGTTGAATTGGTTATATGCAATTCCACTTAAAAATCTTGTTTTTAAACAAGATTTTTGCAAAATTACAATCCGAAGTCCGAAGGTGCCCGCAGGTATGGAGTCCATTGCGGTCGAAGGTCGTAGATGCCCGCAGGGTAGCGTAGATGCCCGCAGGCGTCTTCATCCCCGCAGGCCGAAGGTGCCCGCAGGGTAGCGTAGATGCCCGCAGGGTAGGGGTAGGGGTACCGCGATGGGTAGTCAAGCGATAGTTTTCGCTCGCTCAGTAATTCTTTGTTTTATTTATTGATTACT
>VRUG01000201.1 GCA_019456255.1 Planctomycetota bacterium | reverse complement strand
AAAAACATGATAATTGTGAAATAACTATGTGGGAAGTACTCTCTAGATTGTTAAGTTATTTTTGCGTGGGCCCTTAGACGAAAAACTTTTTTTTTCTTCCTTGCAATTTGTTACCACAAAGACACTTACAACTTGTGCGTCAGCACTGGATTCTGCGCACGATTCTTGACTTTTTGCGTCAGGTCGGATTATAATAATTCCTATCAATCATCAGCCCTTCCATCATGGTCGACAGCTACCTGCGAGAAACCTTCGGCTTTCCCCAGGAACGGACCTTGGCCACCCTGCTCGTTGCCTATAACCGGGTTTCCTGAGGACTCCTGGACGCATCACCTACAAAGACTGGCAGGTGTTTAGCGACTACATGCTCCAGGTGGGCGACTTTTACGGTGCGGTTGCCGCGGAATCCGAGCAACTGGCCGAACGGGGCAAACTCTGCCGCTGCACGGGATATACCAACATCATCCGGGCGATTCAGAAGAGTGCAGAAATGATGAAAAACGAGAAGAAAGGGGGGAACGCTTGAGAGATTTTTAATTTGTTAAACCGCGGGACCTGAATGAGTTATTATCGATCAAGAAAGAGAAGGGCGCCTTGATTCTGGCCGGCGGCACCAATTTGCTGGTCTATATCAAGGACGGGGCCTTCAAAGAAGGAGTCATTGTCGACATAACCGGTCTGGAAGCGCTGAAGAGGATCCGACGGAAAAAAGACCGGGTGGAGATCGATTCGGTCGTGACCATTGCCGGGCTGCTCGATTCGGAACTGCTTAAAAAAACCATCTCCTTTATTCCGGAAATGATGATCGATTTCGCCAACCTCCTGGTGCGGAATACCTCGACCATTGGTGGAAACATCGCCAGGCCGCTCATATATCAGTCGTGAAGCGTATGATCTACTTTCCCTTGTTGACGGGTATCCTCAATCTGTTTGATTCGGCGAGAAATCTTCCTTCGGGTCCTTTTTTTCAGGTAGGCTTTCTTGCTGTTTTTCAGTTTCCTCTATTGCAGGAAAGTAAATCTTGAAAGTTGTGCCGTGATCCAGTTCGCTGTAGACCAAGATATTTCCTTCACTTTGTTTCACAATTCCATATACTGTAGACAAGCCCAATCCTGTCCCCTTTCCTACTCCCTTGGTTGTATAGAACGGATCAAAAATATGATCCACAGTTTCTTCATCCATTCCCTGACCCGTATCACTCACCTCCAGCAAAACATAATCCCCCGGTGTTACTTCAGGATGCTGCTGATAGTAGCTTTCATCTAAATGAACTTTATGCGTCTCAATGGTAAAAGTGCCACCGTCAGGCATAGCATCCCCGGCGTTGACAGCTAAGTTCATGATCACCTGATCAATCTGCACTGGATCCGCTTTAATCTTCCCGATTCCCGTATCCAGTTTCGAGGAAAAAGTTATATTCTCATGAATCAGCCTTGTTAGCATCTTCCTGAGGTTCTTTATCAATTTATTGAGATCTATCTGTTGCGGACGCATGATCTGCTTACGGCTAAAAGCCAGAAGCTGCTGCGTCAGTGCGGCAGCCCTTTCCGCTGATTTCTTTATTTCTCGAATTCCCTCATTTATTGTTGCAGTGAGACCCTGTTCCATGGAGATAAATTCCGTATAGCCTAGTATCGTTGTTAATAGGTTGTTGAAATCATGGGCTACTCCTCCTGCCAATCTACCGACAGATTCCAGTTTCTGTGATTGTCGAAGCTGCTCCTCACTCTCTCTTAGTGCATTCTCTGCCTGTTTGCGCTCGGTAATTTCATTTTCTAACTCATCTCGCGATACTGTTAGTTCTTTCAGCCTTTCCGTCATTATATCAAATGATTTTGAAAGCTCACCAATCTCATCTCTTTCCGGCAAATCAAATTTAAAATCAAAGTTACCCTCGCCTATGATCCGAGATCCTTCCTGGAGCTTAACTATCGGCTGTATAATACTTTTTCCTAGCAACATCGAATTTATAGCTATAAGCAGTATTACAGCAACCATCAGAAATATTACGAGAAAACTAGAAATTTCGTTTACCGATATGACATTATTACTAATAATAGTAGTCAGTTGTTCCGCTGCTGAAACCATAACCTGTGATTTTGTCATAAATGTATCAGCCAACCTATTTCTTAATTCTAACATCCGAGAAAATGTCTCTTCACTATCGTCTATGCCTTTGGATTCTGTCGTTAGCTGAGAAAAAATATTTTCTAGTATTGTATAATTTTTCCATATTTCT
>VRUG01000200.1 GCA_019456255.1 Planctomycetota bacterium | reverse complement strand
CCCGAACTCGCGGGTAATCTGAAACGTTCTGAAGATTTTTTTATGGAAAATCTGATCAGGGTGCAAGCCTTCGATCCGCTCGCCTTGAAAGACAATCTCACCATGATCCGGCTTATAAATTGCGGTAATGAGGTTAAAGAGCGTGGTTTTACCGGCACCGTTGGGCCCGATTAGGCCTGTGATGCGATTTGCGGCTACGTCGAAAGAAACACCGTCCACGGCTTTGATTCCGCCAAAATATTTACGAACATCTCGTATAGAAAGAATGAGGGAATCACTCCTGGAGCTCAAAAGTTTTATCTCCTTTAGGATGTCACTGATTTATAATTGAATATTATCGAGAATAATATCGGCGGGTTTAGCAAGTGTCAAGTAATAGAGGTAAATGGGTTTGTAAGAGCTGCCGGATATCTGACGAAAGGGACGGTCGGCGATTTGTGTAGTACAGACCACGATAAAAGAATTAAAAATGCAATGACAGAAATAATTTATCCAATGGGTTGTCCTTGAAGATGACTCGACGAGGATTCGCCGGGTCTTGGTTGGTTCTAGCGATGATATTGAAGGAAACTCAATTAAATAAGCCCGGACCGATTCGTCTGAGATTTTACGCCGGTCTATTCACCACATTCTGGACTTTAATCGTAGTGTTATTACTAATCTGGAATGTGCGTGACCAGCGACGTGACCTCAAAGGAACTTTTAACACATCCATACTCACCAACGTCGTTGCGGTTATCATAGCTGTGCTGATTTCCATCATATTTGGAATCCTCGTAACCAACTCAATCTCGACTCCGCCAGCGGCCTGATCGAAGAGGACGTTCTACTCTCTCTTAATCTGGAACCCGGTCTGACCAGAATAAAGATGGATGCCGGTCAGCTGGAGCAGGTCATCATGAACCTGGCGGTAAACGCACGGGATGCCATGCCCAAAGGGGGCAAGCTTACCATCGAGACCTGGAATGTTTATCTCGATAAATACTACTTTCAGAAACATCGGGAAGTGCAGACTGGACTTTATGTTCTACTCGCTGTTAGCGATACCGGACATGGAATGGATGAAGAGACCAAAGAGAAGGTATTCGAGTCCTTCTTCACCACCAAAGAAATCGGAAAGGGAACCGGGCTGGGATTGTCTACGGTGCACGGTATTGTCAAACAGAGGGTTATGTCTGGGTGTACAGTGGCGATAGCCGTATACTAAAGTGATTTGCCAGGCGCTGTCTCCATTTCTCTTAACCTTGCTGTATATCGAAATCACCCAGGAATCTCTCTTCGGTTGTAAATGATTCACAAAACCGGTCAAGTTCATCGAACTTGGTAGCAAACTCTTCGCGAAGCGGTCACGCAACTCTCTTGATTCCCAATAGTCGGTTGTGACAAACCGTTTAAGATTATTCATGCGGTTTGTTAGTCGTTACATGTTACTTACTTTACGGAAATTACCTGCCCATCTGTCATTTTCTTAAGATCATCTGGAGTAAGTTTAAAGACTGCATAAGGGTTTCCAGCAGCCGCCCAAATTTTCTCATGTTGAAGGAGATCCTCATCAATGAAAGTCTCCAACCGCTCTAAATGACCGATTGGCGGAACGCCACCGATAGCAAAACCTGTTCTATCTCGAATAAAATCTGCGTCTGCCTTCTCAACAGGCTCAGAAACATGTTCACTGAGCTTCCTCTCGTTTACACGATTCGAGCCACTGGCAACCACTAAAATGGGCTTGTTCGTATGCTTGCCTTTGAAAACAAGCGATTTAGCGATCTGTTCAACCCGACACCTAATTGCTTGCGCCGCTTCTTTGGCACTGCGTGTGTTGTCTGGTAACTCGATTACCTGACAATTAAACCCATGGGTCTCCAGGACATTCTGAACTTTTTGTGCACTTGCACTCAACTCCTTGGACATGTTTATTCCTCCTCGTCTGTTTGGTAACACCTAACGTTTAGCTGAGCTGCTTCGCCGATGCAAAGACGGTGGCGTTTTATCAGCTCAAATCCACTGTTACCGTTATTCGGCTTGAAGTCTGCTCCAGCGAATTGTTCTGCGTTCTCTTTATTCTTCATATTCAATCATTTCCTCGCAGTAGTCGCTATAAGGTCGCAGCTTTTCATAGTTTCTGGTAAACCTCAGTTTGAGGTCCATTTGCTTTATTAGTGCATCGGTTGATCCTTCATTGTAGAGGCTGCATACTTTCCTTGTATCCAGACCTAAGATTTTACATGCCTCCAACGTTGG
>VRUG01000033.1 GCA_019456255.1 Planctomycetota bacterium | reverse complement strand
AACCTCTGGCAAAGTGGAACAACAATTATAATGGTAACACACAATCAGCAATTAGCTAATTACGCCAATCGAATATTCAAGATGGCCGATGGCCTTATTATTGAATCATCAGAGCAAACCCCAGCGGAGAATTCTTATTCATGAAAAGGAACATTTTTTACATTATTTTGTTGCTTACCATTTTGCTCGGTAGCTGTTCAAAGCGTTCAGGAGATAAACGTCTGCTCTGGAGTTTCAAAACCGGTGATGTAATGCCAACCTGTCCAACTATCGCTCCTGACGGGACTATCTATATCGGCTCTCATGATAATTACCTCTATTCTATCAATAAAGACGGCAAAATGAATTGGCGTTTTGAAACCGGCGATTTTGTTCACGGAACTTCCGCCCTGGATAACAATGGTATCATCTATTTCGGTTCATTCGATGGAAATGTTTACGCCTTAAATTCAGCCGGAGAAGAGCTGTGGAGATTTAAAACTACAGATAAGATCGAATCCTCTCCTGCAATCGGTTCTGATGATACGCTCTATATCTCCTCTAATGACAGTTATATTTACGCTTTAGATTTGAACAATGGCAGCTTGCGATGGAAATTTCAGACCCAGGGTAAAATTGCTTCTTCACCTGCCGTTGGTCCCGATGGTTGTATCTATGTAGGCTCCAGCGATTATTATCTCTATGCGATAAATCCGGACGGCAGCTTACGATGGAAATTCGAAGCCGGCGATAAAGTGTTGTCGTCACCAGCAATCGATAGCGACGGGACAATATATTTCGGTTCAAACGATGGTAATCTATACGCCCTCACTTCCCAAGGCGCGGAAAAATGGCGATTCAACACAGAAGCAAGTATATTTGCATCACCATCACTTGGTCCTGATGGAACTATTTATATCGGCTCGATGAGTCGCTATTTTTATGCTATATCACCTCAAGGCCAGCAAAAATGGAAATTCAACACGCGAGACTGGGTAATCTCTTCGGCCTGTATCGGCGCTGATGGAACGATATATGTCGGATCATATAATCATTCTCTATATGCATTTCAAAATTCAGGGAAGGTGTTATGGAAGTTCAAAACCCAAAAGTTCATATTCTCCTCACCTACCATTTTCCCGGATGGATTACTATTAGTCGGCTCCGATGATGGCACACTCTACGCCCTGCGAACTGAAAGTAAAGGACTTGCCAATTCAACCTGGCCAAAGTTTCGCGCCAACATAACCAACAGCGGCTCCAATCTTACTTTAAGGCAGAATCAACAATATCAGCTGCAAAAGAGCCTGATGCATAAATAATTGCTCTTATAACGAGTAAATACTTCCAGCTTTTCGGCTATAATCTGTGCAATGGATTGGTTAAACTCGGCAAGCCAAAGTCGCCCAAAGATGCCGGATATAGTAGTGATGACAATTTTGCAAAGACACCAGCAGATAATATTGAACTATTGGAAGCGACACAGAAAAGCCACAAAAGGAAAATGATGTTACAAAATTGTAAATAAAGTAGTAATCGACTACGTTTTTGTAACTTACAGCAAGCCCGTCATTCAATCACATCTACCTTAATCACCTGTCAATAAAAGGGTTACAACTTTTTCTCTTTTTTGATCAAATTGGCACAGCAATTGCGATGATAATATATATTAATAAATCAACGACTTTATATAAAAATTCAGGAAAACAAGCAAATGAAGAATTTGGGATTTTTGATCATTGGTTTTAGTGTGTTGCTTATTGGCAACTCAATGGTTTTTGCTGAGAATGAAGTTGGATTTGAGCTAACTTCCGATTACTTCGGTAAGTACATCTGGCGTGGTCAGAATCTTAGCGACGACCCTGTTTTTGAGCTTGGCCTTAGTTTTAGCTATGGTAACCTGACCGCAGGGATTTGGGGCAACATGGATTTAAGAAATATTAATGGTAATAGTGGTGATTTTTCGGAGATGGACTATTCGCTCGATTACTCAGGCACCTTTTCCAGCATCGAAGGAGTGGGATATTCGATTGGTTTGATATATTATGATTTCCCTGGAACCACAACTAAAGATACCACTGAGGTGTACTGGGAACTTAACTTTGATTTGCCATTGAATCCGTCGATAACGGTCTATCATGATCTGGACGAAGCAGAAGGCTCTTATGTTTCACTGGCATTTGGACACAGTATCGAAAGGATTGCTGAACTTGGGCCGGATATGCGCCTGTTGGAATGGAAATCGCCGCAAGCCTGGGCTGGGGCAGCGGGTCCTACAACAAGTATTACTGGGGAACCGAGCAGAGCAAATTGCAGGACCTTACCTTTTCGGTTTCTTTCCCGATGGAGATTGCTGGATGGACCTTATCCGCCAAGCCTGAACTATACCACGCTTGTCAGTGATGATATACGCGACGCTCCTACTGTGTATGGAACCGGCGATAGTGATTTCTTCTTTGCAGGCATCAATCTTTCAAAGAATTTTTAAGAGAATATTTCTGAAAAGGAATTAAAATGAAAAAGTCAAAATGTTTAATTATTGCTTTGATCGTGCCGGGTTTTGCAGTTGGGCCGGTACTTGCTGAATCAACTAGTCCAGATGCTTCGGCGATTGAGGCAGCCAAAGAAGAACTGCAAATTAATATCAACGTCGTCTGGACATGCATAGCGGCCTTTCTGGTGTTTTTTATGCAGGCTGGTTTTGCGATGGTTGAAGTAGGTTTTACACAGGCTAAAAACGCTGTGAATATCTTGATGAAAAACCTTATGGATTTTTCAATCGGAACGATTGCGTTCTTCCTTTCTCGGATTCGGATTGATGTTTGGCGTAAGCAACGGGTTCTTCGGTACGACTGATTTTGCAATCAAAAATGTTTTAGGTGACGGCGCACATTGGAACTACAAGCTTTCTTGGATACTATGATGCAAATATTGAATTATGTTAAAAAAATGAAGGGAGGTCATAAAAGCCCTTCAAAAGTTAATCTTCTCGAAATCTTATGGGCTTGGATCGGATCGTTTATTGGCATAGCCGTAATAGCATATATTAATCAAAAGATCATGGTGACAACGGATCAAATAATGCTCATAGGCAGCTTTGGAGCCTCGGCTGTACTCATTTATGGCGCTATCAAAAGTCCATTGGCACAACCAAGAAACTTTGTTGGCGGACATATAATCTCCGCCGTTATCGGTGTAACTGTTTACAAGTTGTTTCCAGGGACCAGCTGGCTTGCTGCCGCCCTGGCTGTTGCCACTGCGATTGCGGCTATGCACGCCACGAAAACTTTGCATCCACCTGGAGGTGCAACAGCATTGATTGCGGTGATAGGAAGTCCCAAGATTCATGCGATGGGCTATTTATATACGATTATTCCAGTTGGAGTCAGCATAATAATTATGCTGATACTTGCGCTTTTGATTAACAATATATCGAAAACACGTAAGTACCCAATGTCATGGTGGTAATTCTGACAAAACAATCAATGCGATTATCGGAGGCGCAAAAACCGGCAAAAATAGGTGATGGAAAAATCTTTGTATTGAATTTGCTGCAGTGTATTAGCATCTACATTGGCGAAAGAGGTGACGACGCTATCAGATAGTTAACGTAATTATTGTTTTGTGAAAAAGTAATACCTCATCTTTTTACAAGTTGAGCAGTTTAGCCAAAATTTACGAACCTTAGCTATTTGTTTACAAGGACTTAACAATTAAAAACAACTTGGCCATAAAAGGTCGAGTTGCCATTAATTCAATTATTCACACCGTGAATAGTTTTCACGGATGTTAAAATGACTAAAGTTCACAAGTTGAGAGAATGTAAAATATATAAAGATCGAGCAAAGATGGAAGGGCTGAAACTAAATTGCGATAAAGCAGAAGGGGCATTCGACAGGATAATCGAAGATTATAAAGTTGTAGCCCCTAAAAGAATAGCAGGTAAGGGCCGATTTTCGGATATGGATCTTGTGAGCTATGACATGGTTGAATCACTATCTGATATAGTTTTTAACGATAGAACCTATTTTTCAGCTAAATCTGTTTTCTTCCCAATCAGGGAGACGATGTTTAATTACGATAAAGGGTGTGTCGAAGATGCTCGGATAGAAGAAAAGCTAACAATAATTTTTTTAAGAGCATGTGACATTAATGCTATTAATATTTTTGATACTATGTTCCTTAAAAACGGTGGTTATCAAGATTGTTACTATAAGCGTCGCAGGGAAAGTGTGAAAATTTTTCTATTAGAATGCCCCCGTCCCTTTGCGGATTGCTTCTGTGCTTCTATGGGGACTAACAAAACGGACAATTACTCGGTATTTATAAGGAAAGAAGAAAACGGCTATGCCATAAGAATTAATGACGAAGCGTTTATGAAGTATTTTTCCGAAGGAGCTAAAGCCAAAGTCGAACCCCATTTTATTGAGGATGATTTGGGTGCATTGAATATTCCGGATTCTATAGACTGTTCTTTATTTAGGAACAAGATGTGGGAAGAATACTCTCAAAGGTGTATAGCATGTGGTCGTTGTAATACCTCATGTCCAACTTGCACCTGTTTTACTGTTCAGGATATCACAATTGAAGACAACATGCAAAAGAGTGAAAGGTGGAGGATATGGTCTTCTTGTCAGGTAAAAAATTTCTCTCTCTTAGCCGGAGATCATGATTTCCGAATCCTCAAAGGTGATAGAATGCGCTACAAGGTCTTACACAAAATTATCGATTTCAGAAAAACATTCGGGTTTAACATGTGTGTTGGGTGTGGCCGCTGTGATCAGGTCTGTCCGGAATATATTGGTATGGCAAAGTGTATAAAAAAAATTAATGAGATATGCATCGCTGATAGAGAGGAGAAACTATGATGAATAACATTTATGCCGGCAAGGCAGTCAAAATTTTAGGCATTACAAAGCATACTAATATGGAACGGTCCTTTACATTAGATGCCCATATTCACGGAATGCCTGGACAGTTCGTGATGGTTTCTCTTTCTCATGCAGGAGAAATCCCCATTTCTATCAGTGGATTTTCTTCAACATCCATAGAAATTACAGTCAGAAATGTTGGCAAAGTAACGTCTAAGCTCTTCCAATTAAAAGTCGGTGACAAACTCCACCTTAGAGGCCCTTATGGTGAAAGTTTTCCTCTGGAGGCTTTTGATGGCCAGCATCTTTTGATTATAGCTGGTGGAACCGGATTAGCAGCTGTCAAACCATTACTTGAATGTTGTCTTGACGATGATGAATATAAACCAAAAAAATTAAATCTTTTGGTTGGATTCAAATCACCCAAACATCTTCTATTTAAAAAAGAACTCGATCACTGGCAAAAAAAGGGTGAAGTCATCGTGACGGTGGATACGACAGAAGGTGAAACTGAAGCCTGGGCAGGAGGAATAGGCTTTGTAGTAGATTTTGTAAAACACGTCGGAGGCATAGGGCCCGAAACCAAAGTTGTTCTGGTTGGTCCACCTTTAATGATAACAAATATCGTCCGTGAGCTTGTTCATAATAATGTTCGAGAAGAGAATATCTGGACTTCATTTGAACGGCATATGAAGTGCGGTGTTGGCAAATGTGGTCACTGCCGGATACGTGATAAATATGTCTGCCTGGATGGTCCTGTATTCAATCATGTTGAAGCAAAATCACTGATAGATTAACCCAGGCAGATATCAAAAGGATATGTGTTATGTATAATACTAAAACATTAATCAAGAATGCTTTTCGTGTCTCGAAAGTACGCGGTGAATCAGCAATACGCTTAAGAGTTCCAGGCGGCCATTTGCAAGCAAAGTATCTAACGGTTATCCAGGAGTTGGCTGAGAAATTTGGTAATGGAACAGTCCACTTAACGACCCGTCAGGGCTATGAAATTCCAGGAATTAAACTTGCTCAATTAGAGGAAGTTAAGGAGCATATGGCGGAGATGATAGCCCAAATAGAAAGCTCTTGTGGGGTCATTTTAGAAGAGCCTGCCAAGGGTTATCCTTCAGCAGGAACAAGAAATGTTTCCGCCTGCATAGGGAACCGAGTTTGTCGATTTGCTAATATGGACACTTCTGCCTTGGCCCAAAAGATAGAGCAAGTCATTTATCCCAATGATTACCATTTGAAAGTAGCTGTCACCGGTTGTCCAAATGATTGTATTAAAGCTCATATGCAGGATATCGGTATTATTGGTAGTATCGTGCCTGAGTATGACCAGGACCGTTGTATTCTCTGTGAAGCCTGCATGGACAACTGTCGAAAAAAAATAACAAATGCTTTGTACATAGAAAATTACCGAATGATTAGAGACGAAGAATGTTGCTTGCAGTGTGGCGAGTGTGTTCTGAAATGTCCTACCGGTGCTTTTTCAAGAGGCGAAAAAATTTATCGAATCATCATAGGCGGGCGTACCGGCAAACGAAATCCGCGCCTGGCGAATACCTTTATTAGAAATGTGAGCGAAAAAACAGTTCTTGAGATATGCCGAAATGTTTACGATTTTATCCACAGACATATTGACCGTTCTCTTCCGAAAGAACATTTGGGCTATATTATTGACAGAACAGGTTTTTCTACGTTTGCAAGTGAAGTACTCGAGCAAATAGAATTAAGTCCAGCAGAAGAGGTGGTTGAACTCAATAATCCCGGCTATTTCTACCCAAAGCGAAAATAGTTGGCTTGAAGCAGCGGTAAATGAAAATTTTGCATAGAGAGCTATTGATGTAATTGTATAGTTATAAATAGCGACGGATTGATTGTACATACTTTGGAAATTGCACAAACTTTTTTGGAGATTGTGATGCAAATTGTAAACGGCGGAGCAAAAGTGTACCATCTGGCGGAGCTGATTTATACCGGTTGTCTTTGTATGATATTCATACGAGGCAGGAAACCTTTTTATCTTCGGCTCAGGAATTAATCCTCACTCTTTAAGCCTCCTGAACACAGTAGACTCAGATACACTAAAGTCTTCATTGTCAGTAATATACAGACTTATCTCTCTGCTGGAATATTCAGGGTTAAATGTCGCATACTCCAGTATCTTATCAATCTGCCAAAGCAGCAACTGATTCCAGTTTATAGCTCTGTAAGGTTTGTTATCTTGCAGTCCTTTTATGCCTTGAGTGAGGAGTTTTCGCTTCCAGCGGTAATAAGTGCTTCTGGGGACGTCATATTTAGCCAAAGCATCACTAATACAAAGTTCAGAGCCTTCGATAATGTGTATAAATTTCATTTTGTCATTTCTGCTCATTCGTTGATACCTCCTCCTTTTACATGCCGAGACTTTTTTTATATCGCATGTTATCGAGCATCAACTCAGCTACGGCCTTTTTCAGATCCTCGTTTTCACTTTTTAGCTTCTTGACCTCATCGGTTGTGGCATCACGAAGAACTGCACGGGTTAAGCCGTTTTTGCCTGACTCAAGAAATGATTTTGACCATTTGTAGTAGGCACTGACCGCTATGCCTTCCCGTCTACAGAGGTCTGAGATAGCGATCTGACCTCGTAATCCTTCAAGAACTATGCGAATCTTCTCCTCGACAGAGAATTTTCGGCGGGTAAAGAAGGCGATGAGTGGGAATACACGAACAGCTTTAACATTGAAGACCTTCCGAAAATCGCCTTGGTTGCAAATGAGGCCTATAAGTACATGAGATTAAAATCGATGGATTCAGATGAGTAAAACATTAGATAATTCAGATAATCTAACGAACTTAGATGACAGACCTGATTCAAAGCGAAAAGACGTAAATCTGTCGGCACAACCGGGAATTGGTGACAACAGCTTTGAGTTGATGACTGAATCTGAAGTTATTCAGTTTCTCAGGATACCAGAGATCAGCAATTCAAAAGACTATCATAATATCATTGAGCACCTAAAAAAAATTCGAGGCTTGCCCAGAATTCATATATACCGGAAGGCTTTATTCCCCAAAAAAGCAATATTGGAGTGGGTAGAAAAACAATCAGGTGCTGGAAAATAATATTTGCGCTTTGGTCTATGTTGTTATATAATCACACCATATCGTGTGAGTTACCCAGCACCAGAAAGGATGTAATATGAAACAGTTGGTAAAACTCAACAAACGGCCAACATGGGATGGTTGTGGATTTACTTATTTTTTGCGTTATGAAGGTGAAAATGGGAAACGAAGATGGGAAACCCTTGGTCATGCAAATCTGCGGAAGGCTGAAAAGCAGCCCAGGAATATACTGCCGAATGGAATCCAAAAACATCTGTTAAATGGGATTTGTTGATCATGGTTGCTCTTGCCACAACTATGAGACGTGCTGAACTTCTGAACTGCACATGGGCAGATGTTGATTTTGATGCACAGGCTATCGAAGTCAATGCCAAGGAAAATACCAAGGATACCTGGGAGTGGCGTATTAAGGACACTGATCACAGAACACTCCCATTGACAGAAGATATTGTCAAGATGCTCGTAGATCACCAAGCCCAGCAACCGGAAGGGTATCCCTATGTTTTCATTCCAACACCAAGGTATGACTATATCCAGAAAGTGCTCAGGCCAAAAGGTACATGGGCACTCACAGATGCCCGGCTCAAGGTGTTAAATAATTTGAGACGACAGTTTAATAAGATACTTGCGAAAGCGGGCATCAAAAAAGGAACTATCCATGATATCCGAAGGACAGCCATAACTATGTGGTTTGCTAATGGCATGAGTGAGCATGACGTGATGGTTCTTGCAGGGCATTCCAGTTTTGCCACAACCCACGAGTTTTATCTTGCCGTGGCGGATGATTTAATCCACCGTGCAAGGATCGCAACTGCCCAGGGCATGCGTCAAAAAATGGTGCAGAAGCTTTTTGAGGCAAAAAAATGTTTGACGTAACACGAGGGAAGTCGTTATACTACAAAGAGTTAAGATTAAAGCGCCCGTAGCTCAGTTGGATAGAGCAACGGATTTCTAATCCGTAGGCCGCAGGTTCGAGTCCTGCCGGGCGTACTTTTTTACACCCTAAGGGCCAAGAACCGGTACAAAGTGTTACCCATGTTTCGGTTGACACAACCTCTGCAACCGCTTTTCCCGAATCCTTGATATGCTCAGCAGGGAATCGACTAAAATGTTTTATAGAAGACCTGAAAAGATATAAAGCGAAAAGGTTTTTTAGTCGAGTAAAGCAGGGTCTTGCCGGCTTTATCACAATAATCTGCCAGAGTTCTGCTTGCATGAAAATCGTAAATCCTGTAAAGCTATAGATGAAAGGATTGAAAAATGAGCGAAGCGGAAGAAAACAAATCAAGCCATACCCCCAAAATCATTGCTGATGAAAAAGACCCTGTCTTTCCAATGGATAAATACAATCAAACGCTGATGAAAAATGTGCATCCTTGTGATTGGGTTAATCCTGAGCCTGCCGAGAAATACAACTTAGTTGTGATCGGTGCAGGGCCCGCTGGCCTTGTTGCCGCAGCAGGAGCAGCTGGCATGGGAGCTAAAGTTGCGATCGTCGAGCAGCATCTAATGGGCGGTGACTGCAGCAATGTAGGGTGCGTACCGTCAAAATGCATGATTCGATCGGCGCGGGCAGCGGCGGATGTGAGAAAGGCAGCAAACTTCGGGGTTAACGTCCCGGAAGATGTGGCTGTCGACTTCGGGTTTGTGATGGAGAGGATGCGCCGCATTCGCGCGCAAATCAGTGAAAATGACTCCGTCGAACGATTCACTAAAATGGGCGTGGATGTTTTTCTGGGTCAGGGACGCTTTGTCGACGACCGGACCATCGAGGTTGCTGGCAAAAAACTAAAGTTCCGCAAGGCAGTGATAGCCACCGGTGCCAGAGCTGTTCATCCGACTAACCTCGAAGGAGCTGGCGAAACCGGTTACCTTACCAACGAAAATGTTTTTAATCTAACGCAGTTGCCGCCTCGTATGGTTGTCTTTGGCGCTGGGCCTATCGGCTGCGAGTTAGGCCAGAGTTTTGCCAGATTCGGCTCGCAGGTTACCATTCTGCAAAGTCGAAATCAGTTCCTTCCCCGTGAGGACCCCGATGCAGCGGCAATTATTCAGCGCGGGTTTGAAAGCGAAGGCATTAAAATCGTGCTCAATGCCCGCACGTATAAGATGGAGAAAAAAAACGGAGAGAAGATTGTTTACTATCGCCAGGATGGGAAAGAATGCTCGGTGTCATGTGATGAAGTGCTTATTGGCGCAGGGCGCCAGCCAAACGTCGAGAACATAAACCTTGAAACGGTGTCGGTAGAATATGATACTCGTAAAGGCGTCAAGGTGGACGAAACATTTCAAACGACCAACTCGCGAATCTACGCTATCGGTGACGTGTGTTCAGCGTATAAATTCACGCACACCGCAGACGCATCGGCACGGATATTGATACAGAACGCCTTATTTCTGGGC
The DNA here is from genome assembly GCA_019456255.1 of Planctomycetota bacterium. GTDB lineage: Bacteria > Planctomycetota > Phycisphaerae > Sedimentisphaerales > Anaerobacaceae > VRUG01. Next base: position 10,156 of record VRUG01000033.1, on the reverse strand, counting down.
CATAAGAAACTCACGACTACCGCGATACCGTGGTGTACCTACACCGACCCGGAGGTTGCTCATGTCGGCATGTACGAACAGGACGCGGCAGCCAAGGGAATCGAAATAGATACCTTTATGCAGTCTTTAGATGAAGTTGACCGCGCCGTTACCGATGGCGAAACGCAGGGGATGGTAAAGGTTCATGTCAAGAAAGGTAGTGACAAGATTTTAGGTGCCACTATAGTTGCCCGGCACGCCGGAGAGATGATTAACGAATTGACGCTGGCAATTACGAATAAAATCGGATTGGGCAAGTTATCGTCTGTGATCCACCCCTACCCGACTCAGGCCGATGCAATTCATAAAGTTGCTGATGCCTATAACAGAACGCGTCTGACGCCACTGGCCAAGTCACTCTCGACGAAATGGCTGGATGTAACCAGATAGCGACTTTGAAAAATAACCCTGTGCCTTAAGGAAAATTAAAAATGGGCGAGACTACATCTTCCGGAAACAACGGCAAGCACACAGCAAAAATAATTAAAATCATTATTGTTCTGGCTGTAATTGGCGCATTGGTAGCCGCCGCAAAATTATTTGATTTGAAACAGGGGTTTCGTGATGCGCTTGATTGGATTTCAGGCCTTGGTCCGCTCGGTCCGCTAATCTTCATAGGTCTATACATCCTGGTTTGCGTGTTGCTGCTGCCTGGATCCATCGTGACATTAGGGGCAGGTGTCGTGTTCGGCGTGGTCAAGGGCTCTATCGCCGTCTCGATAGGCTCAACCATAGGCGCAACTTGCGCATTTCTGATAGGACGCTATCTGGCTCGCAATTGGGTGGCTGGCAAAATTGCCGGAAACGAAAAATTCAAGGCAATCGACGAAGCGGTGGCAAGTCAAGGCTGGAAGATTGTCCTGCTAACGCGGCTGTCTCCGGTTTTCCCGTTCAATCTGCTAAATTATGCCTTCGGATTGACAAAGGTAAGCCTAAAGCATTATTTTTTCGCATCGTGGATAGGTATGATTCCGGGCACCATTATGTATGTCTATATAGGCTCGCTCGCAGGCGACTTGGCAAAACTTGGCACCGGTCAGCGCACACGAACAACCGGCGAATGGGTCCTCTACGGCGCCGGTCTGTTAGCAACGCTCGTTGTAACCGTTTTTGTCACCCGCTTAGCAAAGAAGGCACTGGCGACTCACATTCCTTTGGAAAAAACCTGATAGCATGAAAAGCTGTGTCTGAATAATTTTTCTTAAAGTGCTCTATTGTTGTAGTCGATTATTCAAGGTACCTGGCTGGCGGTGTCGCGCCATTTACGGCAATAGCCATCTTTTAAAAGGGGGTAACGTGTGACAATCACAAAAGCCGCTTTTTCTATTATCTCGGGGCTGTTATAGATGAGGGGACTATAATAATGGGCCACAACGAGACCATCTCAGAAGAAATGATTCAATCGCAGGCATGGAAATTCTATTTTCTTGTCGTTGCATGGCCGCTGTATCTCTTCATTCTGCCATATGTTTATGCCAGGTTCAATATGCTCACAACTCTTTTTATGCTGTCACTGGGAGTCTATCTGTTTACATGGCTGCTCTGTCTCATGCATGAGTGTTGGCATAAATACACGCCGAATATTCCTAATGACATTCTCTATAATATCTTTTCTTATATGTTGCTTACGGACCCGCAACTATACAGACTTGTTCACGGCCATCATCATTCAAACGTAAATACATGGGAGGATACCGAGTTCCATCCTCTTGGCAATATCAACAATATCCATTTAAGAAGAATATATAATTTTCTTGAAATAGCCCTAGGCATTATTTTTACTTTTGGCATTATCATGCATATTTTGTCCAGACATCCAAACTATAAAAGCAAGTACAAACGGTCCACTCGCATCATCTCAATTTTAATGTGGATCCTGTTTTATGGCGGCGTGGGCTGCTTGTCAGCATCGGTATTTAATCTCAATTTTTATCAAATCATAATACCTTTCTTGCTGACTTTCTGGCTCGGCTCAGTTGTCATTCATCATGACCAGTTGATCGAACATGGAAATTTAATCGTTCAGGGAGACTATCACGAACGAAACATTGCTTCAAGAAACTTGAAAGACAACACCATTTTTGAAAAGTTGTTTCATCTGTTAACTCACGGCGACACGCGTGAACATGTGCTGCATCATACAATGGTAACGGTTTATTTAAGACCGTTTCCCGGCAAAGTAGCCATGCCTGCCGATGCGGTTTATATTTCACTAAAAGAGTATACAGGAATTCTCTGGCAGATGGTTAGACAATGATTATTTATTGACAAACACTTACAGCACCTGCTGCTCGGCCTTCTAATCCATAGGCCGCAAATTCAAGCCCTGCCGAACATCGTGGTTTTTAATGGCTTGGCCCAACGTGCTGGCTATGAGTATATTTTCAAATTTGCAAGTCTCTCTATTTGCGATGACAAACTTTCAATGTCATAAGGCTTTGCAATTACCACCTTATTGGCGACTAGCCTGCCCTGGCCCTCTCCATTTTTCTTCTCAAGCAGACACGTTAAAAATACAACCGGGATATCTTTTGTTTTTGGGTTTTCTCTTAGCTTCTCAGAAACTTCCGCTCCATCCATCCCAGGCATCCATATGTCAAGTATGATAAGGTTGGGCTGCTCTGACTCTGCCAAACTTAGGGCGTCATTACCGTTTTCGGCACTGATGACCTCATAGTGCCTGGACGTTAATTCTTTTCCGAGTACAAACAACGCGTCTTTTTCATCATCAACAATCAGTATTTTCTTTTTACTCATTTTGTCCCCCCATATTTCATTTGAGTTTAATTACCAGCAAATTCTCTTTCAATAATTTTATCCGCTTTTTCAGACAGTTCCTCTTCAACATATTGAGAAGTGAATGGCAGAAAAACAGTAAACGTTGTACCCTTATTTATTTTGCTTTTTGCCTCAATCGTGCCACCGTGCATCTCGACCAATCCTTTTACAATCGCAAGTCCCAGGCCTGTACCTTTTTCTCCAGGACCTGCTTTTCTTGAGAACTGAGTAAATTTATCGAATAGATTAGGCATGTCTTTTTTTGCAATTCCTCTTCCAGAATCCTGAACAGAAAACGAAATCCCATCATTTTCTTCCCAGCAAGTGACCTTGACCGTACCTCCTTTAGGCGTGAACTTAAAGCTGTTGGAAAACAGATTTATTAGAACTTCCTGGATTCTATCAGGGTCAAGAGGAATTAACATCTCCTGGGTAGGAACTTCGCATTCAAGAGAAATCTCTTTTTCCTGTGCAAAATTTTTGTAGTGAGAGACAGTATTTTCTATAAGCTGACAAATATTGACATTTATTTTTTCCAAACCAAGTTTTCCGGATTCTATCCTTGATATACTCAGCAGGGAATCGACTATTCTTGCAAGCCTCTGGAGGTTTTCTGCAGCCATAACCAAAACCTCCCTCTGCTCTGATACAATTTTGCCTGGTATTTCATCCAGTACAAGCCTAATTGCACCCATAATAATTGACAGCGGCGTCCGCAATTCGTGCGATGTAGTGGAAATGAATTCGTCTTTTAACTTATTATATTCCTTTAGTTTTACGTTTGCCTCTGTGAGTTTTTTCTCTGCCAGTTTCTGCTCAGTAATGTCCCTGACTATATGAACAGAACCTTTAACCTCGCCGTTTTCATCAAGAATCGGCGAAGTCGTTATATTAAGATAAGCATTCAGGCGAGGTTCAAAAATTTCGGTCATGGCTGGCTCTTTTGTCTCAAGGCACTGAAGATGCGGACAATTTTGTATAGGCTCTTTCATCCCGTGGAATAGTTCATAGCAGGTCTGACCGATGATTTCTTCAGGATCTTTTTTTAGAGTCTCGGCAAGAGTCTTATTGGCACGGGTGATTTTAAAATCTTTATCATGTATCGAAATCATATCTGATATCGAGTCGAAAGTTATCTCCCACTCTTTAGCTGATCGCTCTAACTGTTCCTCCATCCGCTTGCGTTCAGTAATATTGTGCAACAATATCAGGTAAGCATTTTGGCCATTCCATTCTGTTTCTACTGCTGTCATCTCAGCAATTCCAGGTTCCTGACCAAGGTGGACGATCTCAATCTCTTTTACTTCGCCGCTTATAAAAGGCAATCCGAATACCTCTCCAAGCAACTACTTTGCTTTTTTGCTAAAGAGATATTCCGCAGCAGGGTTGACATATTGCACGACTCCATTCTTATCGACTATCACAATACCATCTGGACTTGTGACCATGACCTTGGAAAAGTTTACCTCGCTTGATTGCAGTGCCTGTTCTGCCAGCTTACGTTCATTCAGTTCAACTCTCGACAAAAACAACAATAAGAATATCGTCACGAAAACCAGGGAAATGCATATATAAGTATAGACCGTATCTCTGTTCACTTTCGCTTCTGTCCGGGCATCGACCATTATGAAAAACTCATCGATTGGGGTCATGATTTTCACTTTGTCTCTATGGTAAGATTCGTCATACAAAATAGCTCGGGCATAGTCATAATCCGGTTGTCCCCTCTTTGTGAACTTACCATCCGCATCAAGAAATTCCCCCTTCATAGCATGCATCGCAATTGTTTCTGTCCAAACCAGTTCGTTGGAGTGCGCCTCCGCTTCGGCCAGCTTAGCAAACTCCTCTTGTGTAAATTCCAAATCCTCCATCATCTCAATCAGAGAAATCTTCCGTCCATCAGGACGTGGTTTCTCATGAGTAAATGCCATGAAATCCCAATAAATATTCTCATATCTAACCGGACGAGCCTTCTCACCATTCCTGATAGCCAGGATATCCCAATACATCTCCTCATACCGTGGGTCCTTCGTCATGGCATAGGTTCGTACCATTCTTGTCAAGTCGTCAGAACTTTGTCGTAATTCATCTGCAGCGGCATGAGACAAATAGCGTTGTTTCTGGCTCTGATTCAGTTTGTGATAGAACCATAATGATAGAATGATAAATATACTCAGGAAAAAAAATAGCAAGACTGTAGTCGCTTTAGAATACACAATTTTATTAACCAGCCCTGTCTTTTTCATATTTATCTCTTATTATCAACATTAGACTTGTGCCGGCAATGCAGACCGCTCTTTAAATTTCTTATATGCCTGTTCGAGTTTTTCCTCTGCCAGCTTGTGCCTGGTTATATCTTCTTTCAAAAGCTTATTGGCTGCTTGAAACGCTTTGTCTTTTTGGTCAGGCGTTTTAATTGTCGCGTTTTTCACTTTACAGTTCATCCAATATTTATAACAAATTAACCAAACACCTTATGTTTAGACTCCAGGGTCTGCTTGATTTTTTTGAGCAGTACGGTATAATCAAAAGGCTTGACAATATAATCAGCAGCGCCTTTTTTTTGTGCATTGACCATATCCTCTTCATCAGAAAGAGCGGTGACTATGATTACCGGTATTTCCTTGGTTTCATTTAATGCTCTTAGTTTCACCAAAACCGCCGGTCCATTCATGTTCGGCATTAAATTGTCGAGCAGGATAAGAGCAAGTGTTTCATGTTCGCTTTGAGCTTTTGCGATGCACTCGACGCCGTCTTTAGCTGTGACAATCTCATAACCGTGACGCGTAAGAAACTTACTTAGCAGTATGACCATGCCTGGTTCGTCATCAACTACCATTATTTTTTCTGCGCTCGTTTTGTCTTCGGTTTCTTTAGACACAACAATGCCCCCCGTGCCGGTTTAATATACTGCCCCCAAAATTCTTGTGTTCTGACAGCTTATTTCACTGCCATTTTTCAATCGTCACTTTTTTTGGCTGGATTTAGCCGAATTTGCCCAGAAGACATAAAATATTTCCGGGAATCTCATATCGCCGAATTTGTCTGGATAACGCATTTTTTGTTAAGCAGGTACATTGGTTATCCGATAAGAAATACGAACATGTAAGATGGGGTTTTTACAGTTTTAATGGGGGTTTGCAAACCGATTATGGTATTGTCTCAAAAAAATATTATCAGCGCCATTGGTATTCTACTAATTGCTATGGCTATAGCTTTCTTTATCTTTAGTAAAGATGATACGGACATTGAGCCTTTAATGAAGATTTTATCGGACGAACCGAGATACTCAACTTATGAGTTCCCGAAAGATAGCACAATAATCAAATTCGGCACCCAGCCTCTTTATATACCTACCGGCCTTATCTCAGAAACAATAAAGCGGGACATGATTCTTAAAAGAGCCTTATCAGAGATTGGTATGAAATTAAAATTTTATCCCTTCCTGAAAGGCGATGATATAAATTTCTTTCTTGATCGGGGCCATCTTGATATCGGAATAAGCGGTGACATGCCTACCCTAAAGGCGGCTGCCACTTCAGATATTATTATTACAAATCTTGTTCAAAAGGGTTTTACTTCTATTGTCGCTAAAAAGTTTGTTCTTATGGATGAACTTCGCAGAAAACGTATCGGTTATGCTTTCGGCTCTAATGCTCATTACTCTCTTCTGCAGGCACTTACAGCGGTAGGCCTTGACGAAAATGATGTTCATCTTGTTGCTATGGATGTTTACGAAATGCCAAAGCGTTTGAACGCCGGAGATATATACGCTTTTTCCGCATGGGAGCCGACACCATCGATAGTATTAAAACAACAAAAAGATGCCGCCATCATACATCGAAACTTAAACTCAGGTTACTTATATTTCTGGGGTGGCTTTAGCAGCGACCATAACATCGCAACCGAATATATAGTAGCTGCGACAATTAGAGCTATCCATTGGATACAAAGCAGCAATGAAAACCTTCTCGCAGCTTCTAACTGGTCCAAAAAAGCCTCAGAAAAATTAACAGGTACAAATCTTGAGATATCTGCTGAAGAAATCGCTGAGTTGGCAAAAAAAGATATTCTCGGTATGAGGCAACCCTCCCATATCCACGAAAGCTCTTTAGATAAGGAATCTTCGCTATACAAGGAATTCGAGTTTCTAAAGACCGTAGGTAAAATCCCGGTCTCTACAGATTGGGAGCAGATGCGTAAAAGCTTTGATATAGAGATTGCTAAAAACATTCTTGCCGAACCCCTGAAATATAAGCTTAATGAGTATGACTATACAGGGCAGGGAGACCAGGATGAGCAATAAGCCTTTTCTCAAAAACCTGTTTCCTTTGAGCCTGCAATCAAAGATAGTCCTCTATTTCGGGTTGATGTTCATAATAGTAATAACATTAATTGAAGTGGTCAAGTTTTATGGTGTGCCCTTTACCAATTTCGAAGGAGAGTATAGAGCACTTAAATCAGAGGCTTTGGGGAAACTCAATTTAGTAGCCGATTTAAAAAAGGAACGTCTGCAGCGATGGATTGAAGAACGCAATGATGGCATGGACGTTATTGCCCAAAGCACACTGGTCAAGAATAGCATCAAACAACTCAAACAAATAATCCAAAAAAATGTTGAGCAGGGCAGGAAAGGTGACCAGCTTTGGCAGGCCGTAAAAAAAGAGCAGATATATATTGATCTCAGAAACCACCTCAGGCTGATAAAAAGCACTTACGGTGTATACAATGAGATAGAAATCATAGATAGAGACACAAAACTAACCATAGCTACTACCTATAACCCGGACCTTGGCAAAAAAATTCAGGAAGCCGATGTTTATGCAAATATAACAAATATTGACGATATTTATATAGCCCTGCATAAGGACCCTCATAGCCAGGAGGGCAAGTTCGTCTTAATTATAGCACGCTTGGTAAATATTTTTGACCCTGTTGATAATAGTAAAATCATATCAGCAATACTTATGGCCTATATTGACCCGAAAGATTTTATAGAACCATTGCTTCATACCGGCGATGGTTTGGGGCAAACCGGAGAGGCACTTTTAGTTGATAAAAACAGAAATATTCTTGTACCGCTTAAACACCCTCTTTCAGATGGAAAAAGAGCAATGCCTTTAGAATATCAAATTACTGCCAAGCCTGCTACATTTGCTGCACGTGGTGAAGAGGGGATTGTTATATCCAAAGATTACCGCAATGTCCCGGTACTCGCGGCTTTCAGGCATATTTGCTTTACTCCGGAATTGAGATGGGGATTGGTAGTCAAGCGTGACTTGACAGAGGTATTTGCACTTTTGCATCACAGCAGAAGTTACACCATTGCTGTCGGCGTAATCGGCATACTCTCGGCTCTTCTTTTCATAGGACTTGTTGCCGGAAAGGTTACATCTCCTATTAAAAATATGACCGACATCGCCCATCGTGTCGAAAATGATGATTTTACTGCAAGAGCAAAGATAACATCATCAGATGAACTGGGATTTCTGGCAGAATCTTTTAACTCAATGATAGACCGAGTTGAGAACTGGAAAAAGCAATTGGAACAGCAGGTCTATATACGCACAGTTGAATTAACCGAAGAGATTGACCATCGCAAACTGGCAGAGGAAAAACTTGAACGGACATACAAGAAATTAAAAGAGCAGTCGGCATTGCTGGCGCAAACAGAAAAGATGAGCGCCGTAGGTACTTTGGTTGCCGGTACTGCCCACGAATTGAACAACCCAATAATGGGAATATTGAACTTTGCCGAATATTGTATGAAACACACCTCCACTGAAGACAAGCTTTACACTGTCATGCAGGATATCGAGAATGAGGCAAAACGCTGTGCCGAAATCGTCCGAAACCTTCTAACTTTTTCACATGTAGAACAGGATGATGATAACGTATACCAAAAAGAAGGTTTAGCAACAATCGTTGAACGTGTTCTCAAGCTGTTGTCATATCGCATTGAGAAACAGAGGATAGAAGTAGTTATGCACATTGCGGATGATACGCCTGACATTTATATGAACTCAAACGCCATACAGCAGTTAATTCTCAATCTTACCGGCAATGCCTTCGACGCCATGGAAAATAGTGATAAAAAACAATTCGGTGTGGACATCTGTCGCAAGGGCAAATTTGTCCAGATAACAATTTCTGATACCGGTTGCGGCATTGCTACAGAATCTCTTAACTCGATTTTCGACCCGTTTTTCACAACAAAAGCTGTTGGCCAGGGAACGGGCCTAGGATTATCTGTGTCACAGGGCATAGTAAAGATGCATGAAGGAGATATTATCTGTAAGAGCGAAGAAGGCGAGGGTACGAAATTTACAATTTTACTGCCAATAGAAAAAAGGGGGCAAAAAAATGAATAAGCAAATATTAGTAATCGATGATGATTTGGCTATAAGAAAATCATTTGCATTAGCATTCGAGGGCACAGATTATCAGGTCGATACGGCAGAATCAGGAGAGGCCGGAATAAAGAAAGCATCAAAAACAGAATATGACCTCATATTTCTCGACCTGAAAATGCCCGGTATCAATGGTATCGAGGTGCTCATCAGGCTAAGAGACGGCGGACACAAAATGCCAATCTATATCATAACAGCTTTCCATAAAGAGTTTATAGAACAACTCAGAATTGCGTCTAAGGGTGATTACGAATTTGAAGTTTTGAAAAAGCCTATTGAGACCGATGATCTTGTAGGAATAGCAAGAGCTGTTCTTGAAGGAGATGAGTTTACTACAAAAATAGCAAAGCACGAGTTTAGACTTTATGTTGTTGGCAATACACCAAAGTTACTCAAAGTCATTGAGCAGTTAAAAGACTTTTTGAAAAGCATACTTAACGACGATTACAATCTTGAAGTCATCGATGTGATGGAAAATCCCGAACGCGCCGAAGAGGACAGAATTCTTGCCACCCCTACACTGGAAAAAGTTTTGCCGGAACCTGTGAGGAAAGTGGTGGGTGACTTATCGAACAGGCAGGCGGTGTTGTCAGGACTTGGGTTAACTACACTTGAGAAGGAGGAAGCGAAATGTGTGAACAAATACTAGTAATTGATGATGATTTAGCGGTAAGAAAATCGTTTATGTTGGCACTTGAGGATGCAAACTATAATGTCGATGTCGCAGAATCAGGAGAGGCAGGACTCGAAAAAATGTCAACTATGGACTATAACCTGATATTCCTCGACCTGAAAATGCCCGGCATAACTGGCGTAGAAACATTGATGATACTACGAAACAGGGGCTATAAGATGGTACAAACCGGTAACATAGGTTACAGATCATGCTAAGCACATGGGTAACAGTATTGAGTTATAATGGTTCTCAA
>VRUG01000199.1 GCA_019456255.1 Planctomycetota bacterium | reverse complement strand
AATATGTTTATAAAGATTCAAGGATCGTTTGATTGCGTCTATTATCCATGTAACTTCATTACCGAATGCACCACCTCCGATAAGCGTGAGATATACTTTATTGTTACCGGTTTGTAAATAATTAACAATAGCTGTGCACATGGTTGCTTCGTAAGAGGCTTCTAAGACAATTTGAGCAAACTCTGCCCAAAGCTCTGATGATTGTTGTGAATATGCGACAGGTAGGGCTGAACAATACACTTGTATAACTGTATGTTTTGAATCGCCCAACGTAACTTCTGTATTCCACTGAATACCGATGCGCAACAACTTTCTTAAATCATCAATATCAGAGTTACTGGCCGACGTGATTTTACTTGTAATCTCTATCAAACCTTTTTCAGTTGCTAAAGCATAGCCATTTCTCATTTTCCAGAGATGATTATCTGAATTTCCCAATGCTTTGCTAATGTCGGCAAGACAATCTATTTGATTATTAGATGTTTGACCTGTTTTGCCGTTAACATCTGCGAAATAGTTCCGATAAATAGTTCCCGCACCTGCCGCTATTGCACATGCTGGCCCTTGTGTCCGGTCATACTCATACCTTTCTATTCCCTGCTCAGGCGTAACGTTTGGCGATACCATTTCAAGAAGGTTAAATTGTGAAGCCACTTGAAATAATGAACCAGCATTTGACTCTTCAATATGCAATTGTTGAACATCAGCTATTTCTTCCCGAACAGATATTTGTCTAGAATGACTTTCCCTGCGAACAACACGATCTCGTAAGTCTGCTAACGATGGAGTTTCTAGCAATCCGCAAATAAACTCCCTTCCGTTTACATGAGACTTTAATAATTCCCCATCGACTGAAATATTCTTGCGAACCTGCTCAGGTGACTGTTCACGAAAACCTGTGAGTGTCTCAAACCACATTCAATCCTCCTGTAAGAGACATAATGTCCGCTTCAGCTGTTTGGCGGCCGAGCGATTAGCGAGGCATTGGCGCGGAACGTGCGTAAGCAGGTTCCGTGACGATAGCCAAGTCTGCTGCAAGCGTTTGTTATGCTGATTCATGAATTCTCTTTTGTTAACTCATCCATCAATTTCAACGTTGCTGATATTACTATATCGAAATCAGATAGATCTATGTCTTTGAAGTTTACCGCCGCCTTGTTGGGCACGATTATTCTTTCATAAATATACTCGGATTCTTTCAGAGTATTTAAATAGCTATGGTAAATATCATCTGAGATTCCATAAGACCGCCGAACTTTTTCTGTGAGTATGTTAAACCAAGAATCGTATACCCATATAAGGGATATCCGCCGCTTTTCTGAGTAGTATCCAGCAGAGAATCCTACCGTACCCCACTCTATTGTGCCGTTCCTTTTTCTTATTTCCTTGCAGACTTTTCTCACCGCCTCCAGGTAATCTGCATCTTCTAGATTGTTGAAGTAGGTTTCCTCTGTAATCCTTGGTTTATTCCCTTTGCGTTTCTTATCTGGTACCGAGGAATCGATCTTTATCTCGCCATTTCTTGATATTTCTATCGATATTACACTTCGCTCAATCTCAATTGTCCTTGATTCAATTCTAGTGTTGAGAATTATTTCATCTTCGTTAAGCTTATGTGGATTTAACGAGATCGCATTTAAAGTAAATGACAGATGCGGAGCGGATTGTATAGATTCCATCATGCCCAATATATTAGGATGTATATTGTCGCCGACAATCAATACCTGGTAATTTCCGTTTGCGATATTCTGCTGAAGTATCGCTTCGTAGTATTCTCTGTTTTCAAAAATATTTAAGTCCAAATTTAGTTTCTTAATCTTATCCTTTAGGGTATCGATCTCTTCTTCGGAAAACGCCTTTGCATAATCGATTGCTTGCGCCACTACTATTCTATGAGCTTCTGGATTTTTCAGCAGCTTTGTCTCAACGAGAAACAATTCAGCTCGATCGGTGATGAATACAATGTCTATTGCTCCCCTACTAGTTTGATACTCTCTTACAGACACCACCTCCTCAAATTGTGCAACATTCAGTCCCTCTGTTGACAACAGTATCTCCGGATGAGCAGCGAGAATGATTTGGGGCGATATATTTTCCGTGCCTTCTGTATTGAAGTAAAATTCCTTCAAGTGTCTATATTTCTCTGCATTCTCACTAATAACAAACATATATAGCTCCTTGGGCTAAGCAGCATAACTACAGAGCTAACCGGCGCCGCCGAGAAGGAAGTCCCCCGATTTTAAGCATGAGCTTTAACCGAACCAGTTTA
>VRUG01000198.1 GCA_019456255.1 Planctomycetota bacterium | reverse complement strand
AACCGAAGTTCTTAAAGCAAAAGTCCAACACAGGATAGATTCGGACGCTGGACTTGATTATTTTTTGCGCTGAACACTCAAAGATTTTAAAAGTAATAGCATAACTTCCAGACCTCAGTAAATCCCAATTTTACTCCCAAGTTGAATGCTCTTAACAGAGATTTTGTTGAAATAAAAAGAACCCCCTGTTAGAGTTCTACTGATTGAGGCACTTGCGCTAGGTAGGGGCTTAAACAAATTCAGGGGGCCAAAATGGATGTCACCTCCTTGGGGCCGGCCGCCCCACCGATGTACCCCCGAAGCACTGTGTTTTTCAGGAAAATTTGAAGTAAAACATTAAAATTTCTCGTTTTTTACAATGAACCAGCCTATGGAGAAAATATGGGTCACGGCCAATACAAAACGAGTCGCTGAAATGCTGGCTCATAGGAACAACTGTAAGCATTGGGTATTTCTGAAAGGAAAAACCCTTAAACCTACCCTTCAAACCATAGCCCCATTTCATGGTCGAATCCTCAATGCATCCGAATTGGGTCGCCTAATGGGGATTTCATCCGCTGCTGCAAGACATCGCATTGACCTCCTGACCAATCAGGACCTGCTCCGGCTCCTCTATCCTCTTCAAGCCGGACTGAAGAAGCGTATGGTGAAGTCACCTAAGCTTTATGTTCGTGATACAGGCCTGCTGCTTCACCTGCTGGGGATACAACAGGCCAGCGAGATACTGGAATCGCCTCTACGGGACCGGATTCTGGAAGGGTATATGATCGAAAAGATCATCTGCCGGGAGCGGGCCAGGGGTGAGGAGCGCTTCTTCTATTACGGTGGATTCAGCGGCAAGCATATCGCTTTGATTCTCGACCGGTCATCATCCAGAGTGGGAATACGCTTCCGGGCGGCGGAGCTGCTCGGTCCACGTGACTGGACCTGTTTAAGATCAGCCCTCCGCCAGGGAATCATCAAGCGCGGAGTTATTGTCTATACGGGAAGCAGGAGCTTTATCGCTGCCCAGGACATTCTGGCTTTCCCGATACAGCGATTTCTGGATTGCTTTGAGCTAGGGACTGATCCCGAAGCTTCGCTCTATTTTTTACTTAATACCATGATGCACTGTAACTTAAGATATAGTCATAGATAGAGGCCAGCCCTTTTTCTCCCAGCCAGCGCAGAGACAGCCGGATTAAGTTGGTGTTAATTTTTTTAGTGACTGTGCAAATGCCTTGTCTCAACTACAACCCGATGATTCGAGAGGAAGTGGAGAAGTACTTCAAGACCGAAGTATCGACTAAGACTAATGATCAATTGGCGCGGGAAATCATTACCTTGATCTTTAAGCGCCGGCTTCAAGAAAGCGACTTTTCCTCATTGATCAATCATTGAGGCTTTTTGAACTGTGATTATCAAAAACTGAGAGCGTTCAACTTGGGAGTTGTTTCCTGAATTCCCCCGGGATTTACTGAGGTCTGAACTTCAACAAGCGCTGGGAATCACTCTTTTCGAATTCGATCGATGCTCGTTGGCTCCAGGCCGTTGAAGAGAAGAATAATATTTTTCCCGGATATTAATTACCGTCCGACTGAGAGGTCGGATGAAACCACATCTATGCCCGGCGTCCGGACGGATAATCATTTTTCGATACTCAAGAGCTTATCGAATTTGATCAGTTGAAAGGTATTATACAACGAATCGCTGCAGCCCCGGATGCGGATCGTTCTGTCCTGTTCTGCCAGCTTCTTGCGAAAGAGAAGAATCTTACCGATGCAGGATGAATTAATCGAACTGACTTCAGAAAGATTCAGGGTAATCGTCTTGTGGGAACCGACGGAAAGTTCTTCGAGATGTTTCTGGAACTCATTAGCGGGTTCTCCGTTTAGCGGACCGGTGATCTGGAGAATAATTTCATCTTTGCTTACTTCTTTTTGTAAGAACATCTCATCTTCCTCCCCCTTTAATGTATACCGAAAGATTAATCCTTTTTTGATTATTTTGCAATAGTAAAAGATCTGATCTTGCCGGAATCCGTATCGTCAACTTCCTCGATCAGGCTCACTGTCTGAAAAGGAATCATCAGTTGTTTGGAATTGCTGAAGGTCTTATAAATATCTTCTTCCGAAGGATTGATAATGATATTTTTTTCGTTGGTAAATACCAGGTCTTTTATCGAGACAAAATAGGGATGGGTTAAATCCAGGCTCTTTGCCGTTAACTGAATGTCTTTATTTTTCCATTTAAAATGCACCCGGTACAGTATCAATTGGCTGCTCCTGAAAT
>VRUG01000197.1 GCA_019456255.1 Planctomycetota bacterium | reverse complement strand
TACGAATTTCATCCGCAACCTAAGTTTTTATAGCCAAAGTCCAATAAAATAGGTTTGGGCGCTGGACTTTATTATATATAGTGCGCGTTCAGCGCAAAATATTCAAAGGAGCAGCATATTATGATTTGATATTATAGCCATGTTTATCGATAAGATATATAGAGAAAAGTTTTCTCAGAGGAAGAAAATTGGCCTGGATGCCCAAAATATTAATTGTCGATGATGAACCCAGGATGAGCCGGAGTGTGAAAGAAGTTTTAAGCGGAAAATGTTATGAAATCGAGATTGCCGATAGCGGTTCCGAGGCCTGTAAGAAAATTAAAAATGATACCTTCGACCTGGTTCTCCTGGACCTGGTCATGCCGGGAATTGACGGATTCCGGGTCATGGATTATATCAAGGAATATTCCCCCCAGACCCTGATAATAGTATTAACCGGCTTTGCCTCCGTGGATTCGGCTATAGCTTGCCTGAGACGGGGAGCGTATGACTACTTGAAGAAACCCTTCGAAACCGAAGAGCTTGAAAAAAAGGTTAAGAATGCCCTGGAGCAAAAACGCCTGGAAAGAGAGAAAGAAATCGTCAATAAAAAACTGGAGAGCTCAGAATCTCACTTTCATTACCTGATAGAGAATTCTCCGGATATTATCTACACCCTGAATGAAGAAGGTAAATTTACCTTCATCTCCGAGTCAGTGAATAATATACTGGGCACCAAAAGCGAAGAGCCATTAGGAAAATCATATACTTCGATCATTCATCCGGACGATCTGGATAAAGCCTGTCGTATCTTTAATGAACGGAGAACGGTCTGTCGACAGCCGGGTAGCGTTACTTTGCGATTGAAACGGCACGACAGCAGTACCCAAAAAAAATATGGACAGGTGATTATAGAATTGAAAGCCAAAGGGCTGTATGACCGGCCGGTCCAGAAAAAAAATAAGGTCTTTTTAGGGACCTATGGGGTTGCCCGGGATATTACGACCCGCAAACAGGCTGAGGAAGAACTGAAGCTGCAAAAAGAATATTTTAAGCAATTATTCGAGAACTCACCGGAAGGAATTGTCATTCTCGATTATCTTGACCGAATTATCGATATCAACAAGAGCTTCGATCGTCTTTTTCTCTACAGCATTGATGAGATCAAAAATCGTTACATCAATGACTTGATAGTACCGGCCGATTTAATGGAGGAAGCAAAATCATTGTCTGAAACAACCCAATCCATGGGGGTCGTGCAAAAGGAATCGGTGCGTAAAAGGAAGGATGGGAAATTAGTCGAGGTATCCATTCTCGGCTATCCTATCAAGCACAATGACTGCCAAATCGGCGTGTATGGAATCTATTCGGATATTAGTGAGCGCAAGCAATCGGAAGAAAAACTCCAGCAGACCTTGAAGAAATTGAGAAAAGCCATGGGTGCCATTATCCAGGCCATGTCCTCGACAGTTGAAGCCAGAGATCCCTACACTGCGGGCCACCAGCAACGGGTCTCGAACCTTTCCCGGGCCATAGCCCAGGAAATGAGATTGTCCAATGAAGACATAGACGGGATCCGAATGGCCGGGGCAATCCACGATCTGGGGAAGATTAATGTGCCGGCTGAAATCCTCAGTAAACCGGGCCGCCTTACCGATATTGAGTTCAGCTTGATCAAGATTCACCCAAAAGTCGCTTATGAAATTCTGAAGGAGATCGAGTTCCCCTGGCCCGTAGCAGATTGTGTGTTCCAGCATCACGAAAGACTCGACGGTTCAGGATATCCGAATGGTCTCTCAGCTAAGAATATTATGCAAGGCGGCAAAATACTCATGGTAGCCGATGTGGTGGAGGCTATTGCCTCGCACCGTCCCTATCGCCCGGCTTTGGGAATTGATAAAGCCCTGAATGAAATTTCCGAAAAAAAAGGCCTTATATACGACACGAAGGCGGTAGATGCCTGCCTGAAGCTCTTTTCAGAAAACCGGTTTTCTTTTTGACTTCGAATAAGCAGCAAGCCTTAATATGCTATGCTAGCGTAAAATCTTGTTTTTTGGCAACATTTTAGTCTGTTGCGGCTTTAGCCGCAATAGGAAAGCCTTAAATGCGCCAGCAGTATCTCACAGTGAGCCTCAAACTCTGGAAACGTATCCTGTAAACAATGCTGCACACCCCTGCTCAATTTTCGATACTTTCTCTGCAGGTTGTTCCTGAGCTTTATTACCTGGGCTTCCACCTCTGCCGTTAGCTGCTGCTTCTGCTTGCCGACCGGTCCGGCCAGGCGAGCGATGCGAATCTGAAAGAACCGCCTGGACTTGTT
>VRUG01000196.1 GCA_019456255.1 Planctomycetota bacterium | reverse complement strand
GCGTTTGAGTAAAACCTTAAGCGGAGCCCTCGCCCGGCATCAGCCCTGATGCTCCAGCTTGCGCGGTCACATTGCCAGTCTTAACCCCATCCGGCCGGGGAACTCCCCCGATCCCTGGGAAAAGGAGGCCCTTCTGGTCTTCAGCCGCAAACAGATATTGAAAGTCAGGGATATCGATCTAAACCGCTTAATCAAGAAGACAGAAGAAATGCTCAAGCGCCTTATCGGTGAGAATATAGAACTGGCCGCCGTTTATTGAAAAGATCTATGGAAAATCCGGGCCGACCCCGGACAGATGGAACAGGTGATCGTGAACCTGGCGGTTAACGCCCGGGACGCCATGCCCCGGGACGGAGGATATATTTATTCGTACAGCGAGGTTGGAAAAGGCACGACCTTTAAGATTTATCTCCCCCGTATTGAGAATGATGAAAATACTTCTGCCTGAGAATCAGCCCCAGGTTCACCTATCAGGTGCAGTGAAGGGGCATCCAGCCGGCAGTCCGCCTGTATAAGCGCATCTTCTGAGCGGTGTCGGCGGTTTATAGATTCGTCGGTGGGTGGAAATCGCCAAAAACTCGTGAATACACGGCCAGGGAATGGTGCTCCAATCTCCCTCCTTGAGGCCCTCTTGAAGGCCTTGACCGCCGAAGGCGTGGGTGCGTAGTGTAAATTGTTCTGGCCTTATAGTCCTCTCGGTTCGGATTTAATGATTTTCTTGACATTTCCTGTCTTTAGGATTATAAGTTTGCTATCGGCAAGAGAAACAAAAAACAAAAAAAGAATAAAGCGATCAGCACTAAACATCGATACACCGGCGAAGATCAGGACCGTCTGGAGTTTTTTCGGGAGGGCTTTGCCCTGTTGCCTCTGCCGGGAGATAAACACCCGTGCCTGGCGTATATGTTTCCCGGGTCCAATTCCAAATCCTCAGAGCAGTGCTGGGAGTTTTTTTGTACCTGCTCCTCCATCCGAACCTGCCGTCATACGAGAGCCCTGGAGCTGCTGGTAACAAGAATTCAAGAGCAAGGGGATAATTACCTCAGTTATAAGGCCTTTAAAGCCAGCTTTTGGTACAGGATGTTCCGAATACTTACCGAGGGTAAATCCGACAGTCTGGACGTAATAGGCTTTGAACAGGATCAAAAAACAAATCCGGGATTTGTCAGGGTGTCGAACAAGTATGGGATGGAAATGCTCTGCTACCATGGCTGGGAAAGTGCCGACGCCATCCGTTTTCGTGAACGGTTTCCAAATATAGACCTTCCTGATGGTAAAACTTTCTGAGCTCAAGCCCTTGAAAATCTGGCTGGACTTGTTCGCACAACTGACGAGAAGGTCTTTAACCAAAGTAATTATAAAAGCAGGCAGCAAATCTTCGAACAAACATTCTGGTATCGCTTTGCCTACCATGCTTTTCGAGATTTCGGGGAGAAGAATATTTGTTTCTTACCATCCGTAGATGAGATAACGGGAACATTCTCCCTGGAAGGTCGAAACTCCGACGGGAGGCAAATATTTACGATGAGTGTCTCAAGAGAAAAGGTGCAAGAGCTATTGAGCTTGCTGGCCAACTTATTGCCGGCCAAAGTCAGGCACCTCACCGGCCGGATTAAAGTGACTCCTGTTTTGAAGGCCTCCCTGGTTGAAGACGGCAAGCTGGAAGTGCTGCCGCTTCTCCGAATTCATCACCCTGATGACAGCACAAGCATCGTGGACCCAGGAGACTTAAACCATCTTCAATACGGAAATCAAGTTTATCTTCAGAACTTCGGCCTGGTAACTTTGGATAATTCCCCGAACAAGCTGGAACTGCCGGTCAAACGGCGTACTGTTTTGGAAGGCGAAAAAATCCCGGAATTTTTACAGGCCCACAGGGAAGCTTTACAAAAAGAGATTTATCTCATCGATCCTGAGGTGAAGAGCTTAAAAATATACGATCAGGCCTTAAACATGTCCTGTTTTGCCCATGCGATTGAACGGGATTGGTACTGGCTTTCCTTTGATTATACGATGGGGAAAGGTAATGTTTCTCTGCTGGAAATCATTAAAAACAGGGAAAACGGCAAACGCTATCTGAACGTCCAGGATGGCTGGGTCGACTGCGACAGTCCACGGGTCCGGGATTTTCTGCAAAGGGTGGAGGAAATACCGAATTTAAAGGTAAATGCTGAGGAAAAACTAAAGATTTCCCTCCTTCAGCTCTTTCGAATTGCCGCGGCAGCAACCGGGCCGCTTAAGGTGCAGGGGAAGGCCAAAGAGGCGGCCGAGTTAAAGCGAATTTTAAAGCTGAAACCCGCCGGGGCGCTGCCGTCTCTTAAG
>VRUG01000195.1 GCA_019456255.1 Planctomycetota bacterium | reverse complement strand
GGCGGTTGAAACGGCGGCGGATGGAGATTCCATCGGGTGGGGGGGGTCGATGGAATTCGCCAATTCCGGGGACAGGGATCTGGCTGTCAGCGAAACGGCTGCTACCGAATATACTGCTACTGAATTTACTGCCAGCGAAGCCTGCGCCGACTTCCATGATGTGGCGTTCCGGGATGGGAGGGCCTCTGGTAGCGAATCCGGTGGCCGGGTCTCCACCCTGACCGGCATCCCGGCCAACGCGAAATCCGGTGCGGATTCCGGTGCCTGTACTTGGCGGGACGGCTCCCCGGGCGATATCACCGCTTTCCCGCCCTGCTTGGGATGAAGCGGTTCCGTGGGACGGGCGGTTTCCGTTGCGGAAGCAGTGGTAGCGGACTGCCCCGCAGCCACTGCCGCAGCCACTGCCGCAGCCGGAGGCGCACCGTCCATCCGCTGCAAGGAAATCTCCAGCAGAGGAGAACCCGCGGAAGGTGAATGCGGACCCCGCGCGCCCAGTTCCAGGGCGGCCAGAAAGGCCAGCCCCGCTCCCACGCTCACGGTCCAGCGCAGGCACCCCCCCCCTATCCACGCGGTGCGAGGATTCACCATGGCCCCCGTTTTGACATAACCCCGCAGGGTTTTGACATAACCCCGCAGGGTTTTGACATGGCCCCGCAGGGCTTTGACATGGCCCCGCAGGGCTTTGACATAGCCCCGGAGGAACGGTTAAGGATGGCGGGGGCCTGGGCAAACCCATCCGTGGCGATCCCGGCCATTCCGAATCGCAGGGTGAATGGGCTAATCCAAGCGCGACTGCCCGGATCTCTCATCCCGCGCACGCCACCCCTGGAGCGCCACCCTCCATGCCGGCCACCATGACCTTTTCCACCCTTCTCAGCGAAGGCGGCCCGGTGATGCCGCTGATCCTGCTCACCGCGCTGGCTGGAATTGTGCTGGCCATCGAGCGGGTGCTGGTGTGGGCCTGGTGGCGCTACCAGGAGCGAAGCCTGGGCGCCCTCACCAGCGGGGCAGCCCTGGCGGCCTGGCTGGCGGAACCGGGTGGCCCTTCCGGAGAGACCCCCTTGACCGGACTGCTGCGCCAAGCAGCCGCCCTGCGCACCCTGGCGCCGGATGTGCGGGAAGCCGCCCTGCGGGCGCTGCTGCTCGACGGTGTGCCCCGCGCGGAAACCCGCATCGCCACCATCGGCTGGCTGGGGACGATCCTGCCCATGCTGGGATTGCTGGGCACCGTTTCCGGAATGATTACCACCTTCCAGGACCTGGCCATCACCACCTCCCGGCAGGTGCTTTCCCAGGGGCTTTCCGAGGCCCTGTGGACCACCGAAGTGGGGCTGCTGGGGGCCCTGCCCCTGCTGGCCACGCATCATCTGCTGACACGGCTCAAGACCCGTTGGCTGAACCGGCTGGAGCGCTTGCTGGCCCTGCTGTTCGTCACGGATGCCACCGATGCCACCGATGCCGGGAGCCGCGATGAACCTTGACCGCTTCCGCGAACCCGCCGGCCCGCTCCTGCCGCCCCTGACGGCGCTGTTGGATGTGCTGTTTCTCATCATCGCGTTTCTGGTGTTGGGTGCGGACTTCGACCGGGTGGAGACTGTGCGCCTGCCCGAAGCCCGGGGCGCGTCCCCGGCCTCTACCCGGGTGCTGCGTTTGGAACTGCGGGCCGATGGCGGGCTATGGATGGAAGGACGGCCCCTTGCCGCCGGGGAAGCGATTTCCGTACTGCGCGCCCGCCAGCCGTCGTCGGTGCTGTTGCTGCCGGACCAGCGCGCCGAAGTGGGGCCGCTCATCCGTTGGTACGACCGTATCCGCCGCGAAGTAGGCGTGCCGGTAACCGTTGGAGTGCGCCCACCATAATTCACCGTTAAGCGGCCTTCCCTGAGAGAGCATCGCGTGCCAGGCTGCCGCGATTTCTAGACCGCCGGAAGTGCCTCCTCACGCAGGATGGGGAATGAACGCTGGGCCAGGGCGAATCCTCCGAACAGCACGCCCGCATAGAACAGGTCGCCGGCCAGGGTATTGGCGAAGAAGGGAATGGCGGCGGTGTAGGCCTCCAGCAAACCCGCCCCCGTAAAGGGATAGAGTCCACCCACCGCCCAGGCGCCCAGGTTGCTCACCGCGAAGAACAGCACCGATCCCGCCAGGGCCGCGCCACCCACCCGGAGCACCGTGATGCGGGCCCGCACCAGCAGGCCCAGCCCGACGATTCCCGCGAATGCGGCGTACACGAACAACACCCCGGAATGAAATCCGATCAACAGGTCGCTCAGCAGCATCGCCGCCAGGGGCACCCCGAACGCCAGGGTGCGCTTGGCGAAATGGGCGC
>VRUG01000194.1 GCA_019456255.1 Planctomycetota bacterium | reverse complement strand
GATCCGTCCGAATTTGATCATTATTGATGCCACGCGAGCCCTTATAACAAGCGGTCCTTCCGGACCGGGAAAGGTTGTGTCGCTTAAGACGATCATGGCGGGGATCGATCCGGTAGCCGTGGATTCATACACCGTATCATCCAGGCTTTGTCCCTCTTCATTTTCGGTAGATTTTTTTGTGCCTACGTTTGCCCGTTCGGTACAACAATAGATTTCCTGGATTGGCTGGTTTTAAAGAAGGTGAAAAGAAAGGATGCAAAAAATCCTGATAAATTACGAAATCTTAAATTCTACATTCTCGCATTTCTGGCGGTCTCCTACTTGTTCAATCTGATCTTGATCCATGCTTTCGACCCTATCGCCTTATCAACCCGCATTTATAACTTCATGGTCTCTCCCCTGGGAGTCTCTGTTGTTAACCTCTCACTGGACCTTTTCCGCCCCCTGGCATCGCGGCTCAACTGGGTGGAGCTGTCGGTTGCAAGGTTCTCGCAAACAGTATTTTCAGCTAACCTGACAAAGTTCCTTCTTCTTGCTGTAATAGTTGCGTTAACATCTTTCAACCCCGGTTCTGATGCCGGAATCTCTGCCCTCTGGGTGCGATAGAAGAAGATCCCCGCCGGACAAAGGTGCAGAAATAAATGAAAGTAAAACTTATAATCCCCTACAAGGCATTAAGAACAAAGTCAGTTGAAATTCCGAAAATGTTCCTGTAAAAACACCTCTATTTCGTACAGTATTCCAAACAGCAAGTATTGTGGAACAGATAACCCCGGAAATACCGAGGATTTTGGCCAAATCACTCAAGCGCTGCTTCCCAGAGGTATACCTCAACCCCGAGTATGCATTTGGAGAGAAACGTAAATTCTGAGAGAGGGGATCAAAATTGGGAGGAGGCCGGCCAGCCTTGACCAGATGCCCTACCCCTACCCTGCGGGCATCTTCGCTACCCCGTGGGCACCTTCGGCCTGCGGGGATCTCCGACCTAAGTATCTTGGCTGTCTCCTCGGGATCCATGACTATGGCCAAAATTTTCGTTTCTGCGCCACAACGAGGACAGCCATGGCGCCAACCGCCGATACGTTTACCAGGCTAACGGCGTATAGGATGATCAAGGCGGAGCTTCCGGTCCAAACTGTGGCTGTCGACCAGATGGTCCAGCACCTGACTTTGTTGGTTTTCAGGAAACCCAGGCCGATTTTTTTGGCTGCCTGGGAAACGATCTTTACGGAGTAGCCGATAAAGGCGACCAATACAGGGAAGATGGGTTTGTTCATTTCCATATGCTATGATAGCTTAAAAGCTTGTTATTTTAACAAGAAATATTAAAGTCCATCGCTCATACCTATTATGCTCTATTTTAACATTAAAACTTAGGTTGCGGATGTAATCTGCGATGGGATATAGCAACTGCTAAATCTAACGGCCCAATGTTTTGAGGGTTGCGGCCAGCATGTCCGGTGCGTCGGTCATTATGCCCTGCATTCCGTATGAGATAAAACGCCTGTTGTCCGCGTCGGTGTTGGAGTAGTACATCGTGGCGTAAAAAACCATCGCTCGTATTTCACGGCACAGTTCCGGTGTTACGTCCCTTCGGTGGGGTTGGAGATACCTGCAGCCAAAACTCTTCATCTCCTTCAGCATTCCGGTGTCCAGCTTATACTTTCGTTCCAGCACGCAGATCTCGATGGCGGCATTGATCTTTTTAACTGCCTCGGCGCCGGTAAAGGTGCTCAGGGTGAGATAAGCCCTCGGGTAGAGCCGGTAGGTGTCAAACAAGCGGCAAATCTCCAGCAATAGCGCCTGGTCGGTCTCCTTTACCTGTATGTTCAGACCGATGGATTCCGGTATCGCCTGCAGCGCCTCCTCGAAGCTCGGGATCGTCAGGGCTTGACTGTTCTTCCCCGATGAAAAATCGAATCTTTTCAGCTCCGGCAGCGTGTAGTCACCGGGAGACCCGGAGCCGTTGGAGATTTTGTCGATAACAGAATCGTGCAGGATGACTGGGATCCGTTCCCTGCTGCCGCGGAGGTCGAACTCTATCAGGTCTGTACCGGCACGGACGGCTTCCTCAAAGGCAACCAGGGTGTTTTCAGGGTAGCGGGCAGAGAACCCCCGGTGCGAAGTAACCACGATTCGTTGGGGGACTCGAAACAAATCTTCTATATTAACAGCCGACAATGAGACTACTCCTTCAAGGTTTTCAGTACTTTCAGCGAGTCCGCCATGATTTCCCAGGGTTTGTTCTCGATGACCATGGCAATGTCACGGTCCCTGAACCGCTTCAGGAAGGGCCGCAGGTCGATTTGGCTGGCAGCCAGTGAAACCTGTGAGTGGGGCTTCCCGTGGATTATTCC
>VRUG01000032.1 GCA_019456255.1 Planctomycetota bacterium | reverse complement strand
TGATTCAATTGTACAGAATTTGATGAAGGAATGATAATCACCGGGTTGATTAAAAATAATCGGGCTCGTTTCCCGGCTTCCATTTGATGTTACAGCCCATGCTGGGCTTCTGGTTACTATTTACTTTCTCACCGGCAAGAACTGCATCCAGCGCCGAGCGCAAGTCCAGTCCGGTTAAAGGCCTGTCATTTCCGGGCCTCGAGTCATCCATCTGTCCCCGGTAGACAAGCTTGCGGTACTTATCAAAGAGGAAGAAATCCGGAGTACAAGCCGCCCGGTAGGCCCTGGCAACCTGCTGGGTTTCATCGTAGAGATAAGGAAAATTGTAGCCCAGGCGCCTGGCATCCCGGGCCATGTTTTCCGGGCTGTCATCAGGATGGGTCTCCACGTCGTTGGCATTGATTCCCACAACCGCTGCTCCGCGGTCCTGGTACTCTTTTACCAATCCGGTGAAGTGTTTCTGGATGTGCTTGACATAGGGACAGTGGTTGCACATGAAGACCACCAGCAGGGCTTTGGCTTCCTGGAAATCAAGTAAAGTAACAATTTTTCCGTTTGTATCAGGCAGGCTGAAATCGGGGGCCTGGGTGCCCAAAGGGAGCATGGTTGAACCGGTTAAAGACATACTGTCTTCCTTTCATTTTAGATAGAGAATATTAGGATTCAGGAAAAAAAACAAGTGGGGGGCAAAGAGTCCTGCGGGGAACCCGGCCGGAAACCCGGCGGATAATAATTCGAATTCAAATCCGGATGTGTATGCTATTACCTTTAAAATCTTGCGCGTTCAGCGCAAGAAATAATCAAGTCCAGCGCCTAAACCTATTTTATTGGACTTTGGCTATAAAAACTTAGGTTGCGGATGAAATCAGCGCTGGGGTAAAACGAGTCCCATCCCCGGGCCTGGAATCAGCCTTGATTTCCCAGCCGTGGGCATTGATGATCGACTTTACAATCGATAGACCGAGGCCGAATCCCTGCTCTCGCCTAGAGCTTGTTCCCCGGTAGAAGGGCTCGAAAATCAGTTTGATTTCAGCTTCCGTCAGGCCCGGTCCGGTATCTTCAATAGATATCAGAACTTCACCGTTTTTCAGATGCGCGGTCAGGTAGATCGAATCGCTTTCCCTGGTGAAGCGCAGGGCGTTGTTGAAAAGATTCTCCAGGGCCCTGTTTAAGAGATTGCTGTCGGCTTCTATCTTAATATCCGGAGGTATCTTTATCCTGGAGTTGAACTCCCTCTTTAAAACCGAGGCATCCTCCTGATAGATCCTGGCGATCCGGTTTAAGAAACTTAAAAGATTAATCCTCTCCTGTCTCAGTTTCCACTCCCCGGTCTCCATTTTAACAAAGTCGATCAGCTCCGTTATCCTGGAGTCCAGGACTTTTGACTTTTCGGTGATGATGGTTAAATATCTTTTTAAAACAGCAGGATCGGCGGCCAGGCCGTCGGAGATGGCTTCCAGGTAGCCTTCAATGGCGGTGAGCGGGGTCTTAAGGTCATGGGATACAGCCCATGAGAAAGCGCGATCTTTTCTCCAATTCCCCCTTTAAGGCCCGGCGCATCGTTTCAAAGGACCGGGTGAGAGAGGATATTTCATCTCTCCCCTTTATTGTTAACTCAAAATCAAGTTCTCCATCGGTTATCTTTTTGGTAGCTCTCTCAAGATAGACAATAGAACGGTTCAGCGAGTTCAGGATAACCGTAACCATTACGGTGGAGAAAATCACCAGGGCCAGCAGTGGAGTAATAAAATGTTCATGTAATGTTGACCATCCGGAAAGTTTTCCCATATTTTCAGGAAGCTTGAGCAAAACCGTTCCTGCCCTCTGCCCGTCAATGCTCACTGGCTCGAAAGCTATTCGAACGCCTTCTTCTACGATCATGCTCTTAAGCAGCTTTTCAGGATTTATCCGGGTGCCCGCCTCATAGCCGGGAATGTTTGAGACCAGGATCCTATCCTCCAGATCAAAAACTATAACCCCTGGTTTGGGGGGCAGAGAGCTTCTTAACGAGGCTGAATAACCCTCTTTCACTTCTTCAGGCAAATCCTCCAGTATCCATCTTCTGATCTCAAAGAAACCGGCCGGAGATAAGGACGGGTCACTGGAGGAAATAAACCAGCGTAGATAGCCGACCATAGCTGTTACCAGGATAGGTATGATGATCACCCCTACTACCAAAAAAATAAGCTTAGTTCTAAACTTCATTATTGAACCTGTAGCCCACTCCGCGAACGGTCTCGATAAAGCGCGGCCGGCTGGGATCCTCTTCGATCTTCCTTCTGATTCTGCGGATATGAACGGCCACGGTGGTCAGATCGCCGTAATTTTGGCCCCAAACCCGATCGTAGATCTGCTCAGGGGTCATGACCGCTCCCTTCCGGCTAACAAGCAGGCTCAAGAGCTCGAATTCCTTGGGCGGCAGGGGAATCCTCTCTCACTCCTTCTGAAGAGCATACCCCTCGAGGTCCAGGTTAAAGGGACCGAATCGGATAAATTTCTTTGCTGAAGCTTGAGAATCGAGAAACCTTCTGAGATGGGCTCTTACCCTGGCCGCCAGGACCTTGGGGGAAAAGGGTTTAGTGACGAAGTCGTCGGCACCGATTCCCAGGCCCAGGACCATATCCTCATCCGTATCCCGGGCCGAGACTATGACCACCGGAATAGCGCTCTTTTTCCTAGCCGCCTGCAAGAATTCAAAGCCGTCGATTCCGGGGAGATTGATATCCAGGACTGCCAGGTCAAAAGCTTCTTTCTCCAGTTTCTGAAGCCCGTCTTCCCCGCTCTCTACCTGGGTGACTTCGATACCCTCTCTTTTCAGATACAGGGAAATAAGCTCGGCAATTTCGATTTCATCTTCTACTATTAAGACCCTGGCTCTCAAAAATCCTTCTCCTCCTAAAAAGCGGCCTTCAAGTGATTATACAGGTATTCAGCCCTCGATAATAGATTTTCTTTCTCCCTTATATCAATCCCCAATCTCAAAGAGCTTAATACCCTCAGTCTCAAAGCGCCCTTTTACTTCAGAGACCGCCTCTCTGATAAGAATCGCTTCTTCTTCACCGCAGTAGATGATGATTACGCAATTCTCTTCCGGCCAGACATGGTCGCCGAAGCGGGGGTCGGAGCTTCCGACCCCCTGTACGGAAGGAATTTTGGTGTAATACTTACCGGCTTTGCGCCGCTTAAGGGCTTCAAGGATATCCTCCTCAACGGAATGATTGGCGATGATTTCAATTCGCTTCATGGACTAACTCCTTAATCTCTCCTACTTTAAAGGCGGTTTCTTCGGTAAGCCGCTTTTTTCCCTTCCGTTTCTCATTGAACACGGAGTACAAAACCGGTATCAGGAGCAGGGTCAGCATGGTGGCGCTCACCAGCCCACCGATCACGGTCAATCCAATGGGCTGAACCAGCTCAGAGCCCTCTCCAGGGAAGAAAGCCATGGGCGCCAGGCCCAGGATCGTGGTCAAGCTGGTCATCAGGATCGGGCGCAGACGATGTCCGCCGGCTTCGATGCAAGCCCCCCGGACGCCCATGCCCCGTTTTCGCAGCAGGTTGGTGTAATCCACCAGTACTATCCCGTTGTTCACCACGATCCCGACCAGCATCACCAGCCCCACGGCGGTGAAGATTGAGAACGGCTGTCCCGTGATCAGGTAGATGGCCACCACCCCGATGAACAGCAAGGGAATGGTGAAGAACATGATAAAGGGGTCTTTAAAGGATTCGAACTGACTGGCCATGACCCCGAACACCAGCAGCACGGCCATGAGCACCAGGATGATCAGGGTTGTTCCGTATTTCATGAGGTCCGCCATGTCTCCGCCGTATTCTATGGCCAGCTCGTCGTCCTGCACGATGCGCTCGGCCAGGAGGGTTTCGATCTTGCCCTGGACCTCGTTCATCCTCGCTCCCGGGCGGATTCCGGCCGTTACGTGAACTGTTCGAGCTTGATTTTCCCGCTGGATATCCACCGGCGCGGTGGTCTTTTCCAGGTGGGCGAAGCTGGCGAGGGGGATACGCCGGCCCATGCTGTTCAGAACGAAGATCTTCTGCAGATCCGGAATGGAACTCCGGTCCTTTTCCTGTAAAATGACCAGAACGTCATACTCCTCCCCTTCATCACGGAAGATGGTGGCTTTCAGGCCGGCGATGCCGGCTCGAATCTCCTTTCCGATAGAGGCAATGTTCAACCCCAGGGCATAAGCCTTGTCACGATCGATCATGATCTCGATCTGGGGCAGGCCGTCTTCCAGGGCGATCTTAGGTTCGGTGGCCCCGGGGACCTGATCCCTCAGCAGCCCCTGGATCTGTAGTGCGGTATCTCGGGCGCGTGCCAGATTGTCGAACCTGACGATGATGTCCACCGGCGATCCGCCCGACATATTATGTCTACCGCCCATGCTCGAACCGAAGGAGAAGACGGCCCCGGGAAACTCGTTGAAATACCGGCGCAGTTTCTGCTTGACCGTCTCGGAGTCATCGATGCGTTCGCCGTACTCAGGCAGGGTCACCGTCAACGTTCCCCTGTGGGACGGGCTTGATCTGGACAGCATGTTTCCTTCCCCTACGGTGACGATGATATCTTCGTAGGCGCTGATTTCCTGCTCCACAATGAGGGCCAGCCGGTTCATAAGCGCTTCGGTGGCTTCCAGGGTAGTGCCCAGCGGAAGTTCCACATCCACCACCACCGAATCATCTCCCATGTCCGGCATGAACTCGAACCCGGCCCTGGGTAACAGGAGCAGGCTTCCGGCGAACAGGACCAGGATAACCAGTATGGTAGCCAGGCGGTGATTGAGTAACCCGCCTAGAATCCTGCGGTACACATTTTCCAGTCCTGTGAAAAGCCGTTCCAATCCATTATCGATTCGTTTCAGAAACTTGTTTTTAATCGGCTTCTGAGTCCCGGTGGTAATCGGCAAGACCTTGCTGGCCAGGACCGGTACCAGGAATACGGCTACGGCGAGAGAGGCGAGCAAGGCTACGACCACGGTAAAGGCCAGGTCGTTGATCATCACGCCTACCATATCGAGTCGATTCTTGAACAGAAGCAGAGGCAGGAAAACGCAGACCGTGGTCAGGGTGGAGGCGGTAATGGCCGTGATCATCTCCTGGCTGCCTAACACGGCTGCGGTGTTCAGCCTGGCGCCCTTCTCCCGGTAGCGGTAGATGTTTTCCAGGATGACGATCGAGCTGTCCACGATCATGCCGATCCCTAGAATCAACCCTGCCAGGGATAGCACGTTGAAGGTCAGCCCGGCGAAATACATCCCGATCATGGTAGCCAGCAGGGAGATGGGAATGGATAGAGCGATGACCAGAGTGCTCCTGAACCGACGCAGGAAGAAGAGCAGCACGATCACTGCAAAGAGCCCACCGTATAGAAGTGTAGATGTCACCTGATTGAGGGATGCCCGAATCATTTCGGTGGTGTCCCGGATCACCGAGACCTCCACACCGACGGGAAGCTGCCGATTGATCCGGTTGAGCCGTTCCAGAACCCGGTCTGCGATCTGGACCGAGTTGGTGCCGCTCTGTTTCTGAACCGACACGTACACACCGGGTTCTCCGTTGATATACACCACATTCTCCCGGTCCTCGAATCCTTCAAACACATCGGCAATATCCCTCAAGCGCACGACTTTGGAGGGGACTACTGAGGTACCGGCCGCTGAGCCACTTGACGCTGATCCGCCGCCGGCGCCCCCTCGGTAGGCTACCACCGTGTTTTCGATTTGCTCGATTGCGGAATATTCACCTGAAGTCCGAATCAGGTATTTGCGGGACCCTTCGGCAATGCTTCCGCTGCCGATCTGCAGGTTTTGCCCGGCCAGCATGCCGGCAACCTGGGTCAGGGTCAGACCGTAGGCTTCCAATCTGTTCTGAGATATCTCGACCCGAACCAACTTTTCCCTGCCACCGCTGGCACTGGTCAGGGCGACCCCGTCCACCTGTTCCAGTTTCGGCTGGATGATGTCCCGGGCAATTTCCAGCAGCTCATCTGCGGACCTGTCTCCCCGGACCACGAGATTGAGGATCGGGATCATGGAGGGATCGAATTTGAAGATCTGCGGGGTGCCGGCCGCATCCGGCAGGAACTCCTTGACAAACTCCAACTTGTCCCGGACCTCATTGCTGGCCTCGTCCATGTTGGTTCCCCAACCGAACTCCATCATGATCTGGCTGTAGCCCTCAGAGGAGGTGGAGGTAATCTCGCGAATCTTCCCGACATTACTCAGGTTTCCCTCGAGCAGACGGGTCACGGTCTGCTCCACCTCTTCAGGCCCGGCGCCTGAGTAGCTGGTGTACACCACCAGCACCGGGGGGTTGATATCAGGCATGAGATCTATGGGGATGTTCCCGAGAATGTAGAGACCGAGGCCGATAATCAGGGCAAAAACGATGATCCAGGTGATGGGTTTGCTGACGATTTTTTTCGTGATACTCATCCGGCGCTCCTTGTCTCCTGATTCACTACCTTGACCTTTACCCCGTGTTCCAGGAGGGTCTGGCCGCTCACCACCACTTCTTCGCCGGAATCGAGGCCATCCACGATCTCAACGGCGCCGTCCATGGTAATTCCGGTAGACACCGTTCTTCGCTCCACCCGATCGTCCTCTCCAAGGACGAACACGAAGCTGTTTCCGTAGCGGGTCATGACTGCGTCGGAGGGAACTTTAACCGCCGTCTCTTTTGTTTCGGTGATCAGGCGGATTTCGGCGAACATGCCGGATTTGACCCGGTGATCCGGTCTCAACAGCGCCAGTTTTATCTCGAGGGTCCGTGAAATCGGATCCACTACCGGGCTGATCTCCACCACCCGGGCTTCAAAGGTTGCATCAGGAAAGGCTTCGAATGACAGCAGAGCACCGCCGCCTAAAGTGACCTTGGAGATGAAGCGCTCGGCAATATCGGTGCGTATCTGAAGCTCGTCCAGTTTGCCGATCTTAGCCAGCGTCATGGACGGGCTTACCGTAGCCCCGACCTGCCCGGGAATGGAGGTGATGGTGCCGGAAATAGGCGCCTTGACCTTGCTCAAAGCGTACTCCATGCACGACTTAGAGGGGTCTACCTCGGCCAGCACCTGATCCTTGCGCACATATTGTCCGACATTGACCAGGATCCCGGTCAGTTTGCCCGAGGTTTCGGAAACCACATCCACACTGGTTTTGGTGATGACATCCCCGTTGATCTCGAGATACTCATACATCAGTCCCCGGACAGCCTGGGTGGTGGTTACGGGAAAAACCGTTTCAGCTCGAAGACTGTCCGACGCTGTATGTCTTTGACGCAGTGAAGGGCTCACCCGGTCTTTTGTGCTCCGCTCGCCGCTGCTCTGCACGCGGCGCAGAAGCCCAAAGCCCGAAACGAGGCCGACCGCGAGCAGTACACTGAAAATGACGAGAAAACGCTTTTTACTCTTTTTCATGATTCCTCCTTACCTCTTCGAGGGTGGTATTAAGGGCATATTCCAGGTCTAGCAGACCTGCCTGATAGTTATATTTTTCATTAAGCACCTCAAGTTTGGCCTTTTGGAGCTCATCATTGGCGCTTTCTACTTCCAGCAGGTCCGCAGCGCCTGCTTTATAGGCTTCCTCAGCAAGGTCATAGGCCTTCTGAGCCAGCTTCACGTTAAAATCCAGGACTTCAAGGGCGCGTGCGGATTTATTAATCCCCATAACGATGGACTCGATCTCCATCTCCGCCAGCCGGAGGGTTTGCGCCAGCGCCAGACGAGTCTTTTCGATGTTATCCTCCAGGTCTTGAATAGAGTTATTAGTCTTCGAATAGGGAATAAAGCCGTCCAGGGGCAAGGTCAGGCCGATTCCGAACATTCCCTTGTCCGACCAGTTGCCTCCAATTCCCCAGTCGGTATTAAAGGGATCGGACAGACCTGGATTATACGAATAAGTAAAGGAGAGCACCGGGGTCAGTCCTGTATTGAGAGCCAGTTGCTTTGAGTTTTCCAGGATTTGAATGCTCTTTATCAGGCTCTGGACATCCAGCCTGCCTGAAGGATATTTCTTAATGAGAGTTTCGGCTTCGAAACTCAGCCTTTCAGCCTCTATTGATCCGGTAATGATTATATTCGTTTGCCTGTCTATTCCCAGCATCTGCTTGAACTGCAAGACCGCGCTTCGGAAAGCGATTTTAGCGTTCTCCAAAGCAGGCTTTAGATTTTCCAGGGCCACCCGGGAGCTGAGCATGGTCAGCTCCGGAACCAGGCCGTTTTCATAGTTGATCTTTGCCTGTTCGTATCTCCGGGAAGCGGTTTTAATATTCTGCTCCAGGAGCCGGATATTCTCTTCAAGTAGAAGAAGCCGGAGAAAAGATTTTCTGACCTCGCGGTTTAATTTTTTCTCCGCCCCTTCCAGGCTAATGGCCCCGGCCTGATACTCCAGCACGGTGTTCCTGATACCGGGGGCGATAGACATCGATAAAGGGAAATTGGCCTGAACACTGGCCGACAGGGTCCAGTAATAAGGCTCGCCCGGGGGCATAACCGTAATCTCCTCATTCATCCGGGTCAAAGAGATTCCCGCTTTCAAGTCCGGAATAAAAACATTCCAGGCCCTATCCATGGCTCTTTTTTTTATCCCCAGGTCTATCTTTTCCGATTGCAGGGCCAGGTTGTTTTCCAGCGCCAGCTTTACGGCGGTATCAATGTCCAGGACCATCTCTTCTGCTGCCTGCACCAGGGTTGAGGCGGCTGCAGCCATCAGAAAAATCAGTATCTTCTTTTTCATTCATTTTCCTCCCGCGCAAATGGAAACCGTCTTACGTTCTTGTATTAGGTAATTCATTCGGTGGTGAAAAACAATAAACAGGACCTGAACAGTTGATTAACTTTTGTTTAACCACCCGGCCCTTTTTCTTGAGGCGTTTCCGGAAGATTGGCGGCGAGATTGCTTGTTTACTGAAATAGTAATATATTCTCATTAGAGACACTAGAGGTCTTGGGTGAAGGCTGTTGTAATATCAGGTATCATTTTAATCATGGCCATACCAGGTGTTGAGTTTTTGTCTGCCTCCGGGACTCACGAGGAAACGGAAATAACGATGAGTGACGAGAGCCCGGTCCGGTTAGAGCAGGCTACTTTCGGGGGCGGTTGTTTCTGGTGCTTCGAAGCCGTGTATGAGCGGAGCGAGGGGGTGAAATCGGTGATCTCCGGATACGCCGGCGGGACCAGGGCGGACCCTACCTACGAAGAAGTGTGTACCGGGCGAACCGGGCATGCCGAGGTCGTTCGGATCGAGTATGATCCGGCCCTGATCGGTTATAAAGAGCTCCTAAAGTTGTTCTGGAAAGCCCACGATCCCACCACGCTCAACCGCCAGGGCGCAGATGTGGGCACCCAGTACCGCTCGATCATCCTCTACCATAGTGAAGCCCAGCGAGTGGCCGCTGAAAAATCAATGCAGGAGGCGGAGGCCTCGGGTCGTTTTGACAGCCCGATTGTTACCGAGATAAAGCCCCTGACCGCTTTCTATAGGGCAGAGGAGTATCATCAGGACTATTACGCGAAGAATCCCTACGCCGGCTACTGCACTCTTGTGATTCGCCCGAAACTGCAGAAACTGGGGCTGGATTGGCAATAGTCTGGATTACTCATTATACTCTATCATCTTGCAAAACAAAATTAGCCCCGTTCGTTTAGTTTTTTCACTACACCAAAGCCCTTGGAAACCATTTTGCCCTGGCCAATCAGTTCCGGAAGGAGAATGTTCGATACGAACTCTATCCTGAAACCTATAAACTCTTTTGTGACTACATGTGTCGAGATGGGTATAAAGCGCTGTATGCTCAATAGAATCCGGTCCCTCACTCTAACTCTCACTGTTTTACAGAACGATAGATAGTTTCCTATAAGGATTCCTTCAAGAAACCTTCTCTCTTCTACGTATTTATTCGCGCTAGTCAAAGGATTCAACCCTTCGCCTGAGGAATTCGCGCCGTTTCGCAAGAGGATCCTCGATATTCATCAGGTCTCCAAACCAATCCCATATTCGCCGGTCTTCAGTGTCTTGAATCACAAAATATGATTGCTGAATCCATTTTTCATCTATTAAAAGGAACTCTTTTTCTAATTCTAGAAATTCACCTTCTATCAGGAGCCTGTCGATATGCTGCGGTTCGCTTCTTTCATCCATCAACATAAAGTAGTGATTCCCATCTCAAAGGAATAGCATAACATTTACTAAAGAGCTTTTCCCGTTTAACCTCAAATACAGCATGAAGATCGCATTTTCTATGCCGCCTGTAGTGGAAATCATGCTTCTCTGGGTCTCCAGAGTTTACCAAAAGTTCTTTAAATCAAGCTCCTGGAGACATCTCCGTACGGTCGTCCAGCTGATCTTCGGAATTATCTCGTTACGTTGTAGCACCCACAAAAGAGAGCTTATCGTACAACCCGTCAACCCCTTTTTCTCTGAAGCGCTGCTCCAATAGCCTTACTGTATTTCGGTGTACCCTTAATAAATCTGAAACTTCTGTTTTTGGTTTCCCTTCGTCTCGAAAGAGAAGCATTCGAACCATCGTGGCTATCTGGTTTTCCACTTTATGACTCTTTACATGTCTTACAATTTTTTCTTTTGCTTCTTAGATCGAAAGGAAAAAGTATTCGTGTATTGATTTGCCATATGTCCCACCTCCCAGTATTAATATTTTCTCTATTATACTTATCTTTTATTGCACAATTAAAATAAATTCTTTACACTAAATGAAGTAAGCGATTGAATCCATTGAATTGCCCGGGCCCCGTTGTTTGGATCGTAAATTCTTTATTACCCTGTTCTACTGTTGGTTTGACAATACCATTGAGGTTTTAGGGAAAAGGTTATATAAAAAAAGATGATTCGTAACATATAATTACGAAACCTCATAAAAGAATGTTTTCGTAATATGATATAACGAAAAATGAATTATGGCGGGCTTCGATACCCATAAAGAAAAATATGAAATGTTTAAAAAGGATGCGGGGAATGAGGCGATCTCCATTCCAACAAGAATAGAGGCTTACTTTAACGCTTGCTTCCATATGATAGAGGCGAATGTCGCTAATATGGGAATCCACATTAATAAACATCAACTGGTCAGATCTATACTGGAGAAAAATTCCCAAATTTTTGGGGATCAAACTGAGAAGGTCTGGAGGACATTTCAGGAGATAGAGAATCAGATAAGACCGGGCCAGATTTATGGCAGTGTAATAGACGGTAAGAAACTTCAACGGACGAAGGAACTATTTAGGGCAATAGAAAAAATATGTGGAGATAGTTTAAAATGAAAACCGTCCTATTCCCTTAATTCTTTAAACCGCGATTTAGAAAAGGGGAGGGGGATTTGGAAAGGAAGGATTGCTAGGAGGCTTTTGGAGATGCCTGCTATACTACAAGAAGAATTCAGAAGTCTCGTCTTTAAATTTGCCAAAGAAGCCTCAAAGGAAGAAGTATCTTATATCTTATTATTCGGTTCCGTGGCCAGGGGTGATACGGATAGACGCTCAGATGTTGACCTCTTAGTAGTGTTCGATACCGATAAAGATGATTTTGAAGATCTAGAGGCAAGAAATGAAGTATCTGAACTCGCTTTAGATTTAGAGAAAGAATATGATAAGAATGTCCAGGTAATTTTTACAAACAGAAATTTTCATGGGTTAGATGAATATTTTATCAAAGAAGTCATGAATGGCGGGATTCTTTTATATGCCCGGTCTCCCAGGATAGAAGTGAAGGGCTTAGAGTTAGAACCTTATACCCTGATATTATATAACCTGAAAAAGTTTAGCAAAAAAGAAAAAATGAAGTTAAAAAGGCTTTTGTATGGGCATACCACAAGAAAAAAAGTTAAAGGAAAAACATATAAAAGCGAAAAGATAGGTTTGGTTCAGCAGTTGGATGGAAAGCACCTCGGAGCAGGTGTTATAACAGTTCCTCAAACAAAAGCTCAATCTTTGGAGAAAGAATTAGAAAAGCTTAAGTTAGATTACAGAAGAATAGACTTATGGCTAACAGAGGATGATCTAATTAAAATTCGTATTTAACAAATGATCATAATCTGCGTTCAACAATATCGCAACCGGCGGTTGAAGAGGGCCATTGAATTTTAATTTTTTTCTTGTTTTGTTTCTTAAACGATACGAAAATTAGTCATAGCCCCCCTCCACAAGGAAATATTTTTAACTATGACATTATTCTATTTTTAAATGTTTTTATCTCGGAGGATATTCATAAACCCAAAATATTTTTCTTAAGTACTATAGTACATGCCCTGATTGCCTCAAGATATATTATGAACACCTTGAGAGCCATGAATGGATTCCCATACAAACTTCTACGAATTTATTCAGGGAGTTAAACTTATCATAATTCCTCTGATTGAGAGCAATCCATAGTGAAATACTTTTGTAGGTCATTAAGCCCTCTATGGCGCCCACCGGCTCAATCCGCTCGATCAGATCGGTTCCGCCGATCGAATAGATATCCTTATTTTACTTTCAACTTTCCCCCTGTGCTGAAAATCTCCTCTACAACGTGCAAGCCTTCATTAAAGGAGATCAATCGAGGAATTCCATTGATAACCATGTAACGAACCTGGGGAGAGCGGTAGTCAAAGGATTCAACCCTTCGCCTGAGGAATTCACTCCGTTTCGCCAGGGGATCCTCTATATTCATCAGGTCTCCAAACCAATCCCATATTCGCCGGTCTTCAGCGTTTTGAATCACAAAATATGATTGTTGAATCCATTTTCCATCTATATAAAAGGAACTCTTTTTCCTAACACTTCTTGTGTAAACTGTGAGCCACAACACTATCTGACCGGAATACCAGAATAGTTAGAAAAATAAATGACCGAAGTGTAAACTGAAAGTGGCCGAAGATGATGTATCAGTCTTGCGCTCTACTATCAGTTAGGATATAAAGAATACCATCCCCAGAAATTTCTAAGCTATGTGTTAGAGTAGCTATTAGCCAATGGATGTCCTGTTTGTGGATAAAAGCATCCGCCGAAGTTCCACGGTTTTCCCGGAAGAACCTACAAAAACCAGGATAGAGATGATGATCAAGAGGAGGATACCGTTGTTGCGACTCTGGTTCCAAGGTTTTTCTATCAGACTAACTACTTAATGCGAAAAGAGACCAGCGAGCCGAAAAAATACGCTGTAAAACAATTGCTATAAATTAGCAATTTTGCTATTATTTATACTATGAAGAGAGCTATTTTAATCTTCGTTGATATTAAGATAACTCCGTCTCAAGTTCATAAATTCCGGGGATTTATCGGGAATCTCTTTAAAGACTATGACCTGGTTCATAATCATTACCCTGAAACGGGAAAAAACATATACAGATACCCTTTGATACAATTCAAGCTGCTGGAAAGCAATCCTGCAATTATTGCTGTAACCGATCAACCTATTGAAATATTTATGGAGATTTTTCTTAATCTAAATCAAATTAACATAGATAAGCTTTCGATTCCTGTTAATGAAAAAGATATTCATATTACGGATTGTTGCTTCGGATATTCGGAAGATACTTTCATGTATAGTTTTATCTCCCCCTGGATAGGTTTAAACCAAAAAAACCATAAAATATATATGGAATCTCCGGACAGAAAAGAAAAGCATAAGCTTTTACAAAGGGCTTTATGCGGAAACATCCTTTCTATGGCAAAAGGTCTTGGCTATTGGCTTACGCCTGATCAGAGGATAAGAATGGAACTTCAGGTAAGAGAAAAAAAAGTTTTATTAAAAGGAAAATCTATGTTAGGGTTTAAAGGTCTTTTTAAGACCAATTTTATGATACCGGATTATATGGGGCTTGGAAAATCTGTTTCGAGAGGTTTTGGCACAGTTCGGAGGATTATATGATAAATAACTTCCGGGTACTTGGGAAAAGCGTCCTTCTGGAAGCAGGCTACTACGATACAGCAGATGAAGCAAAAAGAAGAGAAATATTCTTGAAAAACCAAACAATTAAAACAACTGCCCCTTCCGGTAATGATGAACAGACAAAAAGAGCTATTGCAATTAATTTTAATACGAAGAATAAAACGATTTCGTTTACACTTGATAAAGAAATAACTGAAGAGAATAGAGATTATTTTTTTGCATTGAAACATGGAGCTTCTAAGGATGAAAGAAAATTCTTGTCTACAAATTGCCCAAGAATTGGAGGGAATCCCCATTTTGGTAAAACGATAACCGAATCAATAAATTATATTGCCAATAAAAGGAGCAAAAAAGAAATCTCGAATTGGTTCGCTAAAAATATTGATGTTAATTTTGATAACATACTTAACCATATAAAAGATACCTTTCTTAAAACAGTTAAAATCGATAATAATGAATTTTCTATATTGGACGAAAACCTGCTAATTAAAGAGCAAAGGCAAATATTTAAAGAAGTTAAAGGAATAAATTTAAAAGATTTAAAAAAACTGAAAAACAAGAAAAAAATCTATGATAAATTAGCCGAAGCACACAACTACGTAATAAACAGGAAGTATTTCAACAATAGTTCCTCAGTTCCGAATAAATTCCCGGATATAGCTCTTATTAAAATAGATGATAAGCATATTTTAGAAATAAAAGATTTGCGTGATTCCTATTTGAATATGGCTTACTATGATCTTTTTGAACGCTTTTTTATTGAGAAAAGCAAAGAAAATAGAGTTTGTCATATTTGCCATAATATTGCCAATGTCTTGGGAGAGGTCTCTCTGCCCATGAAATTTTACGGCACGACAAATACACTCTATCTTGAAAACCTGAAAAAAGCGAATGCATATAAATCTTTTTCAATATGCAAAGAATGTCTCGCACAGGTTCTTACCGGCATGAAGTATGTTGAAAATGAGCTGAGAGACAGCCTCTTTGGTATCTCTTGTTACCTGGTGCCTTCTTTAGAAAAGGAAGAGAATAATTTTGAGACACGATATAAAAGAATATTTAGACTCTTAAAAAATAATACAAGCTATAAGGAAGATATAGATGAGATCTATAATCTTGTGAGGAAAAGCGGTAAAAAAGATAATTTCACTTTTAATTTATTGTTTTATGATAGCCCTCCAGGGTCTCAGGTTTTTAATATAATAAAACTTATATCAAATATTGAATATAAAGACCTTACTAAAAAGCTGAATTTATTTGAAGAGTTTAGAAAAGACTATAAGCTCAGCCTCTTAAGCCAAAATATTACTTTAAATGATGTACGTTATTTACTTTTCCCCTCCAAATATTCTCATAGTAATTATGATGCAAAACTGTATAGGAAAGATATTTTAGATCTCTTTGAAGCCTTTATTCATGAATATTCTTTAAACTATCACGACCTTATTCACAGATTTATAAATATTTACCGGCACAGATTCAATAATACGAACACAAATATTGATCAATTAGCCCCTTTTAGAATGGTGCTGATCTTATCAATTTTTTATGCCATAAAACCCCTAAAAGGAGGAAAAGACATGAACGGCGGCAGAGGCTTAACAGATATAATAAATAAAGAGTATAAACGGTTTTTTAACACACACAATGATGTTTATGTGGATAATTACTTCAGGCAGGGTCTCTTTCTGCTCGGAACAATTATTAATAAAATTGTTAACAAGCAGAGAAAATCAAAAGAAGGAGACAGTGACGCTGGTAGGAGGAAAAAGCTGTCCTCAACATTTTTAAAAAAGCTTAATTACGATGGAATTCCTCCCCGGAGAGTAGGCAAGTTCATTGCTGAAACTAAAAATTTTGTACAGATCTATGATATATATGAAGAACCCGGTATCTGGGGAAATATTATGGATAGACTCCAGGGAATTGAAATGTCGGATATGAAGGGCGCGGAAGTCGTTTTTTATATTTTAACAGGCATCTCTTATGATGCATATTTAGGAATGTTATATGGAAAGGAGAAGAATAATGGAAGCAATAAAGAGGAATAGTGAAATTCTTTTTATCTATGATGCGAAAATGTCTAATCCTAATGGTGACATGGATAATGAGAACAAACCCCGTATGGACTATGACACAGATACTAATCTTGTAAGCGATGTCAGGTTAAAACGTTATCTTAGAGACTACTTTGAAAAGCAGCTTGGAGAAGATATTTTCATAACCGAGAATGCCAGGGATGCTAAAGAACGGGGCGAACAACTTAAAAAAATGGGAAAATCGCATAAGGATCTAATCGATTGCAGAATGTTCGGCGCTGTTTTTGCTGAAACAGGTGGCAGCGATCATTTAACGGGCCCAATCCAATTTAACTGGGGATATTCGCTGAATAGAGTTGAATTAAATGACAGTTCTACCATTACATCCAGCTTCAGTTCCGGAGAGGGAATAGGCAAGGACTACCGGGTCAAATACTCGGTTATTGCTTTTAACGGTAGTATTAACGCCAACATAGCC
This sequence comes from Planctomycetota bacterium, assembly GCA_019456255.1. Classification (GTDB taxonomy): domain Bacteria; phylum Planctomycetota; class Phycisphaerae; order Sedimentisphaerales; family Anaerobacaceae; genus VRUG01. Next base: position 4,678 of record VRUG01000032.1, on the reverse strand, counting down.
AAAGGAACCATGCTTTCTGAAAAAGACATAGGAATTTTCGACAATGCAATGGTAAAGGCTATCCCTTTTTGTAGAACCCGCTCGAAAATGGGCCAGATGCCCAGGTTTTATTTAAGAGTCGAGCTTATTGATGATAAAACATTTTTAAAGGATTTGAGGGAATTCATTTCACTTAATGAAACAAAGGATGAATTTAAGTTAAGAAAAATAAGTGAATTTTCACTTAAAATAAGGGATCTTGTTGAATATATAGACAGTTATAAAGAGAAAATTGCAACACTACATTTCTGGAAGGACAGCCAACTGAAACTGGACGGCTGGGATGATATGGAGAAGAAATTCCAGAAAAAAATAAAACCTTTAAATGAATAATATAGATCTTATGAGCAATGATATTTTAAAATTGCTATCATTCAGAGTCTATGGAAAATATGCTCACTTCAGAAAGTTCTATACAAATGCATCTTCCCTCTCTTATTTCGTGCCTCCCAGAACAGTGATTATAGGTATGCTTGCCTCAATCCTGAAATTTGAGAGAGACAGCTACTATGATGTATTTAATTATAAAGATTTTAAAATATCAGTATCAGTAACGCCTGGAACAATCATAAGAAAGCAGATGCAAAGTTTAAACTATCTGCATCCTAAATATCATAACCTATTGGCAAAAGGATCAGGTAAAGCAAAGAATATGCATTCCCAGTGCAAGCTGGAGCTTCTCATACCGGAAGATAATAAATACATTGATTACACTATATATGCAGGTATTACCGGTAAAAAATCTCTTACTATTTTAAACGAGATTGAATTAAAGATCAGAGAAAGGGACCTTGGATATGGAATCTATCTTGGCCAGAGGCAGTTTTTAGCATCCATTGATGAAGTAAAGTCCTATTCAGAAAAAGATATTCATCGTACAAATAGATCGGATCATGTTGATTCTATTTGCATAAAGAATAACTGTAACCTTGATCCTGGGAAAAATCTTGATAAACATATCATCATTGATCAAATGCCTATACATATGAAAATAGAGCAGCAGGGTGGAAAAGGCGGTAAAACAATTAATCCTGGAAGAACACTACATTCAATAGAAAGGGTAGTCTATGAGAAATCAGGAAGAAGAATCTTCGGCAGCTTTAAAAATTGTTACCAGGTAAAGAATAGAGTTATCTCATTTTATTAATTAACTTATGTTGATTTCGCACCCTGCAGAAAAAAGTTTACCAGAAAAACCTCTTGAAAGTCATTTGAGGAATGTAGCTGACAAATCCTTTGAACAAATAAATAAAATGAGGCTTAATTTAACAATTTTGACTCAAGATGAGCTTGCAGAGCTTTCACATACGATCGGGCTTTTCCATGATTTCGGCAAAGCAACTACCTACTTTCAAGATTATATTAACAATAAAAAAAAAGCGGATGCACTTACACATCATAGTTATATTTCTGCTTTGGTTTGTTATTATTCTGTTATAAAAATATTCAGTTCAGCCCACCGTAAAAAATTGCTGGCGATTATCGCTTATCTTACTATAAAAAAACATCATGGCGATCTTGAAACACTAAACTTTAATGAAGATAGAAATATTGATATAGCTGAATACCAAATACAGAATATTTTAACTAATGGAAAAGAACTAGAGCATATCTATGCAGAAAAACCGATTGCTATAACGGAATTACTTCAATCAATTGATATTGATGATTTCCGCGATGAAGCAATGGATTTTGAAGATTTCATTGACGATTATGGTTATGATCTGTCTCATGACCAGCGAATAGAGCTTTTTTTCATAACCAACCTCCTTTTCTCGGTTTTAATAGATAATGATAAAAAAGATGCTGCCAGACTTGAAACAGGATACTTTGATGGAAACATTGAAGAGCCTGTAAATGATATTCTTGCCTACCTTGAAGAGTGTCGAAAGGAAGAGCCGGAAAAATACAATAATAATATTCCTATAAATAAAATTAAAAATAAATTCTTGAGAGATATTGTACATAACAACAATATACTGCCGGAAAATCATTTTTATACTATAACAGCGCCTACAGGCATTGGAAAGACATTTGGCTGTCTTGCTTTTGCCAATCAGCTGAAGGAGAAACTTCCTAAAGGAGAAGGGAGAATTATTTACTGTCTTCCCTATACTTCAATTATTGACCAGAACTTCGATGAATTCGAAAAAGTTATTAAATATAATAAAAAGACAAAATATAGCGAAAAACCCGGACGTTACCTATTAAAACACCATCATCTGATGTTTAAAAAAGTTGAAAAGAGAATAAAAAACGAAGAGTACACTTACAAAGATTACCTGGATGACAAACTCTTTGTCGAATCATGGGAAGCATCGATGATTGTTACGACTTTTGTGCAGTTTTTCCACACGATAATCGGATATAAAAACAATTTTCTCAAGAAGTTCCATAATATTATTAACTCTATTGTTATTATGGATGAAGTTCAGAATATTCCTCCACAGTACTACAGATTGCTAAAAGACATCCTTCATGTCTTGGGTAAGCAATTCAATATATACTTTCTTCTTATCACTGCCACTCAACCGGAGATATTTGACTTTCAAAAGAGTAGTCCTATTTCATTAGTTGATAGTAGAAAGTATATTGTGGATCCACTTTTTAACCGGGTAAATCTAAAAATTGATCTTCAAAAGCAAAACCTTGATGCTTTTATAGACCGTTTTTGCAATAACTTTAAAGATAATAACTGTCTTATTGTTGTAAATACGAAAAAATCTGCAATAGCTATTTACCTTGCGGTTAAGAAAAAGAAAAAAGATTATTCCCTATTTTGTCTGACTACTTATCTTGTTCCAGTTGACAGAAAAAAAAAGATAGAAGAGATTAGAAAAGCATTAGAGGATGGGGAAAAGCTGATTGTCATTTCAACTCAGCTTATTGAGGCTGGTGTTGATTTGAGTTTCAAACATGTTTACAGGGATTTTGGACCACTTGATTCGATCATACAAGTTGCAGGACGCTGCAACAGGAATTGCGAATATGGAGAAAAGGGTGGTGAAATGACACTTGTTAATCTTACAGATGACAAAGGTCAATGCTTTCATTCATGGGTATACGAGCAGATACTTTTTCACTATGTATCGCAAACTTTGACGAAAGATCGCTATGAAAGCAAAGACTTTGGAGAACTTTCTGAAAAATATTTTGAAAAGTTTGATTTTATAAGCGAAAAAAATAAACTTCTAAACGCAATATATGAACTTAACTATGACATCAGAATGAAAGAGCAAACACCCATTAAGGATTTTAAGCTGATAAAAGAATATAGAGAAAAAACTGTTTACATCCTGATCACACAAGAAGCACAAGATAATATGGATGAGCTCCTTAGCCATAAAGAAAGCCTTATAAATGATAAGCTTTCAAAGAGTGATAAAGAAAATATTCTTTTTGAAATAGAAAAATTAAAAGGTGAACTGAAAAAATATCAAATATCGTTAAGAGAATCCGAATTAGTGGAATACGTAAATACAAATGTTTTAAATGAAAAAGATTATTATGCTTATATTTCATATCAGAATCAGAAGGAATATGCTTATGATGGTAAAATAGGTTTTTTAGTAAAACCAAAAAAGGATAATAAAATGATGATAGTTTAAGATTGAATAGAATAGAAAGGAAAAATAAAATGAAAATACAACAAATAATTTCAAAATCAACGATAACAAAAAAATTTTTAGATATAGTAAATGAGTCTAGTATTGAATATGATTCTATTTATCTTTTTGGAAGCAGAGCAAGCGCTAACTTCAGAGATGACAGCGATTGGGATTTCTTGGTAGTTGTAAAAAAAGATATAGAAGAAAGGGAGAAGAAAGAATACCGAAGCAGGTTAAGAATGATATTTCATGACTATTTCCCCTTTAATCCTATTGATATAATAATAAAAGACTTACGCTGCTTTGAGGAAGAGAAGCATATAATTAATACAATATCCAATGAGGCTTTTACCGAGGGTATAAAACTATGAGTATGAATTATGCTCTGGAATGGACAAAAAAGGCTAATGCAGATTTGGATACAGCCAAAACTTTAATGGAAATTGATAATCCCCATACAGAGATTATTGGATTCCATTGCCAGCAGGCTGTAGAGAAATATATGAAAGCCTATCTTGTTTCAATTAACATGAAAATACCTAAAATACACGATCTTGATTCTTTATTACAAATATGCATTCAGAATAATCCTGATTTTGCTAATTTAAATAGGGAAAAGATATCCAGTCTTACTGATTATGCTATAGATTTCAGATATCCGGATGATAATGCAGAACCAACACTGGATGAAGTGAAAGAATATTATGAACTTTCATTAAAAATAAAAGAGTTCATTTTGCCAAGGGTGAAAACATCCCAAGGGGAGCTTGGATGAAATTGATTATTAATACTTTGGATTGTATATTTTGTGATAACTAAAATACTTCCCACTTGATTATGCGAGCCAATTCTATACAATATATAAACAGTGGGCTTTTGCACAACATATACAACCTACTACTGATTTATATGCCGTATCATATCGCTAGAACATAGAGATGACTGAGAAAGATTTCAGAATTGCTAGAAATATGAGGAAAGCATTATCCTGTTTTGTCAGACTGCGGGATTTCAGGATTTTTGGCTCAAGA
>VRUG01000193.1 GCA_019456255.1 Planctomycetota bacterium | reverse complement strand
GGAAGTTTTCCTTTTATTGCCTTTAAAATCAAAAAAATAGTGAGGGAATAAAGGGTTAATTAGTGCGGGCTTCTACAAGAGCCTCGAAAAGCGTTGAATGCTCACGTAGCGGCCGGGATGGGTGGGAAACAGCAAGCCTTTGAAGAGCTTGCCGAGCGGGTACAGAAACGTGACCCGGAGGGTGAGAAGAAGATCGTAGTATTCCTTGACGGAGAGAAGGCGTTGGAGGATCAGCTACGCTTGAGCTTCAGCGAAGCCGGCTTGGGAGAGCGGATCGAGGCGGTTGTACTGGACATCATGCATGTGATGGACTATCTGTGGGAAGCCGGCACAGGCCTCCACGGGGAAAAGGGCAAGGAGCGCACTCCTTGGGTGAGGAACCATGCTCTGGCGATTCTTGAGGGACGGGTAGGACGAGTGATAGGAGGACTGAAACAAATCCTCACGAAACAAGAGCTGCGATCTTCGCAAAAGAAAGCATTGAAGAAGGTCATTACCTATTTTGAGAATCATCGGCACATGATGGCGTACGATTGCTACCTTGCCGCAGGATACCCTATTGCTACTGGACTCATAGAAGAAACGTGCGGCTCACTGATTAAGGACCGAGCCGATAGGAGCGGTTCTCGCTGGTCAAGCGAGGGTGTTCAGGCCGTTCTCAACCTGAGGGCAGTCATGAAGAACGGCGACTGGGATGAGTACTGGAACTACCACATGGAAACTGAGCGTGAACGAATCTACGGCCGCTCATCCGATGCTCATCCATCCAGCGTTGCAAAAACAGCATAGGAGGAGCAGAGTTATGTTACAACCGCGGAACACTGTGTCGTGTACAGTCAACCCAGATTAGCCACGCTCTTTCGATTTGACCGCAGAGAATACTTCATGTCTTTTAGCAATTTGCCTGTTGTTTTCGGGCTTATACAAATATTTATGGAGCGAAGTTCTTCACTCACTGTATAAGTGCTTTTCCTCGACCATTTAAGCCCGCCCATAGGAGAACCAGGCGTGTCATCCTCCATTAACTTTTCTAACTCCTTTAGCACTTCAGTTTTTTTTTATGGCTGGACGCCCGGCACCTTCTCTACGAATCCTGTCCGGGCTAATATCATGTGACAGAAGCTCCTTCCGCCCCCTGGCAATTGTCTTCACATTCATACCCGTTACTCTTGAAAAGATCACATCACCACCACGTCCCAACTTCATGGATTCAAAACCGACATAAAGACGGCGTTGCTTTTCGTTAAGCGTTGACAAAAAAAACTGTAAACAACTCCGTACTTCTGGTGAGTCAAAGCCAGACTGAAAGTACAGTCCCTTTTCTTTTTCGTTTGCTTCGATTAACCGTTTGCGTCTCTCAAGTTGATCTTGCCATTTATCAGCCGATAAGTACAAATATTCTCCGCCAATTTGCTGACGAATCACCTTTTGTGAGCGATACAGCTTAAAAAGTGCATCCTGAACGCGCACTTTCAGAGCTCTTTTCAGCTCTGAGGCGAAATATCCATTCTCAGCAGAATCAATCAAACGCTCGAGTGTGTTTATCAGAGAACCGTTCTTTGAGAAATGTATTCGGTTGTAACTCCACAGACCATTTTCATCGTATCTTGCTATCTCATCGAGGGTATAGTATCTGGCGGCGTGAGAGTAACTTGCACGATAGGACAATGTTTTCAGCTTACGAAATGCTGTCATTTTAACTGTTGTTCCTAACGCCTCCTTTATCATATCAAGGGTCAAGACACTCTTCTTCTGAAATAGCTTTACTAATCCTTCTGTAGTGTACTGAACTGTGCGCATAATGTTACCTCTTTGTATTTCAAGCCTTTTATACGTTATAGTAACATTATAAAACAACAATCACAATACTCATTTTCGACAACTGGACGGCGGATCAATAGCTTTTTCTTTACATTTTCTTAGTGTTAACATAAAATTCTCGACTAAATCGATGAATTTCTTGCAAAAAAGCACAATTTTCACTCTTACATGCCATTCGTCGGGCACAGGCATATATAGCAAGTGAAAGAACTTGATAGAGTCAAAAAACGGAAGGATGCTATATTGTTATCATTCAGTATATGTTATTGCAAATAATTGTTACTCGGCCCCTTAGCCTCAGCATCCAGAGATTCCACATAGTCCCGGTCGATCTGTCTGAGATCCTGATCAGTAAGAATCAAACTCAACCACTCCCCCCAGATGGTATTATTGATCTTGAGCCTACACTACTTTTGCTTGTTTGTCTCTAGCGTGAGTTTATTATAAAACTAATGATAAATTATGGCTATAGGCTCTAAGTCATTGTGATACAATGACTTAGAGCCTTTTTCATTTATAATTATTGTATACACTGATTAATTTAATAA
>VRUG01000192.1 GCA_019456255.1 Planctomycetota bacterium | reverse complement strand
ACTTGCCAGGATAGTCGGTACCTTGGGAGCACGAGGCTTCATTCGTTTCATCCGCCAGACCTTGAGTGGACCCTGGTCAGACGCTGAACAGGTGCGGCGCCGGCTCGCCGAACCAACCTACCTGCGTTTCGTGTAACTACCGAACCGATAGCCCGACACAATAACAGAACACCGCAGAATCACTCTGCCCTGAGCCCGCCGCCGAGGTTCTATCTGTGCCCCAAAACACCTAGCTTCGTGCCCACGAACCTGCCGGCAACTCTCCCGAGGTCGCTTTTGACCATGCGCTGCCCCGGCGGCCCCCCGCCAGAGCTCTGTAGGACCATATATGCGTCAGTACTGCATGATCCTGTCTGCGAAAATCTTGACTTTGTCATGATATGCAGTTAACATTTTTCTGGAAAGGAAGAATATGAATCCGGTGGATATCAGGGATTATAAGGCAAGATGGAAACGGGTAAATCGATTTGAAAAAAATGAACAGTTTTCTTCATCGCCGCTGAAACGTTTTAAACAAATCTCTGCGCTAATGTTTCTTACTCGAAGTTTGGGGTGGAAGAATGATGATTCCAGCTCTGAAATCGCAGCGGTCCGTCAACGCTGGAACGTGCTGCGGCAATCTGGCCAATGACAGACACACTGGAATATTTCAAGGATCCTTTAAAATCTATCCTCTTCTTTCTGAAGCACGAAGATTTACCGCACGTAATTATCGGCGGTATTGCAGTTTCGCAGTTGAGTTACCCCCGCGCCACCGCCGATATAGATGTTTTAGCCATTCTGGATAAAGATCGGATTGTATCTACCCGGAGGGAGTTTGCCGCCGCCCTGGAAATGCCTGAAATAATCGACGATCTCTTGAAAATGATGTAAGAATTGTAATAGGGTGGGCTTTCAACTAATCCACTTTTATTGTCTCGCGCTTCATGGAGAAAAAAGGCCAGGGTGGAAGGATCGATATAAAAAAAAAGAGGTTTTTTTCAAAACCTCTTTTTTCTGTAGTTCATTTCTGGTCTCCAAATATTGTTTATTTTGTCCCTGTTTTACCGGAAGTACCGGCCGAATCACCTGAATCATCATCATCTTCTTCTTCATCGTCCTCTTCGTCCTCTGCATCATCAGAATCTCCTGGAGAATCGTGATCCTCTTCGGTATTAGATTTTGGATCATCTGCATCATCTTTATCATCTGTATCATCTAAATCGTCTTTATCGGGATCCTCTTTGGTGTTTTGAGGAACAATAGCATCAGAATGCCTTGATGCGTTTTCCAACCCTCTCCAAGCACGTCTTGATCTACCGCCCAGCACCTGAACGTGATTGGAATTTTCCACCGCAAAGCTCTTTTCCTGCTTCGGGGAATCTCCCTTTTTTGACCCGGCGAAGATCGGCGCGCTGATAACCGTAACCAGAAATATTACAGTTGCAAATAACATAATCTTTGTCATACGTTTCACCTCCCTGCAAAATCTATAAACATATACCTGGGTTTTTGTTTTTGGTTACAAAGAAAAGCTTTTTTTTACATTGTTTTTTAAAAAAGCGGCTGTTATTCTTTATTGCATGAGCGAGACTCAGGTATCCGATGGGGAAGATATTCGGATTGTCGAAGATATTCTTAATGGAAATACCGCCTCTTTCGGGAAGATCATGAGACGGTATAAGAGCAGCATCTTCAGAATCTGCCTCTCCCACCTGGGCGGCCGGGAAGAAGCGGAGGATGCTGTCCAGGAGATATTTCTCAGGGCATACCGGTCTCTCAACACCTTCAGGCTTGATAAGAGATTCTGGACCTGGCTCTATTCAATTGCCATGAACCATCTAAAGACCCATTACTCCAGGCTGAAGCGGCTTGACGATCTCAAGGAACGCGTCGGGCAGAATATTAAATTTCACCAGAACGATCTTGCTGACCTTTTAGTGCAGCAGGAGACCCGCCAGGAAATTCAGAAGGCTGTTGAACTGCTTTCCCCAGATTTCAAGGAAGTGGTGAACCTCTACTATGAGAAAGAGATGAGTGTTTTAGATATTTCCAGGACTGTGGGTATATCCAGGGAAAATGTGAAAGTCAAACTCTACAGGGCTCGAAACAGGCTGAAAGAAACTCTCGAGAGTTATATAAGCGGCCGGGAAAAAGCGCTGTCTAATAATAATGAAGAGCCGGGCTTCTCAAGGGCGTTTAATCCATAACCCGTACCCGATTGCCTCCTTCCCTCTTTGCCTCATCCAGGCAGTTAACCGCGGTTTCCATCAGCTCTAAAGCTGATGAATCGGCTGCTGGAATTGCGCTGGCTATTCCCAGGCTTATGGTAACATGATCGGCTGCAGGGGATTCCAAATGCGGAATATTCAGTAATTCGGTATCTTCCCTTATTC
>VRUG01000191.1:262-2393 GCA_019456255.1 Planctomycetota bacterium | reverse complement strand
AATAATTTTAGGGCATAGTCTGTGATTCACGTAACTTCTTTACGGATAATAAGTTACGTGATATTATGACTTGTAACTAGGAAAGTAGGGCTAGACAAACGACTTATATCCAACCTGCTGCAGAGAGAGATTATGTCGCCGTGAGTGTAGACTACTGTCTGACCCGTGTAAAAGATGGTCCAAAGACAAAATATCCATTCCCTGCTCAATTACATGACGTAAAATGTGCCGTGCGTTGGCTTCGAGCGAATGCAGTAAAATACAAGATTGACCCTGCACGTATCGGAGCATTCGGTCGGGCGGCTGGTGGTCATTTAGCTCTACTGCTCGGGCTTACAGATTCGTCAGATGGCATGGAGGGGAACTGTGGAAATCTGAACTTCTCGAGCAAGGTGCAAGCAGTGGTCAGTCTATCCGGTCCAACCGACCTAGCGAATTTTTTTGAAACTAGATACGTAGATAAAAACATGATTATGTGGTTAATAGGGGGATCTCTTGAAGAGATGCCAGAAAAATACAGACAAGCCAGCCCCATAACGTATGTCAGTGAAGACGATCCCCCGGTGCTCACGGTCCATGGTGATCAGGATAAAACGATACCGCCGCAGCAGGCGCAACTCTTGGATAGAAAGATGAAGGAGATCGGCGTTTCCCACACCTTGATCATGCAGAAAGATGTAGGACATGGTGTAAATATCAACATGTCAACGGATTATCCCGTATGGGACTTTTTTGATAAACATTTGAAAAACAGAGATTGATTCAAGGTTGTACTTGTTTGCTTTTTTCGCCTTGAGTTTTACAAAGCGTGACTTCGGGTGATTAGACATGTACGATTCCACTCGCCTTTTAGTAGAAAAGGTAGATATCGGATTTGTCAGGCAGTCAGCATTATTACCGGAGGCGCCGAAGGGCAAGCGACGATCTCCTCCAGAACATCAAGCCCGTCCTTATCCGGCAGGTTTATATCCAGGAGAACGACATCCGGGTCCATCTCTTTAAGCGCATTTAAACCGGCATTCCCGGTAAAAGCGGAAATAACCTGATAACTTTCCGACAGGACCATCTTGAGGGTCTTTTGGACGCCGGGATCGTCATCGATGAAAAGTAGCCGTATCATCACCTGTATGCTATTACATTCCCAGCCAGACCGCAAGCCTAAAGGCATAAGAACTTCGAGTCCATCCATGTCCGATAGATTGATGAAGGGGGGAGAGAAAGTCGCTCTATGGCAATCCTCGTATCGTTTTGCAGTAAAGCGATCGAATGCCTTATACTATTAATAGCATCTGATTCTTACACCAGCCTTAATCTTCAAGTTCTGCATCAGTCCTGGCTTAAAGCTAATACATCTTATGGACAATCTAATATGAACGGAAATATCAAAATTTGGGTAGGAATATGATGCGACGAGAATGGATGATATTAATCTTACTGACTTTCAACACAAGTATATCCTGCGTAACAATAGAGCAATAACCAATTCTTAGTTACCTAAAATCCCATAATTATCGTTACTATGCCTCGTTTGGCAGTCTGATTTTGAACTTCTTGAATAATTCTCGCTGTCTTTTTATAACCCTTGAAAGCTTTCACGGAAAGGTGCTTTTCCACACATCATATAACGAATATTTCAGAGAGAATCTAAAGCTCTTCGATGTGACTGATTTCATCGCACTTCTCACGATGCACATCCCGCCCAATGGGATACACCTTATCCGACGCTACGGCTTGTACTCCTCCCGCAGCCGGGGCAAGTCGAAGATGCCCGCCAGGTGTCTTCATCCCCGGAGGGGGGTACCGAAGGTCCCCGAAGGGGGGTATGGATCGAGAAGCCCTACGTAGTAAGGCTTACTCCACAGGGATGGAAAGAAAAGCAGCTGGATAATGTAGAAGCAGAAGAAGTGATTACTGAAGAAAAATGTGAATGCAGCCTTGCCCAAATTTTCTCCTGGTTTCCCTCATTCTGCGGTGACAGGGATTATAAGTTTTACTATCATTTGCTGGGACACCGAAGCTGCCCACTCCCCGGTCAAAGAAGAATTTCGTTAATATTCTTCTTAACGCTTTGAAGATCGTCATTGGTAAGCGTGCCTATCTTAAGCCTTAACATTTTTTGTTTTATTGTTTG
>VRUG01000191.1:0-252 GCA_019456255.1 Planctomycetota bacterium | reverse complement strand
CGAGGGTGATGCGGGAGATCTGGATCAACAAGGAAATCAGCCGCATCCAGATCGCCAAAAACCTGGGATTGAATAAATCCACGATCGGCAGCATCGTCGCCGAGTTACTCAACTCAAGGATTATTACTGAACACGCGGAGGGCGAGGCCGGGCCTCGGGGAGGGCGGAAACCCGTCTACTTGACCCTCAATCGTTCCTACGGCTGCGTTCTCGGAATCGAGCTGAGACCGGAGTCCTACACCGCCGTAGCAG
>VRUG01000031.1 GCA_019456255.1 Planctomycetota bacterium | reverse complement strand
GTGGAAAAATGATACTTTATCACCTTTGGAGAATGCGAAATGAACATGCTAAATTCGCTTAGATGCAAAATGTTGAGCGGCCCGGGCGGACAAAACGTAAATAAACTAAACACCAGAGTTACCGTCTTTTTTGACCTCTCAGCGAGCCAATCCTTTACCGCCAGCCAAAAGCGAAGGATAATCAATCGATTTGGCAGTAGGATAAGTAAAACCGGCGAACTTCGAGTTGTTAGTCAGCGTTTCCGTACGAGAGAAGCTAACAGAAAAGCCGCAATGGCTAAATTGGGAGAGATTCTAAAAGAGGGCATAAAGAGAAAAAAGATTCGCAAAAAAACCGCTGTCCCCAAACGTTCAAAACGGGCAAGATTAGCTGATAAAAAAAGACGCAGCTTGCTAAAAACCCAACGAGGAAAAAAGATTCCAGACGACGAATAATTTCATTTCTTCTCTTTTTTCAAAAACAAAATTGCTACTAAATAAACGATAAACCCAAAGGCCGACCCTACAACTACCCAAAACCCAAGAATCAATATTTGAACAAGAACTTCAAACATTCCTGGGAGACTAGGATATTGCATATAAGCGATTGTAATAGGCAAAACACCACACAGAAATCCGATGATTGCTCCTGTGGTAATAAAAGTTCTTTTCTTGTGTTTCATGACACAATTCCCTTATTGAAATGGTGTTAGTATTGTAGGCAATCTACCCGCAACATCAATAATATATTATTGTGTGGGTTTTGTGTCAAGAAGTGATTGGGTCAAATTCGGCGCATAAAAAAACCCTCGAATTTATCGAGGGTTTGTAGTTTTCATTTTCTTCTCTGTGTTCTCTGTGCCAAACTTTCTATTTTTTCTTTTTAGGTTTTTTCTCTTTCTTTTTCTTTTCTTTCTTAGGCTTAGGCTCTTTCTTCTTCTTTTCTTTTTTGGGCTTGATCTTTTTCGGCTTTTTGACCTTTGGTTTCCCTGATGATGCGCCCGTCATAGCTGCTGCCCCGACAATGATTAGTGCCAAAACTATCAGCCCTCCGAATACCGGCCACGCAATCGCTTTAACAGGGCCAAGTATCGAAGCTGAGAATTTACTCGCAGCCGCTAAAACAACTATAGCAGTATAAATAATCGCCAAAAGCGGTATGAATAGCGATATCCCGACAGCGTTTGTAAAACTGGTCGGTGCCGGTTCTACGTAAGCACCCATAGCTACAGGAGCTGCCATCGCAGGTTCGGCAAGACCCTGCCCTTCGAGAATATCATCTGGTCCCGGAGAGCCCCCCAGTTCTGAGCCTGCAGCTGGTGTCATGTCCTCCTCACCTTCAGGCGTATATATCTCATCGAGTATCCCGCCAAGCGATGTATCATCGGCCTGCAGGGACAAATCCAAAAGCCCCGAACCCGAACCGAATGTATCAAGATTCACATCGTCTTCGATTTCCTCGAGTGACATTTCTTCTGCCGCTGCCTGGGATTCTTCCATAAGCTTTTCAAGTCCAGCGGTCCCCTCACCAACCGCGGCTTTGGTCTCCATAGCATCATCCGATAGGATAGCGTCTTCTGCGAGTTCGGCTTGTGTTTCACCGCCCTCATCAAGTACCAAATCCCCTGATGCTGCTGCCTTGGTCTCTGCCATAATATCGTCAAGATTAACATCGGCAGATGTATCATCCTCGCTCGGGGCAGAGGTCTCTTCCAACGCAAACTGAGTATCGCCCATGATATCATCAAGCATAGCATCATCGGGTTTTATCTGAGGCAGCGCTGCAGTGTCTCCAGAAAGAGCCGCAGCATCATCCGCCAGTGCACCGGTATCGTCAAGTATAGCTTCACCGGTGTCATCATCGAGTATGTTGATATCAATATCGCCGCTTGGTGTTGCCGGCTCTTCTTCGACTGGTGTCAGTTCAAGCGGTTCTTCTTCAGGTTCAATACTGATTACATCATCCGCCGCTGCTTGAGGTTCGATACTGATTACATCATCCGCTGCAGCTTGAGGCTCGGCTGCTTTTTCAGGTTCAATACTGATTACATCATCGGCCGCTGCTTGAGGCTCGGCTGCTTTTTCAGGTTCGATACTGATCTCATCAGCCGGCTCAGGTTTCGCGGGAGCCTCATCTGTTTCAGGTTCAAAGTTCACCACCGTGGTATCAGAAAGAAGCGATTCAACCTCATCAACTTTAAACAGTAAGTTCGGCCCGTCACGAAATTCTCTAAGCCTACCCTGCTTGATAAGTTCATCTATCTGCTCTTTGGGTTTTTTCAGTTTTTCGAGAACTTCTTCTAATGAGTAGAACATAGCAGCCATAATGATTTATTCTCCTGCATGATAATTGCGTTTTATATTTGGTTTTAGCCCCATGACAATTAGTTTAACCTTTTATAAACAACGTCTACGCCACGATTTTAGCGGAAATTCTCCCATTATGCAAGGTATTTTTTTAGCTAAATGCCCCAAATTACTACTTCAGCGTCCGTACTATGACACTAAAATGAACTAAAATTCATCTATTTGTTGCAATACTATCGCAATTAGGTTAGAATCCCTTTCCCTGTTCGGGGTGTAGCTCAGCTTGGCTAGAGCGCCTGGTTTGGGACCAGGAGGCCGTAGGTTCGAATCCTATCACCCCGATTTTTTTTCACCACCCCGCAAAAGCGCACATCAACACCAATACTACCAGATTTTTCGTCCGAAAACTAAACCACACCTACGAAAAGTTCCACATCTTCGCCTTAATGTCTCATAAAACCCGCGAAATAGTTCTATTTTAAGCTGATTTTTCGATTCATAGACTTAATGGGGTTTCTGCTGGAAAGTGATATACGCCTTTTTCCGATATAGTCAAAGATACTTTGTTTTTGGAGCGATATGGAGAGATGTTTTTTCGTGTTGTTATCAGCATGGAACCTTGTGTGTCACAAACAATTTACAAGCTTAAATTAGAATAAATGAGGCCTGGAAATGGAAGAAAAGTTACTGGTGAAATATTTAAGAGATAACACGCCCAGCAGGTTATTCAGACGCAAAAGTACAAAGGCCGGCACAAGGCTTTTCTATACATTCGTACTCATATCGATAGTGGCAATAATATCAGTTGTGTTTGTATCAGGCGTCGGCCTTAACTTTGTATTTGGAGAACTGGCTACTCGCAATGCTGAGTACTACGCTGTCCACGTATCAAGTGCAATTCGCGAGAATATGATAGACCATTTTTTCCAGGTAGACTGTGACAAGGGCGAACCTCTAAGTGTTCCGCAAGAAAACATGGCGGCCCTTGACTATGAGATGCGTGCATTTCTTACACCTTTTAGTATCGTAAAGATTAAAGTCTACAGTAACAATAAAGAAATCATATACAGTACCGATTCTGCCATCATAGGGACGATAGATTCAGACAACATCGAACTCTCGAAAGCATTGGAAGGTGTTACGATATCGGAGTTGGAAAAAAAGGAGAGCGTTTGGGACCTCGCCAATGAGCAGCGAATCGATGTATCGATAGTTGAGACCTATATACCTGTCTACGGTTCGGACGGTGAGATAATCGGTTGTATCGAGATTTATAAAGATGTGAGCGAACATCTAGCTGAGTCTGCCAAGGCATTGAAACAAGCGGTTTTGGTGCTGTTAGTGACAATCGTAAGCGTATTTATTGTATTAATATTCGTAATGTTCAACGCAGTCCAGGCCATAAATCAAAATGTCGAAGAAAAATCTACAATCGATGATGGGAAAAATACAGAAGATGCCTCAGAAAACAAGGTCATATGCGCGTTTCGTTTATTTGCAAAGATAGTTTTGATTCTATTTGCATGTGAAGTGGCTGTAATGGTGTTTTTGCATACCATGTCCCTTAGAGGGGCATGGGATATAATCCTCGACCCGATTCTGCTTTCCGGATTGACAGTGCCGCTGTTATACATATTTATCGTTCGTCCAATCCAGTATTCTCTTGAACAGCGAACCAGAGCAGAGGCCGAAGTGATACGTAAACAAAAAAACATGGAAGCGATATTCGACTCATGTCCCATGGGTATGCTCCTAATAGATGAAAATATGATGATACAGCGAGCAAATGATACCTTTTGTAAAATGGTTTTTAAGAGGCCTGTTCAAATCATCAAACATGAACCTGGTGAGGTAATGGGTTGTGTAAACTCTGCCGATGGATGCGGAAACGGTAGCAAGTGCGGCGAATGTGATTTGAGGAAATCGATTGTCAGTGTCTTGAAAAAAGGAGAAGCTGTCCTGGGTAAGGAGATTCATCGGATTTTTGAAATGGACGGCAAAAAAGTTACCCCATGGTTTAGCATAAGTGCCGAGTATTTGAGTATAGATGACATCGACCATGTAATTGTAGCGGTAGAAGATATAACTGTACGTAAGGATGCCGAAAAGGAATTAGAAGAAGCCAAGGTCGAGGCTGAGCAGGCGAGATATGAAGCCGGACAGGTCAATCTTCAGTTGGAACAGGCAATAGAGCATGCTAATCAACTCGCTGACGAGGCCGTCGTGGCCGACCATGCAAAGAGTGAGTTTTTAGCAAACATGAGTCATGAGATACGTACACCAATGAACGGCGTGATGGGTATGCTCGATTTAGCCTTGGATGCACCGCTTAGTGATGAGGTGCGGGACTATCTCGAAACATCACGGTCATCAGCGGATAACCTGTTGAATGTAATCAATGACATTCTCGACCTCTCCAAGATAGAAGCTGGAAAGGTAACCATTGAAAAAATAGACTTTTCAATGCGAAAGATGCTGCTTGATTTAGAGGGTATAATGCGATGCCATGCACTTGAGAAAGAGATAGAGTTCAAGGTGATTTTGGATACCCCGATACCAGAGAAGATAAATAACGACCCGACCCGTTTGTATCAGTGCCTTTTGAATTTGGTGGGTAACGCGATAAAGTTTACCGACGAAGGAGGCGTCGAGGTTCGTGTATCGATGCAGGCAGACTCCCAGCTACGATTTGATGTGATAGATACCGGTATCGGTATAGCTCCGGAGAATCAGGATGTGATATTCGAGGCATTTAATCAGGCCGACACCAGTATGACACGCAAATACGGAGGCACTGGCCTGGGACTGGCAATAACAAAAGAGTTGGCGGCATTATTGGATGGCAAAATAATGCTTGCAAGCCAGGAGAATCAGGGCTCGACATTTACGCTTTTAATCCCAACTGATATTGATTTAGATTCTACAAAGATGATGACCAACCTTGACAGAAGGAAAGTCAGTCGAGAGATATCTTCTGAAATTGCTACCATAAAATTGAGTGGAAAGATACTTGTCGCGGAAGATGATTTTGTTAACCAAAAGACTATCAGGGTGATTTTGGAAAAAGCAGGACTCGATATTACAGTAGTAGAAGACGGCAGAGAGGCCCTAAAGGAGGTTGTGCAGGGTGATTATGATGTAATATTGATGGATATGCATATGCCTAATATGAACGGCTACGAGGCAACAAAAGTATTGAGGGATGAGGGGATTGAGACTCCGATTATTGCATTGACGGCCAATGTCCTGCGTGATGATGCCGAGCGGTGTTTGTCAATTGGATGTGATGCCTTCTTGAGTAAGCCAATCGACCGTAAAAAGCTTTTTGAAACCCTTAAAAAATATTTACCCGGACACGATGGCAATACGGATAAACAAATAGAGGCGCCAAATTCAAAAGCAGACAATCTCGGCGAATGGACAGACCAGCCACGACCAGAAGAAAGCGAAAATGAAGAGATAATAAACTGGTTGGAATTGACTGGACGGATTAATGATGAAATCATTATTGCTGAGTTGATTGAGGGATATTTATTAGAGAACAGAAGACGCGTTGAAGAGCTTGCAGAAGCGATAGAATTGGCCAATGCAGAAGAAATTCATTTGCTTAGTCACGCGATTAAAGGGGCTTCGGCGACCATAGCTGCAAGGGGAATTGCAAAGGTTGCACATGAACTTGAGGCGGCAGCTAAGAATAAAGATTTGGAAAAAGTAGAGGAAATCTTTGAGGCACTGAAGATTGAATTTAAAGAGTTTGAGTCCTTTGTCAGTGACATGGATTGGATGGGCAGGTTGAAACAAAGGGCAGGCAATAAACAGGCAGTTGGCAATAATTAAAAATCGAAAATATTTTTTTAAGGAAGTTTGAGATGAAGATTTTGATAGTTGAAGATGATTTTACCTGCCGCAAGGTTCTTCAGGTAATTCTTTCGTCATACGGCGATTGCTTTGTTGCCGTAAACGGTATAGAGGCCATTAAGGCTTTTCAACAGGCAACTGTAGAGAAAGAGCCTTATGATTTAATATGCCTCGATATCATGATGCCGGAAATGGATGGAGAGCAAACTTTGGAAAAAATACGCCAGATAGAAACCGAGAATGGTATTGAAGGTCTTGACCAGGTAAAGGTGGTTATGACAACAGCTCTTAGCGACTCAACGCATATAATACGTTCTTTCAAGAAGGGTTGCGAAGCTTATGTCGTCAAACCTATTCGGAAAGAAAAGCTTTTAGAAGAAATTGAAAAGCTCGGATTGATAAATCTTCAGACAAACTAACTTGAAAATTATAAACCAGCAAAAAAAACGTAGAAGCAAACTGTTTCAGTTTAGCTGGGGAATAAATATAGCGATTCAAACCTCCATCATCTAAAGATAATGGAGGTTTTTTTATGCATCTTAAAGATTTAATGTAACCAGCCACCTTTGAGAGCTAAAAAGCAATTAAAAAAGCCATCTTTCCGAGATGGCTTTTCTAAGACTTTCCTTAAGTCTTGTGTTTTGTGCAATAAAAGCGGGCATGGCGGCGTCTTCATTATTGAGTGGGGATTTAATAGGCAGTAGATATAATTGGAGATGAGAAACTTGGCGGGAAACCAAGAATGCAGGTGAAGATTAAAAATCGCGGCTTTACGCTGATAGAGCTTTTGGTGGTCATAAGCATTATTGCTCTTCTAATGGGGATAATGATGCCCGTCGTCGGTAGGGTTCGTACCGTTGCCAAGCGTACAGTATGCGTATCAAATCTTCGCAATATCGGGATTGGATTTCGTCTTTATCTCGATGAGAATAATGATTATATGCCTCCTGCGACGAATATGCCTTCGCTGGCATTGAACAAGAAGAAGCCTATTACCTTTTATCTTGATCGTCACATCGGCCAGAAAAAAATATTTAAGTGCCCCGGTGACACGGTGGATAAATACTTTGCAACCGAAGAGTCAAGTTATGCCTATAATAACTGGCTTGGCAACAGACGTGTATCGGATTCGTTTTTGACGAAAAGATTTAATGTCAAAG
Organism: Planctomycetota bacterium; assembly: GCA_019456255.1. Taxonomy (GTDB): domain Bacteria; phylum Planctomycetota; class Phycisphaerae; order Sedimentisphaerales; family Anaerobacaceae; genus VRUG01. The sequence goes on along the minus strand of VRUG01000031.1, from coordinate 14,052 downwards.
AACGTAATATTCATGTGATGTATGATTATAAACCTTTTCACGGTAAGGCCGGCAAAGTAGGGGCAAAAAATTATTTATATGCTGACGGACATACCGGAAATTTAAGGAATCAGGAATGAAAACAAATAAAAAAATGATAGTGATTGTAATTGCTGTAGCGGCTGTTTGTGTAGCTGGAGGGGCGAGTGTCTTTTTTATTACCCCAGATAAAAAACACATCTCAGCCGTTGGCGTTAAAACACCAAAACCTGCCGAGCAAACTAATAAAGAAATGACGGAGTTTTTTCAATCCGAACAGTTTCAAAGCCTCGATCCAAATGACCGGAGAGACTATGCGCGTCAGGCAATGAGACAGATGAGAAACAATAATGTAGAAGGATATTTTGAGACACCAGAAAATCAGCGGGTTGCATATCTCGACGAGGTAATTGATTCAACGCCCGATTGGCGTGAAATGTTCAGAGGTCAAAGAGGTGACCGTGACAGGTGGCGTAGCCGCGACAGAGAAAACGCAAATGGCCAGCGACGCGGTGGTCGAGGGAGACGAGCAGGGCGCGGAAATCCAGAGAGGTTACGAGAACGTGCTGAAAGCAGGGATCCTGCACAGACTGCAAAAAGGGTAGCTTTCAGGCAGGCGATGAGAAAAAGAATGAAACAGCGAGGAATTGAAAGTAGATGGTCTGGACGAAACAGGTAATTAAAAAAGCCATCTTTCCGAGATGGCTTTTTTAAGACTTTCCTTAAGTCTTGTGTTTTGTGTAATGAAGTTGTCTATGGTGCCAAAAAGGCATCTGTTTCACGTTCTGGTAGTTCCGTTCCTTTGTAAAAATCTGTATTTTGCAGTGTAAAGATATCATCTGCGGTAACATCGGCCGTACGATTCGTTTTGAACTTAACAGAACCATCACAAAACAGGGTGTTCTGCCCGCGCCTGTTGTGGTTAGCAGAGTTAAGTTTTAAAAGCTCAGCATTGAGTTTTAATGTCAGTGCCTTATCGAAGTTCCTTGGCAATCTTTCAAACAAAGGATTCAAATCTGACATTATTATCCTTCTGCCCTTTATGTTTTTCTGGGGTTTTGTTTTCTTGTCACAGCTGTTAATACGAAAGCTGTAAGTAATATAGCGACGGCTAGGGAAATCATTGTAGTTTTTCGCTTTGGCCGGGTCGAATTTCAATACTCTTCCCTGACGCTTCCCAGGGCATACGAAATCTGTTGCGGTTACGTAACCCTGTTTGGCCAGCAGCCAGACATTGCGTGTGTTCGAGTGATTCTCTTTACCCTGATAGCCTACTTTCCACCAAGGCTGGCCATCCGCTCTTGCGACACTCGACATTAGACCAGCGTGGTCTGCCTGATAGTTTGCAAGCCCTTGACCGACCCGTTTCAGCTGCATTTCGCACTGCTGCTCCCACGATCTTACCCTTAGGTTGCGCATTGACGGAAAATATGTTCCCGTAAAAGCAAGGATAATGGCAGCAGCAACGGCCAATTGAACCAAATTTTTGAGGAGGATGGTTTTTGGTCCTGTTCTTGCTTTTATCTGTTCTTTCGCGAGGAGGTGTTCAAGCCCTTTCTGGCTCTCCTGTGCGATTTTATTTAGGCTTTCGACGGTTCGCTCAACGAGCTTGTCCGGACACTCTATCGCAGCTACGGTATCAAGAGGAGATAGTGAAGCCTTTATTTGTTTCGACAACTCCGCAGCTTCTGAGTTTGAGAAAATCAATTCCTCAACTTGTGCCGCCTGACTTTCACTTGTGATACCAATGCAATAATCGAAAATGAGGTTCTTTTGTTCAATTGTTAGTTGCTGCATTCTAAGTTTCCTTACTCTTCACTGACGCTTTAAAATCTTTCGCAAACCTGCCTACTGCTGAATGAAGCCTGCTTTTAACCGTTCCAATAGGTATACTGAGAATCTCTGTCATTTGTTTGTAAGAAAATTTGTGAAAATACGATAAAACTAAGATTTCTCGAAGATTATCGGGCATTTTTGCGATGACTTCGCGGACCTTAACAGCGGCTTCCTCGTCAATGAGCTGGTCGTAAGGTAGTTCCTTATCAGAAGTTAGCGAATTTAGCACATCCCCAAACGACATTTCTCCCGGATCGGCCATAGTACCGATAGAAATAGCCGCAGTTCTTTGCTGTTTCCTAAGGGCGTCTTTTGCTTTATTAGCAGCTATTGTGAACAGCCACGGACGCAAGGGCCGGGACGTGTCAAAACTGGCCATACTGTTGAAAAGCTGGATAAAAGTCTCCTGAAAGACATCATCTACAAGGGCCTGCTGGCCTATAAAGCGGTGCAAAAACGCGTATAAGCCGTTTTTGTAGCGGTTTACAAGCTCATGGAATGCCGATTCGTCACCTTTGGCATATTTCGCCAGCAATTCAGCATCCGTCGGTTTGTCGGCGGTGTGTATCATTTCGCTTTACTCCTCAAGATGAGGTCCTGACTATAGTATAAGTCACAATTCGCCAATAAACAAAATTTTTTTATAGAAATCATACTAATTTAATCGGTTTTTAGGACTCGATTGCAGGAGAAAAAAACTCATTATTAATTGGACATTTTTCACGCACGTTTGTTCCAAAAATTCCGCTTTCAGGCAGGACAAAAGAATGAAAAAGGGCCAGGAGATTAACTCCCAGCCCTGTGATTTGTAATTAAGGTTCTTTTATTTTAACTTACCAAAGCGGGACCAATCATTTACAGGAAAATAGATATAGTCAGCTCGGCCGTTAACTGCTGCCAGCGGTATCGGCCCGAAAGTTCGGCTGTCACTTGACAGGTTCCTATTGTCACCCAGTACGAAAACGTGATGCTCAGGCACCGTCAGCAGCGCAAAGTCCGGAGCAGAAAGTTGTTGCTCAGTTTCTCTGTCAGCCACAAATATCTGGTATCGGCTCTGGCCGTTCTCTTCGTGATAGATAGAGCCTTTGAATTCGCCTTCCGGTATCTCAAGCGTTGTAAAACTTGCGTGTCTTCTTTGGAGCTGTTTGCCGTTGATAAAGAGAACGTCATTTTTTCTCTCGACCGTATCGCCGGCGACCGCGACGACCCTCTTGATGTAATTGATTCGCCAATGTTCGTTTGGCGGGTTGAAGATTACTATGTCACCGACTTGCGGGTCGGTTTCAGCGTAGATGTGTTTGTTCGCCAGCACGCGTTCATTAAGTTCGATGGTCGGGAACATTGACGCCGCCGACACCTTGAATGCTTCAAGTGACTTGTCCCTTAGGTATAACCCTGAACCTATCGCACCTGCGGTGGTAATCAGTACAAGCAGTATATAGATAGCCGCCGAGTTGCAACTCTTTAGCTGATAGTTGGCAGGGGCTTTTTTCGCCAGAATCACTGCATCCACCAGCGCGATAACCTGCACAAGACCGCTGGATATTATAACCGCGATTGTAATAGGCATCAGTGCTGGTGAATCGCCGAGGTAGAATATGCCGATGATTATCGGGATCGGCAGCAGATTAAGTAAGGTGAACACCAACCCTCTTTTCAATCTGCCGCAATATATCTGCCCCAGGCCTTCCATTATCAGCGAAAACATTATCGCAACCCAGATGCGTCTTTTATTTTTTGCTATGTTATCCATTGATGACTCCTTTGTTTAAAATCATGGCTGGTTTTGCAGACATATATTCGCGTTGCGTTTCATATTTGTCAGGCCTACGCGGCGAATCGGTGAGTCGAAAAACTTTTCATCAAATTGCTCCTGTGTCATATTTAAAATGTCACTTAGGTTTAGCTGCGCGCGGTCCGGGTAGAATTTGAAGTCAGAGTTTCTGCATACCGGTGCGTTTCTGTGATAGGGACAAGCTATGGTGCAGTTGTCACAGCCGAAAATCTTGTCACCGATTTTTTCAGCTAATTCTTTCGGAATCTCCGGAATGTTCGATTGGGTCAGGTAGCTAATACATAAATTAGCATCAAAAATGCCATCGGCGTTTAGTGCGCCCGTCGGACATGCCTGGATGCATTTGTCACAGCCCTTACATTCTTCGCCTGCGATTAGAATGAGTTTTGAGTTTTCAGTCGTTAGTTTTGAGTTAAGGATATCCTTCGGATATGGCTGGTCGATATCCAATTTCAGATCAGTGATAATTTCCGCAAGCAAAAGTTGTGCCCCTTGAGTCGGATTTATCAGCATGTGGTTTTTACCTACAAAGCCAAGCCCTGCGCGATGGGCAAGTGCGCGTTCTGCTAACGGAACAGAATCAACACAGAATTTGAAAGCTGGTTTGCTGTCGACATTTTCCGTGATGAAATCGCCGAGTTTGTGTAAAAGGTTTTTTATGAATGTGTGGTAATCTTCGTATTGTGCGTAAGCTGCGACTTTTCCTGTTGGTGACTTTGCAGCGACATGTTTAGCGGGATGCGGTTTATAATTTAGAGCTGTTACGATAACCGATCTTGCATTGCCCAGCAGTTTGGCAGGGGCGAATCGCTTGTCGAGATTTTTGTGCAGATAGTCCATGGAAGCCGCGTTGCCCTTGAGAAGCCATTTTTGGAAATAGCTTTCATTGTCAGCATCAATGATCGCCGCATCGGTGACACCGGCCAGGTCAAAGCCTAACTGGAGGGCATATTGTTTTATCTTCTCGGTTAATGTCATAGACAATAGATTATACAAAAATCTTGCCCCTGAGTACAAAACAGTTGTAATTAAACCGCGAACACGATAGTATGACATCCGGTTTGAAGCGCAGGAGATAAGATTTATGGCAGATGAATTAGTAGGCGTAATCGGCGGAAGCGGACTCGGTGACGCTTTGGCAGAGCATTTGAGCGGCGCAGAGCGAGTTGAGATAGCTACCCCATTCGGTAAGTGCAGCGGGCCAATATTAGTCGGCAGGTTCGGCGATAAAAAAGTCGCATTCTTGAATCGTCACGGAGACGGACATACATTGCCGCCAAGTGAGGTCCCGTACGCAGCAAATATATTCGCGCTAAAGGAACTGGGAGTTCATGCCATTATTGCCAGCGGAGCCGTCGGTTCGCTTCGCGAAGAGATTGCACCGAAAGATTTGGTAATAGTTGACCAGATAATCGATAAGACTTTCAGGCGGCAGAGCAGTTTTTTTGAAGGCTTTGGCGCCGTGCATTGCGAGATGTCACAGCCTGTATGCGGCAGATTGAGAAAACTTATAACAGAATCAGCATCACAGTTGAATGTTAAGGTACATGACTCAGGAACATATGTCTGTATGGAGGGGCCGCAATTTTCCACGCGAGCTGAATCGCTCATGCACCGCCAATGGGGTGGTGACTTAATTGGCATGACCGCGATGCCCGAAGCTAAGCTTGCACGCGAGGCGCAGATTTGTTATTCTTTGATAGCCATGGCAAGTGACTATGACTGCTGGCGTGAACATGAGGCCGGAAAGGACAAGCAAACACTCTTGAAAGAGATAATCGGGAACCTCCAGGCCGCAACACAAAACGCCATTAAGCTCATAGAGGCGACACTAAAAAAAACCGATGGCATCATAGAAGGACAATGTCACTGCAGAAAGAGCCTTGAACTGGCGGTGTGGACCGGAGCCGAGAAAATCAATAAAGCTAAGAGTGATAAATTGAAAGTACTATTTGAGTAGGTAAGCATTTGAAAGGATAAATAAATGAGAAAGATATTTGTATTTGCGATTGTGATTCTATTTGTTTCGATACTAATCCTTGGCTGTGAGGAACAGCAGACAGCCGGAGCAGGCGATAAAAGGGGCAGGCTTGTCGGTGTTGAAAACATTGAGCTTAAGAATCAACTCGAACAATGTAATAAGAAATTGGAAAAACAGCGTAAGAAATTTACTAAATCACAGCAGGATTATAAAGCACAGGAGCAAAAGACGAAAGATAATGTTACAAAGCTTGGCAAAAATATGATAAAAGACTTTGAAGAGATGCTGAATTTGCGTAAAGAAAACACAGAACTCAAGGCTCGTATAAAAGAACTTGAAAAGTAATAAGTTTTTCAGTTTTACGAGCAGACTTTTTGTACCGCTTTCAAGGGCTCAGGCATTTTTTCGTTGTAGTATTTTTTCTCCATAGCTGCCGCGACGAGTCCGACAAACATTGGTTGGGGCCTTAAAGGTCTTGATGTCAGGCATGGATGGGCCTGAGTGCCCATAAAGAAAGGATGCTCCGGCAGTTCGAGTATTTGCATGATGGGCTGGTCAGGCGCCTTACCCGAAAAAACCATACCTTTTTCTTCAAGTATCTCAATGTATCTCGGGTCAACTTCGTAGCGGTGCCTAAATCGCATCCGCACTTTCGCAGTTTTGCCGTGCAGCTTCCATGCGAGAGTTTTTGACTTTAGTTTTATGTCCCTTCCGCCCAGTCTCATATTTCCGCCTAACCCTTCAATCTTTTTCTGCTCCGGTAAAATATCGATGACTGGCTCGATACATTCCGGCTCGATTTCCGTGCTGTTTGCCTGTTTAATACCGCAGACATTTCGAGCAAATTCAATGACCGCCATCTGAAAGCCCAAACACAGACCCAGATATGCCATGTTGTTTTCTCTTACGTGTTTAATACATGCGATCTTTCCTTCGGTGCCTCGTGTGCCGAATCCGCCTGGTACGATTATCCCGTCGACGTCGACCAGATGCGCAGTGACATTTTCGTCGGTGATGTCGGTGGTCTCGATCCATTTTATATTTACATCACAGCCAAGTGCGATACCTGCGTGCTCCAACGCGTTTATTATAGAAGCGTAACTGTCCCTCACCGAGGTATATTTTCCGGTTATTCCAATATTAACCGAATATTTAGCCGTACCTATTTTATCAGTGAAGTCGCACCATTTGGACCATGCCTTTCTTTCATTTCTCAAGTTGATGCGGTCCTCGATGTTCAGCAGCCTTAGCACCTCAAAGTCCAGCCCGCAGTCTCTTAGCATTGAAGGTATCGTGTATATGCTCGCTGAATCGTGCATACTAAAGACCCTTTTTAAAGGTACGTTGCTGTAGATGCTGATTTTTTGTCTGGCGGTTTCGCCGACGGGGTTTTCCGCCCTGCACGCGATAATGTCAGGCTGAATACCGCATTGCATCAGTTGTTTTATTCCGAGCTGCGCCGCCTTCGACTTTTGCTCACCCAGAGTCTTGGGTTCCAGGATATATGTCAACGCCACGAAACAGCAACTCTTAGGTCCCTCTTCATACGCAAGCTCACGCATCGCTTCAATATAATATGCGTTTTCCAGGTCCCCGACGGTCCCACCGATCTCGACGAATACGATGTCGGCCTTTGAGTCCATCGCAAGCTGGCGAAGTTTTAGTTTTACCTCGCCGGTAACATGCGGAATCATCTGTACGTCTCTTCCGAGGTAATCGCCGTGACGTTCCTTATTTAGTACCGAGCGGAAAATTTGCCCGCTGGTAGTGAAATTAGCACCGCTTAGATTCAGGTCGAGCATCCTTTCGTATGTCCCAAGGTCCATATCGCATTCCATCCCGTCATCGAGCACAAAAACTTCTCCGTGCCTAAACGGATTCAGCGTCCCCGAATCGATATTTAGATAACCTTCGAGTTTTATAGGAGCGACATTTAGATCCTTATCCTGCATCAGCTTTGCAAGGCATGATGAGAAGATCCCTTTTCCAAGCCCGCTCATGACGGTCCCGACTACAAAACAGTATTTTGTTTTGCCTGCTTTGTATCCCTCGGGTATCGGAGAGAAGAATTCAGTTTCAGTTGATACGTCACTAACTGAAGCTAATAAATCTTTTTCTTTGGCCATTGCCTTTCCTTTTTTACTATATAATAAAATTACACAACTTGTCATTCCCGCGAAAGCGGGAATCCATCATTTAATTTGTAGTGTCAACCTAGTTTTTTTTCTTGACTTCAAGATATTCAGCTTTCACTTTTTCATAGTTTAAATCGTAAACAATCCGGATGTAGGAAATAATATGAAAAGCGCAATCCATACATCGCATTTTCAACTCTCCTGTGTCTACATCATCGAAGTCACCAGAAAATTGCCTTACATTCTCCTTTTGACTTATGAGTTTAGATAAAACAAGCATATCTATATGGATTGCTATGTTATGTTTGCTGTACAACAATAAATATAGTTGATCTTTATAGCCTGGGGGTAACTCCTCAAGAGATTCATAGAAATTCCCCTTCTTTCCTTTATTCCCTCCCGGGAACTCATAAGGAATTTTCTCTTTTTCGTTTTTTACATATTCTAATTCTTTTTTGATGTCCTTTTGATCTGGAAATGCAAGATGGAGTTTCCTCAAATGTTTTTCTCGTTGGTGATATGACTCTTTTAACCAACGCTGGATTCTTACATCAACGCTTTCTTTTTGAGGATTGTCCTTATATAAACACCAAATAAGCCTAAAAACCAACTCACCCAGAATACGAAGTAGGGCCATTGCGGGCAGTTTTTTGTCGTTATCCAGGAGTATAAACACCGCATTACAATAGTTGTGTGCTAAAGGCAATGTGTTTGCTGCCAAATCATATTTTGGTTTATCCGGTTTGTGATTGGCATTAATTTCATCCGCCGTTTCCTGAAACCACTTATTTATTGTTTTGTCAATTTCCATTTTTATAATTTCTTTTTTCCTCTGTGTTCTCTGTGCCCTCTGTGGCTATAATTCTTCTTTTCTTCGTGCCCTTCGCGTTCTTCGTGGTGAATTATTCTTTTTTATCTTGCTTCCTCTCCGTAGCCTCGACGAAGGATGGTCATTGATTCTTTTTACTTGCAAAATAACCCAGGAAAATCCCCATAACTGCCAGAGAAGCAGCTATTGGCGCGGCAACCCAGGCAGCATCCTTGGCGAAAATCAGTATAATAGCAACTGATGCCACCATCATTCCACCGCATACCGCGGCAATCGCAACAAAAGGATTGTCTTTGCACTCCATAATCGTCTCCCTAAATTCTTAAATTTTTTGTTTTTGCCTTTTCACAAATTCTGCGTATTGCTCTGGCGTATCAATACCGTCGCAGGTGTGGTTTACCTTTGCCGTTAATATAGCAAACCCGTTTTCCAAAGCTCTTAGCTGTTCGAGTTTTTCAATTTTTTCCAGAGGTGATTGCGGCATCGAGGTAAGTTTTAACAGCAACTCTTTCCTGTAAGCGTAAATCCCGATGTGCCTTAGATATTGCTTTACGCTGCCTACGCCGCTGGCATCTCTGTTATATGGAATCACCGACCGCGAAAAGTATATTGCTTTGTTATTATTATCGACGACGACTTTAACAATATTCGCATCAGCGATTTGTTCTGCGTTTTTAAAGTCAGCCGTCAAAGTCGCCATTGAACAATCCGGATTGTCGAGCAATAGCTTGCAGAGCGTATCAATATCATCAGGATTAATCTCCGGCTCGTCAGCTTGTAAGTTAATGATGATTTCTACATCAATATCTTTCACAGCTTCAGCGATCCGGTCGGTTCCTGATTCATGCTCGGTGCTTGTCATAACGCATTCGGCGCCAAAAGATTTAGCTGCATCAGCAATTTTTTTATCGTCGGCGGCGATGATGATTTTTTCCGGCAAGCTCGCCTGACATATCTGTTCATAGCTGTGCTGAATAAGGAACTTTCCCGTATCATTAGCGAGAACTTTCCCCGGAAATCTTGTTGATTCGTATCTTGCAGGTATACACGCCAATACTTTCACTATATCTATACCTTTGTAAGTAATGCCATAGGTAAGTAAAGAAACAAGCTGGCCCGAGTGCCGAAAGTTAACTTGCAAACGGAAAATCCAACTGGGGACTTATGATACAGCTATTCCACCAGACTGTCAACCGGACAAAATAATTTCTTTTGCAAAAAGATACCATTGATTTGTTTTTTTATAAATAAAGCCAAATATGTTAAAATGTTTTCACTCCTTTTTGCAACAAACGCTGTTTTACCGAGTCCTGTGTGGTGGAGAGTCATCGGTTGGCTCTTTGGAGACGAAGATTATGAAAAAAATGAAACAAGGGCTAAAAGACGACAAACTGGTGCTTTCGGCTAAACGAGGCGATAAAGCGGCATTCGAGCTGCTCGTCGAGCGTCACTTCGGGCTGGTCTATTCGATTGCCTATGCCCGCATAGCTGACCCAAAGGCCGCCGAAGACATCGCACAGGAGGTTTTCCTGCGCAGTTTTCTGCATATCGATAGCCTAAGCGACCCGGGCAAGTTCACCAGTTGGCTTGCACAGATTACTCGCAATCTCTCTGTCGACTGGCTGCGCAAGGGCATTAGACGCTCGGCGCTAATCTCGCAGATACCGCTCGAAGAAGCAATGCCTGACCACAAGGCGAAAGGGGTAACCGACGCTATGGAAAAGAGGGAAGAATTTGAGGCAATTCGCAAGGCGATATTTCAATTGCCCGAGTATCAGCGTGAGATAGTCATGCTGCATTTCTTTGAGAAGCTAACCAAACCTCAGATAGCACAACGCCTTTGCGTTCATCGCAGTACCATTGGTAGGCAATTAAAGACCGCGCTCAAAGCGATGAAAGGTTTGCTCGCCCCGATGCTTTATGATGCCAGCCCTGCATTTAAAGCAAAACCTGTGACGATAGCACGCACCGTTGCCATCATCGGTGCCGCATCGGCGATGAGTACCACCGCTAAAGCGGCTCTGGCAGCCGCCGCTGGTGGTAAAGCATTGGTAACGGGCATCTCATTCGGCGCAGCAAATGCAGCCGCAACAACTAGCGGTCTTGGTCTCCTCAAATCTACAGCGACAACACTTATCACAGGAGCAAAGATCATGACTATTGGAAAAGGCACAACTATAGCAGTAGCAGCGGTAATATTGACATTAGCAGGAGCGAATTTCTACAGGCAAATGCCTAAAAAGACAGTGAAGCGAACAAAATCAATTAAAAGTTCAATTGGCGAAGAAAAAGCTATTAATGCTCAGCAAGAATGTTTCCCTAAAGAAGTATGCGAATATTTAATTACAACTCTGGAAGAAGCGAAACTCGATATTGACCCAACGGGGAAATTTATAACCAATATGTTGGCTCGTTCCGTAAATAAGAATCTTGATTTATGGCCGGAGCCGGAAAACTGCAAATTAATCAACAAAATCAGTATAACATGAGTATTCAAAATTTAATGGGACCTGAAGGTATTCAGCAACTGGCTTTAATATTGCCTAAAGATTTTGAGGTGGCCGAAGAATCCGAAGAACCTTATTCTGTAGAAGAAGTTGGTGATTTTGAAATAACTGTGTGGCAGAAAAAGGTTAAGAGAAATGAGAATTATAGAGTTGACCTGGTAATTGAGCGAAATTAGGGCCCAGGGCGATATGTGAATTGCCAAAAGGGTCAAATCTCTTAAAGTGGAGTCGGTTTTTTGACGATAATTTTGTGAAACATTATAGCTGTAATAGGAGTATAGAAAGCAGAGTTAATGTTAATTTTTAGGGGGCAATATCATGGTACTGGTAAGTACGAGAAAAGCCGAGAAGTTCTTTAAGGCCAAAACCGAATTTACGACGGGCCCGATGGAGCTTCAGCACATGATGGAAGATGAGGAGAACATTAACATCATCGATGTCCGCACCGCTGACGATTTCGCTAAGGGCCATATTCCCGGTGCGATAAGTCTTCCGCGGGACGAATGGCTGACTTGTAAGGGGCTGACAAAGGACAGAAACAATGTGATTTACTGCTATTCCGAAGTATGCCATTTGGCCGCTGAAGCTGCGAAGGAATTCGCCAGTGAGGGCTTTCCTGTTATCGAGCTCGAAGGCGGTTTCGAGGAATGGCAAAAATACAATCTTCCAATAGTTCCTTAAGTTGTGGTTCCTTAGATACGCAACAGTTCTTTTGGGATAATTGGGGTGGCGCCGGTTTGTGTGCAGACGTAGCCAGCGATGTGATTGGCGTAGTTGTTTATAAGGTCGAGGTCGAGCTTATTTATCAGGCCCCAGCTAAGGGCAGCTAAAAACGCGTCCCCCGCGCCGACCGTGTCGACGGGTTCGAGGTGGAATCCCCGGTGGTTAGAAATTCTTTCAGCGGTGACGAGCGTGCTGCCGTCAAATCCCCTTGTAAGTGCGATAAGTGACAGGTCGCATCGGTTCAGCAAATCTTTTAGCAGCGACTTTTCGTCGTTTTCCGAAAAAACGCCGGGCTCTGCGCTTCGCTTCGTGTCTGAAAAGACGTCAGGCTCTTCACTTCGTTTCGTGTCTGAAAAGACGTCAGGCTCTGCGCTTCGTTTCGTGTCCGAAAAAACGTCGGGCTCCGGTAAGTTGCCGGGCTCTGTCGTGTCTTCACTTCGTTTCGTGTCCGAAAAGACGTCGGGCTTCGGTAAGGCGCCGGGCTCTGTCGTGTCTTCACTTCGTTTCGTGTCCAGCAGTTCAGCAATAATTTTCAACTCTTTGGTATTTATCTTCAAAATATTCGCAGCTTGGAGCGATTGTTCGAGTATCTGTTTTGAATAGAAGTTTTGCCTTATATTTACATCGAAGATTCGTAGCGAGGTTGGCTTAGCAGATTTTAGAAAAGATTGTATGGTATCGCGGGAGACCTGGCGCCTCTGGGCGAGTGAGCCGAAACAAATTACATCAGCATTTTGGGCTAGTTCGTTTAACTTAGGTGAAAATTCAATAAAATCCCACGCTGAATTTTCGTGTATCTCGTATGAGGGGTTGCCTTGTTCGTTGATATCGACCGTCACTGAACCGGTTGGGTATTTATCGCTGGTTTTGATATATTCAGTAGATAGGTTCATAGCTTTTAGTTTTTTGAGGATTTTTTCGCCTTGTGAGTCGTTGCCGACAGCTGAAACGACTACAGCATCGGCGCCGAGAGCGCCAGCGTGGTATGCGAAATTAGCCGGAGCCCCTCCCAAATGCGTTTCATCCGGCAGGATATCCCACAGTATTTCCCCCAAGCCTATAAATAAGTATTTTCTGTTGTTCTGCATTAAGTTGTGCCTTTATTTATCTCTTATAACATTATTTTGCCGATTTGGCAAAATTGGGTTCGTTTGGGTTCGTTTTTTCGGCACATAGAAAGGCGTTTTTGTTTGTAATTGGTTGTTGGGTAGTGGTTTATGTTCATTTTTGGTTTTTGGAAATTGGGTTCGTTTTGTAAAAAAGACTTGCGCAGCAAGGACAAGTGGGGCAAGTTGGATAAGATGGGCGGGCATTGGGATTTACGATTTACCAATCCCGAAATCCTAAACAAAGTTAAAATAGTAATGTTCAAATTAGAAACCCCCGCTGGTTGTATTTCGGTGGTTATTATACCAGAATTTTGAAAAAAATCAAGAAAATTTAGTTAATGATTGACGTCGCCAAGGTATAATACCGTGCATGGACAGCGCGGAGAAAATCAATGGCTATATCCAGTCAGCGATTGACATGGAGGATAGCTTTACCCGAGGGGTTTATACCATTTGCATGGAAAGAAAAAACTGGCCTGCAAATATCGACGAGGAGACCTTTCTGGAAATCAAGTCTTTGTTAAAAACACTTGTAAATGATAGTGCGAATCATAAAGAAATCTTTCTGGGCCTTAAGAAAAGAGTTAACGAAAAATGATCGATGAAGCAAACAGAAAGAAATTTGTACAGAATTTTCGTCTGATGCAGGAGATTGAAGAGTCAGTAAGAGACGAGTATTTGGAAGTATCAGAAGACGCAGATGTTTGTGCGGCAGGTATAGCAGAGGAATTCAGGCAAGTATCTCAAAGAGAAGTGAAGCATATAGAAATTGTAGAAAAAATTATAGAACTTATTGAGCAAAGACTTTAGATCAAGGCGCTTGACGGTTGGGGAAGCGTCAAAGCGAATGTAGAATGTCGAAGTCCGAATGAGGAATCAATGACGAAGTATAAAAAATCGCTTCCGGCTTCGTAATACTACGCCGCGACAGGCGTGCGCGGTTGGTTGATTCTCCGTCGCCAAGGCTATGGAGGACAGGCAGGGGCTGCCTGAAACCCCTTGCGCGTTTGGTTGATTATTCGCACAAAATTAGTGTTTCCATAAAAGGTACCGGACATGCTCTGTAGAAAAGCTTGAATTTTTCCATAAAAAGATTTGCGCTATCGCCTTTTCTCGGTT
>VRUG01000190.1 GCA_019456255.1 Planctomycetota bacterium | reverse complement strand
CAATTCCCTGGGATTGGCGTAACTACCACCTATGGAAAGTGATTCAATAAATTGCAGGTTATCGTGAAACAGGCAAAGTCCCTGAGGAAACGGTTAGGGATCATAAGGGCGCTTTTCCCAGAGGACAACTTTGACCTTTCGGCCACGGGTCGATTTGGCTGGGAAAAACCCGGGCGCAAGAAGCGAAAAAATAATTTAAAAGCTTGATTTTTAGATTGGGTGTATTATGATATAAGTCGAGGATAGGGAATGGCAATACAAAACGCAGATCCAGTGATTAGTAAAGTCCTTGTCGAAAAGGGCCAGCAGCATGAGACACGGAAAAACCTCTTCGAGGAGATTGAAAAAGAGTTAAAAAGACCCGTTGTCTCGTTTTTTACTAGCTTCAGTGCCCCTGTTGGAATAGAAGACAGTGATGCTCAAATGTTAGAAGGAATTCTTCAAAAAATGGACTTAACGGCTGGATTGGCTTTGTTTATAGATTCACCTGGAGGTAATGCACTTGCCGCTGAAAGAATTATCAATATCTGCCGAAGTTATAGCGAAATAAGAGAATATTGGGCAATTGTGCCCGGAAAAGCAAAATCTGCAGCTACTTTAATATGTTTTGGGGCTAGTAAAATCTGAATGGGAGCCTCCTCAGAATTAGGTGCCGTCGACCCTCAATTTATTACTGTTGAAGAAGGAAAACCAAAACGATTTTCTGTGTTCAATATTGTTGAAAGTTATGACGAATTATTCAAGAAAGCGGTAGCGGAAAAAGGAAATCTAGAACCATATCTACAGCAATTGGCTCGATATGATGAGAGACAAATCAAAGAATTCAGAACCGCTATGGCTCTTTCTGAAGATTCAGCCATTAAAAGTTTAAAAACCGGTATGTTGCAAAGAATAAAAACTGGTGATATAAAAAAGAGGATCAATAAATTCCTTACGCCAAAACAAACAAAAGATCATGGGCGGCCTATTTATAGAGATGAAGCCAAATCTTGTGGTTTGGAAATAGATTTCATTGATATTAAGAGTGATCTCTGGCAGAAAATGTATGAGCTCTATATAAGGACAAACAGTTTTGTTCTCGATATGGCATCTAAATGCATCGAGAGCAAGGACTTATCCTTCTTTGCGCCAATGCCAAAATAATAGTATTATTTAATTAGGAGGTCGGGATGGGAAAAAAATTAGTTAAGGGAAGCTCTACTGAGTATAAGAAAAAAACTTTGAAAGCTCAACAGAATCTTAAAAAAATGCTTAAACGTGTCGAGCCCTTCAAAGTTAAAAAGGATTCTGCTTCTCCTTCAACAACCGGAAGATGGTGTAAAACAACCAATTTATGTGACTGAGATTGCGATTATCAATTTCAAGGCAGCCGAAAGGCAGCTTTTTTATTTTTCCAGGGTCTAGTCGTCCTGCCTTCGCATCTCCAATCTGTATAAAATAATTTCTCCTGGAGAGTTCACCGGGGGCAAGACCGAATTCAGAGGGATAGCACTGTCGCATAGGCGGACACGATCTACAGGCCCCCCCTGTCAACACCCTCCCTCTCTCCCCTTTTTATATCTATTCACCTTCTGCATAAATCTTCCCCGGAATAGCCCGACCTGCTCCTGACCCGGGGCCGATCGTGATGGTTTTTCGGCAAATCGGGGCAATCCGTCTTATATTTATGCATAGGTGCTGGACCCTTCACCGGCATCAACGGAACGTTGAACAACTTCAACGAAACGGTGAAGATCGAAATATAAGGGGAGTATCCAAATACCACCCCGGCCTAGAAAATGTGCCACAGGCAATCCTCGTGCGTCTTTTTTGGGGCAATGGCCTTAATTTTAAGCAGAATAAGGAATTAAGCGGGGAAAGCAAAAAAAGTCCGTTTTTAAGGGTATCAAAACCCCCCTTACACCCTGGCATAGAAAATCCATTGTAGGCAATCCTAGGGCGGTTCTGGGGAATTTCTCAAGTCAGCTTTAGGCGTCCTATTACGGCAAAGCATTTTTTTTCATATTTAGGGGATTTGAGATAAAAAAAGGGTTGACAAGCATGATAGCATGGTTTATATTGATTGTATGGGTACAATGATATTGAGAAACATTCCCGATGATTTACGAAAACAATTCAAGCTTCTCTGCATACAGGAAAATAGTAATATGACAGCAGAGATTGTAAAATTCATGAAGAAGGAGGTTGAAAAGGCGGCCCGCAAGGGTTCATAATAGGGCTGCCAGGGATAGGGTCCATGGCCCGAAAGCAGTTCGTCACTGTTTCCCTGGTTCTTCACTTTGACGATGCATCGCGACGGAGGTGCAAATGAACGATCTTATTATTTCATCCAATCTACAGAAGAGCTTCCCCACCATTGTTGATGGACTCAGGAAAGCTCAAAGTGTCCTCGATCAGAT
>VRUG01000189.1 GCA_019456255.1 Planctomycetota bacterium | reverse complement strand
GCACATGTTAAATCGCAGCGGCTGCAATCCTTATGGCTTACAAAGGGACAGTGCAAGGGATCGGGAGGGGGCACATGTTCGGTACCCGGCAGCAGCGGTCCCATCCCTTTGCGAAAAAGAGCCTCGCCACCTATAGAAATGGCATCCAGGGATGCTCCGTGAAAGGAATCCCACATAGATATTGTCTTGAAGCGCCCGGTGGCCGCGCGGGCCAGCTTGAGGGCCATGCCGATAGCCGCGGTACCGGCAGGGGTGAAAAGCACCTTATTCAGCTTTCCGGGGGCCAGCTCCGCCAGTTTCCTGGCTAAGCGAATAGCGGGTATATTTGTATATCGCCGGGTGCAGAAAGGCAGTGTGTTCAACTGCTCAATAATGGCTTCAATCACTCGTTTATTTCTAAATCCTACCTGGTGAACATAGTTTCCATGGAAATCCATGATACGGTTACCCTGCAAATCCTCGATATAGATCCCCTCGCAGCTTGAAAGGACATTCAAGCAGGGAGTGGACAAGGATTGATGCAGAAAATACCTGGCATCTTCATCGAGCCATTTTTGTGTTTTGGCATCAATATTCTTTTTTGTCCAGGCAGCACGTTTTGGGGGATATGTTCAAATCTCCCTCTGAACGGAACTCATGGAGACTTTCTTGCGGCAACCCCATTCTTCCTTCTCCTTTACAAACCAGTTTGCTATTTACTTTAAACCAGGCGCCGGAAACCCAGGGCGTGGAGCTCTTCTTTAACTTCACCGTAAAGGTCCGCGTACTCCTGAATTGGCCGGCCTGTATTTACATCATAGCATTCCTGATATTTTTTTCCTTTGGGAGCATCGTCAATTTTATCTTCATACCTTCTCAGCAGTTCTTTTACCAACTCATTCGCTTCAGCTCGTTTCAGACCGACACAAGACTGGGTCAGTTCCACTGAGCCCAGCATCTCCATGGGGGTGATGTAATCATTCCGGATTGCCCTGGCAGGATGACAGGTTTGAGTAGATAGGCCGGAAGAGATCGCAGTGGCGATGTAGGCGGCGCTTTCATAGAAAAACTGTTTTGTCATCGGACCGGCGGCTATGTAACCAAGCGACCAGACCAGCTCCCTGGTATTGCGGCTGATGGCCTGGCTGCTGACGGCCACGGTCCACAATACATCACGGGGAGTGCTGCAGCTCCTGGTAATATGAACGGGAAAAGTGAGGTGATAATCACAGTTCAGCACCAGAAGACCGATCAGCCTGTAGGCCACATTAATTATTGCTACTTCTGCCGGACCTCCTCCATAGCCTCCCACCAATGGCCCGGATTCATTGCCGATATTGGCGCCCCAACAGGATAGATAGGTCGCTTTGTTTAGCATGTCCATGGTAAACTTCATCTCCGCATGCGCTCCGACCAGCCATCCATCTGAGGGGCGTAGGCCAAACTGCGGCGCACTGGCGGCAATGGTTGCCAGTGAGGTTCCGGCAGCAGAGATGCAATTCCCGATTGCTAAACCGGGCCGGCCGGCATGGCTGAGGGCGCTGCGGGCTATTTTTATACTGTGGATGGCAGCAAGAATCTCTGTAGGGGTGCCCGATTCTGATTTCTGCCCGTCGATCTTTTCCAGAGCTGAAACGCTCACCGAATTGGCCTGTTCTATCTGAGCGTAGGCTTTTGTTAAATTGAAAGCGATACGTTCGTCGGTAACAAAGATTCCGGTCCCCACATGGAACCAGGGTTTCAGGTCGCTATCCGGCCGGCGCGGTGTCCAGAGGAAGCGGTCTTTTCCCTCACCCATTGTGCAGCTTCCACGGGAATTAGCTACCGCCCCCAGGACTTCCTCCCTGGTAAACTTGATGATTCTGCCGGTATCCGGACAGTAAACTCCGACGGCTACCACGAAATCAACAGCAGCCTTGTATGTCCGGTCGGCCAGATCATCATCAGAAGGAACCGGATTTTGAGGATCATAATTTATTTTGTATTTTTCACTCAGTTGCCGAGCGTTGGCATAAAGCACATCAAGATCGAAATCATCGGCTTTCATAAAAGGGCCGGTCTTGGCCCGGCGGCAGATTTCTGACATCCCCATCATTTTAAACTTCTCCTGCAATGAGGGTTTCTATCCTCTGATAGCTTAAGTTGCCTAAAACTATAGAACAGGTGCTGCCGACTGTCAAATTGAAAGAACAGAATCAAGGCCGATATGCCCTGACGTTCTTCGGTGACCAGCCATATGACGTTTCTAACTAAAGAGGCTCTCGCCAACATCGCCGATACTACTTTGGAGAATATCCAGGAATATGAAAGTGGAAAGCGAGGTGACCGGCTCACCAATGGAATCTACTTTAAAAGCTAACTTTCCATTCTGGTATGAAAGCACAATACGGTTGGATTTTACAATTTAACCGGTAAATGCTGCAACTAAGACGTTCGGAAGTTCAGG
>VRUG01000188.1 GCA_019456255.1 Planctomycetota bacterium | reverse complement strand
TTCGATCTTGCCTGCCAGCCCCGGCTCGAAGTGGCAGTAGGTGCAGGTGATGTCGGCATGGGAGGATGCTTGCCAGCTCTCATAGAAGGGCTCCATGTAGTGGCAGCTGTTGCAGAATTTTGGGCGTGAGGTATATTCCGCCGCGCCCCAGAAAATGATGGGCACGGCCACCACGACGGCCAAGACGACGATAACTCGCTTACGAACCCTGGGGCTCATGTTCAGAAGAAAATGTATCGGCCCCTTATGACCAGTTGCACAGAACCATCAAATGAATACGTGCCTGTATGATTTGCAGAGGGGCTTTACTTCCCTGGGGAGGTTCCTTTGGTGGCCTTGAATTCTTCAGGATAGGGATGCGTAATCTTGGCCACCATTGCATCGAAGTCAAATTCTTCTTGAAAGTTCGGGTTCTTTTCGTTATGGCATGTCAGGCAGACCTCTTTATTAGGATAGATCAGCCCGACGGTTGCGGGATCGATTTCACCGCTAAAGATACCCTCCATGGTTTTTTTGGATTTGTACCCGCTTCCGGCGCCGTGGCAGTTCTCGCAGCCGACATTGGCCTTGTAATCATTCTTCTTTACCGCCCTGGCATTCTCGGGATTGGCAATAAATTCCGCGCTCAGCACCTCGTAGCCATCTGCCTTGCCCCATCCGGTTGTGTGGCATACCAGGCATTCCCCGGCTTCGTGAGGTGGTCCCTCCAGCTTCAGTCCCGTGGCGATCTTAAGGGCTTCCTCGCTCTTGAGGGTTTCAAAGACCTTGGCATGGGGGCCATCACTCCAGATATCGAATTGGGCACCCTTATCCTTTTTATTATGGCACATCTTGCAGTTGTTGACACCCATGTAAGCGAACTCGGCCTCTTGCGCCAGAAGTATGGAGCAGGATATCATCAATAATATTGCAGGTGCTCTGAGCATTTTCGTCTCCTAATAATGGTTTGGTCTGAACTCTTGCATGCCGTTTGCACGCCTATATCTTGACAAGACTACTGCTTGTTCAGGCAGTGGTCTTGAACCGGTAGAATATCCTAATCTACCCAATTATTAAAAAAATAGGATTGAAGCTAATTGATTTTAAAATGGGCAACAAGACATAAAAGTCCAATTGCAGTGTATCAGGTGCATAGCGTCTTACCAGTCGGCAGACTTCAGTTAGGAACCGAAATATTTCAGCGTTCAGATAGATCGCGGCTGATTTTAGTATGTGGATATCTCGTGATGTTGTTTCACTCTCTGTCCCGATCCACAAACCGATATAATCTGTAGTTTTACCTCCGAAGAGAACTCACCCATATTGCCGGAGGAGTCGACCGTGGTCATATTGTAGTAATATTATTTGGCTACGGAGATATCATGCCACTTCAGCATTACGGCCATAAATTACAGGCCACAAACAGACTGGCGGCAGGCGGAGTCGGGTGAATGACAGCACCTTGATCTGTAAGCCGTGAAGGGGCCAGGTTAACTTAAAACGCTGAACGAATCAGGCTGAATGTCACACCGGTGTAAAGCACATTTATACCCTGCTTCCTCCCACCCGAGGCTGCCAGGGTTTGCCTAAACCGGGCATTAAATAAATTTGAGTTAGTTATCCGAGTATATCTAAATTACCATCGCCCATGAGACCATCCACCCGGCACGAAGCCTTTTCTACCTCGGCATGGTTTATATCCGCCTGGCTGGTACTGGTACTATTGATAGGCTCCAGCGCACTGGCTCAGGTTAATGAGTCTTTTGCGATATTAGACCTTAAAGGACGAGGTATTTCTGCTTTAGAAGCTGCCAGTCTAACCGACCGTTTGAGGTCCGAGCTGGTAAACACAGGTAAGGTCAACATCGTGGAACGAGGGCAGATGGAGGCAATTCTCGCCGAACAAAATTTCCAGCTATTGGGATGTACTTCAGACGAATGCGCTGTAGAAGTAGGACAGCTCCTTGGGGTAAATAAAATGGTGGCGGGCTCAGTAGGTAAAGTTGGATCAACCTATTCCATAGATATCCGTATCATCAACGTTGAGACGGGGAAGATCATCCGTTCAGTTACCCGCGACTACACTGGGAAAATTGATAACCTCCTCGCCGAGATGAAAGCTATTGCCCAGGATATTGTTAGCCCTGGGGCGCCCAAGCATATTGCTCCGCAGGAGGCCCAACCAGATGCGCAACAAAGGCTACCTTTAGTCGATCAACGGCGACAAACGCCCAGGATAAAGCCCATACGAAAACTTCCTGTCACTAGACCTGAAGTGGCCCTTCGGGGCGTTCTGGTCTACCCCCGCAGTGACCTGACCGCAGCCGAAGCCCTGGTCTGGCGGGGGCAGCTTACCGTGCGCCATAACATCGGTGAGCGTCTGAGCTGGTACCTGCTGGGGGACGTCATGCCCGCCACCCTGACCCGGCCCGCTGGCCTGCACCTCTAT
>VRUG01000187.1 GCA_019456255.1 Planctomycetota bacterium | reverse complement strand
TACAAAGTCATTTTCATGTAATTCATAAAAGGTTTTCCAATCTCGTTCCCGTCTTTCCTTCATCCCAGGTATTTCAACTAAATTAAATCCCGGTGTGACTATTTGGGTTTCATGGTCAAAAGGGCTTGAAACTTGATTTGTACTGTAATTGTTCATGCTTTGACCGAGCGATTGAAGCTCCTGCTCTAATAGTTCATCGGTTCTGTCGCTTGGATTTTCACCAATAGCAGTAAGCAGCTTGAGAATTTTGCCCTTTAGCCGTTTGTAAAGAATCTTATCTTCTCTTCTTAAACTTACTGAAAACCGGCCTCCCCATAGATTTGATTTTCTTTTAACTTCTTCTTTTCGGATTGATTGATCGAGAAAGTTAAGTTGCTTCTGAATATCCTTGTCAATATTTTTGAGGTAGTTTTCTTTCTGCGATTTAGTATCCAAGCTCATTGCGTATTTCAATATCTCTTTTATGTTCCCGTGGAAAAAATTAGTTTCCATCTGATTCACTCCCCCTGGTCAGAGAGCCTCGGTGGTATAACTTGCCGAGGAGACCGTCCGAGGTCCGGTTTTCGGGAGCTACCCTATCCCCGGCAAGATTTTTAACGATTGAAAAAGTTTTCCTGAATCCTGATGACATCCTCAAAATCCTCAATCCGGAAGCTTGTATAGTGGTCTGTCATCTCTTGTGTTCGATGACCCGTAAGATGCTGCAACTTTACATCAGCCACTTTCCCACGTAGAAAGCTATTATAGAAGTATCTCCAGGAATGGAATGTGACGTTTCTCTCTTTGCGCTGCTCTTCAGATACTCCAATTTTGCAGAATGCATCATACAGGGCAGTAGAGATGATTTTATTATCCATGGGCTTCTTTCCGCTTACTCCCCAGAAAATAAGGTCGTCGGCTTCTTGGTAAGGAGAAAGGGCGATTAATTCACTAAGATGCGCCTGGGTCTTAGATGGAATAGGAATTTTCCGCTTGGATCCCTTTTTAGGCCATTCTTTTAATCCGTACTTTCTTATCCAGACAAAACGAACATCGATATATCCACCCTGCACATATTGATTTTGTAATCCCTGACACTCGCCTAATCTCATGCCTGAGCTGGCAGCCAAGAGATTGAGTGTATAGTGTTTCAGATCTCCACCCCATGTTTCCTGAATCTTCTTTTCATTGAAGAGTTTCTTGATTTCATCGGGATTTAAAAAAGACTTCACTTCCCGGTTTTCTTCCAAAGGAAGCACCGTTGCGGTAGGGTCGAATGAAAAGTCACCGATCCTTACCCCTTCTTTGAAAATGATTTTTAGAGTCATAAGGATTTGATTGATAGTAGTTGGTGAAAGTGGAGTCTTAAGTCGGGAATGTTTATTTCTCAGGTCAAGAAGCCACCCCTCGATAGCCCTGGTCTTTATTGCAGAAATCCGGTAGTTTCCAAGATATGGAAGGATGTGACGGTCGAGATAACTCCGGCAACTCTCAACATAAGTCCGAGAGATCTTATTCTTGCCTCGCGCTCGCTTACCCAGGACATAAGGGCATTCATCCCAGCGCCACCAATTCTCTATATAGTCTTTAAATTTGGGATTTTTTTTCGGGAGGATATTTCCGCTTTTTAAGAGCTCTGTTACATAGGTACGTGCTGCAGCTTTGTTTGTTTGACCTGTACTCCTGGCAGTAGTCCGATTTCCGTCTTCATTATAGGTTCGGAAATACAAGACAGCTTTACCATTTTTAGTTTTACGTGGAAAAATTGTGAAAGGTTCTTTATGCCTCATCGGTTCCCCCTCCCGGAAACGACTAGGTCACATAACTGGCCACAATGGCTTATTTTATTTAAGTTGGCTCAACTAACGATGTTATATATCCTTAGCCAATAATGACTTATCTTTCGGGCTGGGGAGACTCGAACTCCCGGCCTCTCGGACCCGAACCGAGCGCGCTAGCCACTGCGCTACAGCCCGATAAAAAAACCCCCGAAGGGGTTTATCGGGAGCGACGGGGATTGAACCCGCGATCTCCGGCTTGACAGGCCGGCGCGATAACCTGCTTCGCCACGCCCCCTATATGGACTTACTATACGGATGCGGCCTTCGAATGTCAAGGGTCTTGCGGCTGAATTGACATTCTTCCCCTTCGATGCTATGCTATATAGCCCTGATAAGAATGATTTTATCCATAGGATGCAGCTAAATTACAATTTTAAGGATTGGCTATGCCCTCTAGAGAAAAGAGAAGAATAACCCAGCAAAAAAGCAAAACACGGGAAAAGGAAAGCGATAAGAAAACCGTCGCCCATCCGTTCTTATACATCTTCAGTGTCATTATTCTGGTCGTTATTGTGGTGACTTTTATCGGCGCCCCGGCAATCTCCAGACAGGCAGGTGGAGGTAAAATCAGTTTCGGCCGTTACCAGGGTAAATCTATTGATTATTTCTCCGGCAACTAC
>VRUG01000186.1 GCA_019456255.1 Planctomycetota bacterium | reverse complement strand
CCCGAGTCGCATTTGCTCAGACGACTGGTGGTCTGCGGCCACTGCAATCGGAAAATGAACGCTGTGATCAGCCACCGCGGGCGCCACCTCTACTACTGGTGCCGAGGAAGCGATCCGCAATATGTCAGACCTCGCCGCTCGTATTGCCCCCATCCCACGATAGCCGCCCGGCAACTGGATGAGCTTCTCTGGTCGGACGTGGTCTCCCTGCTGCAGGATCCGCAGCTGCTGCTGGCTGCCTGGCGGGAACAGCACCAGATCCCGGCCGACGGCAGTCTCACCGCGGAGCAGATCAAAGGGATTAAACGTCAGACACGGGACGGCGAAAGGCAGCTCGAGCGTCTTCTCGATGCATATCAGAGTGGCGTGATCGAGCTTGAAGAGCTGACCTCCCGTCGTCATACTATAGAGCAGAGGCTGGAGAATGCCCAAAGCAAGCTCGAGGAGCTGTCCCGGCGGACCGAACCCGGACTCTCACTTCGCGATCTGGAGAGAAACATCGAGGAGATCTGTCGTCGCCTGTCCGGACAACTGAAAGGCATGGGTATGAGAAGGAGAATCAAGCTGTGCCACGACCTCATCGACAAGGTCGTGGTGAAGAACCACGACATCCAGATCTACTACAAACTGCCCGTGTCAGGTAATTATCGCAAAGAATCAAATCATGGAAATGATCCGAATAAGTTATGGAAAGAATTATAAAACCGATAGAGTAGATTTTGTATTCTCAGATGATCTAATAAACTTTGAGAATAAAGCTGTTTTAGATGTAGTGGCTGGCGTTAAGGCTTTCTGCGCATAGAATAGTATGTGGGCAAATCTTCTCTCTCCCCCTCTGAGCGCCCCAAAGACCCGGCCTCCCTGCCAGGTCTTTGGGGCTTATTGTAGCAACTGGCATATCCGAGGGCTACAGGACGTAGCCCGAGGAAGGCCACAAAAAGAGTTTTTACTGTAGCAGAAAAAGGTGACAGTATTACGGTCTCGTCAACGATGATTTTTCACTTATTTGGATCCCAGTTTACATTCACTCCAAATTCATTGTTGAAGCGCAGCGAAACTGTGCTCTCTTCCCCCATGGAGGATCGCAGGATTCCTTTGTATCTTCCTCCCACACGGACATTATCGATTGTGGAAGTGATACTCAAACCAAAGGTTTGAGTAGTTTGAGTTTTCTCCTGGTTCTGGTATAGATCAAAAACACTCTGGAAGGAGGGGATGATTTTAAGCTTGTCCAGGGGTTTGAAGGTAATATTTGTCTTGGCTAAAAGGCTGGTAAAATCTTTGGGATTATCTTCGGAATCAAGCTCATCGTAGAAGGTCAACTTAGACCAGAAGCCGGTGTACCACTTGATCCGGTCGGTGATCTCCCAGGCAATATCAGGATTCAAGTAGAAATAGGAGTAACTGCCGGACTGGCGAAAATACTCTTTGCGGGACACGGCGGTGTAGAGATTGGTTGTTACCTCATCGCTCCATTGCTCCTTGATCCTTAAGGTAACTTTATGCCTTTGGGAATAAGGCTCTATTTCTTCCTCTTCCCCTTCTTCCGGCTTGATCTCCTCACTTCCCATCCCAGTCCGCCATCATATCGCAGGAAGAACACGGAAAGTTTGATCTCCTGCGCCAGACAGATAAGAGGCAGGAGGATCAGCACGATGATAAGGACTATCTGGTATTTCATACGCTTATCCCTTTCTGCTTTACCATCTTGCCCACAGCATAAGAACCGAAATGATAAATGCCGTTTGCTTCCAGGAAGACACCAATTACAAGGATGATAAACCTTCCCCAGTCATAGGGTTGAACCGACAGGGTCTTCCAGAGAGCAAACAGGATCGACACAACAGCGGAGATGATCAGGGCTGTCATCCCGTCTGCTCGGAGCCACTTTTTAGTGGCCTGGGTGATGGGTACAACGATTGCAGCCAGGACGATGATATCTGTAATTAATTCAGGTGTGAGCATACTTACCTCCCGATTTGTTTTTTAACCTGCCTTATATTGTATTGATATTCCAGGAGGATGCGAGGAAATAAGATATATGGTAAGATTTGATTTACAGGATTGCAGGAGGCAAAGATGGATATAAAAAAAACTGTAAAGGATTGTGCTGTGGAGATCATATGTAAAGAAGGAGATAAGCTTACAAACAAACAAATTGCAGCTAAAGTACGTGGTTTGATGAATTCTAATACATCTGAAAAATCAATTGCTTGGTATAAGAACAAGATAAACAGAAACATTATAAAAGTAGATAAGACGAACTGTAAATGGCTTAATAAGGGTCGGCAAATGCTCAAAGAGATCTCATACGAAAACTTAGATGAATTTAACTATGCAAATGAAGCAGAGCATTTTGTTTATGAATATGAGAAAAAAAAGGGCCGAAAACCGGTAAAAGTCAGGGATGCAAAGGGTTATGATTTTGATAGCGACGGAATACATA
>VRUG01000030.1 GCA_019456255.1 Planctomycetota bacterium | reverse complement strand
GGAAAGAGAAGACCCAGATACGGAACGGAGGGGTTGAGGAAGCGGGAAGCTTCAAGGAAACCGTCCGATATTGTATTTCTCCGGTTCCCTTGCCGGACAGTTTCATCTGATCTGTTAAAGGCGCATTCTGATCTACAATTCTCTCGTTTTTTAGCCAGCCCAACACATTAAGAGCACTCCACTATTTCTTCAGATAGAACCAAGCATATTAAGCGGATCACATCAAAAAATATCATTCAAATCGGATTGTCCGCCTTGCTTTGTGCCCATCATCCTGATGGGCTATTATTTCTTTTTTAAGGTGCTGCAGAAATAGCTTCCAAAAAAACACGGATGTTTTTTGGAGCGTCAGGGTGCCGCAGTATCATGAAGCAATAATATTATATCGTCACCAAATTCCCCCCCATCTTGAAGAAGAAAACAAATAAAAATAGCTAGTTCACCATCTTTAATGAAACTGAAAAATCAGAAATGTTCTGGCTGGATATATTTGGTATCATAACGAGAAGCGGCTACATCAGGGAATTACTGAAGAATTACCAGGTTGAGGATACACCCCACAAAAACAGGGAAGAGTAATCGGTTATCCAGTACTGTCTGGACTGCACCACCATTACGACTTTCCGCTTAAGCTCTCCATATTCGATCCTCTATATTTTTCATTTCAATAGCTAAGCCAAGCCATATCCTTTCGGTAACGTAATAGCTTAAGAATCCCTTTAGATTTCTGGAAATATTCAGACTTGTCAGAGATAGCATTCCGAAACCTCTATTTCTCTGGGGTTCACTCTTTGCCTCTTGTCAGAAACAGTTAAAATTTAGGACAATTCCATTGTCGGACGTAATTTTTCAACCACACGCTATTATTCGTCAAGGTTTTCATTGACAGAACGGGTATATGAAAGATAATTATTTAAGAGGTAAAAACAATGCTATCGCATCCAATTCAGCCAAGTAGTAAATAGATGATTGATGCGGTTAATCGTTGGGTATCTGTCGAAGAGATATACAAATATCTCGGAGTCAGCAAGGATACTGCCTATAAGTGGATTGATAAAAATGGTATGCTTGAACATTGCATGGATCGCCCATAGAAGTTTAAAAAGGCTGAAGTAGATGATTGAATAAAAAAGATGACTCGGCAGATGAACCGCATAAAAATGAGTAGTATATGATTGAATTAAATGATGCAGCAGTAACCATCAATTATGACACCACTATAAATGTGATTGGTGGTCTGAGGGATTGCAGTGTCATTTTTAAAGCAATTGAATCTCATTTCAGCCATAAAGACACCCCAAAAGACCTTATATCAGGTAGAAATGAATTTAATCTGAGGACAGAGAGAAGCCGGACGCGGATCGAAAGAGCAATAAATAGATCATTTCTAATTTTTAAAAATAATGATCATAGAAACTTAATTCAATCTCTTATTATGGGCAATGTCCTTCTACCAGAAAAGGATTTGATCCTGTTTTGGCAATTTGCACTATCAAATCGTTTGTTTCGTGAAATCTCCTCTAAGGTTTTTATCAAGGTGTATTTTTCCGGAAGATCAAGCCTTTCAAAAGACGACATCATTGCATATCTAAAAGAGTTTTTAAGTCAAAACAAGCAACTCAATCTTAAGTGGTCAGAAAATACGATAAATACTCTATCGACGAAATACCTCAATTTGATGACAAAACTTAATTTTCTTGAGGGCGTACGAATAAAATCATTCAGGCACATTAGAACATCAGCAGAGGCCTTAGTGCTCTTTCTATATTTTGCCCGACTTCACGATCCTGAAAACAGCAACATTCTCAAGAATGATATCCTGCCTCTCTCATTTGTAACACCGGAAGATCTCCGGGAACGACTTAAAAAACTTTCATTGAAAGGCTATTTTAACATGAATTTCAACGGTCTCACTTTGAACATAGAATTGACCCATAGCTTTAAAGGAATTTGCGATGTCTTATTTAACAGACCATAAGCAGAAATTTGATGACCTGCAATATCACATTGAAAATCAGGATCAGCTGAGAAGGAAAGCGAATGGGGGAAATAGCATTCTGTTCTCCTATCAACCAGATGAAGAACAGACATATATAGAAAGGGCAACGGAGCTGTATAAGGGTAAAGCTGCCTTTATAGATATCAGCAAGCTGCTAGTAAGATTTATCGATTCAGATGGATGGGATTCATTCAAAGAGTATTACCATGACTTCCAAAGCACTCCTTATTTGATCTTTCGATCTGATGATCCATCTGAGGATTTATTCGATTTGATTATTAGTGAAATTGGAACTGCCTGTAAAAATGACAGGATTCCATTTCTGGTTAGAACAGGCTGCCTCTTTGGGACAGGGATAGATAATGTCAACATTATGGAGCACAAGACTATAATGAATCTTCAGCACCCTTTAGTAATCTTCTATCCGTCCAGAATCGAGGATGACAATCTCTACTTTTTAAATTTTAAACTCGCATCTAAGTACCGCTGTATACTGGTGAAATAAGGGGCTGCTCATGTCTAAGATAAATGAAATATTAACATTGGATCTTCAGGAAGACATCAAGAACGTTATCGATCTTGAAGACCATTCAGAACTGGAGATTCAACAGGAACTGGAGTCTTATATTGTTACGGAAGGTATTGGTGTCCATCTCTACAACTTCACCAACCAGTTCACATCTAATATCAAAGAAACCGGTGTTTGGATTTCCGGGTTTTATGGATCAGGAAAGTCATACTTTGGGAAAATGTTGGGTTTCATCATTGACAACCCTCTAATTAATGGCACTCCTGCAAGAGAACGCTTTATACCCCGCCTTAAAGGTGTTCATGATGAGAGCCTTATTGAAAACGCTATACGCAATCTGGACTCTATTAACAGCCGGGTCGTCTTTTTGGATGTGGCGAAGCAAAATACAGATCGTGGACTGGCATTCACCCTGTTTGCCAACCTGCTGAAAAAACTCGGATTCAGGGATGACATCTATGGGTACATGGAATTCGATCTCTATATCGACGGGAAGTATGATGCTTTCAAAAACAAGACAAAAGAGCTGGAAGGTAAGGAATGGGATGAGCTTAAAAAAAGTAACCGGCTGGTTGCCAGGGTGATGCGCGGTGTTTTTACTTCAATGGGCTACAGCGAAGCAGATTACAACGATACCTGTAATGTTTACAGTTCCGCTATAAATGATTTTTCTGCCAGTAAGTTTAGGACTGAGTTGGAAAAATACTTAAAATATAGGCCTGAAGAGAAGATCGTATTTATATTTGATGAAGCAAGTGAGGCGATTAGTCAGAAGAAATATACTCTACTGGATCTCGAAGGTATCAGCGAAGCTCTTTCCAGCATCAGTAGCAAAGTCTGGACTATTGCCATTGCACAGGAAAAATTGGATGACGTTATTAATAATGCCAATATAAATCGCGGCCAGCTCACCAAAGTAACAGATCGGTTCAAAACAAAGATTCATATTGAATCTACTGAGGTTGATATCATTATCCGCAGTCGTTTGCTACAGAAAAAAGATAAATATTTAGTTCAATTGGTAGACTACTATAAGACGAACGAAGGGCTTGTTACAGATGCTACAAACCTGAAATCGTCTTTCCCGACGAAAACCACCTCCGCTGATGAATTTGCAACCTATTATCCGTTTCATAAGTATCAGTTCGATATTCTGCAGAAGTTCCTCTTCAGCTCAAATGCATTGGTGGCAACGCAAATTGCAGCTCGCGGAATGATCATTACAACTTTTGATGTTCTTCGCAAGCAAATGCGGGATCAGGAATTATTTTCTTTTACCACCAGCCATGCCATCTGCACAGAAGCACAGACAGCGCCTCCTGCCCAACTTGTTAATAAATATGATACCGCTCATAAAATCCTTAAGAAGAATAATTCATTACTGGATGGGGAAAAACTTCTCAAAACCATTCACCTGCTTTCTGATTCCGAGGTCGTATCACCCACTGCTGAGAGTATCACAAAGGGCTACATCACAGATATCAACACCTACTACGATATCAAACCGAAGATCGAGGAGGCGCTTCATATCCTGGTCGAAGCAAAGGTGCTTCTGCTATCCAACAACAACTACAAAATTACATCTGATCTTGAGGGCAAACTCCTGGAGGAGATGAAAGACATTGACGTTGAGTTTTTCATGAAAAAACGCTCCCTGATCAACTATCTTAAAGTCTATAAATTCCTCAACTCCGTGGCAACATTCAATGATGGTGTTGATTCATTTAAATTCAGTGTTTTGTCTGATCAGGATGATGAGCTGTGCAGCCCCGGCAGCAAGCATTTGAAGCTAACTGTTTACAGTTTGTTCAATATCAGCAAAAACAGACAGGATTTTATTGAGTCTATCAAGTTGGAAACTCAACATTACAAAGACCTGATTGTCCTGATTCCTGATAACAGAGAATTTCCCCATATAGACAAGATGATAGGCGATATAAGCCGCTACAGTTACATGGAAGAGAAATATTCCAACGAAACTGACCCCATAAAACGCCAGACCATACGAGATTTTTCCATTATACGTGAAGAGAAGGAAAAGGACCTGCGGATTAAAATAGAGAATGCCTATAAAAATGCTTCGCTGATCTATATGTTCGACGAACACCTTCTCAATGCTAACACCTTCAAAGGAACCATCAGCGAAATCCAGCGAAAACTCGTTAAAAACATCTACACCAAAAGGCTGACGACTAAACTCTTGGAAGGATTGGTGTCCAAAATTTTCAGTAACCGTAAGGAAGATCTAAGCAGGCTTTTCCCTGGCAATGACTTTAAGTTTTTCGATGCTAATGGTAATTTCACTGGGGATCACCTGAAGGTTGTCGAGGAGATTACTGCCAAAATAACGTCTCATTTTGTTGATGGTAGGTCACTGGAGTCTGAACTCTCCGGAGACCCTTGGGGTTATTCCTTCGGAACTATTATTTCAACCCTGGCAGCCCTCTTACGAGCTGGCAGACTCTCTGTAAAATACAATGGTGAGATATGGTTCTCTCATGAACAGAAAGCAGTTCATGAGGCTTTTACCAATGCAACAAGGTTCAAATCGGCATCATTCAAATCTATAATAGCAACTCTTACAGCGGCACAAAAAAACCAGGCAGTGCAGATGTTAATGGATCTGGAAATCGAAAACCATACCGGTCGAAAAGTTGATTGGAATATCAATGATTTCGATCTGGCTGATACCATCAGATTTATGGCGGATCATTTTCTTGGGGCGCTAACCACTCTTAATGATACTGTCGAGAATTTCGATTCTCTTTTCCCGAATGTGGCTGCTCAAAAAGCTACGCTGCAGGATTATTCCAGTTTGATAACCGAAAACAATTATATTGAAAAAGTGGAATATCTTCTTACTACCGGAGATACTTTCAAGTCATCCATTCAGACTATTCTCAAGGCGCAGAAATTTATCAAGAAGAATTTCTCAAAGGTAAGAGACTTCAAACGTTTTACCGAAGAAGTAACAGCTGAATTAAAGAAGGCGGGCCGATCTGATGATGGTATTCTCAGTGCTCATGTAGAATTTTTGCGGCTCTACAAACTGGATATGGTGAAAAACTTTGCACAACTCCAGCAGCAGGCGCAGGTAGTAAAAGACAGTTATTTCAAACTACTCAAAAATGCCGCATCTGGAATGACGCACGACTATCAGTTGCTGCAGGGCAAGGTAGATGGCGCTATACGCAATCTGAAGAAAAATTACCCGGACGAATTAAATGTTCATAATCAAAAAAAACTGGATGATCTGAAACAATATTGTTCAGATAGAATGGTTGGAGAACCAAGCTTGGGATTCTCCATCACTTGTAAAAACTGTGGTTTTTCTCTGGCGGATATTCTTAATTATACCGCTCTGGCTCCTAATAAGAATAACGAGCTATTGATCATTCAAAGCAGTTTTATAGCTGAAGCGCCGCAAAAGCCTGACTCAGAAGCAGATCCTGATAAACCAGCAACACCGAAGCCTCCACGCAAGATTAAACTGCAAGTCCCAGGAAAAATTATGACGGTAAAGGATTATAAGTCGCTGCTGGCAGCTCAACTGACCGCACTGGCAGCAGCATTGCCCGATGAAGAGATCGAACTGGAGATAGAAACTTCATGGCAGGATATTAAGCAATGAAACTTTCAGAACATGTAAATGAACTCCGTACACTGATTGAAAGGGCCTTTGACAAGCAGTTTGCCCGGCTGGGAATTGGTTCAACTAAACAGATTGCACTGGAAAAACTACCTTCAGAGCTGCACGCAAAGCGTCAGCGCTTTGAAGAGATGCTGGAAAACCATGTGGGTGAGACCGGCTGTTATGAAAAAGCCCATGAAAAATTGCTGGATGAACTGACCTTTACGCTCTTTAACCGCATTGCGGCGATCAAGGTGATGGAAGCGGCCAGTCTCTTCCCGCCGATCATTACCAAACAACCCGAACATGGCGACCGCTCCTTCGGGCATAAAGCCTGGCTGGAAATACAACCCGATATGCGCAGTGAGGAACTGGAGGGTATTCGGGAATATATTAAGTATGCGTTTGATGAACTGGGAGAATCCCTGCCTTTATACAACAGGAGCTATCCCTATGCGCTGCTTCCTGATGTTATCAGCCTCAACGAGATTATTGATGCCTTCAATGAAGTAGAAAAGGACCCGCAGGTGGGAGCAGACATTTGGCAGAGCGATGACATTCTCGGTTGGCTCTATGAGAGCTACAACAATGTTAAAAAGAAAGCATTCAAAGAGAGCAATGCTAAAACTGAGTACGACAAGGTATCTCTACAGTCCCAGGTCTATACGCCACGCTGGGTGGTTCAGTTTCTCGTGGATAATTCACTGGGTAAGCTCTACCTGGAGATGTATCCCGATTCTGAAATCAAGCGCCGCTACAAGATTGCCAATGCTCCAAAAACGCAGGAGCGCAAGCCAAAATCCCTGCATGAAATCAGGCTGATCGACCCCGCCTGTGGCTCAGGGAACTTTCTGCTTTATGCCTTTGATCTCTTTTTTGAGATGTATCTCGATCAGATTGAAAACTACGGGGCGGATTATAACGAGGATGATATCCCCCGGCTTATCATTGAAAATAATCTGCACGGGATAGATCTGGATGACCGTGCGGTTCAGCTGGCGCATCTTGGCCTCTATATCAAGGCCCGCAAAAAGCACCGTGCTATCGGCAGCCTGAAATTAAAGGTGGTTTCATCGGACTTTTTTATGCCGGATTATGAGGATGTCCGCCATATCTTTGAAGAGGGGAAAAAGCTCGACCGTAATCAAAAAGAACTGATTGCTAATATTTGGAAGGATCTGAAATACGCCTATAAATTTGGGTCGCTCATTCATATTGATGAAACATTGCAGGCGAGATTACGGTTGATAGCGTCAAAACAAGATAAGGAAAATCCTGATCTCTTTATTGATGATGAAATCATTCAGTACAAAGACTTTGCCGCAACCTTCTTCAACAACCTGAAGACTGTGGTGGAACAATATGCCAGCACGGAGGGGAATACCTTTCTTGCCGGCAAAACCAGGGATGCCATCACCTTTTTAGAACTTTTAACCACAGAATATGACGTGGCTACGGCCAATCCGCCCTATACTGACAGTTCAGACTTCGGGCTGGAGCTGAAAGCTTTTATTGAGGCCAACTATAAGAAGCCTTGGAAGTTCCACACCAATCTCTATGCCACCTTTATCAAACGGTGTTATGAGTTTACAGGAGATAATGGAAAAATTGGTATGATTCATCCGCACACTTTTATGTTTATCAAAACATTTGAAGATGTGCGTATGTTTATGATCGAAAAAACGCATATCGATGCAATAGTAGATTTAGGGCTTGATCGAGTTAATCTATTTGGGCCGGGTATTCTTCTGGATGCGACATTTTATGTTTTGAGCAAGTCAAATAGCAAACAAGACGGAGTTTATTTCAATCTGACAACAAATCTGCAGGAGAAATACAAAAAAGGTAAGTTTCTTGAGGCCTTGAATGATTTCGTTTTAGGTAAAGAAAATGAGCGGTTTTATACACTTTCTCAATCCAAACTGAAAATTATCAAATCCTGGCCCTTTATCTATTGGATATCTGATGAGTTCCGTGAGAAGTTTGGGGAAAAATGCTTAGACGATTTAGCAAGTGCAACAGTTGGAATAAACTCTGGTGGAAATGAACGCTTTCTAAGGTTTTGGTGGGAAGTTGATAAGAGTGATATTTCTCAGTTCTATGTAAAAGATCGCAAAAAATGGGTTGGCTATGCTAAGGGTGGACCTTTTAATAAATGGTATGGCAATAACTGGCTAAGGATTAATTGGGAAAATGATGGATTTGAAGTAAAACACGCACCTAAATCAATAATGCGTAATAGTGGTTTTTACTTCAGAGAAGGGGTTACATATTCAGCATCAGGATCAAAAGGAGTATCATTCAGATATCTATCCAATAACAATGTTTTTGATGTTGGAGGCTCATCTATCTTCTTGAAAGATGAATCAAAAGTAAGTCTTGTGTATTTCCTTGGTTATTTGAATAGTAAATTGTGTTTTTATGTAACGGACTGTTTAAACCCCACGGTAAATACACAGGTTGGTGACTTAAAAAGGGTTCCTGTTATTCAGAATCAAAACAAGCACTGCAGTATAGTCGTTGAATTAGTGTCGCGTAATATTAAGATAAAGAAACACACAAATCAGTTTTCTGTTTGTGAATTAGAATTCTCACAAAGCCCCTTTGTTGTGTTAGTCGATTTAAAACTTAACCCCTTCTTCAATTACGAAAATCACCTCCTCACCCAGATCCTCCTCAACGAAGCAATTATCAATGAAAAAATCTTCGAAGTTTATGAACTGACTGAACATGATAAGGCCATGGTGCTGGCAAAAGAAGGCGAAAGCATCGGCGGTCTACCAGTAAGCGCAATTGCCCGAGATGCCTATCTGGCGGAAGAGAATGCTGCCAGAGAATTCTCGCTGGATAATATCAGAGACTTTATCGAAGCTCTGCCGGTCAAGGATTTTTCCGCAGAAGAGCGGGAATCCATTGAGAGCGAATTTCCATCCCTATATCAGAGCAACAACAATTTGGAAGAGTTCTGTATCCGTCATCAGGTCAATCCGATTAATGTCTGGTACTGGTTTAAGCAGAACAATGTGATCCCTAAACAGCGGATGCACACCCTGGCAATGGAGTTTCTGGCCGATATGATCCGGGAGATCCTTATGGAAGATGAGGACGGCGTTATTCCGCTGGTGTCAGGTGCCGGAGAAAAGGTATTGATAGACCGCATTGAAATGAAGTTCCTGGACAAGGAATTCTCCATGGCGCAATACTCTAGTTTCGATACTGTGCTGGGACGACCGTTGGACGAGTATATAAACAAATACTTTTTTGTAGAACTTTCTGACCACCTCAATTTGTTTATGTATCTGCCAAAAACACCCTTTATATGGCATCTTTCCAGCGGTCCGGAGCAGGGCTTTGACTGCTACATTATCATCTATAAATGGAATCGCGACAAGATGATGCGGTTGCGGTCGGTCTATATTGAGCGCCGGGAACGGGCGCTGATCAACCGCCAGAGCGATCTGACCGGGAATGAAAGCGCAGAAGCCCAGAATGAGAAAGACAAGATCTTTAGACAGCTCAAGGAGATTGAATCTTTCAAAGTAAAAATCGATCAACTGCTCTCAGAAGGATATAACCCGATCCTTGACGACGGCGTTGGTAAAAATATCGCCCCGCTCCAGAAAAAGAAGATGATCCCTTATGAAGTACTCAATGCAGGACAGCTTGAGAAATATTTAAACGCGGATTGGTAAAGTGAATTTAAAATGTCTTCAATAATTGATAAGAATGTATCTCCAACAGATATTTATAAAGAGTATGATAAATCGATTTTTATCTGGCTTGATATTCTGGGATTTTCTATAGCTTTAGACGATGAAAGTCGATATGAAGACTTATCTAATCATCTTGAAAGCTACCAATCTCTTTTCAATGAAAGCTCTGACTATGAAACTAATATTATTTCTGACGGTATTATTCTACGGATTACTAACCCACAATATTTTGGCTATGAAAGGTTTAAACGGATTCTGGAGAATATTGGAGAAAAGCAGTATCAATTCATATGTGAAACCAAAGAGTTTATAAGAGGGGGAATAGCAGTCGGATCTAAATTAGAGAATAACCCTGGGAGAAGCAATCAATATGTGAGTAATGGTTTAGCCAGAGCTGTAAAAATAGAGTCAAGTCATGTAAATTGGCCAATTATCGGAACTAATGAGAAAAATATTTCAGAAATACGAGAGCTTTTCAATATAGATGACAAGGAAGAAAACTTTTGTTTTTTTCGAGGATTCAATAAGAACGGAGAGGATATATATTTTATAGATTTTATTAAAGAAAATGGAATTTGCGACTTAATAATTTCAAAAATTAATGAAAATGAAGGTAATCCTGGGATTAGAAATAAATACATCTGGCTTTTCAGATACTATCTTCACAAGTATGGAGATAGAGGAAAAGTGATCATTCCACTCTCTTTGCTGGAGGTTGTATTGTGATAGAGTACATTGATCTAACCCTTAAAGGACACGACCAGCATAATGATAAGTCTTACTTACTCAAAGAGGTTATTCAAAATAATAAAATTGTTGTCCTTTTAGGGGCACCAGGAAGCGGGAAGACATCTATACTTAAAAAGCATGAAAGTGAGCATCTTGATTCTCAGTATTTAAAAGTAAAGGAAATCTTGATATTTTATGATCGAGTGAAGGAAGAAACCAAAGTATTACTTCTTGATGGCCTTGATGAATACAGAAGTGCGCCTGGTGTTGATAAGGCATTTGTTGTTACTGAATTAGGAAATAATGTTAAGAAACATCATATAAAAGGTATTAAAATTGTTATCAGCTGCCGGGAGATGGACTGGTATGGTGAGACTGACTCTAATGCGTTAAAAGATGAGATCAATACAAAAGCTGTAATATTCAGGGTATGTCCATTAGATGACACACAAAAAAATCAAATGGCAAAACTTTTTGATATAAATAAACCGAATGAGTTTATAGAAAAATTCTCAAAATATGGATTTCTGGATAATCCTCAAATGTTTAAAATGTTGGCAGATATTTATGAAACAGATCCAGAAAAGGTTATTAAATCAAAAACAGGCTTATATTTGACATTTGTAAAAATTGCACGGGAACATAATCCCGCATATACGTTAAACAAAGCCAATGAAATTGAAGCTGACGAATTTCTGAAATATACAGGGTATATAGCATTTTTCTATTTATTCTCTGATGTTGAAATACTGAATGAAAGTTTTCTTGATGAAATTTGTGATGCAGACCATGGCTACCCTAAGGAAAAGCTCGAAATTGTTTTAAAAACCAAACTGTTTGAAGAGAGAAAGTTCATTCACAGAACGATAGCAGAATTTACCCTTGCCTATTATATTGCCGAATATAAACTGAAAGAAAATAAGCTCATTGCTGTTGAACGGTTAAAAAGTCTATTCACGAAAAAAGGCAAAATTCCCACTGTGTTGAGGGGGACATACGCATGGCTATGTTCATTGACAGGCAGTGAAGAGCTTATAGAAGTAGATCCCTATTATCAGGCTATACATGGCGATAACTCCTTGTTTGACAAAGATCTTAAAAAGAAAATAGTACTGGAAGTTAAAAAGTATGCCAAAAAGAATCCATATTTTTTTGAATTCGGGCAGACTATGGAATTAGAAGGCTTTTATAATAAAGAATTAGATTCATTTCTGATCAAGGAGTTTGACGAAGCATTGAACTTTAAAAATCACTATATTTATTTCATAATCAATGCGATTATTTCAACACCTGAATTCAGTCATGGAATGAAGAAATTTCTAAAAGTAAAAATATTAGACGATAGAATTCAAGGTTATTATAAAAGGGACATTATTAAGGCTTTTCAAAATGATAGTAGTTTTCTGATAGATATTTTGGATCGTATAAAAAACGATGAACTTCCAGATGATAGTGACACTTTTAAAGACACTTTGTTAAGAAATCTTTATCCGGATTATATTGGTGTTGATAAAATTGCAGATTATTTAATTCTTTATAAAGAACGAGTAGGTGGTTATTGCTATTATTTGTATAATACAGACTATAAGAATAAATTTACTTTAATCGATAATATTTACAAATTAAGCTATGACGAAACAAGAGAGCCTCATCTTTTATTGCCTGAAAATGTAGAAAGTTTCATTGAAGAATACTTTTTAGAAACATTACTCGAATATGAAAAGAGCTTAACAGCAAAAAAAATATATGCCATTATCAAGCATTTTAAAAAATACTATGAACGATATGACAGCCTAAAGTTTAATTCATATAGACATGTCGTTACTGATGAGTTAAAAATTAGTGATGAAAAGTTGACAAGATTGGCAAATGAACTCTTTTCACTTTTCATAGATGATATATTGAAAGAGAATAATAAAGATATAAGGATTTACACCTTCCATCATTTTTTTAATTATAAATCCCCGAATAATCAAAGTGAAATATTACTGGAAAAAATGGATTTAACCAAGAAGCAGGAGATTAATAACAATCTATTTTTATACGCATTAAGATATTTACAAAAAGATGAACTTAACTCCGATAAGCTTAAATCCATAGCCAGGGAGTTTGGGTTTGAACAAGAACTATATGACTGGCAAAATCCAAAAAAGCTGAAATGGGAAATAGAGGATGAAATAAGGAAAAAGAAAATCGAAGAAAAAGAAAAAAAAGTACTGACCGATAATGAAAAGTATTTTTCCGGAAAAACTGATGATCAGATTAAAAAGTTCTTTGGTGATTTACATTACGTTGCGCATTTACTATTTATCGAAGACAGTAGTGAAATAGAAAAGCATTTGACTAATAAAACTTTAGAAAGATTAAGAAGCATACTAAAGACTGCAATTACAAATAAGCTTTTAAAACCTGAGCTCCTAACACTTGAATCTCTTGCAATTAACTCTCCTAAAGCTAATAGAAATATTGATAATATGTATTATGTCTCTTGCGCGCTAAATGATTGTTCAGATATAAAAATACCAAATGAAGACTTTCTAAAATATTTGTATATCAATACCTTAATACAAAGCAGTAGTTCAAATGTGATCAAAGGTAACTTTATAGAGATAATTGAGACTACTCGAGGGGATTTTGCCAGAGCTGGATTGAAAGAATTCATCGAATTACTTATAGAAGCTCATTTGCCAATGGTAAAACAAAAAATCTTGTCTTTTACACAGACGGAAGATAAGATCGATAATTTAAAAAAGATTGTACTATTAATTAGTCCAGATAAAGATACCATTCAAGATATTATTCTGAATAATTTCCTTAGAGTATACAATTTTACCTTAAAATTAGAGGATCTAATATCATTCAATGAGTTGACTATAATCAATAAAAAAAACAAAATCATTATTCTTGCTTTGAAAGCTCTTTTAGAAAATGATAAAAAGGCTTTTACTGTTAATATGGCTATCTCCATTCATTCATTGTTTGAATATGAGCTTGAACGTTTCAAACAACTTGCATGTGACGACAAAGTTAAAATAATCGAATATATGATGAGTCAATTTAATACTGAAGAAGCAATAAGACATACAAATGGTGCTCAATCTGCTAAAGATATATGTGCCTCGTTTTTAAGAGATAATGCTCTCAATTTTTTAGATCTAACTAGCCTTCAGAAATTACAAAAAACTCGAAAAGATGAAGATGATATTTGGACATACAGAATTGCCTATACAATCGACAAGCTTAATCAAGAAGAATCTGATCAATTATACATGGCTTACCCGGTCGAAAGAATCAAAGAATATATCCGATCCGATTCTATCATTTCTAAAAAGGACTTCTTTACTGAAGTCTATTTACGGTTGAAAGAATTAAGAGTTGTGATAGAAAATAATAGAGACAATGATAAGGATTCTTTTTTCAATCAGAAGAAGGGTTATGATCCAAAGAATGAAGAGGCCTGCCGGGATGAAATATTTTTGCGACTTCAGGATAAATATGATGACCTAATGCTAACTAAAGAAAAGCATGAAGCAGATAATAGAGTGGATATAAACATTAAGTATAAAGAAGATCCAACCTATGAAGTTCAAGTTGAATGTAAAAGAGATGATAATAAAGGGATATATACAGGCATATCTGAACAGCTTATTGGTAAATATTTTTCTTCAGGTGTTCAGTATGGTATTTATCTGATTTTTTATTTTGAAGCTAAAAAAGATAAGGATAGATTAGTGCAAAAAGTAAACATGGACATTCCAGAGGAGTACAAAGACAAAATTAAAATTGTATGCTTAGATTTAACTCTTCCAAAAAATGGAGTTAGTAAATGATAAATATATGGTATAAAAAGATTGAATATGGACTGGTATAAATGAATAAAGAGGAACTGTTACAACGCCTTGAAGATATTGAATGGGAAGATTTCGAGGTCAAAACTGCTAAAAACCAGGTACCTAAAAGCTGCTGGGAAACGGTCAGCTCCTTTTCCAATACCGCTGGCGGCTGGATGGTATTTGGTGTCCGGCAGAAAGGTAAGTCTTTTGAAATTGTTGGTGTTGACCACCCGGAAAAACTGGAACAAGATTTTCTTAATACTCTTAACGGGCAGAAATTTAATATTAAAATTCGTCCGGTTGCTAAACGCTATAATCTGGACGGAAAGCAAGTATTTGCATTTTATATCCCTGTAGCCAAACAGAAACCCGTTTACTACAATTCGTTAAGCAATACCTTTATCCGTACCGGCAGCGGTGACATCCGCGCAACGAAGGAAGAGATTGACGCCATGTATAGGGATCAATCCTTTGGCACAAAAAGCGGCGAAGTGATTGATTCCTTGACGATTGATTCCATTTCTTCTGTATCCATTAATCGATACATGGAATATATGGGCCGTTTTAACCCTACCCTGTCTTATAATCGCCTATCCCGGGAGGAGTTCCTGCATAAAACACAGGTGCTTATCGATGACAAAGTAACTTATGCTGGTCTGCTTGTCTTTGGAAAACAGGATGATATTTGCAGATGTTTCAACGATTTCAGGATTGATCTTTTGGAAATTCCAGGCACATCTTATCATGACGCTCCGATCCGTTTTACCTATCGAATGGCAGAGCAGGAAAACCTGTGGGAGTATTATTTTGCCTTATTCGAGCGTATAACCCAAAAAGTTGATAAACCCTTTGCTATGACCCAGGAAGGCTTTGCAGTTGGCAGTTTCCCCCATGTTGAGGCGCTTCGAGAAGCCCTGGTGAATATGCTGATGCATGCGGATTACTTTTCTCCCATGAAATCCCGGGTAAGAATTTTTACAGACAGAATTGAGTTTATGAACCCCGGCTGTTTTCCGAAGCCGGTTGGTGAACTTATAAAATCCGATATCTCAATACCTCGGAATCCTATTATTGCCAAACTTTTCCGACTTGTAAAACTGGCTGAAAATGCAGGTTTCGGCTTTGATAAAATGATAAACGGCTGGAAAAGTTATAGCCCCAAAGTTCCTGTATTTCAAAATGAAACCGATTACTCTGTCGTTACATTCTTTGAGGATGAGGTCTCAATAGATAGGTCGGAGAAAAGGTCGGAGAAAAAGGTCGGAGAAAACTTGACTGCGAATCAAATAAAAATACTTTCTCTTCTAAAGACAAAGCCAAACATGTCGGCAAAAGAGCTGGCAGAACATGTAGGAATTTCCAGCCGGAAAATTGAACAGAATATTGCAAAATTGAAACAATGGGGATTATTAAAACGTATTGGTCCCGCAAAAGGCGGACACTGGGAGCTTGCAAAATGAATAAACAACCATGGAAACACTTTAGTGGTTAAAATAAGAGTTTTATTATGATTGATAAATGGTTTAAGAAAGATTTACAGAGTATCTTTGAAAAGCATCCCATAGCGGTATTTATTGATGAATCCGGTGAGGCTGAATTTCTTTTGCGTACAGTTGAGACGGAATATACCATTCACCCAGCTCATTCAGAGATTGAAGAGCTGCATGTAAAATATCTCATTGAATGTGAACAGCCATCATCCGGAAAATACCTAATTTTCACACACAAGGTAAAGGGTGATCTAAAATTTATCCGGGAATACTGTGAGACCAACGGATGTCTTGAAATCCGGTATCTGCAAAATTACATCAAGGACAAGGTCCACCAGACGCTTAATCTGAATATCAATCTTACAAAAGAGGAGCTCATCGCTGCGGCCAAAGTCAGCGTGGGTAAAGACCGAACCTACTGGATGGATCTGATACACAAAGGAGCAACAGAAATATTTGATCTGAAAAAAGAGCTACTTCCTTTTGTTCATGATCCAGCGGTGTATTCAACTGAACAATATGATGCAAAACTGAGAGAAACCTTCTATCGCAAGGTTAATGACCTGCTGGAACAGGAGTACATTCCTAAACCGGCACAGACGCTGGCAAATGAGGTAGTAAAAACAATACTGAACGGGCTGGCCTACGGAGAATGTCATCCAGTCCTGGAAGTTGTTTATAATAACTGGCTAGATTCTATAAGTTATCAGGAATCTTTGTTCAGGTACCTTGACAGTTATACCCTGCCGTCAAATTTGGATATATGGTCAGTCAGTCCATCTCACCCATTCCGAACAGTAGATGAGAAGTGGCTTAAAGAAATTGGAAAGAATATTTTCTCAAAAGATATTTTAGCTCATTTTCTGGAGAGAGTAAATATACGAATTCGGAATAAACAAGCGCAGGCATTTGGAATAAGTTTCTGGACAGATGTCAAAATATTGCTTGAGTTCGATTCTAAAAACATTGGCTATCTCAGCTCGTTCCCTGAGTGTGTTGAGTTCTATACAAAGTATTTCTATAAGCTCGATACCGCGATCCGAAACCTTTACACCGAGTTCCTGAATAAAAGGGACCTGCTTGAACCGTTCCAGGAGCACTACAAGCAGATCGTATCCATTTTCCTTGATAAATGGTTTAAACATTTTGATGGTTATCAGGAAAATCAAACAGGAATACTACAGCGCATTATCGATGAGAATAGCGTGAAAACGGCCGTTATTGTTGGTGATGGCGTGGCTTATGAAATTGCCTGTAAAATTGCGGCAAAGGTAAGCAGTCGCGTTAAACTCACCAAGAATACCGTACTTGCGGATATCCCTTCCGAGACTGAAAACAACATGAGTCGGATCTACATGGCCAATGGGGTTACGGAAAAGGTTCATAGAAACCGCGAAAAATATCTAGGGGAGCAGAACCCCGACATATCCATCGATTTCATCAAGCTTGATGAAACGGGCGAGGATGCAAAATCTTCACAGTTCCTGATATGTACCTACAAAGATATCGATGTTATGGGAGAAAAGCTGCAACATACGGCATTGAAGTATTTCCCTGAAACCATTGATTATTTTGCTGAAAAGATCGAGCTGCTCCTGGACAGCGGGTATGTAAACGTGTATTTGATCACAGACCATGGCTTTGTTCTCACTGGACTGCTGAGTGAGTCAGATAAGATTTCGGTTTCACTTGAGGGGATTTCAGAAAAAGCGGAACGTTATATCCGTACTGCAAACCGACAGGCATCCTTATCCGGTACGTATGTAGAAGCAGAGAAGAGTTATGATAACTTCAATTACCTCTACTTTTCAAAAACGATGAATCCCTTTAAAACACCCGGTGTTTATGGATTCTCCCATGGTGGCGTTTCGCCACAGGAACTCATAACTCCTTACTTTTACTGGGAGCGCTCTGGCAGACTTTCGCAAGCTCTTAAGGTCACTATCCAAAACAAAGATGACCTGAAGAGTGTTACCGGTGAATTATTTCAACTGAAAATCAAATCCGGCAAAGGGGCCGGCGACCTTTCCCTTTTTTCGATAGAGAGAAAGGTTTTCCTGGTATTCTTCAGCAACAAGGTTCAGATAAACAAGAGCGATGTCTTCACAATCCAGAGGGATCAACTCATTACAAAGGAATACACGTTTGA
Source organism: Planctomycetota bacterium (assembly GCA_019456255.1). Taxonomy (GTDB): domain Bacteria; phylum Planctomycetota; class Phycisphaerae; order Sedimentisphaerales; family Anaerobacaceae; genus VRUG01. The sequence goes on along the minus strand of VRUG01000030.1, from coordinate 4,465 downwards.
CGGAAACACTGAAATGGATGTCCAGCTGCTGGATGCTCAAACAAAAGAGCAACTCGACAGGGCAATCATCATACAAAACAAAGACCGGGATTTGGGCGGCTTATTATAACAGGTAAGGAATTGAATTATGGCAGTGTTGAATGATTTGGATATAAAGCTTCTGGAGCACTTCAGAGGTTATGTTGTGAGAAAGGACCTTGTCCTCTCATTGAAGGTGGGGGCCAATGTGCCTGTTTTCGTACTTGAATACCTTATTGCCAACTCCTGTTCCACTGATGATGAAGAGCAGATTCGCAAGGGTATGGAAAATGTAAAAAAGGTACTTTCTGAACACTATGTAAATCCCGAAGAAAGTTCACTGATCCACTCCAAGATAAGGGAGAAAGGCCGCTACAAGATCATTGATAAAATATCAGTTGAGCTTGATTCAAAGAAGGATATCTATTGGGCAAAGCTCCAGAACAGCAATATTAAAAATGGAAATATAGTCGACAGCCTGGTAAAACAGCATGAAAAAATGCTTATGGGAGGAATTTGGGCTATTATTGATGTCGAATATGATCCCGACATAAAAATTGGACAGAATATTTACCCTTTTGTCATTTCCGACATCAAACCTATTCAACTTTCGACCTTTGATAACAGCAAGATCATCAACAAACGTAAAGAGTTCACCAAAAGCGAATGGCTGGACATCATCCTTCGCAGCTGTGGTTATGAGCCAAACGCCGAAGGTGTTTCAGATCGTGTAAAAATGCTCCTACTCGCCCGATTGCTGCCAATGGTTGAGTCTAACTTTAACCTTGTTGAGCTTGGGCCGCGCTCTACAGGTAAATCCTTTGTCTTCAAGGAGTTGACGCCATACGCTGTTTTGATATCGGGTGGACAGGGAACCGTTGCCAAATTGTTTGTCCATGGATCGACGGGTAGGGTTGGAGCGGTAGGGAAATGGGATGCCATCTGCTTTGACGAAGCAACCGATAGAATTTTTAAAGATAGAGATGCTATTCCACTGATGAAAGATTACATGGAGTCCGGCTCATTCTCACGGGCCGGGGCCGGTGGTGAAATCACAGGAGTGGCATCAATAATCCTGAACGGAAACATCAACCAGCCGGTTGAAACAGTTCTACAAACATCCCATCTGTTCAGCCCTCTATCAGAGGAAGTAAATAACGATACGGCTTTTCTTGATCGTATTCACTTCTACCTTCCCGGATGGGAAATGATCAAGTTTGCCCCAAAACATTTCACTTCTAACTTTGGATTTAGTACTGATTATTTTTCAGAGGTTCTCAAATCTTTAAGGCGGGTTACGCATACTGACGCTATTGAGAAATATTTCACACTTGGGGTTCACCTTAAGCAACGCGACACCAAACCGGTTAAAAAGACAATTTCAGGATTAATCAAGCTTTTGCATCCTGATGGTATTTATACTAAAGATGATATTCGGGAATATCTTGAATTTGCACTGGAGATGAGAAGGCGTGTTAAAGAACAATTGAAACGCATCGGTGGAATGGAATTTTGGGATACTAATTTCTCTTACATCGACAAAGAAACTCAAGAAGAATTTTATATCGGTCTACCAGAAGAAAAAGGTTCACATATCATCGAAAATACGCCACTCTCGCCGGGTATCTGTTACACCAGCACCAGTGACGGCGAAAATGGTGTATTGGTTCGAATAGAAGCGGTTGCGGTTCAGGGATCCGGGAAACTGAATATAACCGGGGTCAATAATACTATAGTCAAGGAGAATATTAAAAATACCTATCAGTATATTAAAGCAAATGAAAAAACTATTCTGAGCGATAAGCACTCACTGAAAAATTACGACATTACTATTCAGGTGAGTAATCTTCTTGGTGCTACCATCTCCACTGGAATAGGCTCTGCAGTCTATATAGCCATCATCTCGGCTTTGTACAAAAAAAACCTTAAAGCAGGTTTGGCTGTACTTGGCAATATTTCAGTCGGTGGTGCCATCGAACGCGCAACTAATTTTGCAGATAAAGTGACTATGCTCTCAGAAAATGGAGCCAGAGTTGTAATTGTTCCAATGGACAATTTAAATGAGTTGTCCAACATTCCTCCAACGGTACTTGGAAACACGGATGTGCCTTTCTACCAGAATAACCAGATGCTTATGCAAAAGGCAATATTAATGGAATAGTGTAGGAAAACAATCTACATGATTGATAGGAAATAATATAACCGCATGTGGGTGAATTATTCCATCTGGCCAGTAGAATCGCTTTAGCTTTTAAATATTTCTGACCAGATATGGGTTATTGCCCCAGAGAAATAAGGATTCCGAGTTATTATTCTCCGGCAAATATGGATATTTTCAGATTCTTAAACAATAAAAGCAGTAGTGCACCAAGGTGTTGGCGCTTCTTGCCGGGTTAAAGTCCTAGCTGGGTTAGGCTTAGCCAGCCAGTGTGGGTGATAAATTACGTCCGACAATGGAATTGTCCTAAATCTTAACTGTTTCTGACAAGAGGCAAAGAGTGAACCCCAGAGAAATAGAGATTTCGGACTGCTATCTCTGACAAGTCTGAATATTTCCAGAAATCTAAAGGGATTCTTAAGCTATTACGTTACCGAAAGGATATGGCTTGGCTTAGCTATTGAAATTAAAAATATAGAGGATCGAATATGGAGAGCTTAAGCGAAAAGTCTTTCGCAATGGTGGTGCAGCCCAGACAGTACTGGATAACCGATTACTCTTCCCTGTTTTTGTGGGGTGTATCCTCAACCTGGTAATTCTTCAGCAATTCCCTGGTTGCTTTTCAAGGAGTAAAACCATGAGATTTGAAAAACACTTTAATGCCTTCAAAGAACATCTGGAAGAGCGTAATTTAGCAGAACGAACTGTCGAAACCTACTGTTACAATACTAAAAGATTCTTTAACTTTCTGGAAAAGTATTATCCAAGGATAATATCCCTGGAAAAGGTTACCAAAGATATAGCTCTGGACTATCAGAAGTATTTGGGAAGTTACAAGAACAGGAAAGGGAAGACGCTTTCCAGTAAGACTCGTATCTTAAGATTAATCATAGTCAGGAAGTTTTTTTCCTTTTTAGTGAAACAGGATCTTATTTTAAAGAATCCGGCCTCCTCTATTACGCTTCCAAAGGAAGAGCAAAGACTTACCCGAAATATACTCACCCAAAAAGAAATGTTAGCTCTTTTAGAAAATATGAAACTGACTGATCCTGTGTCCATAAGAAACAGGGCAATAATTGAGCTTTTCTACGGCTGCGGTATCCGTACTACGGAGCTTTGCCAGCTCAAGGTCCAGGATGTGGATTTAAAAGAACAGACAGCGACTATCGTAAAGGGGAAAGGGAACAAGTTCAGAATAGTTCCGGTAGGACAATATGCTACCCACTATATCCAGCTTTATCTGGAAAAGGCCAGGAAATATATGCTAAAAGGGAAAAGAAATGATCCCGGATGTCTGTTTCTCTCGCAGAGGGGAAATCCATTCAACAACACCACTATTAATAAATCTGTGATGCGGAGTGTGGCTAAAAAGTTAGATAATAAAAAGTATCTGTCCTGCTACTCGATGCGACACGCAGTCGCCACCCACCTTCTTGCCAATAATGTGGATATCACTTACATAGCCAAGCTGCTGGGGCATTCCTCCTTAAAAACAACGCAACCTTCACTAACGGTGGTACCCAATTGTAGAATGACGGGCGGGGCCCATTTAATAGTCTAAGCTACCGAGTTTTATGAGGCGGCAGAGTGTCGGCAGAGTTCTCTGTAGGAACGTTGTACGTGAAGCCCCGGAAACGCTTGATCGGCACTGCGCGTATTGGTGTCCAGGTGCGGGTGTCGAACAACAGGGTATAGGGCGCGGAAAGGTCGTTGGGACTGAAAAGGGCTTCGCAGCTGAGTGTAAAGCAACCCCGCCAAGCACCTTTCGACGCGACAAACAGACGGTGATCACCTTCCTGAGTGAACCCTTTCGGCCAGCGGGATAGGTTCCAGGCCTGCTCTGTGTTGTTCTCTTGCCGAGCTTGAAGTTTGTCGGACAGGACCTCAGTTGACATCCAAACGCCGATATCCATCGGCTTACCACACTAAAAAAATAAAAAAAGTTCTCTTTTCCTGGCAATGCCCATTGATCCAGTGTTCCATTTTATAGATCCGGCCCGTGGTGTCAACAGACCGGAAAAAAAACTTAAGCGGAGGAACACTGATGAGTACCCCAAAAACCTGTTTCCTGTTCGAGGACTTCCATGACGAGCTGCCTGACCCGGGTTTCTACCCCGGCATCATCAAAACCGCACGTTTCCGGCGAAGCGCCAACGGAAACCGTATGCTGCAGGTCGTACACGCTCTGGAAGGCGTAGAATCTGCTTACAAGCTGGTCACCGATTACTTCGTCCTGGAAGGAGAAAGAGTAAGCCCTTCGGGTATTTTTCTCGCCCGACGCCGTCTGGT
>VRUG01000185.1 GCA_019456255.1 Planctomycetota bacterium | reverse complement strand
GAGACAGATATAGCAATGCCAATATCGATGGCGCTAGCTCTGTTGGAGTTTTTCCCGACGGCGATCAGGTCTATGTCGCTGCAGGTACCCAAGATGCGGTGGCCTGGTTCAGACGAGATTAACCCAGGCTTCCCCTATCGTCGGAATACAACTTTAAATGGTAGTAGTACTTGGAGAACTTTATGAAAATAATTTAAAATGAGTTTTATCATGAATATCCAGAGGTGTTTCTTAAGCTTATCTGCCATGCTCATGGTATTGAGTCCATTCGGATGTCTTAACCCTGGTGGCGATTCATCGGATGATAGTATCGCTGCGGGACAGAAATTACAAAAACCACCGATTCTGTTTCCTTTGACCTGCGCTATGTGCCGGCAGGCGCTTTTTTCATGGGTGACATTGTACAGACAACGACCCCGATGGTTACTTAAACCAAAGGCTTCTGGATAGCAGAAACTGAGGTTACCTATGAGCTGTGGTAGAGGTCTATACCTGGGCCATCGCTAATAGCTATGCATTTGCCGCCGACCCCCGGGGGAGGGAAGGTAATGACGGTACCATCAGAGATCCTCCTACAGCAGACAAAACCGAACCTGTAACCACAATTAATTGGCGGGATGTCATGGTCTGGTGCAATGCCTTAAGTGAAAAACAGGCCTTGACTCCTGTCTATTACACTGACAACCTTCAACCAGCGCTACTTAAAATCGTTAATGATGCTGATACGATTCTTCCTGCCAACGGTGATATTGCCAATGACTGCGTAAAATGGGATGCTAACGGTTTTCGGCTGCCCACAGAGGCGGAATGGGAATACGTTTCCCGCTATAGGGATGGTTCTGCCTGAACTCCTGGTAATTACGCCGGAGGCGTGACGGCTGATTATAATGATCCAACAACCACGGGTGCAGTAGCCTTGTAAACCAGTTCAAGCACTCATCCTGTGGGGCAAAAGACCGCCAATGCCCTGGGGATCAATGACATGAGCGGTAATGTCTGCGAATGATGCGGGGACTGGTATGCCTCTTCTTACTATACCGGTCCTCTGACCGATCCGCATGGGCCGGATCCAGTTACGTTCCGTTTATCTCGTGGGGGCGGCCACAACAACAGTGCTGCCTTATTGCAATGTGCCCACCGGAACAACGTTATCCCGTATGGTGAAGGCACTGTCATCGGCTTCCGCTTTGTGAGGAATGAGTGAGCTTTTGATTTTTCTAGGGGAATAACCTGCTTCTTAGTTCTACAGTCACCATTTTCTTATTAAAAAGTTAGAGCAACATAGCCTGGAATTCAATAAAGGAGTATTTGGATGCGCAAGTTTGTAAGGGTGTTGGTTGTTGTGATGTTCTTTCACATGTAGAGCTTGAGCCTTGAAGAAACCTGTACCTATATCGACCACCACTCCGAAATAGCCGGAAGACCCACCCCTATCCTGGAGGTCTGTCTCATTCTATCTCCTCTTGGCTCTTATTTCGATAGCCAGGTAGTTAAGTTCAGCATCTTTCAAAGGTCAGGCGATCCGTTTGTATTCTTTCCCGGTGAAATGACATATACTTGATGGTGAGGAGTGAATAAGATGATAGCTTTGAATATTTCTGAGATACAGAGCCAATTTCCCAATATCCTCAATAAAGTTGAGGCGGGAGAGGAAATTATTCTTGAGAAAGAAGGCAAACCGATTGCAAAAATCGTTCCCCTGGCGCCCAAAAGGGGGAAAAGGATATTGGGGCAGGAAAAAGGAAGGGTATGGATGAGCGATGATTTCAATGATCCATTACCCGAAGATATTCTGAAAGAATTCTATAAATGAAATCAGCGCTTTGGGTGCTTTTCGTGATACTCTGGATATAGAGTTTGTCTTTGTGAGAAATCGCTTGTGTTTTTGCTTTATGTGTTTTTATGGTTGTGTTTCTTTTCGTTAAATAATATAATCAGCAAAAATTAATAGATAAGGGAGGACATAGATGAAAAAGGTTTACATGATCTTTTTTGCTCTACTGGTACTTGCGGCAGGAGCTGTATTTACCGGATGCAAAAAAGAGCCCAAGGTCTTGCGGCTCATTACCTGGTCGGGTTATGCTCCGCCGGAGCTTGTCGAGAAGTTCAAGGAAGAAACGGGTATAACGGTAGAAGTGATTCTCAGCAACAACGAAGAGATGATCTCAAAGCTCAGAGCCACCAGGGGCGGCGGTTTCGATCTGGCCCAGCCTTCCCAGGATAGAATTTCTTCAGTGGTAAAACAGTATGGTATTTATCAGCCGATTGATTACTCGAAGGTAAATACCGACCAGCTGGACCCCTCATTGGTGGCAGCTGTTAAGAAGAATACCCTTGTAGACGGAAAATCCTACGCTGTGCCCCACGTATATGGCACTTCAGGCCTTGTTGTAAACAAGGAAAAAGCGCCGGGTGTGAAAGATTACAAAGACCTTCTCGATCCTAAATACACGGGAAGAGTCT
>VRUG01000184.1 GCA_019456255.1 Planctomycetota bacterium | reverse complement strand
TTCTTTGAATTGACATATTTTTTTTCCACTTGTAAAATGATTGAGAGTGAGGTAGGTACTTCTGGTAGTTAAATTGGGCGATTTTATAGAAATCTTTGCGCTTTTTGGGGTTGTCTGGTGCGTCATAACTGTTTTGGGGATTTTTTACGAACTTGGTGTTTCCCTTGAGGTTTTTAGAGGGAATTTTGAATGCGTTTTTCCAAATTTCCTCCTGATTTCCCTCATTCTGCGGTGACAGGGATTATAAGTTTTACTATCATTTATATTTATTATAGGCGCCAATAATGAATGAACGAAAACTGAAGAAGCCGCCGATTTTAGAAGCCCTGTTTGAATTGAAATGGAAGCTACAGGAGAAACTCTTTGGAACAGACCCCCATTATAAAATTTTAATAGGCAGCATGTATGATAAGCTTAAAGACGAATATCCTTTTCACGAACAACTACCGGCATCAAGTATGCCAGACGAATTGGTTGGATACGTTATTCAGCACCGTTTTAGAAAAGGCCAAAACCGATGGCCTCTTGTACAGCTTGGTCCGGGCATTATCGTTTTAAATGATACTCAAAAATACTCATGGCGTGATTTTAGTGACAGAATCTCTAAAATTCTCAAAGTGTTGTATGCTTCCTATCCAGACGCTCATGCAAACTTAAATTTTAATAGCTCTTTATTGCGATACATTAATAAAATCCCTTTTAACTATGATGAAGAAAACATATTCCAATTTGTTAAAGAGAGGTTGAAGGTAACCGTTGTTGTCGTTGATAAATTATTCGATGATACAGGGGTTGACAATTCTCCATCGGGTATAAATATAGGATTTACTTTCCGCTCTAATAAACCCCCAGGAAGTATCCGTTTACAGTTTAATCGAGGAAAGATTAAAGATTCGGATGCTTTAATATGGGAAACTCAAGTTCAGTCGCTTGACAAAGAAACGCCCAAAGACATAGACACCGCTTTGGACTGGGCAGATAAAGCTCACATATTAAGTGAAGATTGGTTCTTTAAGTTGGTTGAAGGAGAATTGCTAAGGGGGTTTGAATAAAATGTTGCAGACAAACCGATCAAGAGAAATAATCCGGTACGATAAGTATGGTGATTCCAGCACATGGGGCTTGCCACCGGAATTGTATCCTTTTCCCAGAAATCCTGAATTAATAGAAAACCCGAGACCAGAATTAATACAAAGCCTGAAAAAAAAAATAACTGTCGCAGTCCAAATAGAGGACGAAACCACCACTCAAACCTTTGAAGAAGGTACATCCCGAGTACTTAGTCTACACGAGGCTCAAAGTCTGGCATTTAGTATACTTGAAGAGCAGAAAAAGGAATGGGCTGATTATGTTGCTGAGGAAGCCAGGCTATTGACTGCTTTTGAAGACGAAGATGAATGATAATTTATGAGCATCCCGACGTTTCCAAACCTATAAAGCAAGGAGATATATTTCATCCTCTACCTAAAATCTCTTTGGATTTAACAAAACTTACTCTTGTCGAATCTGGTGCCCTTAAAAGATATGATTGGAATGAAGTAAAAGATAAAGAACGCAGTGTAATAAATACTGCAATCGAACCGGTTTGGGCTATTGTTGCTACTCAAGATTGCGACGCGATAAGATCACCGGTTATTTCTTTATTCGAAATCAACCTATTTAAGACAGTTAGCAGTTTTACCTTACCCACAACACCTAAAAAATGGGTGTCTGTAATTACTCAGAAATCTCGTTTAAATGCAAGGTGGTTTTATCTGCCTTGTGATTCTAAAATGGGTTTTCCAGATAGGATGGCAATTAATTTTCATACCGTCATACAGGTGCCCAGAAAAAATCTTGAAGAATTAAAAGAATTGAGAAAGGGGCGATTAAATAAAATCGCGTATCAACATTATCGTGAAAGCATAGCCCGGTATTTTAGACGATACCCATATGATGAGTGGTATCCTTTAAACAAAGAAGAGTTTGCTGAATATAATAAAGAGAGCGGCCCCGTTGAGCCATTTGAAGGGCAAGCCGACGAGTAAGGCTTCGTAAAAAACTACGACTTATTTGAAAAGCCTTGCTCCCGCAGGGCCCCTTGTATCCCACCGATCGAAAAAATCTACCACCCTGCCCCAGAAAATCGCTCTACGGCAATCCTCGAAGGCCTGATGAGGAAAAAGAGGGTAGCCGGTGTAATTGCCTCCCTCTACCTGACAAACAAACGGAAGTATACATTTTCGTTTCAATGTTTTGATTATTATCACGAAACGCCCGGTTCCCAATCGCCGGTATTCTTCTGCCGCTTCTTCTTTATAATGAGTTCTGAAGAAATACGAAAAATCCTGAAACATCTGGTGAAGATCGGACGCGCTTCACCAAATTTTAATCCTATTTCTTTGAATTGACATATTTTTTTCCACTTGTAAAATGATTGAGGGTGAGGTAGGTACTTCTGGTAGTTAAATTGGGCGATTTTATAGAAATCT
>VRUG01000183.1 GCA_019456255.1 Planctomycetota bacterium | reverse complement strand
ATTATTCAATACGCCTCCATACACCAGGAGCATATCTTTCCAGCGCACCGGTTCGAAAATACCCGGCAGCGACATGGAAGCCCTGATTGCCTCGGCCACATTTCCTTCATCAAGGACCACTTCCCGGCCGGTAAGAAGGTCGACGGCATTGCAGGCAAAGGGAATCCTGGTCTGGTGAAATTCTTTGTTTTTAGTGAGCTTGCGAAGGGACTCCAAAGCCCTTTTGCCGCTGGCATAGAGGCCGCCGATAATCGCTCCCATTGAGGTGCCGACGATAACATCGGGCCGAAGATCCCAAGATTCCAGCATCTTCAGCGCTCCCACGTGAGCGAATCCCCTGGCGCCACCCCCTGCTAAAACCAATCCCCACTTCAAGGCTCGACCTCTGAGATTATGCTTGATCTGTGTAGTTTGTGCTGCAGACGTGCTTGGAACATGTCGCTAGCCTTTTTTAATATTTTACCAGATATTTACCCGTTAGGCCAGTTCTCCAACTTTCACCGGAATGCGCAGTTAACACGCCCGATCTGCCCTACTGAAAAAGGCTGCCTGGAAATCGTCTTTCCCGGGAGAGCTGCCTGGGCGGAAACTCCGTATCGGTCCTTCAAACTACCCATCTGTTCCATCTCCAATCCGCCCCACCAGGCAGGTATTGACAATTGTCTTTATTTTTAATTATCTTATGTTAGATATTCCCCTGTAGCTCAGCTGGTAGAGCGGGTGGCTGTTAACCACTAGGTCGGCAGTTCGAATCTGTCCGGGGGAGCTTTAGACAAACACACTCGAATGTAGCCCTGTTCGGTTAACACTGAACAGGGCAGTTTTATGCCCGTATGTTTAAAGCCGGGAAAAAGCAAGCTGAAGTAGCCCGGTTGCTTAGTGTCAGTCGACAGAGTGTGAGCCGTTGGTACAAAGACTGGAAGCAGGCTGTGTTGGTTGTCGCCCTGATCGCAAATATGGCGGTGGAATAAAGACTAATAAAGTGATAGCACTTAAAAAAGCAAATCAGAGATTACACGAAGCTCTCACTGATTATAATATTCAGTGATATAGTCATAAATACGTTTCCGGATACGGGCCATATTGAGTCTGACCCCTATTCCCCTGCATTTTGATCTGATCTCATCCACATTTAATGGAAAGACTTCGCTCTTTTGATTTAGCTCGTTAAACTTCTTTTTCGATAGAATCACAGATAGCTGTGCTTCAAGTAGACTTCTTTCAAAGGTGGCTACATCTCCCCTGGCCAGTTGTAACTCTGCCTCAAAGCGAGCCTGAGCTGGATTCTGTTTCTCTTTTAGGTCTTTTTCAATAGCCACTACACGCTGGGTTGCATTTTCGAGTTGATCTGCAATCTCTCTCGCTCTCTGCTCTTCTCTTGCTATATCTACACAGGTTACTACAGGCATCGACGGGTAGGCAGAAAAATCCTCACCTGGTTGGAGCATTTCCGGCCAGAGAATATGATGTTGAGGATGAGTCGGGCTTTTTTCGATTTGCCTTTTTCTTTGCAACACGATTTTCAGGGTGACTATTTTCCTTGGTCCCGCAATAAAAACGATCTTTCCTCCGAGCGTGTTTGTGATTTGCTCCTTCAATGTTTCTTTCAAATCGACATAAATTGCAGATGTTATCTCGAAAACTGAGGTAAGAACCCCCTCAATTTCATAATCGCTTGGGTTATAGCACCTGAGAATTATACCCTCCCCATCTTCTGATCTTTTGAGCGCAGTTAATTTAAGGGCATCACCTGTGGACTCAAGTTTCAGGAACCCTTGTTTAGCTGGAAGCTCTCCGGGATGAGAATCAGATCTAACAACGAGACACTCCGAGTTAAACTGCTCTGAGTATTGATGTACCTTGCCCTCCCTCCAGTCACCTTTATGGAAGTACAGGGCATAGTTGAATTCCATTTCTCTCAAGCACTGAGCCTCAGGTGTGTATATTGTAGGACCTGCATCCCCGGTTCTAGTCAGCAAATCTCCTCGCGCAAGCCATCCTATAGATCTGAACAGAGTGAGTGCAATGGTATTGTTGTTTCCTATTATCTCATATTCCGGAAGCCCCCTATTAAGTAGAGCAAATCCTCTTCTTCCATCTGTCAGATCAACGAAGGATTGCTGGGGGAAGGAGGTTATTGGCTCAGGCTCCCGGGCACCGAGCAAGACTCGTTTTAGATCATCAGGAATCTGGTTATCATCATAATGATCAGGATGTATTTCATGCTCAACCACATCAAATTGCGTTTCTGCATAGGATTTCCCAGTATTTATTTCCGTGGGGAATAAGACCCTTAGCCTGTGATCTTTAACAGTATTTTTCAGCAGGGTCCTGATCTTGATGAGGGGGGAATTTGCATCAATAGTAATAAAGCTGACAATGGGAAATACTCTGAGCCTGGTACTCCGCGTTTTCCTATCCTCAGCCAGCCCTTCCGGCAACCTCAGAGTAATTTTTATTCTGATCACGCATCTTATGG
>VRUG01000182.1 GCA_019456255.1 Planctomycetota bacterium | reverse complement strand
TGCCAGAATTGATAGACCCAGCCCAGGGAATCGGATGCTGTGAAGACTTCAGCGGACAGTTCATCAAGCGGCCGTTTTAGTTTCTGCTGATGCTCAGGCGGCAGGGTGAGTCGGAACACCGGTGAGTCGGTGCGGAAAATTTGGGGCAGCATGCGGGCGGCAAAGCGGGAAGCAAGCTCCCATCCGTCCATCGCGCCTTGTTCAACCGCCAGGTCTTCGCATTCTTCCAGGGTTACGGTTACCGGTTCATCCGGATCCGGATACATTAGCAGATTGTTCTCCGCCAGAAATCGGGCAAAAAGCATCCGGTGCCAGTGCTCATAAGCAACCTCTTCGACCAGGCGTTCGATCTCCTGTTTTTCGGTTTTTGGATCACGACGGTCGCCCAGTTGACGGCCATGCACGCGGAGCTTGCGCCTCAGCTCACGCTCTTCTTCGGAAAGGTAGTCAAATGGAGCGGCCTGGCCCACACCAAGCTGTTCTATCGCGCCCCGAGCGGAATCTTCGGCAATGTCTCGTGCTTCCTTAACGTTGCGTTCAAGCTTGTTTCTCAATACTTTTTCCAGCGGTTGCATGCTTTGTTCTCTATATTTATTCAATATGAACAGGCCCCTTTTTGAGAGCTTCACTCAGCTTGCTCTTGACTTCCTGAAGCCAGGCCTCCAAATCATCTGCTGATTTCAGTGTCCTGTGTGGAACCTGTATAAACTTTACTTCCGGTTCCATGGCTTTGGCTGCACCTTGCAAAACCTGGTCAAATCGTCCCGTTAAGGCTGCGATGCGGTCCCGCAAATTGTGAAGTGAGGTTACACTCAGGGTTGCCAGAACATCATCAGTAGTCTGAACATTGATCTTTGGACGCTGATCATTCCTCAAGAGCTGTTCGTCCAGAAAAGCATAGCGCTGTTCAGGTTCCAGTTGTTGCCAGTTGGTATCATTTTCAAGACGGGACATCCTTTGCTTGTGTTTGGCTATATACTCCTTGTCAAGCATATTCAATTCGTCACGAAGCAATTGTGTCAGACTGCTCACGATGGGAGCTACCAGGTCCGGTTCCTCGAGAAGCAATCGCTCTTCTTTGATGTGCTTGACCTGCACCAGATATACAGCGGCATCCGTCAGAACATCAGCATACTGGATCAACTCAGTCAGTTTCAGCCAGGAAGGCCACCTGTTCTCAATTCTAGAAGCCAGATCGGTCCAGTCATCGATAGCTTGCTTTATTTCCTCACGGCGGTTGTAGAGGGCAAGAATCTGCTCATTACCGGCGGTCAGGCGTATCTTATCAAGCCATGTGGTATCAGGGCGTTCTGGTTTGGGGTTTTCGCCTCCCGCACGGTTGGCAAGCTCCTGCATCTTCTGCAGAAAATCAGGAATAAGAATAAACTCCTCACCTTGTTTGGCCTGACAGCCAATTTTCTGAAGAAGCTTGCGAACCTGAATGCGATGAGAAGTCGTTACAGTTACGGATTCAACTTTAAAGTAAACCTTACCTATCTGTTTGCGCTCCAGTTGTCTGGAATCAATAACCCGGCCTCGTTCATCCTGGGCACGTATCAACCCGGCTACGAGCAATACCTGTAAACCACCGTCCACGGCATCACGGGGCCAGCCAAAGGTGGAATCTTCAAAATGCGTACGAATGTCACTGCCTTTTTTTCCACCGGCGATTGAAGCAAGTATGGTTTTACAGACTGAGTTCTTTACCGGTTCGCCGTCGTGTCCGACGGCCTTTAGAGCGTCCGGAGAGCCCTGCCTGGCGCGCGAATAAACCTTTTCCCATCCGGCATGATCGGCTGTGTGGAAGTGCGGATACAATCGATGCAAAGCGTTCTCCGCTGCTTCCATTATCATTTCCTGAAGATTGTTGCCAGGAATCTCGTTCCCACCGCCCTGAAATATTCTAGCGCCGGAAAAGGCTTCTTCTAGTAGCTCATTGATCTTTGTTTCAGCGCTCTGCATGGTTGTTTCCATGGCTGCGCGGGCTTCTTTGCCCTCGGGTGTGTCAGGCATCCCGCGTTTGTCCAGGGTGGCGCCGGCCGCTTTGTAAGCAATCAGTTTATGGCGCAGGTCGTCCGCGGAACGTTTCGGTACAAACACAAAGATTGTTGGTGATTGATTGCCGGCCTGACGGGCATCAACGCGAACTGAGTTTTCATCAATGCTCCAACCATCACGCACCCAGACGCAAACTTTCTTGTCGCTGTCTGACGGGAGTGAGGAGTTAAATACAGGATGCAAATCCCGATTAACCCTGGAATCGCCCTGTATCAACGAGAGCTTATTCACCAATTGGGCAAACTTCCGTCGAATGCGATCATCACGTTCAGCTTCAATTCGGTAAGCTTCGTTTGCCAGCCCGCTCCGCTGGCTTAAGAATTCATCTGTCCAGGCAGTGCTTTCTTCAGTTTGGATGCGGTACTCGTCTCCTACTTTCATAAGGAGCTCACATTTATCCAGCAATCCAGAAAGTTTACTGCGAAGTGAGCTGCTTCCTTC
>VRUG01000029.1 GCA_019456255.1 Planctomycetota bacterium | reverse complement strand
ATACACACCGGCGGTACGATTATAAAAACTGCACGCAGCGAACGCTTTAGGACGCCCGAAGGACGCAAACAGGCCTTTGAAAATCTGAAAAAGTTTGGCATAGACTGCCTTGTCGCAATCGGAGGAGATGGAACATTTAGAGGATGCGCAGCATTTCATGAGGAATATAAGTTTCCTATTATAGGTGTCCCTGCAACAATAGATAACGACCTTTACGGAACCGACTTTACTATAGGATACGATACCGCTGTCAATACCGCTTTGGACGCTATCAATAAAATTCGCGACACCTCACAATCACACAACAGATTTTTTATTATAGAAGTCATGGGACGCGATGCAGGATTCATCGGATTAGAAGCCGGAATTGCAGGAGGCGCTGAAAACATTCTAATTCCTGAGGTCAGGACCGATATCGATAAAATCTGCAGCGAAATCAAGGCATCATTCGAGCGGGGAAAGGCAAGCAATATAATAGTCGTTGCTGAGGGCGACGATTCAGGCGGGGCATATGATATCGGTGCGAAAATAAAAGAGAAAACCGGAATCGACTATCGAGTTGCAATATTAGGACATATTCAACGCGGCGGCAGCCCATCGGCGAAAGACAGGCTGCTGGCTTCGAGACTGGGCTACTACTCGGTAAAGCACATCATCGAGGGAAAAACCAATGTAATGGTCGGACGGATTAATGCAAAGATAGTGCTGACCGACATGAAGGATACTTTCGAGAAGAAGAAAACTATCGACCCCAACGACCTTGAGATGGCGATGGTACTTGCATCCTGAGTGACTTACTTCTCACTGTTGTGGGTTGACCTTACAAATCTTAAATGGTAGAGTGCTTTTATAATTTGTAGGAAATGCGTATTTTCCTGCCCAATGACCACGAGATAAAATAATGAAACTTAACCGCTGTATAATGTGGACAGCATTGTTGGCAATATGTTTGCTTACGATTCTGTCAGTTTTCGGAGCATTTTGCGGGGCCCCCAAGGCCAAGCTGATCTTCAACTCGATTCCGCTTGGGGTTTACTGGTCTGGGTTGGCAGTATTGTTGATAGCCGGTTTTGTCCAGTTTTCCAGGCTGCTTCACAAACCAGGATTATTTATGGTCCACGCGGGTTGTTTGCTGATACTTGTCGGGAGCATGTGGGGTTCGGAAACAGGACATCAGCTTCAAAAGCGGTTTTTAGACTCGCAGAAGATACCAAGCGGCTATATGGTCATTTATGAGGGAGAATCAGAAAAGCATATAGTTGCAGAAGGCCTTAAGCAAACGTTAGGTGAATTACCATTCAGTATCAAACTGAATGATTTTCGTCTTGAGCACTACCCGGCAGATGAAGATTCGGTTCCCCGGCTATATATAAAAACGCATCAAGGACAGGTTTTGCAGCTTATTGCCAAGGCCGGTGAAGAGATTTCTTTGGGACAGGGTAAAGGTAAACTCAGAATCGTACGTACTTTTAGAAATTTCAGGATCACTGTCGAGGACGAGGAAAAAATAGTGACCGACCAAGGCCAGGCAGCAGAGAACCCCGCGGTGCAGGTTGTGATCGAACTTCCTGATAGCAATAGCTATACACGTTATGTATTCGAGAATTTTGCAGGTTTTACTCACGGTGAAAATCTGTTGCAGTTGAGTTATGTCTCACAAGGGCCTCAGATAATACGTGATTATTTCAGTGACGTAGTCATTATCGAGAACGGAAAAGAAGTAGCCGCCAAATCCATTGAGGTAAATCACCCCCTCCATTACGCCGGATACCATTTTTATCAGCATTCCTACGACTCCCAGGCGGGCAAATATACGATTTTGTCGGTAACATCTGATTCGGGTTTGTATACGGTATACGGTGGATACTGGCTGCTTAGTCTGGGTGTGCTGTGGCAGTTTTGGTTCAGGCATATAACAATTGGACTGGAGATGTCGAAAGTAAAAACTAAGGTATTGATACAATGACGATTAAATATACGTTTCAGGGTTTGCTTATCTACGTAGTGATTGCAGCATATCTGCTTGCATTTCTGACGACGGTGCTGGGCAGAAAAAAAACCGGAAATGGCCTTTATCTGGCAGGATTCATAATTGCAGCCATCACTTTTGGTTATCGATGGTACGATGCGCGTCACGTTCCGTTCCAGAATCTGTTCGAGGTGTTTTTGAGTATGGGGATGATGGTCTATCCGCTTTCGATATTCTGTCGACGTTCACTTCGAGTTGGCGGCGAGACGATGGACATGCTGCTCGGTGCAATATTACTTTTTCCAGCCGGTTTTATCTTTAAGGCCGAACCGCAGAAGCTCCCGCCCGCTTTACAAAGCTGGTTATTCATACCGCATGTAGCGGTCTATCTCATGTCTTACGTGATAATGGCCAAAGCAACGGTGCAGGCGTTCTGCCAACTAAAAGCTAAGCCAGCCTACACAGACGAAAATCTCGTCGACCCTGAAATTGGTACATACAGAATAATTTGTTTTGGTTTTCCACTTCTTACTTTAGGATTAATTCTGGGTAGCTGGTGGGGAAAGTTGGCTTGGGGTGACTATTGGGGCTGGGACCCGAAGGAACTGTGGTCGTTGGCTTCATGGCTGGTATATATAGGGTATCTTCATTTCCGATATATGTTCGGCAAAAAACATGCTCGCATCAATAGCTGCCTGGCAATTTTAGGAATGAGCGTAATTCTAATAACATTACTGTGGGCGAATTTATCGAAAATCTTCCCCGGACTACACAATTACGCAAGTTAAAAAATTCGCTAAATATTAACAAAATCCGATGTCAAAGGATTTTAGAAATTTCTTTTAGCGTTTTTGAGTGTTCTAAGAATTTCTTTCGCATAGCCGTGGTCGCAAGCCCATTTATATCTAATTTTTCAGTCCTTTTATTAATTCCTTTCAAGAAACTATTTCCGTCATCATCATATCTCACTTTAGAGTGTGCAAGGATATTTCTTGTGTCAAGTACGTCTCTATCAAGCTTTTTAATTTTATTGCGAAGTTCTTGAATCTTCGCAATACTACCAGGTTTTTTCTTTTTTAAAAAATCCACTTTCTCACTTATAAGCCTATTCAATAGCATTAATTTTTTGCCAAATTCAATAACGTTTTTTTCAGTAATTTGATTTCTGAAATGCTTCTCTTTTTCTCCAAAACTTTTTTCTATGATTTCATCAACCTGGTTTTCTATATCAATTGCCTCTGCTATAATTACACCGCGTATAACATGTAAATCCCGTGATTTCTTAATGGTTCGATCAATAACACGTCTTATTACACCTTTTATATCACTTCTACGAGCTCTATAAATGCCATCTAATCCTTGACCTTTGTCTTTTAGGGTTACAGCATCCTGAGAGTATAGGATGGCTTCAATATATTTGTCACTTTTTCTAATAACTGTAAGCAAATCATCTCCTTTTCTAGAGCCCAAATTATAGTCCATCGCAATCAAATCAATGTTGTGTTTTTTTATCGTACTTGTAATATTCTTCCCGTTAGGCCTATAAATCGTATTTAATTCAAAGCCAAGACCATCTAAATGATCTTTAACATATTCTTCTATTGGCACAATGGCATCTTTACGGTCATCAATCCATAAAATAGTGTATCTCAATCTCATCTTATTAGCCTTACAATAAATTCTGCTCCATCTTTATATTTAGTATTCAAGGATATTTCGCCTCCCATCTCCTCTAGAATTTTTTGTACATGGAAAAGACCGAGCCCGGCACCGTCAGTAGTTGAAAAACCAAAATCGAATATCTTGTTTCGACAAGCTGCTGGAACACCATTGCCATTGTCCCTGAATGAAATTTCTAGCCTTGTATCTGTACAAGATAAAACTTTTACTTTAATTTCTGTCGCTTCTGCTTTCCTAGAGTTTTCAATTAAATTGTCGGTTATTATAGTAATTTCAATCGGCTTAAAAATATATTCAAATTTTTTGCCTTTCAAAGGCATAAATTTAATATCAATGGCTCTTCCTTGGATATTGCTATTGACAACTTCCCAGCAAACATTAACGATGTGTTCTTCAACGAAAGAGATCAAATCGATAGGTTTCTCAAGAATAAAACTTTCTAAATTAAAATTAGCTTTTGTTGCGAATTTAGTAATAGATGAAATGATATTTGCCTGATAACTTATGCGTTCTAAAAATAACATTAAAGATTTCGTTGGGATTTTTTCGTCGCGGTGAATCTTTTCGGTCAAATTTTCAATATGGCTGTTAATGTTACCTACTGAAATGCCAATATGATGATGTAAACTAACAATGTTTTTAAAATCCTGTGACATTATTGACTGAAGGAAAAGATTCTGGGTTGTTTTTTGTTTTGCGGCATCTTGAGCTTTTTGAGCTCGTTTCATTGCCTTCTTTTTTTCCTCTTCTTCTACCTTGACTTTTTCTTCTGCTTCTCTCAATGAAGCCTTCGTCCGTTCCGTTTCTGCTTCAGCTTCTGCTTTTGCCTTAAGAAGAGATTTGTATTGTCTTTGCGCTCTTCTTATTTCTTTGGCAACAAGTTCGTTGTTTGTTTTTTCAGCTAATACGTTGAGATTATGAAGGATTGTTCCCACACTTTTTTCAGATCTATTTTTCAAGATATTAAGCACTTTCGGGTCATATTCTATGTCTATAATCTTATCTGTAGACGTTAATCTTTCGATTATCCCGAATGCTCTTTCTTGCATTTCTTGCTTTGTAATTTTAGGATTGTCAAAAATATCACCTTCATGTCCCCATCTAATAACATCGACAACAAACTTTTCAAGTCTCTTTAATACATACTCAGTGAAAAAATCCTCCAATGTTTCATAGGCTCGGTTGCGGATAAGACCGCCATCCCGGCTACTTGTTTCTTGAAACTTTGAATTATCTCCGTTGATTTCTATTCGACCGATTACATCTCTCGTACCCAAGTACCTTGCTTGGCCTTGAATTTTCCGCCTGTCAAGTCCAAAAGGATCTTCGCCTACCTCTCCAAACGGATAAATTCTAAAGCCATTCTTGAAAAGAAACACAGACCCGTATTGGACTGCACGAATCCCCATTTTTTTAGTGAAATTTATTTTAGCGGACTTATTCAAGGCAAAAAGGTGTATGGTTATATCTTTCAAAATATTCTTGTAAGGATTCTTCTCTTTAACCTTATAAATCAATGTTCCTCGGTCCACAAGAGTGGTAGTTATTTGCTTTCCTGATGATGAAATTTGAGTCTTAATTTGAGTTGTCTTAACTCCAAGGTCTTCAAAAATAGAGTTTTCAATCTTACCATTTACAACCGCTCTTGGGTTGTTTTTTTTGATTGCATCAGAATCCTTTTCAAGTTCTTCTTCGGCTTCTAGAAAAATAGAGAAACTCTTTGGGTCATTTTTCTGATTTGGGTTGATGAGTTTTTCAAGCGATTTCTTAAGACTAAGAAGTTTTTGCCTGCCCCAAACCTCCCTTAAGTTCGTCATCTCTAGGATAGTTCCTTTCCTAAAGTTTTCAAAAGGAGTTTGGGTAACATAACTATGCTTTACAGGAATATTGATGAATTCTTCTTGCGCATCTTCTTCGAAAATATTCCAATCAACAACAAGTTTATTAGTTTTAGAATCTCGACCTCGTCGCCTTGTATAAACCGTTAAATTTGCACCAAGTTTGTCACAGGAAAAACGCCCGATTCCCTTAGACCCCGCATGAATCCTTTTAGTTTGAATTTTATCCCGATAGTCTTCCGTCCCTTCTTTTTTAGCAGAATAGGCAACAAAGAGCCATTTCTTTACTATATCCTCCCTATCCATCCCTTTTCCATTGTCACGAATAATGAGTCGGGGATTGTCACCATAAATATCTTTGAAAACAACATCAACCCTGCCAGCATGAGCATCGAAAGCGTTCTTAACTAATTCAAATACTGCAATAAAATCATCGGTAATAAGCTCTTTGCCAATGATATTCTTTAGAGCTGAACTAACTCGAAATTTATTTGGATCAAGCTTTGCCATCTAATCTAACAACTCCTTGAGAATATTACCTGCATGTTCTGCAAACAATGGAGGAACAGCGTTACCTATCTGAGTGTAACGTGGCACTTCCTTTGCTCTCCGCTTTCCACCAGTAGTATAAGCCCCTTTGAATTCATACCAGTCTGGGAAAGATTGAATTCTTGCATATTCTCTAACTGTTAAAATTCTTGGTTCATGATAATGGATGTAATCATCAGGAATACTCATAAGGGTAGGAGACAAAAAATTGCTCCCAAGTAACGTGATACTTCTCTTTTTTACTCCATATTTCTTCTTATCTTTTTCACTAATTTTAGTATTTGCTTTAACATTTTTAATCAGTTTGCTAAACATTTTTCTAGTTATTTCACGATGATTAACAAACCTGTGACTGTTTGGTATTTTTCTTCTTACATTTTTTCGTAGATACTTCTGGTAATTAGTCCTTGGCTTTGAATACATCCCCGACATAAAGCCGGTTGTATCAGGACATGGCATTTCTCCATTTTTTTGTTCTAAGTCTGAAATAGCTGCCTTAACATTCATTTTTGTCCTCAGCCCTTTTTGGGACAAAAAAGCTTTTCTTCTAGATTTAATTAATTTGAAAAACTCGTCACTCTTTCCATTTAAAGTCCCAATAATAATAAATCTTTTTCTTCTCTGCGGCACACCAAATTTCGAAAAATCTACAATCTCTCCATGTACATCATATCCAAGTTTTTTCAATTTTTCGATTACAATTTGTGAATATGGCTTATTGTTTTTTGTGCCATTTCTAAAATGCACCGTAAAACCTTGAACGTTCTCAAAAAATATCATCTTTGGTTTTACTATGCCAACAAATTCGATGTAAGAATGAATCAACTGATTTCTTTTGTCTTCCTCCCTGCGTCTGCCAGCCATACTGAAACCTTGGCATGGAGGTCCCCCTACTACTAAATCTATTTTACCCTGAAGACTTTTAAGTTCTTTTTTATATTTTCGTATTACCTGATTAATATCATGGTTTTTTAAGGGCAACCACTTCGGCCATGAAAAATGCTTCTTTTTGCCGATTAAATTATGACGTAGGGTTTCAAAAGCCATTCCATTTGCTTCAATGGCAAACAATCCCTTCCAATTAGCTTTGTATAATCCTAATGATAATCCTCCTGCTCCTGCAAATAGGTCGATAACGATTGGCTTACTATTTTTTTTCATTCATATTCCCTGGAAATTACTTTGAGCAAAAAAGCAGTTTACCCTTAAAAGCCGACAACCGCAATATGAAATTTTTGAGTTAAGTTCCTCACGTTTTTTCGGCTATTCTTTGTTAATTTGGGTAGTTTATTCGCATTTTGCGAAGACAGATTTTCATTGAAAAACAACAAAGAATCTGGTATAATGACACAAAACGGGGGTTTATAAAAATTCAAAACTTGAACCAAGTAAACATCAATCCAAATAAAACCTGCCTGTCGCGGCGAAGTCCAAAGGACGAAGACGGATCAATCAAGAAATGTTAATTATGCACACGAAACGAAGTGGAGAGCCTCGATGTCTTTTCGAGAAAACAAACCCAATCTGAGAATCACAGAAATGAACCTAAACCACTACCAAACAACCAATTACAAACAAAAACACCTTTTCGCCGAAGTGAAAACAAAGCCAATACAAAGCCAATTTATTCGCCAGCCTGCCCTGCGTAGCCTTGGCGAAGCAGGGTTATTCAGGCAGAAAGAAGACCTCACCGCTTTTTTCCAATTCGGCCTGCTTATCAGCATCCAGACCAATCTCTTCATCTGTCAAATAACATGCAGGCTCCGGCGCCCAAGGGTCACCAAAATGCAAATCAGCGCGAACACGCAAACTGCCGCCGCACGCGTCAAAGAATTTGCACAATCTGCATCTGCCCTTGACATAATCCCTGCGATTGCGCAACCCTTTCAACAAAGGCTCTTCGTCGTTACCCCATATCTGGCTGAAAGGTTTCTCGTGAATGTCACCCAAATCATAATGTCCCCAAAACTGGTTCGCGTGCACCTTACCATTAAAATCAATAGATCCAATTCCGACACCGCTGCTGTTAAGCCCGCCGCCGTTCCATGTCAAAAGCTCCCACACAGACTTGGCCCGTTCAGGGTCCTCCTGCAAAAGTTTCAAATAAACATAAACACCATCAACATGATTATCAACTGTCAAGATATCCGTCTTTCGCCCGGCGTCTTTAAACTGTTTCGTCTTAGCCATTATCATTTCAATCGCCGCCCTGCTTTGAGCGTGAGTAAGGTCCTCAGAAGAGATTCCTTCCCCCCTGCCGCTCGGAACCAAATGATAAAAACACGCACGTTCGATATTTTGTTTTTCAAGAAACTCAAACAGCGCCTCCAGGTCAGCAACATTGCGCTGCGTCAATGTCAATCGAAGTCCGATTCGCACTCCGGCATCCTGACAGTTCTTAATACCAATCACAGCTTTTTCAAACGCTCCCTCAACTCCCCTGAATTTATCATTGATAGGCCCGATACCGTCAAGGCTGATACCAACATAAGAAACGCCGCGGTCCTTTATCATCTTCGCCTTCTCTTGCGTTATCAATGTCCCGTTGGTTGAGATGACCGTCCGCAATCCCTTATCACCGCCGTAAGCGATTAAATCAAACAAGTCCTTCCGCATCATAGGTTCACCGCCCGAAAACAATACCGACGGCACACCATACTGCGCCAAATCATCAAGCACCGCTTTGGCCTCTTCGTTCGTCGCGTCATTGCACGTCTTGTCAGGCCCGCTGTCATTATAACAATGCACACATCGCAAATTGCACGCCCGCGTAATGTTCCAAACCACGATAGGCCGTCGCTCAGACGCCTTCTTCGGAATTATCTCACCTTTCCGCTCACCCGAACCTTCCTTGCCGTATCGAAGCCAGTCTCCCGGTGTCACTTCATCGCAATACAACTTACTTACATTTATCATAGCTTAACCCTGCACCTAAAATTTGCATTATTCACTAACCGCTTCAGGCGGAACATACGCACAAAAAGGCTCCTCCGCCATATAATTTCCCGTCGCTCCAAAAGCTCTCCCCCTGCATCCGCCGCAAATCTCGCGATACCCGCAAACCCCGCATTTACCCTCCAGACCGCCCGTATCACGCATCCGAGCAAGGTCCTCACTCTTATACCATATATCGGTCAATTTGGTTTTCAAAATATTTCCGCAATTCACCGGCAGATAACCGCACGGAAATACATCGCCCTGATGACTGACAAATATAACTCCAAGCCCTGCTAGACATCCTTTCGATACTCCGCCGTGACCGCCAGGAACATTACCGCCCGGATGTCCGCCGCCGCTTTTTCGCTCCTGATACAAACCCTTCTGACGAAGCACCCGCTCGTAATGGGGCCCGCATGTCACCTTCATTTGCATCTCGCTGCGCCTGTCAAGCTCGCATATCTCGATCAGCTTTTCCTCGTACTGCTCGGGACTTAACATATCGGTCTCTGCCAACACCTGACCGCATCCAACCGGCACCAGCATAAATATATGAACCGCCACAGCACCGAGTGACATGGCAAGCTCGTAAACATCTTCCAGCTGATGAGCATTATTTTTTGTCAACGTAATATTAATTTGAAATTGTATCTCTTTTTCTCTAAGCTGTTTTATCCCCTCAACTGCCCGCTCGAATGAACCCTCCAACTGCCTGAGCTTATTATGAATTTCAGATGTCGCCCCGTCAAGACTAACCGATGCCCGCACGACTCCGCTGTTCTTTATTTTTTCCGCCATCTGCGAATCCACCAGCGTCCCGTTCGTCGCAAGCGCCGGAACAATACCGAGTGACTTGGCGTAACCGATCAACTCAAAGATGTCATCCCTGCACAAAGGCTCACCACCGGAAAATACCATCACAGGATTAAAAGGCTGAGAACCGGCAAGCTCAGATAACTGGTCAATCATATCCTTGGCCTGAGCGGTCGTTAAGTCAGTAATTACCGCGTCATCAGATTCCAGCCGCCTGCAATGTGCGCACGTAAGATTGCACTTAATTGTGCTTTCCCAAAACAATAGCCGCAACAATTGTTTGCTCTTTGCCGACCCACTCATAATTATAACTCATCTCTTTTTTTACCTGTCTCACTCGATATCTCTTCTGCCTGCTGAACAATACTATCAACAAACTTTGCCGACCCACTCATAATTATAACTCATCTCTTTTTTTACCTGTCTCACTCGAAATCTCTTCTGCCTGCTGAACAATATTGTCAACAAACTTCGCCGACTCACCCATAATTATGACTCATCTCTTTTTTTACCTGTCTCACTCGAGATCTCTTCTGCCTGCTGAACAATATTGTCAACAAACTTCGCCGCCTCGCTGGCACCGTGTTCTTTCGCTACTGTATTGACATTCTTTATCACACAATGCAAAAGACGATTCACTATTCGCCTGACCATCGGCACCATCACATCCTTACAAGATGCCTCTTCCCTTGAGCCGACAAAAAATCTCTCAAGTTCCTTTTCACTTATCAGCGTAAACTGCTTTCGCATCTGACCTATCAAAGGCCCAATCTCACGCGAGCCGAACCACTCCATAAACTCACGGACATTCTCGTAAACTATCTGCATACCGCACGAAATATCTTCCTCACGATTTTTGCGGTTCTGCTCGGCGACTTCTGAAAGCTCATCGACGCTGTACAAATAAACATCCTCGATCTCATTGACCGCGGGCTCAATATTCCGAGGCACCGCAATATCAATCAGTAAAAGCGACCCCTTCCTTCTCCTGCTCGTGATTTTCTCAAACGATTCTTTCTTAAACAGATAATCCTGACCACCCGCAGAAGCTATCGCGATGTCAGCTTCAATCAACTGCTCTTCAAGTTCCTGCCACGCTCCAGCTTTGATTCCATATTTATTGGCCATATCCTCGCCGCGTTCCTGCGTGCGATTGACTACCGTTATATCTTTACACTCAACGTGCAGAAGATGCTGAATCAGCAATTCCCCCATCTCGCCTGCCCCTATCACCACCACCTTAGCCTCACTCATATCCGAGAAAAGCTGCTTCGCAAGCTCAACGGCGACACCAGCGACACTGACCCTGCCGCTCGAAATGGATGTCTTGGTACGGACCTTCTTAGCGACGGTAAAACCGCGATGGAAAAGTCGATTCAAAACCTTACCCGTTGTCCTGGCGGTACTGGCAAGCCGAAAACTCTCCTTGACCTGACCTATTATCTGGTCCTCGCCGACAACCATACTGTCAAGACTCGACGCAACCGTCAGCAGATGCTTCACCGCTTCTTCGTCATTGTGAATATAAAGATAATCCTTAAAGCTACTCGATTCGATACCGTGAAATTCCGCTAAAAATTTTATCAGCTCATCGGAACTGACCCCATCTTCAGGCTTATACGCCGAATACAACTCAACGCGGTTACAAGTCGACAGCAACACAAATTCAGCCTGCGTAAATTTGCTCTTCAAGTGACGCAATACCGTCAAGAGTTCCGGCGAATCAAACGCGAGCTTCTCACGAATTTCCACCGGTGCTGTCTTATGATTGAGTCCTATTACAGATATCTTCATTTTATACTTTGATTACCTCTTCGGTTTCCCCAGCAGGCTCTATATTAAAATCATGTTTCGTCTGACAGAATATCGTCGTACCCACAATCGCAAACAATATAAGAATAAATGCCGCTATCGTTATATAAGCTGTCGTCCTGCCTTTAAGCGATGCCAAGCTGCGCCACAAAAGCAGCACACCCAGCAACAGCCATACCGCCCCGATCAAAATCACCTTCGAATCTATAAACCACCCCGCCAAACTCGCATCTGTCACCGCCGCCTTAACGCTTAGCATCCCGAATCCGCTTACCAAACCAAACGTTATCAATACCCAGCAGTACCACAGCCCCGAGAGATTCAACTCCTCAATCTTTGCAATGCTCGGCATCTTACCTAACAACTTGCCAAGCTGTTTATTTTTTAACTGACGGCGACTAAGCAAAAACAAAACCGCCATCCCCGTCGAAAACGCAAGCATCGCAGCTGCCAACGCCATCGCTATCCCATGCGCTATCGCCCACGGCGTCGTCGCCGCCTCATGCAACTCCGCCACAGGTTCAGCTACCATGCCGGCTATTATAACCATACCAAATATCACCCACATCATTACCGAGCTAAACCAAACCTGACCAATACCAATATTAAAGAACAGATACATCAAGCCGAAGACTATCGTCAAAATTATCATCGACTCGAACAAACCCGTCAGCGGAAAACCATTTATCGCAATCGCTCGAAATACTAATATCAACGCCTCACTCACCACCGCAAGTGACACTATAGGCGGTAAGAATCTTTTGTACCTGCCCCCGCCAGCACGCAATTCAACCACACCTATTATACCTGCGACTAAATACAGAAATGCTGCTATGCAAAACATTATCAATTCTTGTATCGGTAATGACGCCATCGCTATTCGTGCTCCTCAATTTCCTCACAAATATATGTAGGAGGAACTTTTTTCAATTCTTTTTCCGTTTTCAAAATACGATAATCGCTGACACCGCATGCCTGACTCATTTTGGCAACTATCTGCCCAACCCCCTCTTCGCTTTCCCCATGCACCATCGTATATAAGCTGTAAGGCCATTCGTCGCTTGTAGGCCTCTCATAAGCATGCGTAACCTCGTCAAATCCCGCCAATAGCTGACCCACTTCTTCGATTTTATCTTCCCCTACAATCCACACAACCATCGCACCGGCACCTAATCCAACCTTAAAATGGTTCACTATCGCCCCTATTCGACGGATCTTGCCGTTTTCCTGCCAGCCCCTAAGCACCTCTATAAGCTCGGCGGTATCAAGCCCTGCACTCTCAGCCA
Source organism: Planctomycetota bacterium (assembly GCA_019456255.1). GTDB lineage: Bacteria > Planctomycetota > Phycisphaerae > Sedimentisphaerales > Anaerobacaceae > VRUG01. Next base: position 11,017 of record VRUG01000029.1, on the reverse strand, counting down.
TATCCTTATATGGCGTCATGCTCACAGGCATACCACCTTGGATAACCGCCAACACCTTGCGCTCTATGTCAGATATCTTATCACTCATGACCATACATACTACTGAATTTAACTCACTATTGCAAGCGGGCGTGCAGCCGGCAACAGTTCATGCTACGCAAAATTGACAGAAACGTTTGAATTGGACTCAATTTTAATGTAAAATTCCGGAACTATTTGAAAGGACATTATGAGATCTATCAAAATCGCTTCCAGAGCAAGCAAGTTGGCCCTGACACAATCAAATTACGCACGGGCACTGCTGTTAGAACTCGACCCGGACCTCGATATCCAAATCGTTGAAATATCGACCAAGGGCGATAGAGATAAATCCGACTTTCTCTATAAGACGTCATCGGTAGGCTTTTTCACCTCAGAAGTCGAAAACGCCCTGCTCGACGGCAGAGCCGACCTCGCCGTCCATAGCCTAAAGGACCTGCCTACCGCTATCACAGAAGGACTCGTCATAGCTGCCATACCAAAAAGAGAATCCGTCGCAGACGCTTTAATCACTAATACCGGCGCTTCATCTATCGCCGATTTACCTTCCGGCGCTTCCGTAGGAACTTCAAGCCTAAGAAGAATCGCCCAGGTCAATCATATAAGAGACGATTTAAATTGCGTCCCGCTGCGAGGCAACGTCGAAACAAGAGTCAATAAAGTCGCCGCCGGCCAGGTCGATGCCGCCATCGTCGCATGCGCAGGCCTCAACCGCCTGAAACTCTCAGATAAAATCTCCGCAGCTTTGCCGCCGGATGAATTTATTCCCGCTCCTGCTCAGGGCGCACTTGCATTTCAAATTCGCACCGACAACCCCGAACTAAACGAACTCGTCTCTAAACTCAACGACCAGCCCTCAAGAATCACCGCTGAAACCGAACGCTCCATACTCGCAACCATGCACGGCGGATGCAGCATCCCTTTAGGCGTCTATTCATATATCGACGGTGATACAATCAATATCGAAGCGATGATTTCCGACGTCGAAGGCAAAAACCTCATCAAACTTTCAAAATCCGCCCCGCTTGACCAAAGACAACAAGCTGCGAAAGCTCTCGCTGAAGAACTATTAAACAAAGGCGGAAGACAAATACTCGACAATATAAGAGACGAAAGAGAAAATCCCAGCGATTAAGAAAGCCTTTAAGGCCAAAAACCTACAAAGCTAAGTCCTTAATAGACAAGGAGATATAGACATAAATATGGATTGTGTGTCAATTTTTCGCTATAAATACCAAAAAAAATGAAAGAAAGATGGAATAATAGTCGATTATACTGTTGGCTAAGTTTATAATATAGTATAAACTTATATAAGAACCTAAATTTATAATTAATTATTAAGAGGTGTAATTATGGGGCAGAATATTTTCACAAATCCATTTAAGCCGGGAGCTGGACACATGCCGCCATATCTAGCCGGACGAAATTCTGAAAAAGATGAATTTGTCAAGCTAATACAGCAAAAAGTTATCCTTGAAAACTTAGTTCTTACTGGACTTAGAGGTGTAGGCAAAACAGTCTTACTGGAAACATTTAAACCCTTAGCACAAACAAACAATTGGCGATGGATAGGTACAGATTTATCTGAATCTACCAGCATCAGTGAAGAATCAGTAGCTCTGCGTTTGATTACAGATTTATCTGTAATAGCTTCGGATATAGTTTTTAAAAAAAAGGTTGTGTCTTCAATGGGGTTTGGTAAACAAACCAAAATTGTCGAGCAAAAATTAAACTATGACGTATTATCGAACTTATTTAACTCAATACAGGGGCTTATAGCAGATAAGCTAAAAGCTGTTCTTGAAATTGTATGGGCCTGTATGCAGCAAGAGGGGAAATTTCGTGGGGTTATTTTCGCATACGATGAAGCACAAACCATGTCTGACCATCCCCAGAAAGAGCAATACCCGCTTTCACTCATTTTAAATGTATTTCAATCCATCCAAAGGAAAGACATTCCATTTATGCTGATACTAACCGGCCTTCCAACATTGTTCCCTAAATTGGTAGAGGCCAGAACATTTGCGGAAAGAATGTTTCGAGTGCTTTTTCTTAATAGACTAAACAAGGATAATAGTAGAGATGCTATTGTAAAACCTATTGAAAAAGAGGATTGTCCAGTAAAATTAAGTGATGAATCTCTAGATCTTATTATTGAAGTTTCAGGAGGATATCCCTATTTCATTCAGTTCATCTGCAAAGAAGTCTATGATGTTTTTGTACAACAACATGGCTGCGGTGAACCTGTAGGTGTGCCAATAAACGAAATAACACGGAAATTAGATAATGACTTTTTTGCAGGAAGATGGGCAAAGGTAACAGACAGACAGAGACAGCTTTTATATATAATAGCAAATTTACCAGATTCTGATGACAAGGAATTTACTGTTCAAGAAGTTGTAGATAAAGCTAAGAAGTTGGAAATTTCTTTCAGTAGTAGCCATGTAAATCAGATGCTATCAACTCTTGCAAGTAAGGGACTGATATATAAGAACAGCTATGGAAAATATTCATTTGCTGTACCGTTATTGGCTCAGTTTATAAAAAGACAACCTAAAGATTATTTGCAGTAGGAATGTTTGCGCTAACCCAAGATGATATTATGGTGAGTATATTTAAATCAAAAGAAAGTAAAGTAAAATATGGTAGTATTTTAAACTAATGCACCCATGCCTAATAAAACTCGAAAAACTCACTTCCCGGGCAGTCTTACACTAAACACCGTCTCTTGACAGCAAATAGCTTTTATGTGTTTTTCTATTGACAGACTTGAAAATAATGCTAAAATACGTGGTTTACTGGGGGCAGGGTAGAGCAACTCCTGAATAGTTGCCGGTTACGTTTAATATTTCCTAATTGAAAGTTTATTATGTATTCAGATTATATTCGTAATGTAGCGATAATCGCACATGTCGACCACGGCAAAACAACGCTCGTCGACCAGCTGCTGTATCAGTCCGGCATGTTCAGAACTGAAGAGCTCGACAAATTAGCAGGCGGTCAGCACAACCTGATTATGGATTCAAACCCCCTCGAAAAAGAACGAGGCATTACAATACTAAGCAAAAACTGCTCCATCAATTATACCGATTCAAAGGGCGATGAATATAAGATCAATCTCATCGACACCCCGGGCCATGCCGATTTCGGCGGAGAGGTCGAAAGAGTCTTAAAAATGGCTGATGGTGTACTCGTCCTGGTAGATGCCTTTGAAGGACCAATGCCCCAGACAAGATTCGTATTGACCAAGGCCCTCGAACACAAACTAAAACCAGTAGTTGTCATAAACAAAATCGACCGCGAAAACTCACGCCCCGACGATGTCGTTAATGAAGTATTCGATCTGCTCGTATCACTCGGCGCAGATGACGACGCACTCGATTTCCCCATCGTCTACGCATCTGCAAAAGAGGGTTGGGCAACCGCCGACCTGGCCAACAAAACCGACAACGTACAGGTTATATTCGACGCCATAATTAACAACGTTCCCGCCCCGACAGTTGACCCCGAAGCTCCACTGCAAATGCTCGTCACAAACCAGGAGTATTCAGAATACGTTGGAAAAATAGCAATCGGAAAGGTCTTCGCCGGAACAATAACCGAAAGTCAACTCGTTACTGTAATTGACACCGAGGGTTTGCACACTCAGCAAAAGGTCCTGCACATACATCAGTTTTTCGGCCTCGGAAGAAAACAGGTACAATCCGTTCAAGCTGGTGACATCTGCGCAATTTCAGGACTCGACCCCATCGAAATAGGCTGCACCATCGCATGTGCAGACAAACCTTCACAACTCGCCGTCATTCCCATTGATGAACCAACTATGTCAATGACTTTCAGGATCAACGACGGACCTCTCGCTGGAAAAGATGGAAAACACATAACAAGCAGAGAAATCGATGACAGACTCCAAAAAGAACTTCAGCAAAACGTCGCACTGAGAGTCGAACCCGGACAAACCCCGGAAGAATTCAACGTCTCAGGCAGGGGACTGATGCACCTGGGAATCCTACTCGAAACCATGCGGCGAGAAGGCTACGAAATTTGCGTCGGCAAACCAAACGTCATCTTAAGAACAATTGAAGGACGCCGATACGAACCAATAGAGATCCTCGCTATCGATTGCCCACTGCTCTGCCAAAGCGCTGTCATGAGCCTGCTCGGCGACCGCCGAAGCGAAATTGTAAAAATGGACACCAAAAGCGGTGCCAGCGATTTTGTGCACATGGAATTTTCGATACCATCCCGAGGCCTCTTCGGACTCCATGCCAGAATGCTGAACGCCACGCAGGGAAGAGCTATCATGCACCACACCTTCGAAAAATACGAACTCATGCGAGGCGCAATACCTCAACGAAAAGCCGGCGTCATGATTGCAACCACCACCGGACCGGTAACCGCCTACGCACTCGACGCATTATACAATCGAGGTATCTTCTTCGTCGAACCAGGCGAACAGGTATACGAAGGACAGGTCGTGGGCGAACACTGCAAGGAAAAAGATATACCCGTAAACGTCGTTAGAACTAAACAGCTCTCCAACGTCAGGGCTTCCGGAAAAGATGAAGCCGCGAAGGTCAGACCAGCAAGAAAAATGAGCCTCGAAGCAACTATGGAATACATCCAGGCCGGTGAGCTCGTCGAAATTTGCCCAAAGTCAATTAGAATTCGTAAAAGACTCCTAAGCGAAACCGATAGAAAACGCCTGGAACGAAAAACAAGAAAGTAATCACTTATATTTAGGAAAACTCAATGCCATTTAAAACAATAGGTCTCTGCGATGGACTCGTTCAGGGCATACTCGCCACTGGCTACACCGCACCAACCGAAATTCAAGCAGAAGCAATACCAGTCGTCATCGCCGGCAAAGATATGATCGGATGCGCGCAAACCGGCACCGGCAAGACTGCCGCTTTCGTTCTGCCGATACTAAACAAAATCGCGAACACCAGAGAGAAAACAAAAAGAAAGATCCTCCGTTCGCTGATTATCACCCCAACCCGCGAGCTCGCCGTGCAGATCGACAGAGCAATACAAGGTTACGGCAGATTCATAAATATGTCCACCATCGCTGTTTACGGCGGAACGCAAATACAAAAACAAACCAAGGTCCTGAAAAGAGGCGTCGACATCATTGTCGCTACACCAGGAAGACTCATCGACCATATTCAGCGAGGAAACATCGACCTCTCAACCGTCGAGATACTCGTCCTCGACGAAGCGGACCGAATGCTCGACATGGGTTTTATAAACGATATCAAACTAATCATCAAAAAAATACCCGACAACAGACAGACCCTACTCTTCTCAGCCACAATGTCAAAAGCTGTCACAAACCTCACGCAAAAAATTCAACGCTCACCAAAAATGATACAGATCGGCAAGCAGCACGACCCCATCGAAACAATCACCCAGCACATTTATCCCGTCGCAAGAGAGCAGAAGATGGACCTGCTCCTCTACATGATAGACCGACAGCAGATGTACAGCGTGCTGATTTTCTCAAGAACTAAACGAGGTGCCGACAAAATATGCCGCAACCTAAAGAAAAACAAAATTAAAGCCGAAGCAATACACTCCGACCGAACACAAAGACAGAGAATGAGAGCCATGGACGGTTTTAAAGCCGGAAAATTCCAGGTCATGGTCGCTACTGACATCGCAGCAAGAGGAATAAACGTCGAAGGTATCTCGCACGTCTTCAACTTCGACGTACCAACATTCCCGGAAGACTACGTACACCGTATCGGAAGAACAGGCCGAGCACAAGCAACCGGAGACGCTATCACTTTCGTAGGCTACGAGGAAATACCACTAATAGCGGGCATCGAACGATTCATAGGCCGAACTTTCAAAGACGAATACTATGAAGGCTTCGAATACAAAACAAAACTTTCAATAAAGAGAGGGCCAAAAGGTAAACCTGCAAAAAAAGGCTCTTCGCAACGCAGACGAGAAAAAGAAAAACGCTCACCGCAAACCTCAACATCGTCTCGCACACGAAAGAGCCAGACGTCCTCTCGGACACGACAGAGCTCGCCTGCCCTGAGCGCAGTCGAAGGGACCTATTCTCACTCGCGAAACGAATCGCAAAGCTCAACATCTTCTCGAAAGCAAAAGAGCAGCCGCTTCGAAAAAGCAAAATCAACACGAAAGAGCCCGCCTGCCCTGTCTACCCTGAGCAAGGTCGAAGGGAGCGCAGTCGAAGGGACCTATTCTCGCTCGCGAAACGAATCGAAAAGCCCACCTGCCCTGTCTACCCTGAGCAAGGTCGAAGGGAGCGCAGTCGAAGGGACCTCGCCTTGGAAGAAGAACCGCTCAGGAAAACCAAAAAGTAATAAGTCTAATGCGAAAGCCAGCGAGTCACAATCCGGAACCACCAGCTTCGAAAAAAACAAAAAAAAGACAACCTCGAAAAAGACACGAAGCGCAGCGCAGAGCCCGACGTCCTCTCGGAAAAAAACTTTCAAGAGAAAAGCAAAACACAAAGCAAAGCAAAACACAAAACACCGTTAGGCTTTTGCTTTTATGTTTACCTGTGCCCCACTTACTTTTAAATATCTAACCCCTAAATTTATTTAGGGGTTCTCCAAATCGCTTAGCCCCGGCCTATCTGGCCGGGGTTCTTCTTTTTGCTTTTTACGCCATTAGGTTTGCCCTGCACTCAACGAAACCATGCACCGAATGGTACAGGGTAGTGCGGGGTTAACGCCGGTAGGCTTACCCTGCACTCAACGAAACCATGCACCGAATGGTACAGGGTAGTGCGGGGTTGCTTTTACATCTTGCGGGGTTCTCTTTACGCTGTTTCGGCTTGCCCTGCACTCAACGTAGTGCGGGGTCAACCCTTACTCTCAACCTCTTTTTCTACTTGGGATTCATCTTGCTGGCAAGTAACAACCGTATCTGCAAGAGGCCTTCTAACCGATGATAAGGTAACACCCTCTTTAAGAGCTGTCATTATACCAACTGCTTCAAGGTAATTCTCTGCTATAAAAAACTTACCCTTCTCAAATGGCAATTCTGCCAGATCATTTTTCATGCAATTGTGATTCTCACGTACTGCTATTACCGGTATCCCCTGCTCCATCGCCGCTAAACTCGGCAGCCCTACACAACCCTCCGGGATAACCAGACACGATACATCCGCCGCCGTCAAAACTCCCGGATGAGAAAATAGCATCCTGTCTGTAATTATCTTCGGACTCTTATACAATCCCTTTAATACACAATGCAGAAAACATGCCGATACCGCTTCTGCTGACATCCGGGGGTCAACAACTCCAAGTGCAGCCTCCAGCATTTCCACAGATTCCAACATAGGCGCATGTGCCGAAGCAACTCCAAACAGCATCGAAACCGCATGAGTCAGCATCGCCTCTACACCGCCCCACGGATTGATCATCTCTCCATGACTCCCGAAATATTCCAGTTGAATTTCTTTAGAAACTTCTGTAATCGTCGCCAAAGCTATTGCGTCATATTCTGTTCTGTTTTCATGTAAAACCTTACACAATCGCTCGAAGTATTCTATTCGGCCAACCGCTCTGCCCGAACCCGAATATTCTGCCCGCATCTTTATTGGTGGGTCCATCATAATTACTTTCGGACAGTCCAGACCTAATGTTGTTCTTGCTGCTGATGCTGCATTGATCGAAAAATCCGAAATTCTACTATCTATGTGTTTATCAATCACAAGCATTACACGATTGGCCCGCACCTTTTGCAGACCAACCGTCCCCATTAATAGCTGTGCAAGAACACTGCCCTCAACATACAATCCGTTTTCAGGCAACTCATTTATATCAGAAGCATTTACTACGTTGGGATGTGTTATCAATGTATCACATGCACCAGCTAATAACCTCGCTGCCGGAGTAGCGTCGCCCGCATGACCGCCTATCTCCGCCCCGATTCCTGTAGGAACCAAAAAAACCGTGTTAAACTTGTCACTATTTTCAATCTCCCTTTTGTCAAAATCGAAAATAGAACACGGATTTACCGGCCAATTATCTAATCCGGCTAAAAGCCCTATCTCACAGTGATAACTGGTTGCATTACTCTCTGTCACCGCAAAGCGTACAGGAATTTCGCCACTGTCAAGATGTTTGCTGATTGCCTGCTCAAAATATGAAAGCAGCGAACCACTGCCTTTACTGATAGGTATGTCAATCTCTCGCTCGGTCAGTAACATCTAAATCCTCTCTATGAAATGCGTTTTGGATTCAGTTGCGCCGAACCATTCCTTTGTTATCTTCTCTGCAAGCTCTTTATCGTATTTCTTGCAGGAAAAAATGTTGATGTAAACTGCTTCCAATATATCCAGCGTGTGTATAACTATCGAACTGGTAAGAATAAACTGTACTGCCGATGAACCCTTAGTATGTGGCGACGTCTGTTTTTCTTCTTCCGGCAGACCGACATCATCCCAGAAATATCGTTCACATTTTGTCATCTTTATAGCTTTGCACAGCTTTTCGAAATACCCGTCCAGACTTTCTCTATTAAATGTAGATACATCACAGCCATGCAAATCGAGTATTAATTCATATCCGTATGGCTTTTCTGGTTTATCTATCATATTGTTTTCTTTTCCATGCAGAAGTTAAATTCAAAAGAATCGTCCTCTTTAGTTCGAAGTTTCATATCAATATCAACAGAAATCTTATCATAGTCAGTAACAGTAATTGGTATTGATATTGGTGCAAAACACTGCCTCCAGTGAGTTTTTTTTTCTGGCCCGGACGAGAGCATAACATTAGGAGAAAGACTGGCCTCAAACCATAATGCAATACCATTAACTTTTCCCGCACGACAAACATCAAATCTATGACTCCCCTGTAAGCTTAGCCCTTTACTTTCTCGGAAATCCACCATAAAAAATGTCTTAGGCTCAGACAATAGATTTTTGTTACCCAATGAAGTTAAATAGCATGCTTTAATAGCTCTCTCCCGCATAGTCGAAAAATCAATCCCCGCTATTTCATCCCAGCAATCGACACAATCAGGATATACCTCGTTTTCCTCAACCAGCGCAACTTTTAGTTCAACGCTCTCTGGTATCATAATACCATCGGCTGCAAGAAATCTTTCCTTTGCATCGAATAACGATTCAGCCATTCCCTCTTCAAATGCAATGTGCCCGATCAATTCACTTATAACCACATTCACCTTTTCACCCAGATCGCAGTTTCGTGAATCCTCCTCATAAAACACAATCCTGTTGCCAAACTTATTTTTATGCGCAATCTCTTTGGCCCACTTTATTGCCGGTGACCGTTCGATAGCATGTACTCTCTTTGCGCCGGCTTTTAAACATAAAAATGCAAGCAATCCAGTTCCGGTGCCGATATCTGCTACAATGTCACCTTCTTTTACAACTCGACGAATAGCCGCCGAATATTTGTCCAGACGCTCCTTGTCATAGAGCATCCCCGCATGTACACTCGGGAATTCATATATATTTGGCACCTCAGGAAATAATTCGCTGGGGTCAAGCATTCCATTTACTCCTTCCAAAATCATTTTATCGGTGGGCCGCCCTTAAGGCCTTCTAGATATGTCTCACTTTCAGCTGCTACTTTGCATTCAGGGTCTATTTCCATAGCCTTATCCAACTCTTCTTGTGCTTGATCCTTCCTCCCATAATAGTTCAGAATGCATGCCTTGTCGTAATAGGCCCAGGAAAATTGAGGACTAAGGTATATTGCCTCGTCAAAACAATCGAGGATTTTGTCTATTTCTTTATTCAAATTGCCCACGATGGGTTTACTCTTTTTCCCTTTCAAAATATATGAAAGACACAGACCCAGGTAGTAATGCCATTCAGGAACATACGGATTTAATTTTATCGCCTTTTTGTAGCATTCTTTTTCATCTATATATTCCCCTTGTTCACCATAAACGTTTCCAAGCAAGCAGTGGGGTTCTGGGTCCTTTGGATGTGCTTTTCGTAGTTCCAAAAAAGCTCTCTCTGCCTTTTCATATTCCTCGGATAGAAAACATTGATTGCCATAAACATTGGCCAACCATGCACTACTTCGATTTGCATCCCATGCGTCTAATGTGTATGGTAAGAGTCTCTTTGCCCTAACTATATTCTCTTCTATTGTCTCTGTTAGGAGTGGACTTCGTCTCGAAATCGACTCTAAATTTGTCGGCAAAGTCCAGTAGTTAATCTCATAAGTTGGGATTGGCTGAAGAATCCCTTTAAGATTGACCATTTCTACCTCATCAAAGAACGCCTCTGATTCACCAACATCATTGTCATAAAGTCTTTTGGTTAGTGGTCCCACTATAATTCCAGAATACTTACCTCTTCTCGACTCACCCTCTATTCTCTTTGCCAAGTTAATCGCATATCCTTCTGGAAGCAGTTTTCCCTTATCATCTTTTTTAATATCAACAGGACCAGAATTTATTCCAATTCCCAAATCACATGGCAACTTACCATCTTTTAGTTGTTTCTGGTTGTGATGACATGCCAGCCAATCCTGTTTTATTTGTATCGCTATTTCAATTGCCGTATTTGCATCCCTTGTTCTTGCCGAATCCTTATCATCCTCTGAACAGTCATAGTCTGAGAACAAAATAACGCACGCTTCATCGCCTCTTACGTTATATGTTAAATATTCCGGAATTTCCTTCCTGCGTTCGTAATTTACTGTACGGTAGTTGTCGAGTAAAATGGCCTTAATTCGCTTCTCGGCTATCTGTTTGAATTCTTCCAGAAATTCCCCATAATTTTTTATCCCCAGAACATTCGATATAGTAGAGCAACCCACAATATCAACAAACATTATAGTTGCTATATTAGGAACTTCCGTGTTTTCTTTGCTCATTATCAAATCACCAAATTTTACCCTCAAATTTTCAAGCCATACAATACCACAAACCCACCACTGATCTGACCCCGAATTATGTACCACACTCAATTAGAGAGTTATCCACCTGTTCTGTTGTGTATTGCTGGAACTGA
>VRUG01000181.1 GCA_019456255.1 Planctomycetota bacterium | reverse complement strand
CCTTGAAGGTGAAGAGCCTGCGATACATGTTTCTGATATTGCTAATGATTCTGAGCTTAGGTGGGATACCACAATTTTGGCTCAAGGAGCGCAAGGTCCGATTGTTGCCCAGCTGTGTTTTATGAGAGTGGTGGAATATAGGGATGGTCTTCCGGGAAAGGACCTGTGGCTCGTCATGAGAAGGGATGCCGACGGGAAGCTCCGATACGCTTTCAGCAACGCAAGCTTTGATATTCCTAAAGAGGAATTGAAACGGGCTGTAACCATGAGATGGCCTATTGAGCAATGCTTCGAAGATGGGAAAAAATATTTGGGCATGGACCACTATGAACATCGTTCGTGGCCCGGCTGGCATCGTCACATGAGTTATGTTATCCTGGCGCTGCTTTTCCTGCTAAAACTTCGTTTTAAGTTTAAAAAAAAATTCCTTCGCTGACCCTGCCTCAGGCACAACGATTAATCACAGCTTCCTTTACCCACAGGACACTTGATAAAGCAGAAGCGATCAAGATTTTAGAATACCACACCCGAAGGAATCATACAGCTTACGAGTCTCATCGAAAAAGACGAATATTGGAGTTCTTGCGTATGATTAGATAGCGTTCATAGACGACCAGTTTTTCTCTCACATGTCATCTTCGCTCCTTCAAGCACTGAAGATTAGTGCTTCCAAGACAGTACGCAATAGGTACGCATAACACTCCTGCTAGGCTGCGGTAAATATTCTCGATACGATGTAGCAGTCAAACTTTTGCCTTCATCATTCCGGTGCTCTTCCCCACTTCAGTATTACAGCTATGTTTTTTTGACAAAACGGCGACAAAATATTGAAACAATCAATATACAATTGCCCAGGCTGCGCTGGCAATTACTCTGATCTAATAATCCCTCTATATTTACTACCACTGAGCCTTGATGTTACGCTGTAGTGCTATAACTTATTCCTTTTTCAAAATGGAATGTCGAATGTTGTTCAATTGGGCAGCACCAATAATAATCGCTCTCAGGAAACGATCCCCCATCCATATGATACCACCCACCCTCAGGATAATATGAAAGGGTTGAAGCTTTAAAACAATTTGGTATTTCAGGATCATCTTTAAAAGATCCAGTGGCTCTGAAAGCACCATAAATGTTGTCACCAATTACTTGTACAAATATAATATCCCCTTCTCTGACTCTACAAATATCAGCAACCAGATCAACTGTACTTTTCCAACGAGGGGATCGGTTATTGTTGTTTGTAGGCACGATTGGACCACAAAATACTTTGCCACCGTTTAGCATTTCTTCAAATGTATCAAAATCTACAGCCGTTATTAAATGAACTTGTGCTTCCATATTCTTAAGATTCCTATTTTCTAATCATATAACGATAAGCTGAGTTGCCGCGCCGAGTTAGAAAACACTATAGCTTACTTCAAGAAGCCCGATCCGATCCGTCGATGCCGCTACGCGGTCAACTCCAGCGCCATGTTAGATTGCTCAATGTTAGAAAAACATACCTTGCTTGAATGTATAGATGATTGTCCCATCTACATCATTTTTGAGGTTCTTGTTCTCGCAAACTAGCAGGGGCATCATTTCCCAAATGTCAGCAAGGGATGTCAGCCCCTCAAGAATGCCCAACTGAAGGTAGCCCGACATCCGGGACAAAACAAACGAGCCTATATTGTGGTATACTCTCAACTCCTCCTCCGGAATATCAAGGCTTCGGAATCCATTGTGTACTATTTCATGCCTCCTTGCCCGGGCCTTCTCAAGATTCGTCCTGAAATAATCTCTCCAAGTAGAATAATTCTCTATGCTATTAAGCATAGAGACAGCCTGAGGGTCAAACTGCAAAGTATAAGCCTTCAATGGGAAGCCAATAACCAAGCAGGCTTTTCGTACAACGTCGTCTTGCTCATTCAGTTTGGCTATAGCTTCGATAGCGATCCACTCATAGAGGAACCGAAGGTGACCTACTGCCTCGCGTTTGCTCATTCTTACCCAGTAGGCCGACCTTAGGTAAGCTTTTGTGGCCTCATCCTGTCTGCCTGCCATTATATACTGGGCAGGTTTAATAGGCTCATATACAGTGTTGGCTATGTGATGGATAGACCCAATCGGCCAGGAAGTTTCCTTAGTCGGCTTGATAAGTGGCTTTATCTCTTGGCTATCAATGTGTTTACAATATCCAACAGGTAATAGTGTTTCCACGTGACTGCTGAAGTTCATTTGCTGAAACAGGTTGATTGCCTCTTCGAATATTGTCTGGGCTTTTCGATCGGCAGAGTCGAAAGATTCTGCATCAACTACTGTCACTATTCTAAGCATACTATCCAAACCAGGTTTCAAATTGAAGGAAGCTGCCGAAGTGGCTATCGCCTTAGTTTCCTCAGCTGAGTCAAGGCTGGAATTACGAATATCAACGTCGCCATATGCCTCCAGGGCTGCGTCAAAGTTTTGTGATTTCCTTATTTTGAAAAGAATTACACTCCGCTAGGGACATTCTTTGCAT
>VRUG01000180.1 GCA_019456255.1 Planctomycetota bacterium | reverse complement strand
TCCGCAATGGACCCGAGCGCACCGCCTGTCAATAACAACTGCAGTAAGCCTGGTAAATCTGCAACGCCGCCCGATGCCGCTTTTATAATAAGCTGCTTGATTGCCTCGTTAGCTTCCTCTTGACGTTGAAGGTCATGGCCGGCAGCTGCAAAAGTGATTTGCGTTTGCTCCTGTTGTTTTTCCCACAGCTCAAATTCGGTCTGCAGCTCGTAAGCGCTTACCATTCGATCGGGATTCAGCGGGCTTACTGTTTCCGGTGTGCAGCCAATTGCAGTGAACCAAATAATCAAACCAATAACGGGTAAAATTACTGTCCACCTGTTATACTCGATCCATTCCCAAATTTTCTTTAGAACGTTCATTTTGGCTCCTCTCTAATCGCCTTACATTAAGTGATTTTTCAAAATTCCGATTTTAGGTACCAGCTGCTCAAAAAAACCTCTCAGGTCGCTCCACAATCGCCGATTTCGGGCTGGCCTATACTAAACTACCTCTTTCTTTTTCGCCGGCGTTTGCGTTTCTTACTTGCGATTTTTTTCATGTGTCGTTTTCGTTTCGCACTGCGAGGCGATCCTACTTTGCCCCATTTTTTCTTTTTGCGTTTTCGCTTTTTTGCCATTGGTTTAACCTCCTATACTGTTAGTGATTTCCGTCAAATCAAAATTGTAAGCTATCAAGTCGGCGTTCAGCTGATTCAATTGCTCCTGTACAGAGTCACGCAAACTTTTCATATCAGCTTTCGTCTGTACACTCACTACACCGCTCGGATGCGTTATGATCTTTTCGCCATTTTTGAATTCAATTATCATACGCCTTTTCTTACCGCCATCATTTTATAGAGGTTCGCTTTGCCCAAACCCTCCCGAATCATTAAAGCTCCAAAGTGAACACCGAACGCTTGTGTTGTGTTCCGATGATTAGTAGTACTTGTCCAAAACCAATATATTGTGAAGTCTTCCGGGGGAAAATCTCTAAATGAGACCGGAACATAAGGCTGAGGGCCGTCATGGTTTAACAGCGAGGCCAATTCGTTAAGGTTAGGTAATCTCCAATCTGAAAAACCAGCAAAAGATAAAGCCATCGCCCAGAATAAAGCATCAGTCCATAAGTCACTCACTCCGCCGTTACATCCGTCACTTAAATAACTACCAGGCCACATCAGACCTGTAGCTCTATCCAAAAGAATTCTGTCCCCCAAAATCGTCTTAGCGATAAAACGCTTACGATTTTGCTCGTTCGTTTTGCCACGCCACCAGCCGGCCTCATAATCACCATCATCCTCTGCAGCATAACTTACTCTCTGACTGGTTTTCGGCAGATTTCTCGTAATGATATTTCTAAAAGCTGTCGGTGTTATGATTTCTGATTCGTTCATTAGAATTCCGGCACAACAAACAATAGCTCATCGGCAATTTCCAAATTGATATTGATCTGATCGAGGTTTGGAATTTTGAACCTTGCACCTTCTCCCGGATCAAAAGCAATGCAGGCATCCTGGACCGCTGCAGTACCAAAATCGACCCAGACAATACCGGCGTTTTTCACATCGGCTTTTAATAAAACTTTGCTGCATATCTGGTCCGGTCCTGTTTCATTTGTATTTGCAGCGTTTTTTGTAATGACAACACATTCCTGCGTTGTTGATTCCACGTCAACAAAAGCGATGTTCTTGTAATACTCAAAATTGCTTCCTATAACAATATCGATCCATTCGCCGGCCTGGGCCTGGTTGGTGAGATAGAGCTGGGCAAAAATGGTTTTGACCAGGGAGCCCTGGACAATATCCAGGGCATCATTGATTGTACGATTCAGCCGGATTTCGGCCTTTGCTGATAGGCTTGAACATTCGGGTATGTGTATAAATTCGCCGGCAAACGCAAACAAGAACAATTCGCGTGCATCGGTAAGATCGATTCGGCGTTTGATATAGTTAGTCCATTGCCGACTGACCTGGTCCTTAAGACGTTGATCCCAGTTCTGAATGTCCCGATCTGATCCTGCTCTCATTAGCTTTTTTTGGCAAAGACGTATAAAAGTCCCAGGGCTACAGCCGGCCAGATTACGCTTGCCAATTGACCGGCTGGCGTTGATTTGTATTTGTAAATAACATCGACCGACAAAAACAAAAGCAAACCAACGCCGATTATTGTAACTGCTTTTATGATCAATGCGGCCGTCACCACTATCGGATTTGTTTTTCGGATCTTAAAAGTCAATACTAAATCTGATTCGCCGTGACTATACCGGAGGAGCTCGTATTCCGGCTTGTTTCTCAGGCCCCATTCGATCGCTGCCAGGTGAGCTGCTTTGATCCAGACAGGACTGAGAGTCTTAAAATGGATTTCGATAATATCGCCTGGCTGCAAAGGCTCATCTTCTGTAATTACAATCTTGTCCTCTGTTTGCATTATTGCACCATATCAATAAAATCGGCCGGCAGGTCCCCTGCTGCTTTTAGGGCGTCAATTGCAAGCTGTCGCATCTTAGTCCGGATTTTCTGTTC
>VRUG01000179.1 GCA_019456255.1 Planctomycetota bacterium | reverse complement strand
GACACCCTTCTGCCGGCCATCAACCTTGCCATCACTTGCCTCCCGAAAGCAAACGCGCCAGTTCGATCAGATCTTCGACCCGGAACAGCGACCGCCCGCCTGCAACGCTGATATACGCATCCATTTCCGTGGCATCTGTCCAGCCAATAGGGATAGAGCGGTAAGTGCCGTCGGGTAACTCGACTGTCACTCGTTCTTCTCCCCACAGCCACTTCCTGACAACCAGACGCAGTGAGCGACCTTTGAGTGGATGAAACGGATGGACGATCCGAATGAACTGCGGATCTACCAGATCGGGTGCATTTGACAGCTCTGAACAAAGGAAAAGTGGAAAACGGCATGAAGTCCCTCAAGCGCTTTCAATCCGAGGCAGTTTTGGCGGGCTTTCGCACCCTGGAAGAGCTGAATAGCACCCTGGCTGCCTGGGGCGAGGTGGAGTACAACAACAAGGTCAATTCAGGTACCGGAGAACCCCCCAATGAGCGCTGGAATAACCACATAAAGAAGCATCCTCCCAGGCGAATCACGGACATCGACGCTTTCAACGCTCTGTTCCTGTGGCGGACAGAGAAAACTCATCGACAAGTTCGGTAACATACGTTTCCACAAGAATACTTACCCCATCCACGGCCTGCCTGTGGGTACCAACATCCAGCTCCGCTACAACCCCTTTGATCTTGCCCGGGTACGGGTCTACCACGAGGAGGCCTTTTACTGCGTCTTGAGGGCATCCAAGCTCTCCCGAAAGTCAGTCCTTAAGGTACCAGAAGAGAGAAAGGGAAGCCGCTTTTCCCCTGAGGCTGCCGAGTACTTCAAGCGGATCCGGGATAAAGCCACAGAGCTTAAGCGGCAGCAGGCGGATAATTTTCGGTATTCGGACCTGGATACAAAAGAGGAAGCTGAATGAACTCTACAGATGCAGTGAAGAACTTCTTTGGCCTGGTTAAGATGCCATTCAGCAAGCTCATCGGTGTGAACGAGCTGTATCGCTCCTCCTCTTTCCAAGAAGCCTGCGCTCGGCTGCAGATCGGATTGGAAAATGAGGATGTGGTGCTCTTAAGCGGTGCGGTAGGAAGCGGTAAATCCAATGTGCTGAGATACTTCACCCACAACCTCGATTCTAATGCTTACAGGAGCATCTACATCGCTGCCGATTCCTTCAAAATAGGAGAGATCGCCAAGCGTGCTCTCACCGCCCTTAACGTTGAGGTCCCTTACAACGGCTCCGCAGCACTCAGGAAACTGCAGCAGACTATTATCAAGATAAATCGTGAAAAAGCTATCAAGCCGCTGCTTATCGTGGATGAAATTCAGGAGCTTCCTACCTCCACCCTTGTCTCTCTGAAAAACCTGCTCAACTACAACATGGACAGTGAGATCTATCTGTTCCTCATCCTCTGCGGGCAAAACAGTATCTATGAGAAACTCAGGCTTCCCCCTCAGTTGGAGGCCTTGAGCAGGAGAATCCGTATCCGTTACGCCTTACGACCGCTGTCGGTGGAAGAGACCGGGCATTATATCAGCCATCAGATGAAGGTCTGCGGGGTCGAGCAATCGGTGTTCAGTGATGACAGCAAGGCGGCGATCTTTCAGCATTCTAAAGGCACCATAAGCGAGATCAATGCCATCTGTTTCGAGCTTCTCATCTATGCCACTGCTCAGTCAAAACAGATCATCGAGCCTTCGATGCTGGAGGTCATATTGCAGAACCGGAGAGGAGTTCCCCAACACCATGAATGATCTGGAAAACCTAATGTCTCGCTTATCAAAGAAGCCTTGGAAAAAGGAGTTATCAATGACAGTGACCGTCCGAAGGATTGAAAAATCAGACCATGAGTATTTTGCCTATGCTAAATCGATCTGTGGGAGAGCAACCTATTTTCTCTATTTTACTGACGACATCTGGGGAGCGGTAGTTCTTCATAACTTCGTGGAGATGCTTCGTCAATTCTTTGACAAAGAGAATGTCAAACTCATACTCCAGGATAAAACGATTCAGCTTAAAAACGAATATTTATTGTCAATCTTCAGTGAGGAACAATCGGCAGAAAGCTCTTCAGTAAATTAATGTTATGATAGAGGGACAGATAGCGTTGCACATATCGGCCAATTAATTCTGAAAAGGATTGTCAGATAGCATTGTGGATACCACTCAACATAAGCGGTACATACAAACCTTCTGCCGGATAGTATATGCACAGCGGAAGATGCGCAACATCTTGAAGACAGCACTGGTTGTGGGGATATCGGTGGCAGCGGCAGGCAACTATTGGGATTTGCACACGGAGCTGGTGAAGGACAATTCTTTCTACAATCAGAGGTTAAAAGAGATTCTGACGAGTGGGCAGGAGCACTGGGAAGCAGCTGACGGGAAAAAAAGCTTTTCGCAGATGCCAAAACGGGAGAAGCGGGGATGAAAGCTACTACTGCACTGTATCATAAATTCTGCTTCGAAACTCGGCAATACATAATTTCCTAAACAAATAATACGTTATAATATAATA
>VRUG01000178.1 GCA_019456255.1 Planctomycetota bacterium | reverse complement strand
GCCCACATTGATGAGCCTGCCCCGCTGCAGCCAGCCGCCAGTCCATAGGAATAAAACCGAAAAGCCTGTTGCTCGGATTCTTCCTTCTGATCAAGACCAGCAGGTCCCCCTTATTCACGGTGATCACACTGGGGGAGTAGGAATACCTGCCGGCTTTTAATTCTATCCTTACTTCTTTGCCGGCCGCGGCCTGCGAAAACAGGATGGTCAGGATAAATACCGGGATAAGTCTTTTTATTTTTCCTCTAAAGTCAAATGGCGTAAAATCGAGATCGATTTCCTGGAAAAACTTTCCATTTTTATGCCGTTCCAGACGGCGAAAGCGATATTCATATCGACCCCGGGCTTTAATTCCAGCTCATTCTCCTGGGAGCTCTTCAGCTTACGCTTGAATACTACCTTCCACCTGCCCTGTCCGTATTCGCCGCGGCCTTCCACATTCTGGCCTGGCAATTCTTTCTGGGTACCCGGTCCCCTGGCGAACAGCTCACGGACTACGTTTACGGAAGCGTCACCTGCCTGGTATTTCCTGGCATCCCGGTCCGCCAGCCACTGCCAGACGTTCGCTATGCTTCCGAATCCCATCATCTGGGCCGTGGCCGGGGCGTCTCCGGGGGCAAATAAAACGGCGCAGGCATCGGGATTGGCCGGACCCGTCCTGTCTTCTGACTCATCGCTGAATTCGATCAAAACGGCTATCTCCTCATTATTGTGAGCCATGCGAACCAGGATGTCTCTTTCGGTAGTACCGTGAGGCGTCCGGGCCGATTGGGGCAAAAGATGGATCCTCACCGGGGCGATGTCTTTCCAGAGGTCGTTATTCGCATCCAGATCGAATGCCTTATTAATATAGCTGACCGCCAGGGTCTCCTTTTCCTCCAGTTTTCCCGACACTGCATGGCTCAGCCGGTAGAGCACCGTAAAATAGACTACCAAAATAACAGCAACCGATAGGGCTACGATAAGTATGGTCTTATGATGTCTCTTCATGCCTTTTATCCTTGGGATAGACTCTCTATAAAGTTCAGTTTGATATCGATACTCCTGCTGAGCTCCTCGATAGTTCTATTGCTCAGCATGTCGATGATAATCTTCTTAGCCTTTATCCATTCAATGTGCACCGGGCAGGGACTGGTATCGCTGCAGCCGGGAAAGCCGAGCACACATCGATCCAAAAAATTCGGACCGTCAATAACCTTGATGATGTCGTAGAGGTAAATGGCCTCTGACGGTTTGGCGAGCAAGAATCCGCCTTTCTTGCCCTTTCTGGAAGTTACTATCTGGTGATGGGTGAGCACTTGTAATATTTTGCCCAGAAAATGGGGGGGAATGTTCAGAGCCCTGGAAATATTCTGCTGAAAGATGGGAGTGTCTTTTGTTTTCGCAGCCAGGTAAATCACCGCCTGCAGGGCGTATTCACAACTTCTACTCAAAAGCATAACTTTCTATTTCGTATAAAAAGACCTTATTATCCTATTATAAATAAAAAAACACGCCTGTCAAGTTTTTTTTTCATAATTTTTTTACTCCTGGCGGACCTCTGCTTCCACCTCCAGCAGGCCGCTTTTTTCAAACTCTAAAACCATCTTAAACTTATCGCCTTCATTAAGGTGGCGCTTGAGGCGGATGAGCATGATGTGGTAGCGGCCGGTCTCGAATGCGAACTTACCTTTTGCCGGAATCTCGATGCCGCCTTCTACCGGTTTCATCGTCATTTTGCCTTTTTCCATTGAGCCCGTATGTATTTCTACCTTCTCGGCTACATCCGTACGGGCGCCCAGCAGGCGGTCAGGCTTCCCACCGTCATTGAAAATAGTAAGATATACCGCGCCCATGCCGCCCAGATCGTCTTCTATTGCCCTGGCGGGTCTTGAGCGAACATTTTCGATCCTGATTTTCGGGCCCGGCTTTAAGCGCGAGCCGCAGCCGGCCGCCAGGACCAAAAGAAGCGGAATAAAGATAACATGGAGCGAGAGGAGGATTTTCCCCTTCATCGTTCGTTCAGCCTCCACGTGCTGTTTCATTATTGAATATCGTATAATCAGGTCTTTAAAAATTCCTGTCAAGTTTTTTGTTAAAAAAATTGACAAATCATTCAGATCGTTTACACTGATGGAACTATGAGCAAAATAAAGGCATTTTTCGACTTAAAAACACATCCCGTGCGAACGGTAATAACCATCATCATTATTCTCCTGGCCAGTTTTTCTTTATTGGGAGTCGCCTCGATAAAGGGATGGGAATATTCCAACAGCACAAATTTTTGTTCCAACTTATGCCACCAGGTCCATCCGGAGGAACCGACCGCTTTTCAGGAATCATACCATGCCGCCATCAAATGCGTCGAATGCCACATGGGCCGCACCGGCACGATCCGCTCCATACTCATAAAAACAGGCCATTTCAAACATCTTCCGGCCGTGATCTTCAGGACGTACGGCCGGCCCGTGGCTTCCGAATCGATGCGGCCGGCGAGCGAATCCTGCGAACGCTGTCACAATTCCCTTTC
>VRUG01000177.1 GCA_019456255.1 Planctomycetota bacterium | reverse complement strand
AAAGCAGCGTAAGTCTTTTATTATTATATCAATAGGATTAAAGGGGAAATAGTCATGAAATATCATTCTTAACCTGCCTCGGTATTCTTTCTTCTCCCTTTCTTCTAAATCATTTTTTATAATTACCAAAAAGTCCCAGTCACTATCATCACTGAAGTTAACACCGGCTCTACTTCCGAAAAGATAAATCGAATCATATTCAATTCCAGACTCATTTACTATATTTAAAAATTTTTTCGTTATCGTTGCTTTTGAAGTTATTTGTTGTATTTTCATTTTATTTAATCCTTTCGTCTCTATTTTATCTCTATATATATTGGCACAGCTAATTTTTATTAAGTAAAAAAGATTAAGCATGTATATACAAGCATGAAGTTGCCATTTTCTCCCATTTCGTACTTGACTTTATTGTTGTATGGGGTAGACTATACTATAATTAAATATATAATATAAACACAAAAATTACCAATAGAACAAGTGTTTTAGCAAGTTTGGAAAGAATATGTTTAAGCTATAGTATTTGTAAAATAACTGAAGGCGCTCTTGATGATTGAGAAACTAAGAGAATTGGGGAAAACCCTTGAATTGGAAAAGTCCATCACAGTCAAGCTTAAATTAAACGAGTGGTCCCCAAAAACCGGAGAATAGAGGTCTCGCTATCTGTTTCAATAAAGAAGGTGAGTATATAGGAATAAAAGATTTTTCCAGGGACAGCGAAATATTCTATATTCAGGCTTCAGGAAGCAACGGATTCTCTGTTTGTGCGCTGCAGTATCTGACAAATTTCAATAATCCGAGTAGCACAGTAGGAAAGATTCAAAGAGCTGTAGCATACCTTTCAGAAAATGTATCTCAAAAAAGCAAATTGTGTAAAATTCTCCTGTTAATTAATGTGCATTTTCCGATAGATCTGATAAAAGATGATATTTCCGCAAGAAAAAATAGCTTTAGCAGGGAATATACTTATTATCTTTTCGCTGCTCTTTCTCAGGATAATGGAATAAAACCTTTTTTTAACGATCAAGAAGTGCAGTCTGCAGCAATCGAAGAGCTTTTCAACCGCTATGCTGGCAAAGGGGGAGATATCACAAAGGGCGGTATCTGCTCCGTATGCGGTGAAGAAAAAGAAAAGCTTTACGGAAATTTCAGCCTGCTGAAATGCTACAACCTCGATAAACGCGGCATGATAACCGGCGGGTTTCATAAGAGCCAGGGCGTTCATAACTTCCCTGTTTGCAGGGAATGCATTGCCGATGTTACCTATGGCCTTGTATTTGCCAAGGAAAATCTGTCATTCTGGATGTCTGGTGAGAATTATTTTCTCCTTCCTAAGGTACGAAATGTTGAGATTAAAGATATGCTCATTGATATTTTAAGTAAAAGGAGCAAAAGAAAGAAAATCCCCACTCTCAAGGAAGTTGAATTACAATCTATTACCGCAGATGAGAGTGAATTATTGGAAGAAATTGCAGAATTAACAAAGGGCAAAGATACAATAACTCTCAGCCTAATTTTTTACGAAGAAAAGAATGCCGCCTGGCGGATAATTGCAGAAATCAATGAAGTTCTCCCATCAAGAATCAAAGCCATATACGCTGTAAAAGAGGAGATCGATCGTTACTCCCTGCTTTTCTTATCTCAAAAAGAAAGAGAAAATAGCAGGTACTTTTTTGATCTCAGAAAACTAAAGGCTTTTGCAGGACATGATGGGAAACAGAGCCGCAAGATATTTCTCGACTGGGTCGATGCTGTATTCCGGAGTGGGAAAATCGACCGTAAAAACCTAATAACAAAACTGGTAAAAACAATCCTTAATCAGATGAAAGAGAACAGCGACTATTACGCTTTTACAGTTCGGGATGCATGGGCGGTCTTTTTATTCCTTATCAAGCTTAAGGCTATAGATGCAATTGCGGGAGGTAAATCAATGAAACTGGCAAGTACCAATCCATACGGAACATTTATTAAGGAGAATCCAGATTTTTTTACTCAACCTGAGCAGGTCGTTTCTTTTCTTACCGGCTGTTATGTCAGTGCAGTAATATATGTTCAAAGGCAGAGTAAAAACAAAGCACCATTCTTTAAGAAAGTCCATGGCTTAAAACTGGACAAGAGACGACTCCAGGAATTGTATCCTGAAGCAAGGAATAAATTGCACCAATATGATAAATTTGGACTTGTGGCAAAAACACTTGATCCGCTACTTGCGGAAGCATGGGTCAAAGTCGGGAATAGTTGGGATATAAACGATACAGAAGCTACATTTGCATTTACTGTCGGATTGGCTTTGTCCGGCAACATTGTTAATCCTGACAAATCAGAACAGGAGGAAGATAAATGAGCGAATCAATTAAAGACAGGATGGAAGTATTATTTTTATATGAAACAAAGGACTGCAATCCGAATGGCGATCCTTTGGATGAAAACAAGCCGCGTACCACGGCGAACGCATCTAAATTCTATCCGAAGACGACTTTCTCAAGGTACTCGGTCTTCATGGCAGCTCGTAGACGT
>VRUG01000028.1 GCA_019456255.1 Planctomycetota bacterium | reverse complement strand
TCTTCCGCCTGAACCGCTGCATACAGGGCAAAATAACCATCACGCGCTCGCTGATTAATATCAAAGCCTTCTTCGATCATCTTATCAAGGGCGGCTATATCTCGCTCCTTGACTTTTTGAATGAACAGTTCGGCCTTTTTCTCTGCGCACGTCGCCGCAATTAACAAAACAACAATGAGGGGGATAAACCTATATAACCTTCTCATCAATTATCCCAGTACTTACGATAGTTTTTCCACCACTCATCCATCTGTTTCCACTGCTCAAAACTCCAAACATGTTGCTTATATCCATCAGTCGTGCCAATTCCATAATCCATCATATAAGGTCGATCGATATACCTCTCCCCGAAGGAATCGATACGAATCTTCCAGTCTTCATAGGTATAGTAATGGCGAAAGGTTAACCCTGGGTTATTCCGCAGGAAATTCTTATAAGCACCACGAATATCTTCCATTTTTGTACTATTCACGAATTGTTGAAATACGAAATGGGTCAAACGTTCCAGATCCTCTTTATTTTCCGCAAAATTAGGAACACCCGATTCCCACCAGTAGGCGGCAAACTCTTTCTCGATGACAGCATTCACTCCGGAAGCCACACCCTGGATGAGCCCATCAATAACTTTTAATGCATTGGAAACGCCTCCAACCACGCCGGAACCGGGCACCTTCGTGTTCTTGATCCATTCGTATCCAGTAATCACATCATCGATTAACCCTATGACTTCTGTACTTACCCCGACAGCATCTGCTCCAAGTCCGTATAGAGATTTTAAAGCTCCAAAATAATCTTCTTCGTCTACTATATCAAAGAGAGGTCTGGCCATATCAACTCGATCTTTGTTTGAAAAGAAATTGTGGATTTTATCAAAGAGGGAAAGCGTCAAGCCACCAGTATTTCTTATAGTATGTATCGAAGCGGCTACTTGATCCTGCTCCAATTTCATAACGTAATACTCACTGCCTCGTAACCGTGCCCCAATGGCTTTGCCGCTCCACTTCTCAATATTGTAGAAATCACCATCTTCGCTGCTATAAGTCTCATCCACATAAGTATTAAAGAATTCTTCTCCTAGATCTTCGGAAAGCCTGCTGGCGACAACATTTCGTAAAAGTTTGTCATCCCGATCAATAAGCTCAAAACCGTAATCTGAGGCTATTCTCAGAGCCATCTCGGTATGAGCCTTGACCGCCTCTCGGGTCTCCAGGTAATTCTCGAGTGAAACTATCCCATCCCGATGTGCTTCATGCTGCAGAATGATCCCGGCATGCAGCCTGGAGTAGCGGTCAGCCCCTCCAAGACTCGCCAGGTAAATATCCCGGCTTCCATCGGCCGCCCTTACGGTCATCCCTTCTGCACCGATCCCGCCCACATGCAGTCGGTCCTGCCCGGCTAACAGCCGTTCATAGGTCTCAAACGCTTCTTCATCGCCGAAGGAGAAGGCTTCTCGTAAGGCAATCGACGGGTCCCGGTAGCCTTCATAGCCTTGGGTAAAGTTGTCGAAATCCTTTGCATAGTCCCCGATCCGCACGTTTTGGTGCCAGACGTTCATACCGCCCAAACTCTCGGCTATATTCGAGAGGCTCAGGTCTGTGCCGCCTTTTCCCAGGTTGAACAGCGGTCCCTCACCGCCCACGTGCATCTCTAATAGCCCGTGCGATTTCCAGGTCTCATCCTCGTTCCGGAAGAAGTTCAGACCCGCCAGTTGGGCAATGTCCCGGAAGTTCAGCACGTTAAGGGTGGTCTCGCCACTCAGGGCATATTCCACTGCACTGGAAGCCAATCCACCTGCAAGACTATTTAATGATCCGATCTGCCCGATATGCCGGCCGGAAAACCCCTCCGCATCTGCCAGGTTCCACTCGCCAAGCCCGCTTGAGACGAAGGTGCCGGTCATCCCCGATGCATACCCCACCAGGGCCTGCTCACCCAGCATGGCGTTGTAGAAGTTGCCTCCGTCCCCACCCCAGAAGGCGTCTGGGTCAAAGGCCAGGTTGCCGTCCGAATCAAAATTAAAGGAATTAACCGTGTGGGAGACCAGGTTGTTCGAGGCTATCTCCGAGCCTTTAATCATGGTCTTGCCGATAACCCCGGCAAAGCCCCCTCCGGCCTGATCGATCGCTCCGCTGATTGCACCCCCCACCTCACCGATGCCGGCGCTGACGACCCCGATTGCCCCCTTCTTGCCAAGGCCAAGGGCCATCTCGCCGAACTCCATCCTGCCGGAAGCCACATCCGCCATGCCGAAAACAGCATCATCAAGCAGCCCGATGGTGATGGAACCCAAAGGTCCCGCCAGGGCCGTGGCCACTACGGAGACCCCTAGATCCACCACCGAGCGCACTGAAGGCGCTCCCAGCCAACCGTCGGACTCCCCGTCGTTGTCCGCATCATCATCCCAGAGCTTCTGTTCGTACCAGGGGGCGTTCATCATGGCCAGGCCCCGGCCCAGGCGGGCCTCGTTTATGAAGAACAGCTCGTAGATTCGGCCGTATTCTCCATAACCGGATTTTGCCACCTCCTCGGGGTCATCCTCTTTCATTTCAGGGGCATATCCCACATGCATGTTGAACAACCCCGTGGTTTCATGGTTCAGAAAGTTTCCCTCTTTGTCCCTGGCATTATAATTCCTACCCGTGGACCTGAAGGCAGCTTCCACTACCTTCAGGTACTCCATAAACTTCTGGTCCAAACCGGCTCTGAAATCTTCCTTAACACTCTCCTCACTTCCAAAGATCAAGGCCATATACTTCATCAGATTCTTATTCGCCAGGTTCACTTTGGCCTGGATCAGATCCGCAGAGAGGCCTTCCAATCCCTTCCGGCTTAATTCCACCCCAACATAAAAGGTGGGCGCTTTATAATATCGGTATTCCTTGATCCTCTGGGTTTCGGATTCCACCCCGCCTATAACAGAACTGTCTATGACTGCATCCCGCACAAAGTAAATCCCCGATTTTGTATACCCCGTAATACCCAAGAAGTTCTCCAGCCCCTGGGCCACGCTTATATTGGCATCTTTAATGTTCTCATCTATACTCTCTCTGGTTTCATCGATGGTATCTGCCAACCGCATGGCCTGGATGAGGAAGGCCTTTTTCTCAACTTCTTCCATCAACCCATTTTGAAAATCCTCAATGGCTACCATATTACCCATATTGTTTCGTATCTCCGGTAGATACGAGGCCAAGACCACCTGTTCATCTCCCAGACGCTCGGTAAACATCCTGGCTGTTGATATGAGGTTGGAAAGGGTATTGCCATCCATTACTTTGATCACAATACCGGCAAGGCTCTGCGTATTAAAGGACATATCCCCAATGGTTATGCCTTCCACCTCTCCTATAAGCCGGTCCGCGTCAATGCCGATTTTTCTGGCCATGGCCTCTCCACTGGCAGTCACAGCCTTTTGGGCGCTATCTTGTACCCAGCTATCCCTCGATACCCCGAAACGGGCATATTTTACCTCCCAAAGCCTCGCTTTCTGTTCATATTCTTTTTGAAAATCTTCTCTCCAGCGTTTCCTATTTCCAACCAGATCGGTTAAACCTTTACTCCATTGGGTATTGCCTGTGACGTAGAGCTCGGCCACCCGGCGCTCCCACTGATTCCGCCTGAGCTTCAACTCATTATATTCTCTCAGGAGTTTTTCATTCTCCTTTTCTGTTAGCATGTCCAGTTTGTTATGATAAAGACCGACGATCCTGTTCCCTATATTCTGAAGCACGAGGGTATCCCCGGTGAGATTGTAGCCTTTAAACTGTTTGGCATAAGAAACTTCCGCCCTGTGAAAGTCTTCTTCCGTAAACTGAGGATTGAAAAACAGTTCTTTTGCCACAGCACGAACCTTCTCATCATCAAGCTCTTCCGCTGTAATCAACCCCATGTAATCGTTATATGTTACCGATCGCTCTCCTCTCAACACGGCCACTCTGTCCTGTACCGCCTTTTCCGCAATCCCTTTTGCTTCCAATGAATTGTTGAATAGAGCATCCAAAATCGATAAGTTGGATTCCAGATCATTTCCACTAAGGTTTTGATACTCATCCTGGATAAAAGAAAGGGCATCCCCTGCCAGGCTACCCCCCAGGGCGGATTCCATGCCTTGCCTAAAAGAGTCTATAGTGACCTTTTCTCCCGGTTCTTTTACCCCCATGAGGACAGCCAGTTGTTGCTCTTGACCGAGATAATCAGTCTTAAGGGCAGCGAAACTACGGAACTGGCCTATAATCTTATTCCTTTCGCCAGCGCCTTCACCGCTGTAATCCTTAACGTTTCTTATGAGTGCTGTGTAACGATCGCCCTCCCGTTTTGATGCCAGGGATAACCCCCCATAAAATAGAGCCTTTGCAGTAAGGGCAATAGCGGCAGGAATGGTAAATGGGAAGAAATACAGGATTACAGCTGCTGCGGTGAAGCCTGCTGCTATTCCGCCCGTTATCCAAGCATTTGTATATTTCCTGTTGGCGTCTCTCTGGGCTTCCGCTTTAGCCGGGTCTTCCACAATCCCCATTAGGGTGGAGTTGTAATAGTTATTATAAAAATCGGACCCAAGATTGCCGGTCTGATTCAAGACCTTGTAATAAGCGTAAAGCCTTTCGTTTTTAACTCGCTCATAGGCCGCACCAGCCGCGTTCTCTAAAAGAGATTTCGCGTCCACATTTTCTTCGCTTATCAGTTCAGAAAATTGCCTATTCTGATTAATATTACCTTCAATAAACTCATCGAAGTTTTCCCTCTCATGAGCATAGGCCAAAGCGTAGTTCGCCAAAACACTGTTAAAATTGGATTTTTTATTCAACTCAGTGAGCCAGATCACCACGTCATCATGGAATTTCTGGCTTTCAAAATAGTTTTCCGGCTGATCGCCTGATTGTTCCTCCTCTTCAGGCGAAATTAAAGCCTGGATTTCCTCCTCGCTATAGCCGGTAAAATCGGTAAGTCTATCTATACCCAGTTTCAAATCCGGCCTGAACTTATCTGTTCCCGGGACCTTGGCCAGGTCCTGTGTTTTGGATGTGAAAAGGAAATAGGCCTTTTCCACATCCACCCTTTTTTGATTCACCGCTTTATTGAGCATTTCCTGGGCGTTCAAAAACCAGGCGTATACATCCTCCGCCACAGATTGGGCTTCTTTGAGATCTAGATATTCCCGATCCATTCGATTTTCCCAGGATTGTTTCTCATCGCCATCATAAAGGGAGCTTAATATGTTGTATAGCTTTCCCACCCTTTGGTATTCTGCAAGCCTTTCATTGTATATCCCTTGTGGATTCATTTCTTCCAGGGAATAGCCGCCCAAAGCGTAGTCTCTTAACTCCCCGGCTGCCTGGAACTCATCCTTAGCCGCTCTATACTCTGCATATACCCCATCCAGGACCCTCTTTCGCGCATTATATTCATCCATCAGTTCGGAAAACCGGACCAGCTCAGCCCTGTATTCGGTTTCTTCCTGCTTAAATGCCGCTTCTTTCTCCCCCATTTTATCTTTCAATGGCTTTACAAACTCATCATAGTATCCCTGTCGGTTCTGTTCCCAAAGGGCGAGCTCCTCTCCCGTGGTGAGTTTTTTGAATATCATTTCCTGAAATTTATCTTCTGTAATCTGCAGGTTTTGTCTGGCATTGCTCACTTGCGTACCGGTTATTCCCTTTTCATCCACAGATGAGCCAAAAACACCCAAAGCGGATTTCAGCAGCTTTAATTGTTCTTCTTCCTCACTTATGGCCAGAGATTCCTCACTGCCTATAGGCAGAGTAAACTCCACCGGCTTTTTGGTCTTTGTGAAGCTTAAAAGGGTTTGCTCTATGGCCAGGTCCACACCTGCTTCTTTTACCTGTTTTTGGATTTGACCCATAATCGTGGATAGATAGCGACCATTAATCACCTTCCTTCGGATCACTTCATCCCAGCCATCATCGGAGAATCTTTCCGCCAGGGTAAGCTTTTTATAAAGATTTTCGCTGTAATTCGCCTCCACATAACTCATCGCATCCCCATCCAGGGCAGGGAGATAACTGTCATTCGGTTTACTCAAACTGTAATCCGCCAAATAGGTTTCTATTTCATTCAGGCTAAATAAATCCAAAGCCACACCGGCTTCCGTTAGGGCATCATTCAGATAGCTCTCCATCCCATCCGGACCGTTAAGTTGACTCCGGTCAGAGACATAAAAAGCCACCAGATCTTTCAGAAAATCATCAGCCCCATCATACCCTTCCTTATATAAGCGGCCCGCTTTTGCTAATTCGCTGTATCGGCCGGAGTTGAGATAATCCGAAAGTTGTTGCCTGGCTCTGTACACTCCATCAAATCCCCGGACATCCAATGAACCTTCTATAGCCATACCCTCGTTTTTAACATCAAAGTAGCTGTTTATTACTTCAAGCAGATAGGCCGGTACTTGCTCCAGGTTCATAACAGTTCGATACAGACTGCGTATGCCCTCAATATCACCGGCTCCTTCCAGGGCTGTATAATGTCCTTCTCCAGTGGAATCCGACACATAATAGCCCAAGGCCGTTTTTAAATCCTGAAGCGCCATATTCCGGTAATATTCAAAAAAAGCCGGAGATATAGAGGCGTAATTATCATAAGATGTGCTTTTGCTCCACTTATTGTCCCGGGCTTCTGTTTCATCCGTTAAAAAAAGGAGGGAATAATCAAAATCACCCTTGACAAAAATGCCCCGGCCCTTGAGGAATGCCACCAGGTCCGTGTTATTCTTTGCCTCTTCTTTGATTAGTTCGCCGTTCAATATTTTTTCTAGCTGCATGATTATTTCTTCAAGCTTAGAGAGTTCCGCTTGTGTGTCCCAAGAGCCGTCACTGATTTCCTGGAGTATGACCCCTAATGCCAAAGTCTCTTCATCTTGAATACCGCTTTCCGGGTCCAGGCTCAAAAGGGCCTTGTATTGCAGGCGAGCTTTTTGCAAATAATACTCCATGTCCGCCTTTTCCGCGTCCTGCCGGACCGAGATCAATATCGCTTCCGGATCCTCTCCCAACGCATCCGAGGATAACAATTCAATGGTCGTTTCATACCTGTAAATATCTTCCCTTGAACTCTGTTTGATTTTTTCCAGGTAGTATTCCGTTCTTTTTTGAGCTAATGCCTGCTCATTATCCCCAGCATTTAAAGCCTCTTCATACGCCTGAACAAGCCTTGGATAATGGGGATTGGCGGAGTCTATTCCCACCAGGGCTAACTGGACCTTAAACCCATCCAGGCTTGGATTCTGTTCTTCCCAGTTAATAGTAAAATCCTTTATACTCCCGTAAGCTTGCCGGAGATCGTCTATGCCGGAAATTCCCACATCTGATCCGGCCCCGATAGTATAAAGGTTCAACTGCTCCTGGGCTTTCCTTCTCTGCTCATCCCTTAAGAAAGACTCATAGGCCGCAAAATAATCTTCAAATCGTTTAGTTCTATCCCCTTCATAATAGGCCTGAATCTGCTGGTTATAGCTCTCCAGAAGCACCTTAACCACAGTGGTGTCATTAACCGACCAGATTCCCCATTTGGTCCGGTACTCCTCTTTTATCTGCTGCAGTGCCTCCTTTGCCGCCTGAAGCTCCTGCCTGGCTAGCACCAGCTTCCCCTCTTGTTCGGAAAGGCTGCTGCGTATTCCTTCCAGGCGTTCAATTTCGCTTAGGTACCTGAGCTCAATTTCCTGAAAGACTTTTGAGGCGGCATTATATCTCTCAATGGTATCCGCTTCCGTGGCTCTACCTGAAGAGTGGTCCTTAGCGTAGTCTATTATCTTTCGGGCTATATCCAGTTGCTTCCTCAATAAGTCCAGTCTGGCTTCCATGCGCGAAAGCTCATGCTCATAGGAATCATCCGAGTTTATTCCTCCCAGCTCTGTGGCATAAGCCTCCAGTGCGTAAAGATCAGCCAGGGCCTGGTCCCTAATGTTTTCATTCTGCTGTTTAACGCCGTTTGGGCCGTCCCAATACGCCAACTCATCCACCAGGGCTTGCTTTTCCTCAAGAATCGGCTGTAAAACTTTCTGTTCCTCGGCTCTCTTTCCTTCCAGGGATTCCTTTTGCTCTTGATAATTGGCCAATGTATCGCTTAAATTAGGCAAAAAAATAAAGGAGGACCCAATTTGTGCTAGTTCATCTATTTTCCTCTCTACGCTCGCTATCTGGGCCGTATAACTGCTTATCAACATTTGAGAAGCCGCAATTGCGTTATTCTGCCTGGTGATCTCCTTCCTTAAATATTCTGCGTTTTCATTGGCCAGGTCGATCATTTTTCGGCTCTGATTGTACAAAGCCACCAGACCTGATACTTCATTATTTACTTTTTGGATTTCAATATCTTTGGAAGCCTGAAGATCAGTGACGATCCTGCTATATTTCTCTATGAAGCTGCTTTCTCTGCCATCCCAGAACTGTCTTCCTTTTTCGATAATGCCGGTGATATCCGAAAGCCATGCTTCCCGATCCTCCGAAAAATGACGAAAAGCCTCATCCCACGCTTTTTCCGCATCCCTGTATTTTATTTCGCCGGCGGTCTCCCACCGTATCCGCTCTTCCAATAACCGTGCTTCCGCCTGCTGCCATTTCTCAAGGCCTCTCTCAAACTCCTGCCGGAAGCTCTCTTCCCAATCCTCCATTTTGACGGTAATTTCCGCCACCCCGACTTCTTCCAGCTCACTCAACCCATCTTGTAACTGCCGGCGGGCCGCTTCCAACTCCCCCCGTGTTTTATCTATCAAACCATCGGCGATTTGCTCGGCAGTCTTTTCTTCGGTCTTTTTCCTTAAGGAATAACTATCCTTGAGCCTGGAAAACACAAAGAAGTTTTCCGCCTGGGTAAAAAGCCTTTCAAACTCTCCTTTGACATTTTGCCGGTATGTTGCAAAACTCACTGCCAGCTCTTCCGCTGCTTCATCACGATATTTGGCGCCCACTCCGCCCAGTACTTCGTTATAAACCACCTGCGCATTCTGTTCCCACTGACCCAGAACTTCTGCTATTTTGGCTCGCAGCCTGCCTTCCCAGACGGCTTTATCTTCTGCAAAGTTACCAGATTTTAGAAGTAGGGGATCACCCGCTGAATCGTACTGAATCTCTCCATTCTCTGTAGCGAATAATTGATCCAGATTCGCATCTTGTATTTCCCTAAGAAAGCTGTAGATATCAGCCAGAGGCAGCTTCTCTTCCAGCTTCCTTTCCTGCCAGAGGGCTAAGCGTTCTAAGAGCATCTTCTCCGCCTCTTCCCTTTCCCGGTCCGCCACAGTGGTTAAGCCCAGCAGGGCCTCTCTCATCCACGCTTCGTAGTTTTCTTCTTTGTCCGCCCGATTAAAATAGAGCAGCAAAGATTGTTCGATTTCAGATTGGCTATCTAACGACTGCTGAGCAAACAGACTTGCTGAAATAACAGGCATCAACAAGCAGGAAATCAATAAGAAGGATGTTCTTTTTTTCACATATCCCCCTTTTTAACTTCTGGCTGTCAATAATGAATAATTGCTGGATCGTATAGGATGTTGAATGTATCCATAGAAAAATAGTCTTACATTTCTAATATCAAAATCTTTTGAAAAATCCTGTGATGATTAGAATTAATTAAACCCAAGTAGATATCATTATACTCATAATAAAGGATTGTCAAGAATAATCAGGACTTTCCCTCAATTCTTTTTAAAATTTATGGTTAAGTAGCGAGAAAAACCCTTTTTTTTAATGTATAGACGGTATAAAATATCCTTAAATAAGGAAAGTCGGGCGATTCATTTTTTATAGATGAGAAAGGGGCGTAATGCTGTCTATTATGAACATTAAAGATCTTACAAGATTCTTATTATTGTCGGCTTTCCCTATTATGCTCGCATGCAACCGTTCACCCCAGGAAAACAGCGCACAATTTGCCAAAGAACAGATACGAACGGTGACAGTTATATCCAAAACCATCAGTCTTGAGTTCCAAAGTTTCGGCACCGTTGTCTATTTTAACAAAGCGGATGTTTTTCCAACCACTGAAGGAAATATCGAAAGTATCGATGTGGAAGAAGGGATGAAGGTTAAAAAAGGCCGGGTGCTGGCAAAGATAAACCAACAGAAACTGCTGATTCGGAAGGATCAAATCGAGGCGGAAGTGCACTCTAAACAAGCGCTCCAGTATCTGGCTCAAGAAAAGCTTCAAGAAGGCATTAAAGCCATGGATGCCAGGTTTATCACCATTAAAAACGCAGAAGCGAATCTGGAACAGAAGCGGATTGAGTTCGAGAATATATCCAATACCTATGAAAACAAAAAAAAGCTCTTTGAGATCGGGGGCGTAACCGAGGAGGAGCTGGAAAATGTAAAGATACAACATTTAAGCGCTCAATCAAAACTACTACAGACCGAAGGGGAACTGGAAATACAGAAAATCGGATTCAGAGATGAAGACATTATGAAAGCCGGATATGAAGTGCCGAACACAGAAGAGGAACGAAAACAACTATTAATAAAAATCAATACCAGAATGCTGGAAGCTGAGAAAAAAGTGGCGGAAGCCCAATTGAATGCTGTTCTGTCTGAGCTTAAGAATATCGACCTCCTTCTCAAGGAAACCATTATAACCTCTCCTATTTCAGGCATTATCGGCTCCCGGTATTTGGATATAGGAGAAAAGGCAACGCCGGACAAACAGCTATTTACAATTTTTAACATCGATAAAATTTATGTTCAGATCGATGTCAGCGAAAAAGACCTTGTCAAAATCAAGACAGGACAAATGGCGGTAATAATACATGAGGAGGATGTAACAAAGAAAATTGAAGGAGAGGTGAAACTGATTTCTCCCTTTATCAACCCGGAAACAAGAACGGCGCGGGTAAAGATTCTGGTGGACAATAATGGTCGCGATCTTACCCCCGGAATGTTTGTGCGAGTTACAATAATCACAGGAAAACCGCACAATCACCTCCTGGTGGACCAGGACTCCATTTTAACAGATAACCAGAATGCAACCTACGTATTCCTGGTACGAAACAACATCCTTTTTAAAAGGGAAGTGACTGCTGAGTTTATCTATAAAGATAAAATTGTCATTACAAAAGGTCTGGAAAAAGGCGATATCATATGTAAAAAGCCCTCTCTCTTCTATAGAGACGGCCTGGAGGTGGAGGTTATCCCATGAAAAAAAAACGGATCCGGTTCTTTTTACTCCTGGTAATTCTGGGGGTTATGGCGTGTAATCTAATCTATTTTCCTGACACCTCAGGCATAACCTATACTCCCAGCAAATCCAATCAAGTACTTAATGACGGTGAGCGCATTAGTATTTCCTTTGATTTTGACGTGGATCACTACTCTGTGGAACAGATTTTTAAAGTGAAATACATGGGCTCCTCGGTTTCAGGCTCCCTCACCTGGGAAGGAAACACCCTACATTTTACCCCGGAACCCTCTCTTATCCGCGGCAGAAAATACCAAATGGAGTGTAAAGGCATCGTCCAGGATATTCAAGAGCGGGACTACAATCTTAATATTTTTGTGCCGTTTTATTATCTGAGTAACAGCGAAACTCCCCCTTTGGTTTCCTCCATTGCCCCGGGCAACGGCGAAAAGGTCCCCTGGGACAATCCCATTACCATTGAGTTTTCCAAAGCCATTGACACTATTTCCTTTAACACCGGATTTTCTCTCTCTCCGGACACATCACACACCATCAACTGGAACCCGAGCAATACTATAGTAACCATTACACCCCAAACTTATTGGGAGAACCTGACCCTGTATGCCATCAGCCTGTCCGGTAAAGTCAAAGACACCTGGGGAATTCCCCTAAATAAGGAATATGAAACCTATTTTATCTCAGAACAGACAACCCAGAACCCCGTGGTGGAACAAGCTGTGCCTGCTGCCAATGACTGGGCGGGTGGATTCCCCTCTGGTGTAGGAGCCACTTTACAGAATGACACATATTACAAAGATGTTATCAAAATCGTTTTCTCCCTGGATATGAATAAAGATAAAACCTCATCCGCTTTTACTCTCACCCCGGATCTGGTGGGGCAAAAGATCTGGTACGATAGCAGGACCTTTATCTTCATCCCAGATGAAGGATACGAGATGGGGGTGGAGTACACCCTGGATATAACCAGCGGCGCAGTGGATGTTTACGGCAATAACGTGTTGAATTTCACTCCTATCAAATTCACCGCCCAGATTGCAGTGATAGATCTTCAGCGCATAGAAATTGACCCAGTCGACGACGGGCAGATATTACCTCCCTTCTCTTCGGACATCGCGACTCCCATAACAGTCTTAATAGCAAACAATTACAGCTACACTTTCCAATTTGAATTCAGCCAACCTTTTTCAACCGATCCGGAAAAAATACAGGTATTGGACAACATCAACGTCGCCTGTGTCTTCCCCCCGGCGGCCGGGAGCCCTGCCCGGGAGGGATATTTTTGGGTTGGCGATACCAAACTGGACTTAACCTATACGGGGTTTACTCCTAAATTCGGCAACCAGAACTATTTTTATATGATAGAGTTAAAAGGCGGCAAGAACGGTATCAGAAACGACAAAGGTGGTTTCCTACCGGCGGATATCAACCAGTTATTATGGACAAACTAAAATGAAGAAGTTTATTTATCTGTTTCCGATCTTCATCAACCTTTTTTCAGGCTGTGAGTTTATTAATGATATTATGAACATGAGCGCTCCGGAAATTGTTTCCTACCATCCTTCAACATCAACCATCAGCGCCACCCAGGTAGGTGCTGTAACCATTGAATTCTCAAAAGAAATGGAGAAGAGCAAAACAGAGGCGGCCTTTACCTTGAATGATGGACAGGACGATATTGATGGCGAGTTTATATGGCAGGTTAGCAGTTTTTCTTTTACCCCCTATAACGGCTTTGAGACAAATAAGAATTATAGCGTGACCATAACAACTTCTGCCGAAGACCTGTGGGGAAACTCACTGTTAAAGGATTTTCATTTAAGCTTCTTCACCGGGAATGAGAAAGAAAAACCGCAGGTCCTTTCCCATTCTCCCCAGGACGCGGAAGTGATCCTTGACACCCTGACACCCATTGTTATTCAGTTTTCTGAAAGCGTGGATACGGAAAGCTTTTATAACAGCTTTTCCCTTACTCCTGATACCACCGGGACCTTTACATGGAATGGCGATAACAGCGAAGTCACTTTTAATCCCCTCTCTCCCTATACAGAAGGAGAACAATACACAGTAGAGATCGATACCATACTGAAGGACCTTTCAGGCAACCCCCTGGCCCAGGCCGCGCAGTTCTTTTTTGAGGTGGCCAGTCCCCCGGTTATCCAGGTCCTTTCCTTCCAGGCCCTGGGAACTCCTTCTATTGATATAGAGGATGTCGGCATTACACCCATAAACAGCGGAATAGAGAAAGATTCTATCTTTTCCATTCAATTTGACAATCCCATACCTCAAGACCAAAGATATAATATTGTTCAAATTACCCCTGCCTCTTCTTATGATATCGACTGGGCTGTAGATTACACATCCTGCACCATCTCGTTTCGTGACTATTTGAAATATAACCAGGTTTATCAAATTGTACTGCTGGATAAGACCTATAGAATTATAATAGATGGCCAAAAATCCATTCCTCCTGTGGTAGAAAGAATTGTGTATGTCCGGGATAGCACGACACCGGTTTATCAAGAGCTTATCCTCAATGGAACCATTTCACTTTCCCCATCTAACGCTCCTTTTTTCGATTTCTATATCTATCACGCTCCGGGTGCGAGCATAAGCTTATCATCCTTCTTTGACGCCCTTGCAATCTCGGTACCTTCCAATGTGGGGAGCATCAATTTGCTCAATGTAATCAATCCGGCTAACCTCGCTTCTCCTGCGCCCTCCCCTGTGCCCGGGCAGGATGTCACGGTTATCCGTGTAAATTGTCAAATAACCGATAATGGAAACTCCGGTATTATCACATTTACTGTAGATCAAAGGCTTAGCGATTCCTATGATAATACCCCGGAATCCAATTATACCATTCAAGTAAATAAGTGAAGCTGATTAAAAAAACGGCTGAACACCCGGTTTCCGTGCTTATGATCTACACGGGGATAATGCTCTTCGGTGTGGTATCCCTGTTTCGGATCAATATCGAGCTACTGCCCAAAATATCGATTCCCGTGGCCAGGGTTATAACAGAGTATTCCAGCATGCCTGCACCGGAGGTGGAACAGTTGGTTACTGTTCCTCTGGAAAACGCCCTTTCCTCTGTAAAGGGAGTAAAAGATATCCAATCCATTACAAAACAGGGCATAACGTCCATATCTTTGCGGTTTGATTGGGGCGCCAGTATGGAAAACGCAGCAGTGGAGATACGGGAAAAAATAGATTCAGCCTATCCCTTCCTCCCCTATGGAATAAAGAAACCCCTGGTCTTTACTGAAGATATTTCTGATGTTCCGATAATGACCCTGGCTGTTTTCCCAGCCTCGAACAGAACTTTCAACCAAATTCATGATACGGCAAAAAAAGAGTTAAAAACACGGCTATTACAGATAAAGGGCGTATCAGATATCAAGATTATCGGGCTTACCGAACCGGAACTCATTGTGGATGTGGATGAACAAAAATTGACAGTAGCCAAAATACCTTTAAGCGCTGTTATCCAAACCATCGGCTCTTCAGTTTATGAATATCCAGCCGGGAAGATGAAAGAGGGGAATCTGGAATACCTTGTAAAAGTAGGCACAAAGATCACAACTCCCGGTGATATCAGAAATCTCCCCCTTATTCTTAATAAAGGCGGCACGGGGCTCCATATTTCAGATGTGGCGGATGTTTATTTCGGAGAGAAAGAAAAGACCTCTTTCTTCCACATGAATGGCAAAGAAGCGGTGGGTATTTTGATCAATAAAACCGGCAA
Organism: Planctomycetota bacterium; assembly: GCA_019456255.1. Classification (GTDB taxonomy): domain Bacteria; phylum Planctomycetota; class Phycisphaerae; order Sedimentisphaerales; family Anaerobacaceae; genus VRUG01. The sequence goes on along the minus strand of VRUG01000028.1, from coordinate 10,443 downwards.
CATGGGCAGTCTAAACGCCGCCAATAATATCCTAAAGGAGCTTTTGGAAATAAAAAACAGTTTTAAAAACGACTTGCATATTGAAGTTATCGAAGATGGATCCAGGGAGATTCGTTTGTCCGTCCGGAGTTTATTGATCTCCATTGGTTTGGGCATTTCAGCCGCTCTCGTGGTCCTTTTCCTTCTTTTTAAAGAAGGGATCATGCCTGTTATCACCATTATATCAATACCTATTTCCATGGCATCTGTTTTCCTATTTATGTTTATCACCCACATATCCTTAAATGTTATTTCCTTAGCCGGCATTGCTATAGGGATAGGGATGATTGTTGATAACAGTATAGTAGTTCTGGAAAACCTGAAAAAGAAATCAGCGCAAACATCGGATGAGATCCATGCAGCTACCATCGAAATGGGATCATCCACCTTCGCATCTACGGTTACAACACTTCTGGTCTTTGTCCCTGTTCTGTTTATTCCAGGTATTACCGGTGCTCTATTTAAAGAACTGGCTTTAACCATTAGTTTTCTCCTTCTTACCTCCTTTATTGTTTCCATGACTTTAACGCCGGCCCTCTATGTCCTGTTTAATAAGAGAGGACATAAAACTGAATCATTAAAAAGCCACCGGTCTTCCAGCATCTTATCCCTGTATGAAAAGTACCTGAAAACGATGATCACGAAACCGTTTTTTTCTCTGTTTCTGTTTATTTTTACAAGCGCCCTGGGGGTTTTCTTTTTTACTCTATTACCAAAAGAAATACTCCCCGAAGTGGATAAAGGAAAAATAGAAGGAACCATTATTCTAAATAAAGGCACAGATATTGAAAGAAGCTCCGCACTGACAGGTCATATTGAACAAGAAATTCTAAAGCTAAAAGATATTCAATCTCTCTATTCCGAAGCAGGATACGACGTCAATTCTCTCAAAGACAGAGCTGCCAAAGCCCGGGATCTGAATATTGTGCGAATTAATGTTTTATTAAAGCAGAAGAGAGATGCAGGTGCGAATACACTTATGGCTCAATTATCAAGATTATTAACAGAAACGGGTAATTATACCTTTACCCTTAAACTTCCCGATGACACGATCAAGAAATTACTGGATGTAAAAGGAGAATCAATTTTCATTATAAGCGGAAAAAATAGAGAAAACATAATCCGCCAGGGCCAGATACTGGCCAAAGAAACTAATAACTCCGGCCTGATACAAAATTTCGAAATGGATACCGGAAAGAATACTCCGGAAATTTTACTGCATCTGAATTCGGAATCCGCAGCTTATAGCGCCATAACACCCTCAATTGTACTCCGGACACTCTCTGCCTCCATAAAAGGTGAGGTTCCCGCTAAGTTAAATTACCAGGATGAGGAATATGATATCCGCGTAAGAATAAAAGAAAAACAGACCGATACGAAAGAAAAAATCCTGGAATTGCAGGTTCCTTCTCCACAGGGATTCGTATCCATAAAGAGCCTGGGCACTCTTAAGGATGATTATACCTATGGAGAACTTTACAGAAGAGGAAGGAAAAACACCATTGAAATAAAATTCTTCCCAAAACACGGTAGGAGGCAAAAGCTTAATGACTTTTTGTCAGCAAAGGTTTTCAAAGCCCATGACATGGAAGGCACGTTTCTGGCTCAATCCGCTCTCCAAAGCAGTCTGAAAGAGATTACCATTGCAATTGTATTGGCAGTGTTTCTAATGTACCTCATTATGGGTGCTCAATTCGAATCTTTCTCCATCCCCCTGTTACTTTTAATATCTCTTCCCCTTTCTGTTTCCGGAAGCTTTTTATTACTGTTTATCATGAATAAGAGCTTAAATATCAATTCCTTTTTAGGTATTCTCATTCTCCTGGGCATTACCATCAACACCTCCATCATTCTAACCGTCTCTTTTAATAAAGGGACTAAAAAGGAAATTATCGCAGGGAGCCTCGGTCGTTTGAAACCTATATTCGCTACAGTGTGTACCACAATAGCGGCATTAATCCCTATCGGGTTTAACCCAATGCGAGAAGCCGAGTTGCAAAGTCACACGGCTCTTTCTGTTATTGGAGGATTGATCACAGGGACTTTGGCCACAATTCTGATTTATCCCAGTATCTACTATCTATTCAAAGGCAAAAGAACAGGCAAATAGATGAATTGGCATCAGTCATGGACCCAAAAACCTTCCCGTGTTTTTTTTACACTTACAGGCTTACTGGTATTATTGGCGGTGAGTAGCCTCTCTATCCCCCTGGGATATCTACCAGGCTCCGCTAAGAAATCCATTATGATCCGACTTGAATATAAAGGTGCTTTTGAAAATCAAATTGAAAAAGTAATAACCAACCCTATGGAAGAAGAACTCTCTAAAATAGCCGGAATCAAAGAACTCTTTTCTGTATCAGAGCAGGAGAAATCAAGTATAAATATCACCTTCTTTCCCGAAATCAATCTGGATGAAGCCTATCTCAGGGTAAGAGAAGAGGTAGATTACGTATATTCCGCTCTTCCGGAAGGTGTTCAAAGACCTGTTATATCCAAAAGTGACATCAACGACAGACCGGTTTTTATTGCCGCTTTTGAAAAGAAACCTTATTTGACAGAGGATTATTTGAAACGTGTCTTTGAAAATATCAAGGGTACCGGAGAAATTGAAGTAGGCGGAGGTTTTAAGGAAGAAGTTCGCATCACCTTTCTACCTGAAAACCTCTCTTTAAGTAATATCACCCTTCAAGATCTCATAAGTAGCTTGAGATCTAGCAATATTATCGGGAGTTTTGGAAAGCAGACAGATATACCCCATACTCTGGATGGAAGATTAGAAACCATTGAGAGTATCGAAGATCTCTATATTACCTCATCCATTAAGTTAAAGGAAGTTGCCGAAGTACATTTGACAGAAGCCCGGAAAGAAAGCATCGGAAGAGTTCAAGGGAAAGAGAAGATTATCATTTATGTGCACAAATCCGGCGATGCCAACACGGTTAACCTGTGCCGAAAGCTCACCTCCCTGATAGATGAGTTCCCTGAGGCTCAGGTCATCTACAACTATGGTGAAAAAATAGAAGAATCACTGGGTGAGATTTTTATATCCATTATTTTCGGCATCATCTTTGTAACCCTTTTAACTTTCCTTTTTATTCGAAAGTTCTATCCTGCCATATTAGTCAGCCTGAATATCCCTTTTTCGACACTTTTTGCCGTTGCCTGCCTGAATGGATTGGGTTATGAGATTAATATCATGACCCTATCAGGCATCGCCATCGGCATCGGATTAGTAATAGATTCCGGTATCGTTTTTATGGAAGAGTTCTTCTCCTCCAATAGTGAAATAGTATCCACAATGAAAAACGCCTTTACACCAATCTTTTTTTCATCCGCTACCACATTGGCGGTTTTTATTCCTCTTGTTTTCGCAAGAATAGAGTTGCAAGATCAATTCGCCGGTCTTGCCATAGCCGTAAGCTCTTCCATTTTATTCTCCATTGTTTTTGTTTTTCTGTTTTTGCCGGCATTCCTGTTGTATTTCAGCAAAATCGGGAGAGGGAAAAAAAGAAAGATAGAGATCGCGATATTTCCTTATGCAATGCGTATTTTTCAAAACCTGTTTTTCTTTATAAACCGGCATAAGTTCCCATTCGGAGGAATCATTCTTGTTTTAATCATTTTGACTGCGGTTTCTATTCCCGGTCTGAAACAGGAAATGTTTAGCATAAAATCCGGAAATACCATTTTTCTTAAACTGGAATATGAGAGTGGTTCCAGTTTGGATTATGTTTATAAAACAGCCTTGACCTTAGAGGAGTTCATCTCTCAGATGGATGGAATAAAAACTTTCAGCAGCAAATATGAAAAAGAAAGAGCAACCTTTGACATCACCCTCAAAGGTGATGCACCGAGAGATGAAATTATAAAAGAACTAGCGACACGAGAAAAATACTTCCAAAATGTCTTTTTTTATTTTCCTGAAAAATCGGAAACTGATACTTCCTTTGATATCATTTTAACAGGTAGGAGTAACAACAAACTTCGAGATATTGCCTATGAATTATCCGGAAGTTTGAAGGAAAACGCCACGGTTAAAGGGATTATCTTTCACTTTAAAGCGGTCTTGCCGTCCAAGCTCATTGCAATTGATATTTCGAGCGCTGCAAAATCCGGTGTTGATCCTAAGACAATCTATTCGAAAATATATTGGTCTCTTACGGGCCCGGTGGCAGCCAAATGGCTCCCCAAAGGACATGAGGCGGATATTCGTCTTTCGGCCAGCAGAAATTTCACAGAAGATATTGATATGCTTCTGAATATGCCCATCGAAATTGATCATGGACTATGGGTGAAACTAAAGGATCTAGGCAGGGTAGAAGAAAAAGAAGAAATCGGCCGCATATACCATTATGGAAGGCAGAGAAGTGTGAGTTTTTCTGTTGTAACAGCACAAAAACAGAAAGAAAAGGCGTTAAAAGTCACTAAACATATAGTAAACCGGTTCCCATTCCCCCAAGGTTATCGGGCCATGGTGGGTATGGAAGAAAAAGAAACGAAAAGAATCAATTCATCCTCAGCCATCAGTTTAATTTTGTCAGTGATTACGATCTTATTAATTCTTATTTTCCAATTTGAAGACTTTAGAATACCATTACTAATCATAGTGCAGATACCACTATCCTTTATACTACCTTTACTCTTCTTGAAACTATTCGATATATCCCTCTCTTTGCCGGTTATGATCGGCTTAATCTTAACTGCCGGAATTTCGGTAAATAACAGCATTATCGTTTTCGATAAATTAAAATATAAGCCCCTTTCTGCGCCTTACATCTTTCAAGTTTTACAGAATAAAATAAAACCGATATTGATCGCTTCCCTCACCACCATTATGGGAGTTATTCCCCTATTCTTTACAGGCAAAGCCGGCCAGGGAGTGCTTGCTCCCTTATCTTTGACGATCTCATTAGGTATTACAGGCTCTATCCTTTTCCTGTTGGTCTTTCTGCCATTAGTGGGACGAACAGATGGCTCTGCTTTACATTCCCCCGAGAATAGCCGTCAGTCTTTCCTTTAATCTAGCGGTTTCTTTTTTCAGGCGATCTTCTAAATAGACTTCAACAAGAGGAATTTGTTTTGCCCTTTTTACCATCAGCAGAGCCGCCATTTCATAAACATTATCCGGAACGGAAAGAAGTTCCATCACCGGTTCAAGAAGAGCGACATCACCCCCAGCTATTAATCGATTATAAATTGAATCCAATTCAGCACCTAGCAGAATTTTTTCTCCCTCTTTGACTTTCAGGCCGGATAAGCGTCCTAACTCTCCTCTTGTTTCCCTGGCATAAATGGTGGATGGTGATAGCAAAATACATTTTTCCAAAATATCCCTGGTAACGGCTATATTATAATTGCCTCCGCCTTTTTTCATTCCTCGCCATAAATGGTAATAAAATCCTTGAAAATTTTTAAACCTTTTTTCCAAATTTGTATAATACTTTAAAGTGGCAATGGCCTCCCCATATCCCGCCTCTAATTGAGACACCAAAAGGATGTATCGCTCAAAGGGTGAGCCATCAGGTCTGGAAGAAAAATAATCAATAGGAACCTCCCAATTCGCCTTTAAATAGGAGTTAAGGACATGGATAAGCTTTCTCCCCCGGGTTGCATCTCCGATGGAGAATTTACTCAACTCAGTCTCCAGATTACTTAACCTTCCCATCTCTTTATCCGCTGAAATAGAGCCAGTAAACCGCAAATATTCCAGATCTTTGAACGCAGCGATTATACTTTTCTCTATTTGTCCCATTTTCTCATAAATGGCGGATTCTCCCAAACCTATTCCGATTTCATAACCAAAGGTTAACTGGTATTCATCAAAAACCTGTAAAGCCTCTTCTCTTTTATTCATATCCAGAAGAAGTTTGGCCCACAGCATCATATCCTCTCTACTCATGAGGCTTTTGGAGTTTTCCCATCCCATCAAGAAATCATCATAAGCTTCTTTCTGTTCTTTCATCGCCAAAAGGCTTTTCGCTTTTGTAAATATGACGCCGATCTTATCCTCCGCCCCAAGATCCAGAGCGCTCCTGGCATATCGAACACTGTCTGCATACTTACTCCTCCTATAAGAGAGTTCCGCCAGATTTGTAAAAAGGAGATATTTTAACCTTTTATCCTTTGTTTTTTTCAATAAATTATATCCGCTTTTCAGATATATTTCAGCCTTATCCATGTTGCCGCCGGCCAACAGCATAGCACCTATATTTATCTTTAGTTTGATCTGGTTGGCATAATGCTGATCCAACTCCAAAAGCGCGTTAAGCAGTTCCCTGCCTCTTTTCTCTTTCATAACTTTATTGAAATCCATTTCAAAGGCTTTATTATCCCCATTACAGCCGGCAGACAATATCGCAAATAACAGAATTAATCCCGTCACGTATAATCCTTTTCTCATGACATTAATAACCTCTCTATTTCTTGTTTTCATTCAAACCCAATCTTGCCACAAAAGATGATACCATAATATGCAATCACTATTCAGGTCCCCGTTAAGTATAGTAAAATATAACTACAGGAATTTATTTTTAATTTATCACATAAACTTTCTGATAATTGACAGGAATAGTGATATATTTTAACATATTGGGAAAGAAATATGAATAAAGCTATTTTTCTTTTCGTTACTATTTTAGTGTTTGTATCCTGCGTCAAAAATGACATTGCTCAAGAAACTCTGGAGAAGTATATGCAAGCCAAGACCTTCTATCTTAACGGGGATACAGAACAAGCCCTGGAAAGGTTCACAGAAATTCAAAAGGAATATCCAAGCTTCCATAGTAACAACTTTATGATTGGAAAAATCCATTTCTTCAATAAGGATTATGATTCGGCAAAAGAGATTTGGACAGCCATTCTCACGCAGAATCCCTATCATATTGATACCAATAAATGGCTGACAAGGCTATTATTGCTCCAGAACGATCCAAAAAAGGCGGAAACCCTGATTGCCAGAGCTCTTGAAATCAGCTCAGAAGATCCTGAACTGCTACAATTAATGGCTAAAGCAAAACAGGCCCAGAAGAAACTTTCCCAAGCCATTGAATTCTACAAGAAATCACTCCTGTTTAAAGACAAGTTAGTTGAGTCCCACCTGGATCTGGCTGAAATATACAGGCGCTTTGGCCTGTCAGAAAAAGCGAAAGAAGAACTGGAAAAAGCCATCTCTCTTTTAGATAAAGATAGCAGTTTATATAACCCAATAAAAGCCATTTTATCAGGATTAGCCGATGAAAACTAAAATCATTTCAACCCTCTCCATTCTACTGATATTTACATCCTGCCTATTCATGCCGTCTAAAAAGGTGAGTGATATCTTTATTAAAGCTGGTTATGAGGAAAAAATAAAGAATGCTTTCCTTGTGCTTGATAAAATAATCATTTTAAAAGATTTTAAAGAGGATGAGGTTCGTAAAAATGCGGAATATATCTTCCAGTTGATCACGAGTAAACACAATCAACAGATATCGAATCCTACTCATAGACTCTATGCTGTGATTACAATAAAAGAAGACTCGTTTATAAAGGAATTCGTATCTTTAAACACCGTAAGTATCGAGACCCAGCTTGTTGACAAAGACACAGATGAGATTATTCTCCAAATGGTTTTGAGTGAAGAATCCCCCAACACTATAACATCCTATTCATATCTCTATGAAATAATGGAAACCAGCCTTAAAACCATCTTTTGATGAAAAGCAACCTGGCTAATAACTTCTTTGCCAAAATTGTAATCATGTTTATGTTCACACAAGCAATTTTCAGCCAGGAAGATGTGCCTCACAATACCATTGATATAGACAGTGCCATGAAGATCTCAATTGCTAACAACAGGAACTTACGATTTATAATGTACAATCAACGGATTGAAGAGGAAAGGTTCAAATTGTTGTATAGAAAATTCCTTCCTCAGCTTGATTTTAACTTTTCCCAGAATGATTCGGTCACCTATTCCAGCCCGGACTCAAGGGTAAAAAGGCTTTCTATAGGTATAAGCCAACTGGTTTTTGATGCGGGAAGATTATCACAGAATATTAAATTACAGAAAATCCAAAAGGATTTGACACATCTTGGATTAGAGCAACAAAAAGAAGAGATTGTCCTTCAAACAATCAATCTTTATATTGAAATACTGAAGTTCGATCTTCAAAAGAAAATTCGAAAAAAGATCTGGGAAAAATCCCTGTTGCATTATAATATCGCAAAAGAAGAGAAAAAGCTGGGAGTCATTACTGAGCTGGACTTTTTAGACATCGAACTGGCCATAAAGAACCTTGAAATTGAATTGGAAAAAACTATACAAGAGGAAGAAATCCTTCTTTTCCAATTCGCAAAGCAGTTGCAAATTGATCCGGATAAGGTCCCAAACCCTTCAGGTTATATAAACTCCAATTACAATGGTTTTATCCAGACCTTTGATGTCGACTATTATGTACGATTGATGAAAAAAAACAATTTGGACTTTATGAAAAAAAGAACTCAAGTATTCTTCCGGCTAAAGGAACTGGAGCGAGCGAGATGGTCATGGTTACCGGAGATCAGCAGCAATCTGGAGCTCAGCATGTCAGGACAAAAGTTTCCATTAACAGAACCCGGTTTTAGTATCGGTCTTTCCTTCTCTTTTCCATTACCTGTTATGCCTACCCAGATTAATGCCACTGTGGGGAAAAAGAATCCTTCTGAAAGATCCACTGGATTAAGCTACAGCAGTCAAATAGCGGAGAATCTGGAAGAAATATACACAGTAGCTCTGGCCAGGCTTAATCTGGCTAAATCTTCCTTTGATTTGGAATCCTTTGAAGATGATATGGGTTTTAACGTCAAGATGAGTCTGAAAGACATACAAAATAGAAAAAAGATGCTGGAACTACTAAAAGAGAAATTGAATATAGCTACGAAACGCCAGAATATCCAGGAACTGAAACTGCGTCTTGGTGAAGTAAAAAGGACCGAATATATTAGCAATGAAATTGAGCTTTCAAAACAGAAAATCGCCATATTGAGCCAAATTATCGATCTTTATAACACCGAAGTGACATTCTTAAGAACGTTCGGAATCTCTGATTTTCTTCAAAGCCTTTCCTCTTTGATCCTTGAAAACGATGAGGGATTTTTTTAAAGCTAGGTTTTTGGGAGATCTCCGGCCCGGTTTTATTTCTCTTTATAGTCCCACGCTGCTCAGGAGACCGGGCATTAACCGGTCACCAGGGCACTGTGACCGACAAACCAGGCTGGAAATCCTCAAACATTACCCGAAAGCACGATCCGATCCCCCTGCACTTGCTTCAAACCATACCCGGAGTGGGATAGATTCTCGCCTTGGTGATTCTCTGTTAAGTTTCACGCCATCGCTCGTTTCCCCACGGTAGGGAACTTCATTTCCTATTGCCGCCTGGTGAAGTGTCAGATGAACAGCGAAGAGCGAGAACAAAGAGCCGCAGCGATACAGGAGTTCCGCTACGGAGTAATTGCCGAGCTCACCAACCCATATCTTGTCTGGGGAAAATTGAAGCGGTTGATCAAGGAGAATGCAGAAAGGGAATACGATATCCCTTATTATTGATTGTAAAACTCATATCAAAGGTAACCGGGATGGCCTGTCAATCAAGAGAAAGGACGCTATTTTAGGGAGGAGTAGAAATGGATATGCATAATAATCTAAAAAAAACCAAAAGTTTTGTAAGGGAGGTAGCTCAAAGCGGCAGCCAGGTCCCGATCTTTCTCTCTACGGCCCTCCGGTAGACCAGGATTGCCGTGGCCATGTCGTTGATCGCCAGCCCCAGGTTGCAGGTGATGGTGCGCTGCTCGTCTCGCTCCCGCCCCTTCTTCTTACCACTGGCCAGATCACCCAGATCGGCGTAGATCGACGGAATATCCTGAAAGTAACCGATCTCCCGGTAGTGCTCCAATTGGGAAATGTCATCGGTGACGAACTTGTCCGCTTCCCGAAGCGCATCCCCATGCCAGTAGGAGTCGAAATCCACCATGGAGGCAAAGGCTCCCTCGGACAGCCAGCCGGCTTTGATCGTGGCGTGGGGCTTGCGGAGGATCGGTCCGGCAGTCACAACGAGGTCCAGGCCGCTCACCGCCTCGCGGGGTTCCTTGGCCTGAACGACCTTGATCCCCGGCCAGCGCTCGGTTACCTTGCTCCGGTATTGTTCCATCTGCTCGGATACCACATCGTAGACCACTACCTTCTCCAAGGGAAACAACGCCTCCAGGGCTTCGAGATTGGAAAAGCCCTGAACCCCTGCGCCCAGAACGCCGAGACTACTCGAATCCCTTCGGGCCAGGTACTTGGCGGCCAGGGCGGTGGCGGCGCCGGTGCGCTTGGCCGTAATCCAGACCGCATCCATGACCGAAAGGGGAAGGCCGGTTTCCGGATCGTTCAGGATGAGC
>VRUG01000176.1 GCA_019456255.1 Planctomycetota bacterium | reverse complement strand
ACAATAATTGTTTTTGTTCGTTCATTTTTTGTTAGCATTAATGCAAATTCATTATTACCATCTCCATCAAAGTCACCAGTAATAAAATACGGAGAATCACTTTCTTTATAAAAATAGCACCAGTAATTGGGGAAGAAATCAGAATTCTCAGCAATTCTATAATGTGGATATAGCTTTCCTAAACTCTGCCTTATTTCAAGTGGAATGTCTATATCTTTTCTGTCTAAGCACCCATCTTTTTCAATTGATGTACTTGATACCGAATCTCGTTGAATTTCCTTTTTTGATATAGTTCTAATTGATTTTTCTCTTTGTCTTTTATTCTTGGACAGGGGATCTTTTTTTTCTTCTGATTCCGAATCACAAGCATAGAGAAACACAAGTGTTACTAATATGTAAAAAGTCCTCATCATTTTAGTTACGAACTAACTATCAAATAATAACAAATCCACTTTTCAGATTGAAAAAATGAGCAATTGCTGCTAACGGGAGTCTGTGCATTAACTACTATTTTGAGTCGTTTTTGATTTGTAAGTATCTGATTATCAATACTAACTTTTTTGTTTTGTTAGTTAATGCACAGCCTGACGGTTTGGATAAAGGCAGTGGGGTTTAGGTATCTAAATGGTCTCCCGTAAACGAATTTTTCAATGGGAGTTGAGCGTTTCTGTGAAACGGTCAGCCCCATTGCCTTTATGTTTTGTGTGTGCCCAGCATGGGCAGAACACGTACCGCAAAGGTACGAAAGTTCTTTGAATTATCTTGAGGGTGTAAGTCCCTTATGCGCTGGGGTAACGCCCGGAAGCATTAGCAAGTCGCAAGCTCGTTTGTCGTGAGACAAGGAGTGAAGGAAGCGAGACTGCAAAACCCGGTACTGACGAACAGAAAGTACATAAGAGGCATACTGTCATGGGTAAGCAAGCACATCTTTGCAACGCCCGACTATTACCAAAGATGGCAATATGTAGATGTACCAGGCATCGGGGGAAAGATAATGCCCTTACCTGGGGAGATCTCATCAACCACGAGCTGGTTAAGGTGAGAAGTCAGCAGAGGTCATAGTAGTTGCGAAACGAGCCAAGCCCAATGAAAATGGCACACTTGGAGGACTCACAAACCAACGAAGGACTGAACGTTAAGTTGTTCCAAATGCTGTAAGGAGGTTTCACCCAAATGGCTGACCAGCCTTGCGATAAGCGGAACAGGAATACAATGAATAGTAAACGAGATGATTGAGAAAGTAATTAACCGTAAGAACATGCGACTTGCATGTCAGCAAGTAGTGTCGAACAAAGGTTCGGCAGGTGTGGATGGCATGTCGGTAAAAGAACTATCAGCATACCTGAAATTAAACAGGGACAAGATAGCTACCGCAATGGTCAACGGAAAATATCTTCCTCAACCCATCTTGGGGGTATCAATACCCAAAAGCAACGGTAAGACACGTCTTTTAGGTGTTCCAACCGTTACAGACCGGCTGCTGCAACAAGCGGTCAGTCAGGTGATAATGCCTAAGTTTGAGATAGAGTTCAAAGCACACAGCTATGGATTTCGTCCCAACCGAAACGCACATCAGGCGGTACTGCAAGCGCAGAAATATATCAATGCAGGTTATCAGCACATTGTTGATATAGACCTTAAGAACTTCTTTGATGAGGTTGACCATTGTATTATTATGCAACTGCTATATCGCAAGGTAAAATGTCCTTTGGTGTTACGCTTAATTCGCAAATGGCTACGCTCACCCATAATAATAAATGGGAAGTTAGTCAAGCGCAGAAAAGGTATACCGCAGGGAAGTCCTCTAAGTCCGTTATTATCCAATATCATGTTGCATGAGTTGGATAAAGAATTGGAACGACAAGGACAGCGTTATGTCCGCTATGCAGACGACTTTAGTATTTATACAAAAAGTAATTATGCAGCACGTAAAGTTGGCAACAGCATTTACTTGTTCTTAAAGAGTAAATTAAATCTGCCGATTAATCGTGAGAAAAGCGGAATACGCAAACCTGTAAACTTTGAGTTACTGGGATTCGGATTCGTTCCCACGTATATCAAAGGGGAGAAGGGCAAATACCAACTGGTGGTAAGCCGTAAAAGTTGGGAAACTCTCAAGCAGAAACTGAAACTCATTACCAAGAAAACTGTTCCATGTTCCTTTGATGAACGCATGGTTAAACTAAAATCAGTAATACGAGGTTGGGTGAATTACTTCCGTATGGCAAATATTCATGCCAAACTCAATGCTGTGGACAGTTGGCTACGCAATCGTCTGAGGTATTGTCTTTGGACTGACTGGAAGAAGCCCGAAAGAAAGAGAAAGAATCTCATTCGATTGGGTATTCCCAAAGGTCAGGCATATGCGTGGAGCAGGACGAGAATGGGTGGATGGGCGGTAGCTCAAAGTCCGATTTTGGTAACAACCATTACCTTGAAGCGACTTATTACAAGGGGTTACGAATCACTGCTTTCCTACTATGAAAATGTTGCCCCACATCTTAACGAACCGCTGTATACGAGACCCGTACGTACAGTGGTGTGAGAGC
>VRUG01000175.1 GCA_019456255.1 Planctomycetota bacterium | reverse complement strand
GTACCAGACCCTGGCCGGGGAAAACGTGGAAACCCTCAATGCCCTCAAGGTGACCCAGGTGGTCACCCAATGCCCGCACTGCCTAAACGCCCTCAAGAACGAATACCCCCAACTGGAGGGGCGCTTCGAGGTGTTCCACCATTCCACCTTCATCGCCAAACTGGTGGACGAGGGCCGGCTCACCCTCAAGCCCGGACTGGAGGGCGCGGTGACCTTCCACGATCCCTGCTACCTGGGCCGCTACAACGGGGAGTACGACGCCCCGCGCGCTCTGCTGGCCCAAAGCGCCCAGGAAACGCCCGTGGAAATGGAGCGTTCCCGCAACGAGTCGTTCTGCTGCGGCGCCGGGGGCGGGCGCATGTGGCTGGAGGAAAATATCGGCACCCGCGTCAACGAGGAGCGGGTGCGCCAAGCCGCCCAGACCGGCGCCAAAACCATCGCCACAGCCTGCCCGTTCTGCATGACCATGATTGAGGACGGACTGCGCCAAATGGGCCGCGAAGAGGAAATGAAGGTCAAGGACGTGGCCGAGGTGGTGCTGGATTCCCTGGCCTGAGGGGATGAAGAGCCTCTAACAAAATCAATGATTGAAATATTGATCGTGATCTCGGAGGCACCCCACCCTTCCGCGGCTCGCGCCGCTCCTTCCCTCCCCGCACGCGGAGAGGGAAAACTGCAACGACTCATAATCGAAAGGCACCCCTCCACGTGTACGGGGAGGGGAGACACCGCGCCAGCGGTGTGGGGGAGGGGTTTCGCCGTTGATACAATACCCAGCCCCTGAATAGATTCATTAATTATTCGAGAATTCGAAAATATTCATAGGATTGTCCGGATGTTATTTCCTGATTTTCTGTTAGGTTTAACAAGAAGTAATTCAAGGGTTGGAATTTTTTAAATCATGTTCAGGGATTAATGTGAACGCTTGCTTCAACTGCCGAAGTCCTGACATTCAAGCCGCAGTGGCTGGTAGTCCTGACGTTTACGAAGTGAAATGCGCAATTTGTGGGGACTACACCATTACGGAAACTGCGATAGTAATGAACCATAAAATTCCTGACGATCATAGATGGCTGGTGTCGGCATGGATTCGTGACCGAAATTATCATGGCGAAAAGCCGGAAATAAATTCTAAATTCAAGGAAAATATTTTTAATCATGTAAACACACCAGATGTCCAAACCAAGTTCGACCGATTTTTACTTCGACTTGCGGAATCGTCCAAATATCCAGGGAGTTACGTATCAATAGTTTATAAGATTGACTACCCTTTATATTGGACATCAAATGGTGATGAAATTGAATGGATGATAGATGAATTAAAAAAACTGAACTATGTAGACGTTAATTTAGGGTCTGGAAAATCTTATGATTTGCGATTAACAGGAAATGGGTGGGAAAAAGTCCGGGTTCTCAAACAAGAAATTTTAGAATCGTCACAGGTTTTCGTTGCCATGTGGTTCGATCCATCAATGAACGATGTTTACGAAGAAGGGATTAAAGCAGCTATTGAAGATGATTTAGGTTATTCCGCGATGCGAATTGACCGGAAAGAACATTTAAATCGTATTGATGATGAAATAATTTTAGAAATTCGCCGCTCTCGGGCTTTGATCGCTGATTTTACGATGGAACGAGGAGGCGTTTATTTTGAAGCTGGGTTTGCATTGGGATTGAATAAGCCAGTAGTGTGGACATGTCGCGAAGATCAAATTGACGAGGTTCATTTTGATACGAGGCAGTATAATTTCATCCTCTGGAAGGACCCTAGGGAACTCCGTGAAGGCTTAAAAAATCGATTTCTAGCGCTGAATCTTTAATATGTCGGGCAACTGAAATAACATTCCAGATCAAAAACATTAGGAAGTACCTCTGACCGCCGCATTTTAAACCGAGCCGCACCCCTGCCCCGCAAAATCCTTTTCTTGCCAGCCCGCCGGATTTTCGTCTACTATTGGAAGTTAAGGAGTTATACAAGCTGGGTGCCCGGGTTTACGCGGGCATACGGTGCGGCGTAGACGCATGGCAAGCTCCATGACCGAAAACGAAGGATTGGAACGGGAACCGGAAGAAACCGCCGCCCGGGTGGAGGAGGTGCTCGCGGAACCGATCCGCCTGGCGGGATATCGCCTGCTGGATGTCCAGTTCCGCAGCGAGGGAGGCTGGGTGCTCCGGTTGACGGTGGACAGCGAGCAGGGAATCACCCTGGACGGCCTGAGCGAAGTGAGCGAATTGGCGGGCCGGGTACTGGACGTGGAAGACCCGATTACACAATCGTACTCGCTGGAAGCGACGTCTCCCGGGTTGTTCCGTCGCTTGCGGAAGCGCAAGCACTATGAGCAGTCCATCGGAAAGGAAGCCCGGCTGACGCTGGCGCCCGGGTATTGTGAAGATCGCAAGCAACGCACCCTGCGGGGTGTTATCACCGCCGTGGAAGATCAAACGGTGCGGCTGGAGGTGGAGGGTGAATCCCTTGATTTCCCGCTGGAAGGAATCCGCTCCGCCCGGTTGGACCCCAAGCTGTAAAAACGCGGGGCGCACTCCATGGAGCCCGGGAATCGATCC
>VRUG01000174.1 GCA_019456255.1 Planctomycetota bacterium | reverse complement strand
TCAGTTGTCGGGTTTTCACAGGTCCCAAGCAGGCTAAGGGAGCAGATGCATAAGGCAATACGAAATACTTCCCTCATTTCGGCTCTCTGTGGTTTTCTCGTTCAATGTATCATGATTTCGCAAATGTACAAGTAATTGCATATACTTTCTTTACATGCAGGTTCCCATACGGTTTGTGGATTGGCCAATATGCTTCATAATTACCGATGTGATAGTTGTAGCTTCGGCCGTTGTTTGAAATATAGCGATAGACCGAGCGCATCACGCAACTTCAATAGGGTATTAATATTGAAGTCCAGTCCAATTGTACTCTTACCATAGCGAGTACTTTGTTTTGGCTTCTGCTACGTTAATGGCGTCGCCGACTGGGTACCATATGATCTTGCTCTCGGGGCTGTACCAGCTCTCGAGAATTGCGGTCTTCCCTACGGCCTGCAGAGTTCTACCCTGCGAGCACTTCGCCTGTGTGCGCTTCAGCTATTTCGTTCGGTAATCACCTCCTCCATAACTGTAACAGGCGCACTAACGCTCCAGATGAGCTGTCGATGCGTCCGGCCGCAGACCGGTTTAGCACGTGTTTTTGCTCTGCTTCTATCCCATACTTTTGCTCCCAGCAAAAACCGTGACAAAAGCAGAGGTCAGCTCCATTCGGTTCTTTTATGCCTTGTTCGATTTGACCTGGCAGACAACTTGCAAAACGAACCGGATCGAACCAAGCATACTATGTATTCTGCCTATACTTGATCACACTTACGATACGATGAATTCCTTCGTTACAATCGCTGAACAGCTCCACCCATTGTTTTGAATCAAGAAACTTGCCACTCCGAATCTCAAAATCAGATATCGAACACGGATTGAGCTTTACGGGAATAAACCATATTCTTTCATCTTGCATACGTTGCATTTTCTCGATTGCAATTTGAAGCTCTTCGTTCATAAGGTTTTCTTGTCGATTCCAGTAGTTTGACGAGAAACAGGCTATGAAGAACATACCCTTCTCAATGGCTTTCCGGATGGCGATTTTCCAATCTTCACCGGGCTGTATTTCGAACCTATCAAGCCATACCTCGATCCCGTATCTTTGCAAGTCTCTGACCAGTCGCATTACGGAGTCCCGATTTTAGGGACTGCTGGACTTCATCGGGAATTGAGATTTCGAAAGCCTCCTCACAGGCATATACCAGTTCGTATATATCTAGGTCATCCGCGCCAAAGTCGTCTAGAAATCTACTGTCTATGTCAATTCTGTCTTCGCTAATCTCCAGTCTTTCGGCAATGACGGGCCGTAGAAGAGCGAACAATGAGGTCTCAACAGTAAACGGTTGCACTTCGGTACTATCGATTTGTTGCTATATTCTAGAAGACAGTTCGGAAAGAAGCGGATTCGTTCTGATAGCAGGGGGATTTATCTCGACGAGGAACGTTTCCTCAATGGCATAGGACAGGACTTCGAGATCGAAGTGCGATAATCCTATTTCAGTAATCACGTTCGTTGCTGCGGTAATGTCTTCTTTTGCTTTGCCAAACCAGAAATAGATTACCTCAGCGAGTTTCGCTTGTGTCTCGTTCAAAGGATACTACCTCTCCATCATGCTGCTGTCAAAATGCGCTTCCATCTTCATACCGTGACTAATGTAGTATCCATTTCAGAATTTCACAGAAGTCATCTTTGATGGTATAACGGCTGCGAGCTCAGCGGCCAGGGATAGGATTACACGATATCAAATCGCAGCGCATCCCTGGTCCGCTGCAGCGAGTGGTTAGCCCGCCCCACGAACTGGAGACAACGCCGCCATTGCCCCGCAACATTGCGACTGGAGAGCGGCGCATCGTATTGCTGTAACATTGTCCTTTAAAGATACTTCACCGCTCTCCGTCGTTCACAGGAGCCGGGCGATGTGGTCCTGTTTCTTCTAGCTTCAATTATCTCTGTCTACTCCGACAGTTGTTGCTATTGTCCTGGTGGGCGATAGTCAACGGTCCTTTTGACCGCCTGGTCAACCTCTTCGGGCGTAAGAAGAACAACGGTCTTGACCTTGACCGCTCCGCTGGCGTTGACTATTAGCGATACAGCAGTGGTGCTCACATTATCCGGCGTATCTACAATGACGTAAAAATCGTTGTCGCCAAAGGCAAAATAGTACGCTTCCAGCGTTCCACCTACACTTTTTACCACCTGTTCCGCCGCCTCACGTCGTTTCGATCCTCCTTCCTCAAGGAGTCCTCTTAAACCTTCTTCAGTATACGAACCTTGGAAGAGATACTTAGGCATCTGACATCTCCTATTATAAATGTTTTCTCAGCCTCATCATCAGGACCCGAACTTCTTAACCCTTCCCGGGGAGCTCGTAATTGGAGCTTACTTGTAATAAGAACCACCCCTTTCAAAAGCTACTCTGCCAGGCGGGCTAACGCCGCCCTTAACCGGCTGGCTTTGAAGCGTAGCGAAAAAGCCAGTCCGTGTTCAAGGGCTTGTTATCTGGCCTTTAGAATTGTCCTCTTAGCCACTGATTCTTATTCTTTTCTCCTCAACCATCCAGAGGTGATGTTCAAGAGGTTCCT
>VRUG01000173.1 GCA_019456255.1 Planctomycetota bacterium | reverse complement strand
ACGATCCGGGTCGCTTGCTTCATCTGTTGGGACGAAGACAAGCCGCCGAAATCATCCGGCAGGCCGATCACTCTGTTCCTCCAAATCCAGGCTTTGACGAATACCGGGATGTGCTTCCCGTCCTGTCGATTGGCCAGCACGATGATGTGGGGGCGGAACCGTTCGCGGGCAGCGGCTTCTTCAGCATCAGCGATCTGCTGGCGGGTCGTGGCGGCTGCATCTTCCACATTGAGGGTGTCCAGCCCCAGCACATCGGGCAGGTTTTTCAGGAGGTGGGTTGTGATTCGGCCCGTGGCCAGGAAATCATCGAACCGTCGGAGGCCCCTGCCAGTGTTGGCATAACCCAACTTGTGCATCAGTTCCACGCGGCTGAATCCAAGGGTGGACAGCCGGGGGTTGATCAGCCGTGCCAGTGGGGTTTGGGGATTAGTGCGGGGCATGGTTTTCCTTCCTGTATTCTTCCTATCAGATGGATTATTGTGCCCCCGGCTAAATCGCCTGGGCGAACCGATAGGTCGGACTTGAACCGGCTTGACCGTCAAGAAAGAACCGGAAATTTGGCGTTGCTGAAAATTGTTGGGTGGAAACAATTTAGTGTCCGCTTTAGCCAGGTTTTTTTTGCGTCCGGCAATCGGGGTCAAATCCAACGCAGATTCAATTTTGCTGCATGGCCGTCAAATGGTCAAATGACCGGTAAATATGGGTTTGAGAAGGGCCTAAAACGAAAATCTGACGGTCTTTTAGGGAATCTAGAAGGGATGGAAATCTGGCGGGAATGGCACGTCGCTGTTTACGAAAGTATTGGAGGATCTTGAAAAATCCTGGATATACTGGATCTTCATGAACGTAGACATTCCAACTTGAGTCTTAACATTTTGTTGAGTTGGTTTTGAAGTTATGTGAACGGTTTATCGACAGATGGGGGAAATTATGGGCCAATTCAATTCTAGCCTAACAAGGGTGGTACCGATTTTTGATTTTCTAAAAGACCTTGATGAGACAGGAGGAGACTGGCTGCCTAGCCTTTTGACCATGCCTCAAGGTGGTGTCGTGGGCGAAAACAATGCTGAATTTAATCCTCCGGGTGAACTCCTTTATACCTGTTGGGGTGAAAATGAGAAGGGACTGTCTCCTCCAATTTCCCTTCTAAAATGGATGGTTCAACACCCCTTCGACCTGAACCACCCTGAAAATCCAGGAAACCCAAACCCGCCGAATAATGAGAACCGAACCTTACTTTTACAGGGGGAGGTGGATACAATCGCGGATGCGATGCAATTACTCGATAATCCCAATAGACCAAATACGGCCTGGTATATTTTAGAGGGAATTTCCAATCCTGACGTTTATCTCGAAACCGAAAACCTGATTGTTGTAATTGAAGGAAAGCGAACCGAACCTGGCCCAACGACTGATACGACTTGGATGCCAATCCGACATCAGATGCTCCGTCACATTGACTGTGCTTGGGAATTAAGTGATCACCAGCACGTTGTTGGCTTTTTCATTGTCGAAGGATTTGGTGGCGGGGAGGCAATAGATGTGCCCGACATCTGGGGTCAAGCCTGCAACAATACGGTTACGCAACTAACACTTGAACAGAGCCTTCCCCACCGTTCGGTGGAGGAACGGGAGGAGATCGCTAATGCCTTCCTGGGGGCTACAACCTGGCAGGCGATTTGTATGGAATTTGGGATTGATTGGGGCACATTACCTCATCAAATTTAGCCACCCCTCTGACCCGCTACCCCCGCCAGACCGGTTTCTTTTTCCTGATCGAAATGCCCGGCGTGGCAATGCAGCCGACCAGAACCCTGACCTTGGCCCTGCCCAAGACCGGCCTGGGTTCGGAGACGGTGGGGGACGTGATCCTGGCCGACATCGGCATCCCAGCGGGGGTGTATCGCCGGATGGGCTTGGAATTCGAAAGCCCGTTCGATGGAAGATACAGTGTGCCCATTTTCCCTTTCAACCGGTGCCCCTAAAATTTGAAATTCAACTTTGGTTGCAATACCATCCCCTACCATCCCAATCCATCCGAATGATTTTCGGCCAACAAATCTAAACAGGAGGATCACGTCATGATGATCGCCCGCTGGCAAATTGAAGCACGGTTTGGTCACAAGCAAACGGTTATTGATTCCCTTAAAAAATGGAGTGAAGAAATTCTTCCACAAATCGGATTGTCACCCGACAAAACCCGGATTGTAACGGGTTCGATTGGTGCGTTGGAATCGACAGTTGAAACGGATTGGCAGATCGCAGACCTTGCTGAACTTTCCACTGCCTGGGAAAAACTGGGCACCATCGATGCCCACAAGCAATGGAGCAAGGATTTGGAATCCCACATTGTATCGGGAACCCCCCACTGGAAGATTTTTCGTGTGATTTAGAAAGGCTTCCCAACATCAATGGGGAAGCCCCGCTTGGGGGCATTTTTTCCGGCTTCCTTGGTGGCCTGTCCTTGGGGGGAACCTTGGTTTATCAGCGCCCAGCGCCTTCTTCGACGTTCGTAGGTCTGTGTAGCGTCGGCTTCCTGGCCCGTGCGTCCTATGCCCTGGCCCGCACCCCCGTCCTGGCGCTGTTC
>VRUG01000172.1 GCA_019456255.1 Planctomycetota bacterium | reverse complement strand
TTCAATGCGAAGTGCCCGAAGGGTGCGAAGTGCCCGAAGGGTGCGAAGTGCCCGAAGGGTGAAATGACTCATATGTTCAAGAAGTTAGGGATACAGAGATTCTTGATAGAGCAGTTAATACACTCAGTATGACTTGGGGGCGTATTGCTAAGAAAATCGTTGCATCGGGAAATAGACAAAGTATCAAATCTATGATTTTAAACCATTAACCACAGAAAGAGCTCACATTTTACGTTGACCATACGGTCTCACACCTCTATACTTCTCCATACAAACAAATACAAAGGATGGGAATTATGGCAAAAGCTCAATCTACTACCAAGTTAAAAACGGCTCTTAAAAAGGCACCTAAGAAGGCAGCCTTAGCCACGAAGCTAACTCGAAAGTCAACCAAAATACAGTACCTTGAAAAATATACTATAGCGTCTATTGTTGATTATTTGGCGGAAAAGCATAACCTGCCTAATAAGCAAATGAAGCTGATAATCGAAAGCTTTTATGATGTTATAAGCACAGGTGTCAAGAATGGCGAAAGGGTTCCCTTAGGGAAAATCGGTAAGATATATTATTCCGTAAGGCCGGCACGGAAAGCTCGCAAGGGAAGGAATCCTCGCACAGGAGAGGAGGTGGATATCCCAGCAAAACGAGCCATGAAGGTTCCCAAATTCAGCTTTAGTAAGAGCTTTAAGGAATCAATTCTCAAAGTCAGAGCTAGGAAAAGCTAATTTAGCGAAGCTTTTTATTTGCAAGCTGACATAATAGAGTAACATAATAGCTTATGTTAGGTCGGCCGAGTCATCCTATAAATAGGCAAGCCCTTTCGGGTCTTGATCCATCATCCTTGAACTAACCGCTTAATCTTCTCTTTTAACTTAGGCTCTCCTTAAGGCCAAAATCTACATTCACAATAGCACGAATAACGCTCAACTACGCTACTCCTCGGAGCTCAGACTAAAGAAATGAGCATATTGCTCCATGCCGACGGAATCTCGCCGATGTTATCGGGCATCAACGCTCTTCCCCAAGCATCAGCTATGTGAATTTGCCCCTGCTTCTTGACTATTTGCGCCAACACGAGTTATAACCTATCAATTATAAACGGCTACCTTCAACGCATACCTTTTCTAAAAGCAATAGAAGCAGAAGAAAGAATTTCAGATTCTCTCAGGGAAGAAATGCGCAAAGAATTGCAATCAACCCTGACCGAGGCGTATGTTTCCTCTGCAGGTTATATTATTGACCTGATCGGTGTGTGTATTACCTTTTACAGTACAAGAAGTGACGATCCTAACAGAGTCGGATTTATAGTGGGGGGTCTTCTTATTGAACTAGGCGGTATTTTAACCTCAATATTAGGATGGGGATCTATTTTCAGATCAGCCCGGGACAGGGCGATGGTTGATCATTTTAACAAAGAGGTGGCCTCGCAAGCTAATAAGTAGACTGCACAGAACCACGGCCGCGTCAACCCGCAGCAAGTCACTGAGGTGATGGACTTCTGACGCAAATTATAATTTGTAATAGTTGTCCCTTAGGCGAATTAAAGAGAATCTATCTCTCGCTATAATCCTGCCTATCATTTTTTCGCTGGACAGCCCCTCGTCTCTCTATCTGTTCAATCTTTCTCACGGCTTCTGTACGTGGTCAGTAGTGAACTGTAACCTTTTCATAGTAAGATACTATCACTTATTGGAGCTAGCAGATTTTTCTTCAGTGGATACACTACCATTTCTTTAGATTTTCCTTTTAATTTCACAGAAATTGGACCTTCAGTAAGATCCTTGAATTTATCAATATAAACGGATTTTCCAATAATTATATCTTTCTTTAACTCTCTAGTTAATTTTTCAAGCCGTGAGGCAACATTTACAGTATCTCCTAGGGCTGTATATCCTATCCGGTTCTCCGCCCCAACAATTCCCAGAATTGCCTCACCGGAATTGATGCCAATCCTGATTTCGAGACTCCAGTCGACCCCCAGAACTTTTATCTTATGCGAGATATTTTCTACTGCGTTACGCAATTCAATAGCACAATTGATAGCTCTTTCTCTATGGTTTTCAGAGTATAAAGGGGCACCAAACTCTACCATGATCGCATCACCAATAAATTTATCTATAAATCCTTTATATTTAGAAATTATCCTCTCTGAGCATTTAAAAAATTCATTTAAAACCTGAACAAGAAGCTTGGGTTCGATTTTCTCAGAGAGAAGAGTTGTTGCATAATCAATTAAATTGCTATAGAATTCCTCTCGAGGTTATCTCCTAGGGAGGGGAACGTGATCAATCTAAAGAGAGCGAGGAAGTCAAACAGGCTATTAAAGGCCTTGACTGGCCTGAAGCGAGAAGAATTCTTTAGTTTGGCCGTGGTTTTTGGAAAGAACATCGAGGAAGTATTCAAAGAAACACGGAAGGTAGCCCTAAAACTGGGTAGGCCGTTTGTGTTGAAGACGGCAGAAGAGAAATTGTTTTTCATTCTCTTCTATAATGAAGTGTTACCCAACCTTTGATTTGGCGGGATTCATATTTAATGTAGATCGTTCTTCTTGTTGCAGGTGGGTGAATTGGTTTTTGCCGGTTCTGACAAAG
>VRUG01000171.1 GCA_019456255.1 Planctomycetota bacterium | reverse complement strand
CGCACAATCAGCATGATGCTCAAAGATACCGGCTTAAAAAATATCTTGACAACCGGGACCGCGGCTGATCGCGACGGAGATCTCGTTCCCGATGCGTATGATGCTTTTCCGGACGATCCTGCCAGAGCCTTCAGTGTAACCATACCGGCCGATGGTTCTCTTACTATTGCTTTCGAAGATCTTTTCCTGCAAGCCCAGGCGGGTGATGCAGATTATAACGATTTCCTGGCCCGCTACACCGTCACC
Organism: Planctomycetota bacterium; assembly: GCA_019456255.1. Lineage (GTDB taxonomy): Bacteria > Planctomycetota > Phycisphaerae > Sedimentisphaerales > Anaerobacaceae > VRUG01. The sequence goes on along the minus strand of VRUG01000171.1, from coordinate 2,354 downwards.
GAGATTCTCGACAGCAATAATAAGCTGGTGGAACTTAAGGGCCTGGCCGAGGCAGCGGTCAAGCTGGCCGGATACAACCACCTGTTCGGTATGGTCATTGACTTTAACGGCCAGGCGACACTCTCGGTAAGCTACCGTGACCAGAACGGGCTGGCCCTTTCCGGCGGTATTTCTGGTCTACCGCTCAGTAAAAAAGCCAATATCGTGCTCTTTCCCAGCACCAAGGACAACATCGGCTATAAAACCGAGTTTACCCTGAGCTTCAACGCCCCGCTGGAGCAAGACCAGGTCAGCCGGTCGCCGTACGATCCCTATCTCTACGTGGACAACACCGGCTTCGACATCCACCTTATCGGCCAGGAACCTCTTACCGGCTCTAACAATTCTGTAGACACTTTCCAGGATGCTGAAGGGTTTCCCTGGGCCCTCCTGGTACCCTCTGACTGGCAGCATCCGCCTGAGACAGTGCGCATCGAGACAGTCTATCCCCTCTTCACCCAGTGGCGGGAGAGCTTTGGCGCCGCTGCCAGCGACTGGTACCTCTTCCCCTATGATGCGACCAACCAGCCGCCGGACCCGGTTACCGGACCCAGCCAAACTCCGATCATTGTTGTCTCCAGCCAGCCCCGCTCCTATCAGCTCTCTCTGCTTGATGTTGACGGCGACGGTCAGGGCGACCCTGACGGTGACCAGGTATTTTTCCGCTCCAGCGCGCTGCCCTCTTACATGACTCTTGACGAGGTAACCGGCCAGGTAACCATTATTTCCCCTGTGAGGGGCGTGATAACGGTGGATTTCTGGAGCGAGGACGAGCACGGTGCGGACACCAGCGGTACCCCCTTCTCCGTAACTTTCAACTTTATCATTTCCTGATATTCAGGCGGTATTTTTCTATATATAAAAGACTATGCCTCCCCGGCATGGTCTTTTATATTGAGAGAATAATCTTATTGTCCTGTTTTGAAATACCGGCAGCAAGGTGCTATATTATACCTTGGGAGTACGTCTATATAGCCCGATTGTATTAGAAAGAAGAGCTCAATAATGAAGACTTTTACGAACACAATAATAGTTTTCGCCTTTGCTGCCATGGTTGCAGTTATATTCTCAGGCTGTTTTAATCCTGTGTATAATGCGAACAATAAAGCCAATGATATGGTTTCTACTTCGCCGTCTTATTTGGAAAACAGCGAACCTGTCTCGGATGGTGCTCTTCTGGAGCTGTTTTTGACCGACTTTCCTTTGAAATCAAAAGAGGTTACTGCAGTCCGGATTAATATTACCCGTGTGGACATTCACAGCCGGCAGAAAGGCTGGCAGACAATTCTAGACTCAAGCACGCTGGAACCGGAATATAATCTCTTGGACCTGGTGGATAATGTTATTCTTCTGGGTATTGCTGAACTTGATCCGGATACCTATACCCAGATACGTCTTATTCTCGGCCCAGATAATAGAATTGAAATCCTTAATGAAGGCGAGCAGCCCCTGATTATTCCCAGCGGACAACAGACAGGCGTAAAGATTGTCGGTGATTTTTCCATAGAACAGGGGAATTTGCTGCGTATTGTTCTTGATTTTGATGCCGCTAAGTCGGTTAAAGCAGCCGGAAATGACCGTTACCTGCTGAAACCCACTATCCGTATCAAAGAGATCGTTTACGATGTCAATGAAAACCAGCCGCCGGACCCGGTTACCGGACCCAGCCAGACTACCTACGTTGTCTCCAACCAGCCCCGCTACTATCAGCTCTCCCTGCTGGATGTTGACGGCGACGATCAGGGCGACCCTGACGGTGACCAGGTATTTTTCCGCTCCAGTTTGCTTCCCTCTTACATGAGCCTGGACGAGGCAACCGGCCGGGTAACCATTATTTCGCCAATAGTGGGTTCAATAACCATCGATTTCTGGAGTGAAGACGAGCACGGTGCGGACACCAGCTCCACCCCCTTCACCGTAACTTTCAACTTTATCATTAGCTGAGCGTTAAACCATCGATATTGTTTCCGGCCGGCCGTACCAGGGTGCGGCGGCCGTTTTTTTACAGGGCCGCCGAACATTCGGATAGTCCCATGCTCAATATCTAATCGGGGTCTCCAAATTGATAAAACATCCCCGGTGGTATATATTTATGAGTGAGATAATTATATTGAGGGGTGCATGGTGAGGAAACCTTTTTCCGGTCTTCTTGTTGTTTTTTTTCTACTCCCTGGTAGTACGGCTCTGTATGCTCAAAGCCGCATTCCCAGCGACCCTGCCAACTATATTTACTCAGTGGGCGGAGTCGATTTGGGCGACCGGGACAACGCGGTCGTTGTTTTCTTTGAAGTGCCTGACACCATAACCTCTACCCT
>VRUG01000170.1 GCA_019456255.1 Planctomycetota bacterium | reverse complement strand
GCTCTGCGGTATCAGCGACTGGCCCGGATCGAGCGGCTTTAGCGGCATCGCCTCCTGTGCCCTCTTCATCCCCGGGGAACGCTTCACCTGCGGGTAAGGCTGCTCTCTCCCGGCCCGGGGAGCTGCCGGCCGGCCGGGTTTTCACGACCTGCTCGTGGTTTCCCCCTGATTCCGGAAAGGGAATATAGAGTTTTTTCCCTATCGCCAGGGAAGTAACATCGGTGATCTTATTGGCCTTTAAAAGGGCCTCCAGGGGAATACCATAGTGCCTGGAAATACTGTACAGGGTATCTCCCTTTTTTACCGTATAGAGGGAAGGAATCAGGATCCTGGTGCCTTCCCTGATTTGAGAAGGGTCTTTTATCTGATTTATCTCCTGCAGAATATTGACCGGGATATTGTATTTCCTGGAAATGCGGTACAGGGTCTCACCCTTTTTCAAGGTATAGGTATAATCGTTTCCGAACAGCATACCCGTCAGCAGGAAAAACATCAGTAGAAAAAGTTGACCATATTCAAACATTAGTGAGACCTAATATCCCCTTCGGCCCCCATAGTTATAAACTGGAATAAAAAGACTTGTGGATGAATCGGGCTGGGGAGACTCGAACTCCCGGCCTCTCGGACCCGAATGACGTGACCTCGTTTTCAGATCTATTGACGGTTTTTCTTTTCTATTGATATTTTATACGCTTATAATGATTTATGTCAATTAGCTTTTCGTATTTTCTCATATAGTTTTCTATATATTGAAATCTTTTTGGTCACAAAACTGGGCACACGAAAAAGGGACTCAAAATTAGTGTCGTTCGGTAGAAAACTGAGAGGGATAAAAAAGAACTTCGAGGATCGCCCACAGTGCATTTTCTCAGGGTAAGTGGTACTTAGGACACCCCCCTTCCAGGCCGGTATTCAGAAGGGCAGAGCTTCTGCTTACAGGGTAAGTAATTGGAAATAGAGAGGAGTCCCCACACGGTCAGCAAAATAGCACAATGTTAGTTGTCTCACAAATGGCTTTTTTCTAGTTGCCGGCGTCTTCTTGCTTCGGCTTTGCTTTGATCATCAACCCTGATAGAAAGCCCAAGAATCCGTCTACTACATAAATGGGTCCCGCTATCCATGACTGTAATGCTGTCGCTGCAATACCACAGAGCAATAGCAGCAAACCGTTTACCATCGTTGTAGCTTTACTTGATTTTTCCCTGGCACAGACGATTCCGAAGACTAAGCCTGCAATAATGAAAATAAAAGCAAATACTGTTTTGGTTATAGCTGGTACGTACGTGCCAACAACTTCCTCTCTTTTTGCTTCATCTTCAGTTAATGCGGCTTCTATTCCCCCTGCGAATATGCCTCCGCCGAACACAACTATGCTCCATATAAAACCGATCGCCGCTGCAATGATGACTAGTACCCTAACTGCTGTTTTCATAGATTATCCTCCGTTTTACTCTCCTAACGGCACGATACCTCTCATGTTTTCTCCTTTTTCCATTCCTCCGATTTCGTATCAAAACTTTCCTTCGATTTTCTCAAGATGCCATCGATGGGGGAAAAGAAGCCCAAAAATCTGACCAACCAGCAACAGCCCCGATGACCCAGCCATACCAGCTACCGATCTGTATTCCAAAAGAGATAATGGAATAAATAATATAGCATAGCTCAAATATATATGTGATTCCATCTGCAATAAGCTTTTTGATCGGATGCCAAATTCGTGATCGCTGTCCGAATACGATATCCCAAATCTGCCAGAATATAGGAGCAACAATCAAGGGAAGCCACCAGTTAAAATAATAAGCAGAGAAAAAAACCATAATTGCAAGAAAAAAGCGTCCAGTTAGTTCCAATGCAAAAAACGGTTTTTTCATTTTTTACCTGTCTTTGAATTATTTCTTATCCATTGTAAAAAGACCGTTGCAATCTCGGCGGTTAGAAGAGAAAACAAGCCTAGACCGGTGGTTACGAGGATAGCAGCAAAAATACGACCGCCACCGGTTACCGGGTATATATCGCCATAGCCCACTGAGGTAAGCGTTGTAAATGCCATCCAAAGTACATCTCCGAAGCTGGAAATAGCAGGATTAATGCCGTTCTCAAAATTATACAAGCCCAAACTGCAGTAGAAATATACGATCATCGTAACAGCCAGATAGATCGTAAGCGCCGATCTGGCAGGATTTTTCAACAGAAAGCGTAAGATTGGAAGTGCTCCTTTCGCTCCCCGGAATAGGCGCAAAACCCGGACTAATCGTACAATACGAAGAGCCCGGAGAGGGCGCAAGACCTGCACAAATGGAATTGAGGCAACTAGATCGAAAAACCGAGACTTGACATATTGTTTTTTATTATCAGCTTTGAAGAGGAAGAAAAACCAATCGCCTAGAAATATGACGCAAATGGCAAAATCAATCCGGGATAGAATGAGGCTTGTTTTGGCTGGTATTGTAATGATTATTTCAATGGCAAGCTGAAGCAGAACATAAACACCTAGCGTGAGTTTATTATAAAACTAATGATAAATTATGGCTATGGGCTCTAAGTCATTGTGATACAATGACTTAGAGCCTTTTTCATTTATAATTATTGTATACACTGATTAA
>VRUG01000002.1 GCA_019456255.1 Planctomycetota bacterium | reverse complement strand
CATCCTTTCCATAAAACCAACTCATTTTATCGGATACTCTCTAATTCGCAATGGTACAGTTTTAGGGGGTCAGGCCAATGCGAACAGAAAAGATTAAAATGCTCTAATCGAAATCATTGATCTGCGCTTAGCTTCTTATTGTAAAGCTGAGTCTTTTTCTATGACCTTTTCTTCCTGTTGCTTTTTAAACTCTACAAGTTTTTGGGCTAAGCCGGTATCTGCCAGTGCCAAGATTTGTACGGCCAATATTGCGGCATTTTTCGCTCCGGCTTTTCCAATCGCTACAGTTGCCACTGGTACGCCCGGGGGCATCTGGACGGTGCTCAGCAGTGCATCAAGTCCCGCCGGACCATCTTTTGCGGCCATTGGAACCCCAATAACGGGCAAGGTTGTCTGCGCTGCCATTGCCCCTGCGAGATGCGCGGCCATGCCAGCGGCGGCGATTATAATCTTAATGCCATTTTTGGAGGCATTTGCGGCGAATTGAGCGGCAACCTTCGGTGTGCGATGCGCCGAGATTATACGAACTATCGGGTCGATACCGAAGGCCTTTAGCTGGTCGATACAGCTTTGCATTACGGGCATATCGCTGTCGGAGCCCATTACTATCGCTACTGAACTGGTTTTTTCGTCAGCCATGATATTTTTCCTGATTTTGTTTTACAATACCTTCGATTTATTAAATAATACTAATAGCAGATAAATAGTATGAAAGCAAGTAAATAGATGAGGGGAAAATGCAGACAAGAAAACCTATTGTGGCGGGTCAGTTTTATCCGGGGCAGCATGATTCCTGCCTTGAGCAGATAAGCGAATGTCTCGAACATGAGGTTTCGCCTGAGCTGCTTCCGGAGACAATAGCGGCGGGTATCGTTCCACATGCCGGTTGGACATTTAGCGGCGAACTTGCGGCGATGGTATTTTCAGCTATAAGGGAAAGAGAGGAAAAGGTCCATACGTTCGTCATTTTCGGAGCAGCTCACAGCTATTCTGGTCCGGGCCCTGCTGTCTTTGATAGTGGCTGCTGGAACACACCGCTTGGGTCAATAGCAATCGACGAGGATCTGGCTGGTGAGGTTTTAAAACGTATATCTATCGCAAATGATGTCGTCGCTCATGCAACTGAACACAGCATTGAAGTTCAGGTACCATTTATTCAGCATCTTTTTGGCGGCGCAAAGATACTGCCGATCATCGTACCTCCGAGCGAAGAGGCGATTGCCCTGGGCGAGGCTGTTGGTGAAATCATAAGTAGTCAGGAAGATAAAAATATCGTCTGCATCGGGTCAACCGATTTGACACATTACGGCCCGCGGTATGGTTTCATTCCGAAAGGTGCCGGCGCTGATGGAGTCAAATGGGCCCACGAAGTAAATGACAAAGCGTTTATCGACTTAGCATTGAAATTAGAAGCCGAACAGTTACTTGCCAACTCTGCTGAGAATTATAATGCCTGCGGCGCTGGCGCAGCGGCGGCGGCGATTGCGGCGGCAAAAAAACTCGGCAAGAGTGAAGGTGTGCTTTTGGCGCAGACTAACAGTAATGAAATAATGCTGAATAAAATGGGTTCCTCAAGTACTGATAGCGTAGGCTACGCCGCTATAGTTTTTTGAGGCCTTCAAGAGGTCTATTCAAGGATAAAGATTGTCGGTAATTGTCGTCCTGATTATCGGAACTTTTTGTGACTCACCTATTAATGACAAACCGGCTTGTGACTCACAAAATGCGAAATATGAGTCACAAACTCTTTTGTGTCTCGTCTATGATGCTCAAAATGCGGGTCTTCCTTGATTTTTTTGCCGATACCCAAATATCTTCAATTCAGCTTGTGGATATTATATCCAAGCACTGATAGCGTGGGCTATGCCGCTATTGTTTTTTAATTCCCCTAAAAGGTATTCTTTTTCGTAATTCTGCAACGACAGTAGGCTCCGGAACAATACCGGGCCATCCACTTCGTTTCGCGTCGTGTCGTTTTGGGTTGCCGAAAAATGGGTTTGAATTGGGTTTGTTTTAACTTCAGCCAAATGGTGTAAATTGTTGTAATGTTTTATTGGATATAAGGTTAGGTTTATTTTCATGTTTTGTAAAATGGGTTCGTTTTGCATAAAAAGGTGAATTTGTAGAGGACTCTCGACAAGTGTAGTGCGAAGCGAATTTTGAATTAAGAAGCCCGAATGAGGAATCAATGCCAAAGCACGAATTAAGAAAAGACTAAGCAAATTTAAAATAGTAATGGCCAAAACAAGGCCCCCCGTTTGTTGTTGAACGTTCGCGTATTATATCAGATTATTTGTTTTTTTTCAAGCTGTTTTTGGGCTAAAAATGAACTTTCAGGGTCTTTACGCACGCACAAGGGGGTTTTTGACGCTATAAAGAAGACTTGTGGCGGATTTTACGTCTAATTGAAAGAAAAGGTGGCCTTACAGCCGAAATTTGCCGATTACTATATTACTTATAATAATATAATAAAAAACTATGTTTTAAAAAATATTATTATTGAAATATCAAAATTAATATATTATTTTAAGGTATATAAGCAGACTTGAAGAAATCAGATAAAAAGCTTGGTAAGGGCGTTCCGATTACGGGCAATAGGTGCTATCGGTGCGAGCACGAATGGAAGCCCAATGACGCTGGTTTGGGTTGCAAAGTTTGCCCAAGATGTAAATCTCCTTACTGGGACAGGCCAAGACAAAGAAAAACTAACTCTAAGATATCATAGCAGAGAAATAAATTATTCGGAGAGAATCGAATATGCTAATAACATTCGTTATTTTAGGATTCATTCTTGCATTAGTTGGTTTGATATCGACAATTGCATATTTGCGAGGTTTGTATAAAAAATGGGAAACTTATGTCTCTGATGATAATAATGCTGACAAATGTAGTGTCTGTACATATAAAAAAATTCGAAAAGTGATTTTTAGGCCAATTTTTGAATTTTTCAAAACGATATTCCTCTTTCCATGGCAACATATCAACGTTCTTTTATTTGCGTTATTATGCGCATTTGCTGTGGCTTCAATATGTCTTGCTTCGGCACACATCATTCGTATTTGTGGCGGAACACCTCATGTGGCTATTGAGGTCGTTCCAAATTTCGTACTTAAATTCTTCGATAGCAATGTTGAAACTCTCATTGAAAAGAAACTCTATACTGTAATTATTGCGGATATGATAGCTATATGCGCTTTCGGGTTTGCAGTTTTACCTGTCATCCAAGGAATTTATTACAAAAGACAATACGCTCGTAAATATCTCAAAGAACAAGGGATGAAAACTTCGGAAGTTAAGAAAAAAGGCGAAGACATTGCAACTATGTTAAGATATTATAAAGGTGCTGAGCGTATAACAATTTTTTGTGGGTCATTTGATTGGCTGTGTGAATACCCAAATATGAAACACTTTATTGAAAAGTTTACTACTAGTGACAGCAATAAGCTAAAATTAATTAGCTATAGGCCAAAAAATGAGGTTTTCGACGCATTCAAGGAACAGGAAGGCGGGACCACTCTTTTTGAACTGTTAATGGGGAAAAAATGCTTTATCTTCAACAATGGACTCAATGGTGTTAAGTGCTCTTTAATCAAAAGAGGGGGGACAGAAACAAGATTTCTCTTTATGCGGGCTTCAGATTCAGAGAGTACCCCGTTTAATACATGCGTTTTAAGTAGTACGGACCAAAGCAGAGCACTTCTCCATATACTCCGGGAACTTACTGAGCCAATTCATTGGGAAGAGCGTAAAGTGCCCCCAACAGGATAATTTGAACCAGGTTGATTTAAAAGAGTAATAATGATATAATGAGATTAAGGAAAGATTGATGGAGACTTTAGTAAGACAGATAGAAGCGGTGATAGGTGTTTGGTGTAAGGATGGGCGGACTTTTTATGTGAAGCGTTCGGAACAGATGAAAAATTATCCGAATGTATGGAGTTTGCTATCTATTCAGTTCACACCGGAGGAACTCCCTGATTTTACCGATTTGGCCGCTGCTCAGAAGTTAATGGAGAAAATGTCGGATGAGCGGATAGGCGGAGTCCCTGTTACATTGAAGCGGTACTTAAAATCCTCAAAATGTTCTGACAATCCAATGCAAGTGCCGGTAACTTTGCATCTTTATCAAATTGAATTAGATGGTGAAATTAAATTAAATCCACGGTATTATACAGATTCGACATGGTTTACTGTGGAGCAATATCTGGAGGCCTCTGCCAACTCTACCTGCGGACTTTGCATGAGAATGTGGTCCGATTATTGTTATCAGAGCGGTCTTAGTGAAATTCGTTTTGCTCCCAGGGTGAAATAGGAAAATGAGCCACAATAGAACAATACAAGCAGATAAATCGAGTGTCAGGGACGCCTCCTGTCTGGAGGTATGGCCCAAGACAGCTGAAACCTACTCACAATTAATCTCTAATCAAAGCCAAGATTCTCATTATTTGAGGCTGCGTGGCTTAAAGCCAAATCTTCTTCGGATGATCGGGGATTGCAGTGAAAAACGGCTTTTAGATATTGGGTGTAGTAACGGATGGCTTTTAGATGAAGTAAAACCATGTGAAGGTTATAGTTGTGATATTGTCGGACAACCCGATATCCAATCTAAATGGAAATTTCAAGTTCAAGACATAAGAAGTTTGTCGTATCTGGACAATTTTTTTGACGTCACTGTTGCCAGTTTAGTGCTAATATGGTTTGAAGAATTAGATCTCGCCATAAAACAAATGTATCGTGTAACAAAGCCTGGAGGCAAGGCAGTTATAGCTATGGTTCACCCTTATTTTTATAGAGTAGGGAATGCAGACGATAATAGCAACTTCTTGATTTCGAAGGATTTGTCGAAACCCTTCAAAATACAAAACCTTAAGATAGGAGGGGTAGCGGGGCCATTGACTTATTTTTACCGGCCATTTACCGATTATTTAAACACTTGTATCCGTACCGGTTTTCGTATCAACCAGGTATTAGACTGGTTTATTGATATGGAAGATTATGCACAAAATACCAAGAACGGAATGAATTCAAATATCACTCGAAGCGGCAAGGTTCCGATGTATTCATTTATTGAGTGTCTAAAGGAGTAGCTTATGCTTAGAATAGGCTTATCCGGCACCAATTGGACGGGAAAAACAGAAACTATTCGCAGATTCCTAAAAGTGCATTCCAAGCTCAATATCGAAACCATCTCTTTGTCACCGCTCGTTAATCAATGTCCGTTTTCCATGAGGGAAACCCAAACCCTTGAAGGTTCACAGTGGATGGTTGAGCAAGTTAAAATTATATTAGACAACTCCAATGGAGAGGTACAACTTTTCGACAGGACCCCACTAGATATTCTTGCGTTCACTCTATATGCAGAAAACCGGACAAACCAAAAAAACTCCACCCTAATCGATGATATTCTTGGTCTATTCAAGTATTTCGATATCATCTTCCATCTTCAGCCATCAGACAAATGGCCTGTTAATGTACACACAGAACAGGATGAAATTAGGTTTGCTTTGCAGATTGACGATTATATGCGTGAAGCAATAGACCGGTTTGCAATCGAAGTAGTGTCGTTACCTTGGGAACTTACAGAACGCCAACAGTTGCTTTCTGAGTATTTGTTGCGTTCGCCAAATATCTGAAAGAGAATGGGATGAATAGGTCGGGAAAGTGCGTTTTTATTTCACATTGTTTGCTTGCTCAGGTTGCGGTTGCCAAGGGTCTAGCGAAATTTTCGCCCGCCATTGTGAAACCAGTTATACAATTTTGTTTAGATAACGATATCAATATCTTTCAGATGCCTTGCCCTGAAATCCATTGTGAAGCAGGAGGCGTAGAACGAGATTTGCATGGTAAGGTCTGGTATGAAAATAATGGGCTTCGGAAAACAAGCCAGCAAATTGCAAAAGACCAAACGAACTATATGTCAAATTTAATTAGCGCAGGGACAAGCATATTAGCAATTATAGGAGTAGAATTTTCACCAGCATGTGCCCCAACCTACCTTAATAAAGGACGAACTATTATTAAAGACAAGGGTATCTACATTGAGGAATTACAACAAGAACTTAAACTTCGAGGCCTACAAATCCCTTTCATTGGAATAAATCAACGATGGCATAAAAAAATGAAAAAACAGCTTGATGAACTTTTGATATAAACCCCCTCTCGGCGCGATGGAAAAGCCAACGGACGGATTCGAACCGTCAACCCCTGGTTTACAAAACCAGGGCTCTACCGTTGAGCTACGTTGGCATTTGAAAGAACTATAGTATAAAAAATAGCTTGGTAAGTCAATGGCTTAATCTTTGTTTTGAGCTTGACTTACAACGCCTTAAAGGGTTTATTGAACAAACTTATTTCACTGCTGTATTGTCGGCATGTTTTGGTTGGGTATTAAAGGAATTGTTGAATGAATGTTTATCGCTGTCCGGAGAATCCCATAATAGAACCAAAGGACGTTACGCCCTGGCAGGCGGGCTATGAGGTTATTGGGGCGTTTAATACCGGTGTAACTCGGCTTGGAGATGAAATAATCCTGCTTATTCGCGTAGCTGAAAGGCCTGCCAGTTCAAATCCTGACATCGAATATACCGCTGTTTATGATGTTGAAAAAAAGCAGATTGCCGTCAAAGAGTTTTCAAAGAAAGACTCTTTGCTGGATTTTTCCGACCCCCGAATGACTATCACACCAGAGGGTAAATTTCTGACATCGCTATCACATTTTAGAATCGCACGAAGTAAAGATGGTATCCACTTTGAGATTGACGACAAGCCTTGCATGTCTCCCGCAACTGCTTATGAAACATTCGGTCTCGAAGACCCGAGAATAAGCCTTATCGGTGACACTTACTATATTACTTATGTCGCGGTGTCTCCGCTTGGAGTGACAACCGCTCTGGCATCGACAAAAGATTTCGGGAGCATTGAACGTCACGGGATAATTTTCTGTCCGGACAATAAAGATGTCGTGCTTTTCCCCGAAAAGATTGAAGGTAAATATTACGCGATTCACAGGCCTGTGACACCATTGTTTGAAAAATATGAGATGTGGATCGCTGAATCAAACGACCTGAAACACTGGGGTAATCATCATTACCTGATGGGTTCGGCGGAAGGTACTTTCGATTGCCATAGGCTTGGTGCAAGTGCGGTACCTTTTAGAACTGATGAAGGTTGGCTTGAAGTTTATCATGGCGTCGATGATGATAACCGCTATTGCTTAGGGGCAGTGTTGTTCGATATCAAAGAGCCCTGGAAGATCATCGGGCGCAGCGATAAGCCGATTCTTGCGCCAGAGACGGATTATGAAATCGAGGGGTTTTTCGGAAATGTTGTTTTCAACTGCGGGCTACTCTGCGAAGAGGGTAAGCTTCGAATCTATTACGGCGTCGCTGACACTTCAATTGCGTACGCGGAAATTTCTCTGCAGGAAGTGATGGACAGCTTGAAATAGGAATAATAAAAGGGGTGTTGAAAGAACAAATTCTTGACCGGTCAAGGTAAATTGGATAAGATTATCGACGTCGGATAAAATTAAGAAAAAAACTATTTAATACATGAGGGTATCTTTGGATGTCTGAACTTGAATCAATGTCAAGAACTGGTTACAACAAACTTATGGCCGAATTAGCCCAACTTGAGACGGTCGAGCTGCCAGAGGTTCGCAAAGCTGTTGCCGAAGCACGTGATGACGGCGATTTAAAGGAAAACGGGGCGTATATTTACGGGCGTGAGCGCCAAAGCCACATAGTAGGGCGAATTGGTGAATTAAAGGGAAAGCTGAACCGGGCAGATATCATTGATTGCACAAAAGTTGAATGCGACCGGGCTTTGTTTGGCACCGTTGTGTCTTTGTTGGATTTAGATACCAACGAAACAGTGGTCTACCAATTACTGGGCCCTGATGATGCTGATTTTGATACAGGAAGTGTTTCGATTCGCTCGCCGATAGGAAGTTCTATTGTTGGACACTCGGTAGGAGACAAGGTGTCGTTTACAATCCCCAGCGGTACCCGTAATTTAGAAGTAATTGGTATTGCCAAGCCGGAAATTGATTAAGCGCTGGCAATCGGTATCCAAAAGAAATAAGCCCCTTTCTGAGGCACAGTCACCAGTTTCTTTCTCACAGAACGCAAAGTGTCGCGGTATTTGGCATAGGGCGCTTTGCAATCATCTCCGATTAAATCTGTTTTGATGTTTATTTTACCGAAACATGTGTTGTTTTTTGTAAACATCTGCCTAACTTCTCTAATATTGCCCATTTTACCGTCCTATAATGTAAAAATGGGGTGCTTGGTTGTCAGCCATGTTCACAAAAAACAACACGGCGTTAAAACTCAACACTCTTACCATACGGCCTTAAAAAATGAGTTTGCTACGTAAGTTTTTTTGTACACGACTGTTAGCTACAAATAATGACGGTTATCTGTTTATTATTATTAGTTGGCATATTTCTTGCTAAAACTAAGACAGTCCTTAGGGGCTATGATATTGGGCGGATGTCCTAAACGCTAAAACTTGGAGGAGGATAGGGCCGCCCGATTTCAGAAGAAACCAGAATCGGTTCTTCTGCTGTTTGAGAGAACTTGATTTTGCTATTCATATTGTGCGAGGCTGGCCGGAGGAGGGTAGCCTCGCTTTTTTTATGCGCTTATTTTCCTCATCTGCCGCGAAATCACTCTCTTGCGATTTGGCTTTAGGTGCTTTTTCGCTACTCAATTTCGCTTTCAGGCCTTATAATCCGGCTCGTATGGAACGAGGTATTTACAGAATTATCGATGCTAATTTTAATCGCGCCCGTGAGGCTATCCGTGTTGTTGAGGAATTTTGCCGGTTTGTTTTGAACTGCGATAGCCTAACCCGTCGCGCAAAACAGCTGCGTCACGAACTTTGCGCCGCTATCAATAACCTTGACGCGGATAAACTTATTTGCAGCAGAGACACTTTGGGTGATGTTGGTGTCGGCCAGGTTGTTGACGACCAGCTTAGCCGTAACGATTTGCGTGATTGTCTTACAGCTGCCTGCAAACGCCTTACTGAGGCACTTAGAGCCCTCGCCGAAACTGTTCAAATAATAAATCCCCCTCTCGCCAAAAGTATTGAAAAACTTCGGTATGACACCTATGCACTTGAAAAGGATATAGTCACTTTCGCTGACCCGATAGAAAAATTTAAGAAGGTTGGTTTGTATGTCATAATAAGCAGTAACTTTCCCGCTGATGTGATTAGTATTACAAACAAATGCGTTGCGGGTAAGGCCGACTGTATTCAACTGCGCGCAAAAGATATCCCAGACGATGCGCTTCTTTCTCTGGCAAAAGAATTTGTAAAAATTTGCAGGGAGTCTGATGTTTTAAGTATAATCAATGACCGCATAGATATTGCTGTGGCATCTGGTGCCGACGGGGTACATCTTGGTCAAAACGATTTATCAGTTGAACATACGCGTAATCTCGAATTGTCTCCGTTAATCATTGGCAAAAGTACGCATTGCGTTGACCAGTTGCTAGCAGCGCGTGCGGAAAATCCGACCTATGTTGCCCTTGGCCCGGTCTTTGAGACCGAAACGAAGCCCGGCGAAGCGGTTGCCGGGTTAGATTATGTCACAGAGGCGGTGAAACTGTTAGCTGATGGTTGTATTTGCCATGTCGCTATAGGCGGAATAACCGTTGAAAACATTGAACAGGTCCTGGGGGCTGGCGCAATGGCCTTTGCGGTCTGCTCAGCCATAACAGATTCAGAAGACCCCGCCGACCGCTGTAGCCAATTTAAGGCGAAAATCGCAGGTTTTAAGCGATAATTTCAGGCATTTTCACAGCAACCCGAGGCCTCCCAAATAGGTTTTTCTACAATTTATCCACCAGCGAAATAAATTTTCCCCTAAATTGCCATTTTGCTGAAAAAAATTGGCTCAAATTGTTATCGGAAGCTCGCAATCACAACCAGACATTTCTGAACTACAATACCGTCGTATCTAACCTGTTTAATAGAGAGATGTTAGCAACACTCCCTCCTATTTTAACACCGACCACGACAAGGGGTGTTAAACAGGGTAATTTTGTTTATCGGCTATTTTGATGTGGGTTGCTGTCTGGTTTTCTGGGAAAATCAGGGTTATCAACAAGTTTCCCACAAAAAAATTTGCCCGAGTCGGAGAGTTTTTTTACCTAAATTGCGTAATAAAATGCTCAGAAATCTACGTAAGTCTTTTAAAACTAAGGCTATAGTAAAATCTCTCTTTTTCTGTCTTTCTCCGAAATTATTTTTGTCGGTTTAAAACAAATGCAGTCAGGTAGGGTTACAATTTCTGCTATAATTCGATATAATGTTCGCACTTTCAAGGTAATAATGACGTAAAGGGTTAGTAGCTATAGGATAAGGGGTGATTTTAAGGTTGCGGCATACTTGTTTTAGTTGCAATAACACGCACAAGTATTTAACATGCCAAGTTCCTGATAATTTTTCATAGAGGTTAAATGGAGCAAGACAAAAAAATAGGTTCAGTAATGGTAGTTGGGGCTGGAATCGCTGGCATCCAGTCCGCTCTTGATTTAGCGGATTCTGGTTACAAGGTTTATCTTGTCGAGGAAAGTACGGCTATTGGCGGTCGCATGGCTCAGCTTGACAAAACGTTTCCGACTAATGATTGCGCGATGTGTACGATTTCGCCAAGGTTAGTTGCCGCTGGGACGCACAGAAATATTGATATAATCACCAATGCTCAATTAAGCAAGCTTTCGGGCAAGGCAGGCAATTTCAATACAACTGTAACAATCAAGCCTAACTATGTTGATTTAGAAAAGTGTACCGGCTGTGGTGTTTGCGCTGAGGACTGTCCGGTGCCAGTAAAAGACGAATACAATCAGCTGCTTTGCGACAGGAAGGCTATCTTTAAAAAATATCCGCAGGCAGTGCCAAATAAATTCGCAATGACCCGGGAAGGCATGGCGCCTTGTTACGACGCCTGTCCCATCCACGGCAACCCGAGCGGTTATGTCGCATTGGCAGCATCTGGGAAATACGAAGAGGCTTTTGAGTCAGCTGCGGAAAATAATCCTTTCCCATCTATCTGCGGAAGGATATGCGAACATCCATGTGAGCAAAGCTGCAACAGGAAAAATTTAGATAGTCCTGTTTCGATAGCATATATCAAAAGATTTCTGGCTGACTGGCACGCTGAACATGGCAAGAAATTAACCGCTGAAGAAAAGCAGGCGGCGATTGAAGATAACGGGAAAAAAGTTGCTATCATTGGTTCCGGGCCCGCGGGGCTTACAGCTGCTATGGACCTTAGAAAGATGGGTTACTCTACGACACTGTATGAAAAGCACGGCGTGCTTGGCGGGATGATGCGAATCGGTATTCCGGAATACCGGCTGCCTAATGATATTATCGACAGGGAGATTCAGGAGATACTCGACTACGGCGTTGACGTTAAACTTCACAGCCACATTAAACATTTAAACGAAATCGAAACACTTTTTGAAGATAAGTTCGAAGCGGTCTTTTTGTCGGTCGGTTCGCATAAAAGTATGCGGATGGGTATTGAAGGTGAGGACCTTGAAAATGCTTCGAGCGGTATTGATTTTCTTCGCAATGTCAGGCTCGGCAACAGGACCAATGTTAAAGACAGCGTGACAGTTATTGGCGGCGGTAATGTCGCTATGGACTGCGCGAGGACAGCTCTTAGGCTCGGGGCCAAAAAGGTGAATCTTGTTTGTCTCGAAGCCGAGGAGAAGATGCCCGCTTACGCATGGGAAGTTGCCTGGGCCAAAGAAGAGGGTGTTATTGTCAATGCCGCCAAAGCTACGAAAAAGATTCTCGGCAAAGGCGGAGTGTTTGTCGGGCTGGAACTTTTGGATGTCGAGAAGATGTCATTTGTCCAGGGCAGGCTTGAACTTGAGACCGTTGCCGGTAGTGAAAAGGTTCTTGAAAGCGAAGAACTTATTGTCGCGATAGGGCAAAAGCCTGACCTGGGTATGCTCGGTGAAGGTGGAAAAATAAAACTAACGCCGCGCGGTACAGTAGCGGTTGACGAACGAACCGGCATGACCAGCTGGGAAGGTGTTTTTGTAGGCGGTGACGTTGTTCGCGGGGCAGCCAGTGTTGTTCAGGCGATCGCTGACGGCCACCATGCCGCCAAGGCTATCGACGCTTATATCAAGGGCGAAAAATATGAGCCTGAGCAAATCGATGAGCCTGTAGTTGAAATCTCGAAGGAAGAATTAAAGGAACGCAAAGAAAAAGTTATTGCCCGTCAGGAAATGCCGACCATCTCGCTTGACAACCGGGTTTCAAGTTTTAAGGAGGTTGACCTCGGCTTTACCGAAGAGATGACGGTCGCAGAGTCCAAGAGGTGTTTGTATTGTGCGGTTTGTTCGTGGTGCGGGTTATGCCAGAAGGCCTGCGAGGCTGACGCGATACTTTACAACGATAAAGAAAAGCAGCGTCAGCTTGATGTCGGTGCGATCATATTAGCACCCGGCTTTGAACTATTTGACGCGGCCAAAAAGGCTGAATACGGTTACAGACGTTTTCCCAATGTGCTAAGCGGTCTGGACTATGAACGATTGTTAAGCGCATCAGGTCCTTGTATGGGGCACGTAGTAAGGCCATCGGATGGTCAGGACCCGAAAAAGATAGCGTTTATTCAATGCGTAGGTTCGCGGGACACCGAAAGGCCATACTGCTCTTCGGTCTGCTGTATGTACTCAACGAAGCAGGCCATCATTACCAAAGAACACGCACCCGATGCTGAGTGTAAGATTTTTGTAATGGATGTGCGGGCGTTTAGTAAAGGATTTGACGAGTACTATGAACGCGCGAAAGACAAATACGGCGTTGAATATATTTACACGAGACCTTCGAGTATAAAACAGGATTTCGGGACGCATAATCTTTCCCTGCAGTTTACCGAAGACGGCGACAACTGGATAGAAGAAGAATTCGATATGGTTGTGCTGGCATCAGGACTGTGTCCGACAAAATACTCCAAAGAATTAGCTCAGGTTTGCGGAATTGATTTGAATGAGTACAACTTTGCGCAATCTGCTAAGTTTGTTCCTACCGAATCGAGCAAAGCAGGTATTTATCTTGCCGGTTCATTTGAAAGTCCTAAAGATATTCCTGAAAGCGTGGTTCAGGCAAGTGGCGCAGCAACGAAAGCTATGGAGTTATTAGCTGAGGTGCGAGACACTCAGGTCGAAGATAAACAATACCCGCCAGAAAAGGACATCAGCGGGCAAGGTGACCGGATTGGAGTTTTCGTATGTCACTGCGGTTCAAATATTGCCGGCGTTATAGAATGTGAAAAGGTCGCCAACTATGCTAAGGGCTTAGATGGTGTTGAGTTTGCGACAAATCTTCTTTACACGTGCTCGCCGGACGGGCTTAGAACGATAAAAGAAAAAATCGAAGAGTTTAATCTAAACCGTGTAGTGGTGGCTTCTTGTACGCCTCGAACGCATGAGCCTTTGTTCCAGGAGACGATGAAAGAGGCAGGGCTAAATCCATATCTGTTTGAGATGGCTAATATCCGCGACCAGTGTACGTGGGTGCACGCCCGATTAGGCGAAGCGACGCAGGACAAGGCTATCGATTTGGTGCGGATGGCGGTCGGAAGAGCGCGAACCATCGAGCCTTTGACTATGCAGAGTTATATTCCTAAAACAAGTGCGATTGTTGTCGGCGGCGGCGTGGGCGGTATGACGGCGGCTTTATCCATAGCTAATCAGGGTTTCAAGGTTTATCTGGTTGAAAAATCCGACCATCTCGGCGGGAACCTGCTTAATATTAAACATACCGTTGAAGGTTATGAACCGTTTGAACTTTTGGGCAAACTCAAATCCGAAATCGAAGCAAGTGACAAAGTTACCGTTTATACAAACTCGACAGTAAGTGAATGTAAAGGTTTTGCGGGTAACTTTAAGAGTAAAATTAATAATAACGGCAGTGAAATCGAAATTGAACACGGTGCGGCGATAATCGCTACCGGTGCGAATGAATCTAAGCCGACAGAATACCTCTACAGCAAAAATGAAAATGTGGTTACCCAGATGCAGCTTGAAGAGATGCTTGAAAAGGACCCTGAATATGCCAAGACTTTAAATGAAGTTGTTATGATTCAATGTGTCGGCTCGCGGGAGCCGGACAGATTAATTTGCAGCAGGGTTTGCTGCACCGAGGCTATTAAGAATGCAATTACTATCAAGCAGGCTAACCCGGATGCTAACGTTGCGGTTCTTTATCGCGATGTTCGCACTTACGGTTTTAAGGAAAAATATTATAACCAGGCCCGTGAGATCGGTGTTTTGTTCTTTAGGTACGACCTTGACAATAAGCCTGTTGTCACCGAAAGCGGTTCCGGCAGAGTTGAAGTGAAGGTCAAAGATTTGAACTCGATGCTCGATATTGAATTTGCGCCTGATGTTTTGGCGTTGAGTGCGGCGATGATACCGCCGGAAGATACTATAGATGTCGGGACAGCGTTTAAGGTTCCGATTACGCTTGAGGGATTTTTTCTCGAAGCACACATGAAATTAAGGCCTGTAGATTTTGCGTCGGATGGATTGTTCCTTTGCGGTACATGTCACGCGCCTAAATTTATCGATGAGACGATCGCCCAGGCCCAGGCGGCAGCTGCCAAGGCGGTGGCGATATTATCGAAGAAGGTTATGGAGATAAGCGGCATTGTCTCGGTTGTCGACCCGGACAAGTGCGCAGCTTGTCTTACATGTGTTCGGGTATGTCCGTATGATGTGCCGAAAATAAACGAAGATGGCGTCGCGGAAATTGAAAAGGCGATGTGTCACGGCTGTGGGATTTGCGCTTCGGAGTGCCCGGCCAAGGCAATCGAATTGATGCATTACAAGGACAATCAGATTATTTCCAAGACTGTTTCATTATTAAAAGAGGTGAGCAAAGCAGCTAAAGATGAGTGAATTTGAACCTAAAATAGTGGCGTTTTGCTGTAATTTTTGCGCTTTTGCGGCAGCGGATCTGGCGGGCGCGATGCGTTTGCAGTATTCGCCCAGTGTGCGAATTATTCGGCTGCCGTGTACTGGTAAAGTTGATGCGCTGTACCTTATGAAGTCGTTTGAAGATGGCGCCGACGGGGTTTTTGTTGCCGGCTGTCTGGAAGGTCAATGTCATTATCTTGAAGGGAACCTGCGAGCGAAAAAGAAAGTTGCTTATGTTAAGAGGCTGCTGGCGGAAGTCGGCATTGAGCCTGAGAGAGTTGAGATGTTCAATCTTTCGTCGGCTATGGGCGGAAGGTTTGCTGAAATCGTGGAAGAAATGACCGAGAGGATAAAGAAGCTTGGTCCTGTTTATAAAGACGGGCAGAAAGAGTCTGTTAGCTCATGAAAATTATCGGTGACAAGCAAATAAAGATAGATACCGCTTTGGCCAAGGAAATCGCTGAGCGCAGCGGGGAAAATGTTTTCCTCTGCTATCAGTGCAAGAAGTGTGCATCTGGTTGTCCGAGCAGGGAATTTATGACGAGCACGCCGACTCAACTGATGCGTTACGTTCAGCTTGGGATGATTGATGAGGCGATGAAACAAAACACCATTTGGTATTGCCTGTCGTGTGAGACATGCTCGACGAGGTGTCCGCAGGATATTGATATTGCTCATGTGGTTGATACGATAAGGATCATGGTTCAGGAAAAGAAGATAAAAGCTGACACCAAAAATTCGCGGCTGTTTAATTGGCTGTGGATGACAATATTAAGATACATGGGCAGGATGTATGAAATTGGTTTGACCGGTGCGTTGAATCTTTTCACGGGCAAGCCGTTCAAGGATATGTCGCTCGGTATGAAGATGATAAAAAAAGGTAAGTTGAAGCTGTTTCCTTCGTTTAAGAAGCCGCTGGAAACTAAAAAGATGTTCGACAGAGCCAAGAGGTTAAGTAAATGAAGATAGCATATTATCCAGGCTGTTCACTGCATTCGACGGGCGTTGAGTATGACATCTCGACCAGGAAGGTTTGCGATGTGCTTGGGATAGAACTGACAGAGGTTAAGGATTGGATTTGCTGCGGTTCGAGTCCGGCGCATCAATGCGATGAGTTGATGAGTGTTGCGCTGCCGGCGAAGAATCTTGCGCTTGTCGCACAAACCGGTGATTTTAAAGAGGTTTGCGCTCCGTGTGCCTCGTGCTATTCGCGATTAAAAGGCGCCCAATATAAATTGGCTGACGAAAACCTAAAGAAAGATGTCGAGCAGGTCATTGGTACCAAGTATCCTGAAGATATTACGGTTTTGCATATGCTTGATGTGATTGCGAAAAAGATAGGTGTCGAGGCGATTGAAGAGAAGGTTCAGAGAAGCCTGGGCGGGATGAAGATTGCCAGTTATTACGGCTGTCTGATGACAAGGCCGCCAAAAATAACCGGAAAAGATAGCTATGAAAACCCAACTGATATGGATTCGGTTCTAGAAGTGCTCGGCGCTGAGCCTGTTGACTGGAACTTAAAGACGTTTTGCTGCGGAGCAAGTTTTGCATTGACTCAGACCGATGTTGTATTGGAATTGACGAAAAAGATTTTAGCTGACGCTGAGGCGTCGGGCGCTGAGGCGATTTCTGTGGGCTGTCCGCTATGTCACGCTAACCTCGACGGCAGGCAGCAGCAGATAAATGAGAAATTTAATACTGATTTTAATATCCCGATATTTTATTTTACTGAACTGATGGGATTGGCATTTGGAATTGGCGCCAAGGAGCTCGGTGTATTCAAGCATTTAACTGAAGTTGAAGACTTTCTAAAAGAAAGGGCCTTATTATGATTGTCGCAGACAGAAAACCTTTAGAGGAAATTTTAGAATCGATAAAGGATTTCGACAAGATCGTTTTGATGGGTTGCGGCGGATGCGTAACTATTTGTTTTTCAGGAGGCGCCAAGTCTGTTGAGCTTTTGGCATCCCAGATAAAAATTGCCCGGAAGAAACAGGGCAAAGAAATCGAAATAATCGAATGCACCCCTGAGAGACAATGCGAATTCGAGTACATCGATCCATGCAAGGAAAAATTCGAGTCGGTGCCGGTGGTATTGAGTATTGCCTGCGGGGTCGGGGTTCAGACAATGAACGAACGTCATCCCGATACTATCACGATACCAGGTTTAAATACGAAATTCATGGGCTATCCCGTGGAGCACGCATTGTGGGAAGAGCGATGCGCCGGTTGCGGCAATTGTCTTTTGGAATGGACCGGCGGGGTATGTCCGATTGCCCGATGTGCCAAGAAACTTCTTAACGGGCCTTGCGGGGGTTCGAGCGACGGCAAATGCGAAGTCGACAAGGAAATTGATTGCGTCTGGCAGATAATTTATGACAGGTTAAAGAAATTGAACAAGCTGGAAAACTTGACGGCGGTCAGAAAGCCTAAAGACTGGAGAACGAGTACATCTGCTGGTCAAAGAAAAGTAGAATTTAAAGAGGCAATGCTATGAAATCAGGGAGCAGGTTAGAGAAAGTATTGGAATCAGGTGCGTTTTCGGTTACCGCTGAACTGGGTCCTCCGCAAAACGCGAATGTCGAATCGGTGAAGAAAAAAGCTAAGCACTGTATCGGCAATGTCGAAGCTGCTAATGTCACCGACAACCAGACAGCGATAGTCCGCATGTCGAGCATCGCTGCAGGAGTTATCGCTCTTGAGTGCGGGCTTGAGCCTGTTATTCAGATGGTTTGCAGGGACCGCAATCGCATCGCTATGCAAAGTGACATATTAGGTGCTGCTGCCCTTGGTCTTAAAAATCTTTTGTGTCTTTCCGGCGACCACCAGGTCTTTGGCAATCATCCGGACGCTAAGGGCGTTTACGATATCGATTCGATGCAGTTAATAGCGATGGTGAAACAGATGCGCGATGAAAAAACATTTTTATGCGGCGATGAGATAAAGGAATGTGAGCCTAAATTTTTTATAGGCGCAGCTGCAAATCCATTCGCTGACCCGTTTGAGTTTAGGGTAATGCGTCTTGCCAAGAAGATTGAGGCTGGCGCCGATTTTATTCAGACGCAGTGTATTTTTGATATCGAAAAGTTCGAGAAGTGGATGAAGCTCGTTGTCGCAGAAGGGTTGCACAAAAAGGTTTATATTACAGCGGGCCTGACGCCTGTTCGCTCGGAGAGGGCGCTTAAATATATGAAAAATAATGTCGCAGGCATAAGTGTGCCTGATGAACTTATCGCAAGGATGGAAAAAGCGAAAGATAAAGAAGAAAAGATGGAAGAAGGCATCAAGATATGTCTTGAGACAATTGAGGCGGTCAAAAATATGGAAGGTGTAGCTGGTATTCATCTTATGCCTATAGGCTGGGAGAGTGTCACGCCGACTATTCTTGAGCGTGCGGGATTGTTACCGCGTCCAAAAGTTTAAAATAATCTGAAAGTTGAAAGGCAGGGGTATAATGGGGAAACTAATTGCAATCGGTGAATCAATCCACGCGTCAATTCCGAGAAACGGCAAGGTAATGAAGGAACTGGCAGCCCTCGGAGCCGATGCCTACACTACCGAAAGCGAACCTTTGAATTACATCAAGTCGCTTTGCGAAACACAGGCTGACGACGGTGCTGATTACATCGCTATCAATGTGGACGCTTTCGGGGAAGATGACCCTCAAGTAGCGGCTGACATGATGGTCGAGTATGTCAAGCTGGTTCGTAAATGGAGCAAAGGCGTGCCGGTATGTGTTGACAGCAGTGACGACAATGTTTTAAAGGCAGGGCTAAAGGAGTGGTACAATACCGACGAGCAGATTAAACAGCCTTTGGTCAATTCGATTAAAACTTACACTATGGATAACATGATGCCTCTGAAAAAGGAACATGATTTTTCGTTTGTCGGGATGCTTGTCAGCGAAGATAAGCCGACCGGTCCGGGCGGTTCGCACTCTGTCGATGAACTTTTCGATTTAGCCAAAACACTTTTTTATGAGGCTACAGAAAAGTATGGCTTTAAACCCGAAGAGATATTTTTTGATTCAACGGTGTTTCCTCTGGCAATCGATATGCCGATGATGCCAAATGTTCCGGGCTATACTTACCGAACATTTGAGACGATTAAGAAAATCAAGTCTGACCCGAAGATGAAGGACGTTCATTTTTCGCTCGGTCTTAGCAACTGCTGCAGGGACCTGCCTAGCAGAAAAGTCGGTATTACCCGTGCCTATGTTGAGGTTGGAATGAGATACGGGTTGGATGCCGGCATCGTTAATGCCGCCCATAAATTCGGCGAAAAGCCCGCTGACGCGGAACTGGTTAAATTGGTCGAAGCCTATGCGACAATGGACGGTTCGGCAGAGAAGCTGAACGATACGATGACGCTTATGGGGCAGTTCTGTCAAAGTGCCAAAAAGCCGAAAAATTGATTGATTTGGTTATTTTAAAAAGTTTCAAGGCGGCCTTATGGGGCGCCTTTTTCATTCTCAAGCTAAAAAATGTTCTTGACTGTTAAATCGCGTCAATGCTACAGTAGTGCAGGTTTGTCGAATCAATTAATATCCTTAATTGAAAGGGAGTGGACCATGGCAGAAGAAGAAAATGCACAAGAAGCTGAAAATACAGAGGATGAAACAAAAGAACAAAGTACCCCTGACCAGTCAGCAACAGATAAAGAGGTCGGCAGAAACGCGCGGATGTGGGCAATGTTTTGTCACCTGGCGGGACTCGGCGCTTTTATAATACCCGGGATTGGTAATATTGTGGCGACACTAATTATATGGCAATTAAAAAAAGAGGATGACCCGTTTGTGGACAACCAGGGCAAAGAGGCCTTAAACTTCCAAATCACCGTGACCTTAGGCGCGATTGCATCATCTTTACTAATTCCTTTTTGTATTGGCGTTCCCTTATTGATAGCTGTTGGTGTCGGGGACATAGTTTTCCTGTTAATCGCAGCTGTCAAAGCCAATGATGGGCAAAATTACCGATATCCATTAGCTATTCGTTTTATTAAATAATGTCTTTCGATATAAAATTTATAATCAAGTTGTGTATCAGCGTTTGCGTTATTATCTTTTGCACACAGATAGGACGTAAGCTGCCGAGTTTGGCTGGACTGATTGCAGTGATGCCGCTGACAGGTCTGGTAGTTCTTTTGTGGCTATACAGTGACAATCCCGGTAACTACGCACTGATGTCGGATTTTACGCGAGGGGCGATATGGGGAATAATTCCCAGTATTTTATTTTTCGTAACCGCGTTTTTTTGTTTTAAGAAAGAGCTTGCTCTTTGGATAGTGCTGAGTGCAAGTTTTGCTATCTGGATTATCGGCGCCGTCATTCATCAATTGTTTTTTCACAAATAGAGGGTGAAGACGGAAAAAAGGGTTAATCATCGAAGATTCATCTAGCCTGCAGCGTGTTTGCTTGCAAAATTGGCTCGGTCTGGCTATCATACCCAAATGGCAGTAAAACCCAAAGACAAAAAAGGCCCTGTTGCTATCAATAAAAAGGCTTATCGCGACTTCGAACTGCTGGACAAGTTCGAGGCGGGCATGGAGCTTCTCGGAAGCGAGGTCAAATCGGCTCGTCAGGGCGGTATCGATTTGAAAGGTTCGTATGTTCGCCTTATAAGGGACGAATGCTTTCTTGTCGGCGCGAGCATAAGTCCGTATAAACAGGCCGGCATCAACAACCATGAGCCGCTTAGAAATAGAAAGCTGCTGCTGCACAAGGCAGAGATAAAAAAAATAATAGTCAAACTTGAGCAGCGAGGATTTGCTTTTGTGCCGCTAAAGGTTTATTTTAACAGCAGAGGTCTTGCTAAGATTGAAATTGCCCTGGCCCGGGGCAAAAAGCAATACGACAAGCGCAAGAATATTGCTGAGCGCCAGCAGAAACGTGACCTGGCCAGGGACATGAAAAAGTATCGTTAAAAAGATTGGAGTTACGGTTATGGCAGAGGAAAAAAAAGAGCCCGAGAAAAAAATAATTATCGATGAGGACTGGAAAGAGGAAGCTAAGAAAGAAAAAGAAACTTTAGCTGCTCAGGAGGACGCGGAGAAAAAACAGGCTTCGCAGCAAAAACCTCGCGGCCCGTTGCCGTCAGGTGACTTCGCGGCATTGGTAAGTATGCTGGTGACGCAGGCGTTTTTTGCATTGGGCGAATTGGATATCGAGGGCCAGGAGAAAAAGGAGCCCGATCTGGACATGGCAAAATACAACATCGATATGCTTGAGACCTTACAGGAAAAAACAAAAGGTAATTTGACCGAACAGGAAGAAACGGTACTTGAGAACACACTGGGCCAGGTCCGAATGCTCTATGTAAAGGTAGCGGAATAATTAACGTGGCGAACATCTTAGATACAATTATTGCAGATAAAAAAATTGAGGTCGAGAAGCTAAAGTCGCAAACGCCTCTGGATGAGCTCAAGGACCGCGCTATGTCTCTGCCAAAATGCCGCAACTTCTATAAAGCTATAACCAAGAAAAACCCGCGAGGGTTGAATGTTATCGCTGAAGTCAAAAAAGCCTCACCGTCAGCAGGTGTCATACGTGAAGATTTTGACCCTGTCGAAATCGCAACTATTTACAAGGCCTGCGGCGCAGATGCAATCAGTGTATTGACCGACGAAAAATATTTTCAGGGCAAACTCGAATACCTCCAACTGGTTAAAGATGCTGTTGATGTCCCCGTTCTTCGAAAAGATTTTATCATCGATGAATACCAACTTTTCGAGGCCCGCGCCGCCGGTGCTGATGCGATACTATTGATAGCTGACGCAATTAAACCCGGTGTGCTTATGGATTTGATGATTGCCGCAGCAGACTTGACGCTTACCGTACTTCTGGAAGTCCATCACGCCGATACATTACTGGCCGTGCGAAGCCTTACCGGTTTTCCAAGGAAAGGGTACAGCGTACTTGGCATAAACAACCGCAACCTCGATACGATGGAAGTGGACATAAATAATACCGGTCGATTAGCCAGCCTTCTTGACGATGGCAACAAGCAGTTTGTCGCAGAAAGCGGAATCAAAACCCGCCAGGATGTTGAAAAACTTATTTCCGTCGGCGCTTCCGCGGTTCTGATAGGCCAGACGCTTTGCGAGAGTCCGTCGATAGAGGATAAATTCAAGGAACTGTTTGGCTGATTATGATTTTTTCTTCTGGGCCTTTTGCAGCTTCGCCCATGTATCCCGCAAAATAGCTGTTCGATTGAATACAAGTTTTCCATCTGAGCTATCATAGTCGAGGCAAAAATAGCCTAATCTTTCAAACTGGAATCTGTCCAGCGGCTTAGCACAGGCCAACGAAGGCTCGACTTTGCAGTTTGTAAGCACTTCAAGCGAATTAGAATTAATGTTTGATTTGAAGTCATGGTTCTCTTTAGTATCTGACGGATTTTCCTTTGTGAAAAGGTGGTCATACAAACGAATTTCAGCATTCAGTGCCTTTTCATCAGAGACCCAATGAAGTGTAGCCTTGACTTTTCTGCCATCGGGAGCGTCGCCTCCTTTTGTGGCTGGGTCGTAGGTACAGTGAAGCTCAACGACATTTCCGTTTTCATCTTTTACTACATCGGTACAGATAATAAAGTACGCATAGCGAAGCCGCACCTCGCGTCCCGGCGCAAGGCGGAAGAATTTCTTTGGCGGCTCTTCCATAAAATCTTCCTGCTCAATATAAATCACCTTTGAGAACGGGACCTTGCGCGTGCCAGCTGATTCATCGTTAGGATTATTGATCGCATCAAGTTCTTCGACCTGACCATCAGGATAATTATCGATAACAACCTTTAAAGGCCGGAGCACCGCCATTACCCGCGGCGATGTTTTATTGAGGTCCTCGCGCAGGCAATGTTCGAGCAGGGCCAGGTCGATGGTGCTGTTAAATTTATTTACGCCTATCGTTTTGCAGAAATTTCGAATTGCCTCCGGCGAAAAACCTCTTCTTCGCAATCCTGAAAGGCTCGGCATTCTCGGGTCATCCCAACCATTTACCAAACCATCTTCGACCAGTTCGAGCAGTTTTCGTTTGCTCATAACGGTGTAAGTCAATGCAAGCCTTGCAAATTCAATCTGCTGAGGGTGGTGGATGCCAAGCTGGTCCAGGAACCAGTCATATAACGGGCGATGATTTTCAAATTCAAGTGTGCAAATCGAATGGGTGATACCTTCAATTGAATCTTCAATTCCGTGTGCCCAGTCATACATCGGATATACGCACCAATTGTCACCGGTTCTGTGGTGGGTTGCGTGGAGGATTCGATACATAACCGGGTCTCGCATATTAAGGTTTGGGCTGGCCATGTCGATTTTGGCTTTTAATGTTTTGCTGCCGTCGGGAAAATCGCCTTTTTTCATTTTCTCGAACAGGTCGAGATTTTCCTCGACGCTTCTATCTCGATGCGGGCTGTCCTTGCCGGATTCAGTTAAGGTGCCGCGATACTCTCTTGTTTCTTCTGCGGTCAAATCGCAGACGTAGGCTTTTCCTTTTTTTATAAGCTCGATTGCATAGTCATACATCTGCTTGAAATAATCCGAAGCGAAAAGCGGTCCGTCTCCGAACTCCCAGCCAAGCCATTTAACGTCCTCTATTATCGAGTCGACATATTCCTGCTCTTCCTTTGTGGGATTTGTGTCATCGAAACGCAGATTGCAAACGCCGGAGAATTCCGTAGCGATACCGAAGTTCAGGCAAATACTTTTCGCGTGGCCTATATGCAGAAAACCGTTGGGTTCGGGCGGAAATCGGGTTATTACCTTGCCGCCCCACTTGCCGGTTTTGTTGTCGCCTGCAACGATTGTGCGGACAAAATCAAGTCTTTCTGTAGTATTTTCTTCGCTCATAATTTAGATATAGCCTTCAAAATATGCCATCGTGTTAGGGTGTATATTCTTTTCATTTTTTGCTGCTTCGCCGCTGACCCATTTATATTGGCTGTGCTGGTCGGTCGGCAAATTGAGTATGTCTTCATCAATTTTAATCTTATATGCCAGCACCACGTAATGGGTGCCGAAATTTCCCTTTCTTGTAAAATTAGTCGGATATAAGTGCTCAAAGACTCCGGCAAACTGAGCATCCTCGCATTTCAAGGCTACCCCCAGCTCGTTTTCGGTTATCCGCCCGAACGCCTGGGAGATTCTCTCGTCCTTTGCGATCCTGCCTCCGGGGACAAACCAGCTATCTGCGGCGGGTTCGTTGCTGCGGAAGCCTAACAGTACCTCATCATTGCCGTTAAGAACGATCAGGTCTATCGAAACCAGAGGGGTCCTTTTAACCACCTCGGCGAAATCGGCCGGGCTTAGCTGTCTGTCTTTGGCATCCATATTAAGATGACAATTTAGCACAATAAACGGGGTTAGAAAAGAGGTAACCATCTCAAATTAATAATTTTAGCTGCTAATTGGCACAGCGGTGCATCATATTCTTGACAATGGGCTTATGGTAGCTTAACTTAGCGTTTTTGGCATAGTTTACGCATCGAACGGAGATTTGAATTTATGAGCGAAAAGACAGTAACGCGTTTTGCTCCGTCACCGACGGGATATTTGCATGTCGGCGGCGCCCGAACCGCTTTATTTAACTGGCTTTATGCCAAAAAAACCGGCGGGATATTTATCCTTCGCATCGAAGATACGGATTTGAGCCGCAACACCCCCACGGCAATGCAGCAGGTGATGGCGGATTTGAAATGGCTTGGTATTGACTGGGACGAAGGGCCCGGTGTTGAAGGGCCAAACGGGCCTTATCTGCAGAGTCAGCGGCGCGATATCTATGACAAATATCTAAAGCAGCTTCTCGAAGAGAAAAAGGCTTACTACTGCTTTGATACACCCGAAGAAGTGCAGGTGCTTCGCGACAAGGCGGCGGCGGAAAAAAAGAATTTTACTTATCCGCGTCCCGAGAATTTCCCCGATGAAAGTGATGCCGAAAAAGCGAAAGCTCAAGGCAAACCTGTCACGGTGCGTTTCGCTGTACCCAATGATAAGCCGATTGTAGTTAATGATATTGTCCGGGGCGAAGTGACTTTTGCTGCCAGTGAAATAGGTGATTTTGTCATACAAAAACGTGACGGCTTTCCGACCTATCATTTCGCGTGCGTTGTTGACGATGAGCTTATGGGTGTGACGCATGTAATTCGGGGCCAGGAACATTTGATGAATACGCCAGGCCATCAGGTATTGCAGGCGGCGCTTGGTTTCAGGACGCCTGTCTATGCCCATATGTCAGTTACGGTAAGTGAAGGGGGCGGAAAACTTTCCAAACGTGAAAGGGGCAAGAGGCTGCGACGGGAAATAATAGACAATCCTTCTGCTTATCTTTTAGACGCTATCAAAACTGAACCGGAACAATTCGAACGTTTTCTTGACGATAATGCTACTCCCAAAGATTCTAGTCTTATCAATAAATGGGCAGAAGAATTAGGGGTAGACTCTACTATAATAGCCACAGCAGCAGCAAAAAATGGTGGGGGGAATCGCTCTCTCCGAAACGAAATGATAAATAAATCTGAAGCTGCTTTAGCACACAAAATTGGCTCGACACCTTCTGAGGTGAAAAAGTTTAAGGAAGGAAAAGTGGCTTTTGATGAACCGATAATCATAGGTGAAGCTGAATATCTTGATCTTGATCTACCCGAAATTAATGTGGTGGATTTTTTAAGAGGCGGTTACCTTCCGGAAACGATGGTTAATTTTCTGGCTCTTTTAGGCTGGAGCCCGGGCGGCGACCGTGAAATCATGAGTAGAGATGAACTTATTTCAAGTTTCGATATCTCGCGTCTGGCAAAATCTAATAGCTTGTTCGACCGCAAAAAACTTATCTCTTTTAATGTTGAGCATCTTAAGCTGGTAGACAAGGAAAAACTTTTAAGCCATTTTAAAGATTATATAAAAATCATCGACTCGCCGGTTTTAAAAGCTGATGACGCATTACTTTCAACGCTTATAAAAATCTGCGAGGGCGCAAGGACGCTGGAGGATATTGAGAAGAAAAGCAGGTTCTTTTTCTCTGACAGCGACAATATCGAATATGACCCGAAAGCGGTCAAAAAGGTTTTGCTAAAAGAGGGCGCACTTGATATTCTGCATGTTATTCGGGGCAAATTAGCTGATATGGAGCCGTTTACCGAAGAGGCTCTGGAGGCTATGCTGCGGGCATTGGCAGAGGAAAAAGAGGTTGGTCTGGGCAAGGTCGCTCAGCCTTTACGGGTCGCTATATCGGGAACGATGGTCAGCCCGCCGATTTTTGATTCGGTAAAGATTCTCGGCAAAGAAAATACCTTAGCCAGAATTGATAACACTATAGAAAAATTTAAAAGTTAATCGCAAGTAAAGGGAGTTTAGGAATGTCATTATTAGTAACTGGTTCAATTGGAATTGATACAGTCACGACGCCATTTGGTGTGAGTGAAAATTGTCTTGGCGGGTCAGCGGTTTATTTTAGTATGGCGGCGAGTTTCTTTTCGCCTGTGCGTTTTATCGGTGCCGTTGGTGCCGACTGCCCTTTTAATTTGGCCGAAATTTTTGCCGGCAGAGAGGTTGACCTTGCCGGACTTGAAGTTCGGGACCACAGTAAGACCTTCCGCTGGAAAGGTTCGTATCACGATACGATGAACGAAGCAATCACAGACAACGTGGAATTAAACGTTCTTGCCGAAGCGCCGCCTGTAGTACCGGATGAATTCAAGGACAGTAAGTTTTTGTTCCTGGCGAATACCGCTCCTGCGCTGCAGCTCGAGCTTCTTGAACAGGTTGACGACCCGGTTTTCGTGGCGGCTGATACCATGAACTGCTGGATTCAGGGGCATCGCGATGAACTCAAACAGCTGCTGGAAAAAATCAACTGTCTTGTTCTCAATGAGGATGAGGCGCGGATGCTGGCAGATGAAAGTAATTTAATAAAAGCCGGGCAGAGTATTTTAGGAATGGGTCCGACGGTTGCGATTATTAAAAAAGGTGAATCTGGTTCTTTGGTCTGCAATAGCGATGGCGAGAATTTCATATTGCCGGCATTTCCCGCTACCCAGGTCAAGGACCCAACCGGCGCCGGTGACAGTTTTGCAGGCGGGCTTATGGGTTATATGGCACAGGCTGGGCTTACCGATTTTGAATCGTTAAAAACCGCTGTCGCCTACGGTACTGTTTTGGCATCGTTTACGATTTCCGATTTCTCGCTTGAAGGGCTGACAGCAATTAAAAAAGAGGATATCGAAAAGAGATTTGAAACCTTAAGAAAATTGACACAATTTTAATAATAAAATAATGCGATTATTTATTGCAATAGATATCAATAAGAAAATTAAAAACTCGCTACGCGGTCTGCAAAAGCAGATTCAAGGGCGGGTTGATATCAAAGAATATTATGTTAAGTGGGTAAACACGGAAAATATCCATCTGACATTAAAATTTTTAGGTGAAGTTAAAGACAGGGATGTTACGGACCTGTGCGATATTGTGAAAGATATCGCGGGCAGATTCAAGTGTTTCAACCTTGATATAGGAAAGCTTGGTTGTTTCGGCGGCAAAATCGCAAGGGTGCTTTGGGTCGGCACGGGCAATGGAAGCGAGAAGCTTTGCGAATTGGCAAATGAGCTTGAAGAGCATTTGGCTCATGCAGGCTGGCCCAAAGAGAACAGGAAGTACGCGGGGCATCTGACGCTTTGCAGGATTAAAAATACGCAGGCAGGCTTTGAGTTTGCCAATATATGTAGTGATTACGAAGATTTTAAGGCAGGGACAGTTGCGGTCGATTCGGTTAAGATCTATCAAAGCCAATTGATGCCAACGGGTCCTGTTTACACGGTTGTCGGGAATTTTAAATTGCAATAATAAAACAGAATTGGAGGATCCAAACATGGCAAAGACAAAAAGTATCCAAGCAAAAAAAGGTTCCAAATCAAAGATCGTACCCCTAAATGCCGGCGACAAAGATTCGGCATTGAAACAGGTGATAGCTCAAATCGAAAAGCAATATGGCCAAGGCGCCATTATGCAAATGGACGAAAGCTGTTATGCCAAGATTGAAGGTATTCCCACCGGTGCACTATCGCTGGATTTGGCATTGGGCGGAAAAGGCATCCCGCGGGGGCGAATTACGGAATTATACGGCCCGGAATCATCGGGCAAAACTACGCTGGCCCTGCATGTAATAGCAAGCGCACAAAAGCTAGGCGGCGTTGCAGCTTTTATTGACGCTGAACACGCACTTGATACAACGTGGGCCAAAAAGCTGGGCGTTGATGTGAGCAGCATGCTTGTTAGTCAGCCAGACACCGGCGAGCAGGCACTTGAAATTGTTGAGATGCTGGTCAAATCCAATTCAATTGATATTATCGTTGTCGACTCGGTTGCAGCTCTCACTCCCAAGGCTGAAATCGAAGGGGACATGGGCGCCAGTCATATGGGCCTGCAGGCCAGGCTGATGAGTCAGGCGATGCGAAAGCTGACAGCTATTATAAACAAGAGCAAGACCTCAATTATTTTCATAAACCAGATACGTATGAAGATAGGGGTCATGTTCGGCAATCCTGAGACCACTCCGGGCGGCAGAGCATTGAAGTTTTACAGTTCGATACGGCTTGATATAAGGCGCATCGCAACGATAAAAGACGCAGTTGCCGGCGCAGTCGGAAACAGGGTGCGGGTAAGAGTAGTGAAGAACAAGATTGCACCGCCCTTCCGCGACACCGAATTCGATATCATGTTTGACAGCGGGATAAGCTATGAAGGTGACATGCTCGATTTGGGTGTTACTTGTGATGTTGTGCAAAAAAGCGGTGCATGGTTAAACTACGGTGAGATGCGGCTTGGGCAGGGAAGAGAAAACGCTAAAAAGCTTTTGAAAGAGAACCCTGACCTTTGCGAGGAAATAAAAGAGAAAATCCTGATTGCCAAGGGCCTGAAGTCTGAATAGTCGGCATTTAAAAACGGTAAGGAAAAGTTCAACGTGCTAACCGCGAAAGAGATACGAACCAGCTTTATAGATTTTTTCAGGGAAAAGGGGCATGATTTTGTTCCCAGCTCGCCAATAGTCCCTATCGGTGACAATACTTTGCTTTTCGCAAATGCCGGGATGAATCAGTTCAAGGATATCTTCATGGGGCTGACCGTCCCGAAATGCAAACGCGCCGCCAACAGCCAAAAGTGTCTTCGCGTAAGCGGCAAACACAATGACCTTGAAGAGGTCGGCAAAGATACATATCACCATACTTTTTTTGAGATGCTTGGCAACTGGTCGTTTGGTGATTACTTTAAAGCTGAAGCCATCGAATGGGCGTGGCAACTTTTAACAGAGGTTTGGGAGATTGACCCTGACAAACTTTGGGCAACGGTTTTCCAGGGCAGCGAAAAAGACGGTACGCCCCGGGATACCGAGGCCAAAGAGCTCTGGAAAAAAGCCACTTCAATATCGGCTGACCGTGTTTTAGCATGCGGCAAAAAGGACAACTTCTGGGAGATGGGTGCTACAGGGCCGTGTGGGCCGTGCAGCGAAATTCATATCGATTTAGGCCCGGAGAACTGCGATATGAAAAATGTTGCCGGTCATAAATGCGCTGTCAATTGCGGGTGTGCACGATTTATTGAATTATGGAACCTGGTCTTTATCCAGTTTAATCGCGGCGAGAACGGTACGCTTAATCCTTTAAGCGCTAAACATGTCGATACCGGTGCCGGGCTTGAAAGAATCGTCGCTGTACTTCAAAATAAAAAGAGTAACTACGACACGGATCTATTCATGCCTGTTATCAATCATCTAAGCGAAATGACAGGTCATAGATATACTTCGACGCTTGGCAATAAAACCGACAACGCCTTTCGGGTGATTGCCGACCACATCCGGGCATTGACATTCGCTATTACCGATGGCGCGGTACCTTCTAATGACGGCAGAGGGTATGTGATTCGCAGGATACTTCGACGGGCATGCAGGTTCGGAAGAGAGCTCGATATGCATGAGCCTTTCCTGTACAAAGTCGCACCGGTGGTCGCTGAATATATGGGCGAGGCTTTTGGCGAGGTTCGGGCCCGCATCGATTATGTTTCTACGGTCATCGAATCCGAAGAGGTGAGCTTTAACAGAACGCTCGACAGGGGTATCGATATTTTTAATGCCGCAGCGGCAAAAGCAAAAGGCGAAACCATTGACGCTGAAGACGCCTTTCAGCTTTACGATACTTACGGTTTTCCGTTTGACCTGACGCGATTGATGGCTCAGGAAAGAGGGTTGAAGGTAGATAGTGACAAATTCAACGAGCTGATGGAACAGCAAAGGCAGCGCGCAAGAGCTGCACAAAAAACCGATTCGTTTATGACCGCGCTTACCGATGTTGAATTGCCGACAACAGAAGACTTGCACAAGTATAAAGCTGACAGCTGTGAGAGTGAAATACTCGGCTTTATTGACAGCGACGGTTTTAAAACCGAAGGGCAGATTGAAACGGGCACCGAAACCAGTATAGTTCTCGACAAGACATGTTTTTACGCTGAATCAGGCGGGCAGGTCGGTGATTGCGGCACGATTGAATCGGCCAGCGGTAAATTTATTGTCGAAGCTACCAGTAAAATCGCCAATTGCGTACTGCATCAGGGAAAAGTTGGGCAAGGCAGCCTGAGTGTTGGTGACAAGGCAAAGGCGCATATCAGTAAAGATAGAAATTCGATTAAGAAAAACCATACCGCTACGCATTTATTGCAATGGGCGCTGCAACAGGTCTGCGGTGAGGCGATAGCCCAGCAGGGAAGTCTTGTCTCCGAGGATTACTTGAGATTTGACTTTACGTGCCCGAGAGCATTAACCGGCGAGGAAGCAAAGAAGGTCGAAACTCTTATCAAAGAAAAGATAATAGCTGATGCGCCGGTGACGTGCAAGACGATGCAACGGGTCGACGCTGAAAAGCTCGGGGCCATGGCACTGTTCGGGGAAAAGTATGGCAATGATGTTCGCGTTGTTGCTATTGGCGCTGCGTCGGAAAAGGGTATCAATGAGGCGTTTAGTAAAGAGTTTTGCGGCGGTACTCACGTTGACAGTGTCGGCAGTATTGGGAACTTTAAAATAATCAAAGAAGAAAGTATATCGGCAGGTGTAAGGAGGATAACGGCTATGACAGGTTCAGGCCTTGGCGAGTATCTGGAAAAACGAAGTGACATTGTTGACGAGCTTTCAGTACTGTTGAAAGTTCCGGTAGAAGAGCTGCCGATGCGGGTCGCTGCGATACTAAAGGACAATAAAAAGTTGGCAAAGCAGCTTAAGACTGCTGCTAAGCAATCCGGTGTCGATATAATGGCCGAAGCCAGAAAGCTATTGGACAGCTGTGAGAAAGTCGGTAACAGTTCGGTCATCACATCTAAATTGCCCGCCACATCGGTCGAGCAGGCCAGAGCCGCCATTGATATGCTAAAGAAAAAGGCCAAGTCAGCGGCGGTAGTTTTTGGGTTTGCCGACGACGAAGGGAAAGTGACATTAATCTCCGGCGTTACCGATGACCTTATTAAAAAAGGCTTAAAGGCTGGTGACCTTATCAAAGAGATTGCGCCGATTGTCGGGGGAGGCGGAGGCGGCAGGCCTCAAATGGCACAGGCCGGCGGCAAGGATCCTGCTAAAATAGATGAAGCACTAAAAAAAGCGGTTGAATTGATAAAAGAAAAACTGGCAGGTTAATTTATTTGTTCTGCTGGCGGATCTCTACACTTTTTGCGTGAGCGTCCAGTCCTTCAATTTCAGCTAATCGAATTATATCATCAGCATCGGCTGCTAACTGCTCTTTGCTGTATTCGATAATACTCGTGGACTTTACAAAATCATTACTGCTCAAAGCACTAAAGAAATGCGCGCTAATACCGGTTGGTAGAGTATGGCTTGGCCCTGCCCAGTAGTCCCCTACCGCAACAGGTGAGTACTCACCAATGAATATCGCTCCTGCATTTTGAATTTTTTCAGCAATGGCCTTGCTCTTATCGCCGCATTGAATCTGCAAATGTTCAGCAGCAAACTTATTAGCGTTTTCAATTAAATCTTCCATATCTTCAAAAACAACAATGCCGCCGAATTGTTCAAGGCATTTTATTGTTTCTTCGCTGTGATTTAGTTTTTTCACTTGTTTTTTAAGTGCTTCCAAGGCCTTATTCGCGAATTCTTTTGAATCTGTAAACAAGTGTGCACAGCCTGGGTTGTGTTCTGCCTGACTTAACATATCAGCGGCCACCCATGCCGGATTGGCACTGTCATTTGCAATAATAAGCACTTCACTTGGCCCTGCTATCGAATCAATACCAACCTGTCCAAAAACAATTCTCTTGGCCGTTTGTACCCACTGATTCCCAGGCCCTACTATTTTGTCAACTTGAACAATCTTTTTGGTTCCATTAGCCAAAGCAGCGACTGCTTGTGCGCCGCCGATACGATAAACCTCTGTTATTTTTAATTCATGGCAAACAGCCAGAATAACAGGGTGTATACTTCCCTCATACCTTGGGGGCGAAACAACAACTATTTCTTTTACGCCTGCAATCTGCGCGGGCACAGCTGTCATAATTACAGTCGAAGGCAGCGGTGCAGATGCTCCCGGTACGCAAATTCCTATCCTTTTAATTGGTGTATATTTTATCCCTGTGCCTCCAGAACAGTCTTTGTTATTGCCCCTGAACACTTCCTGCTGATATTTTCTTACGTTTTCAATGGCCTGCTTAATTGATGCTAAAAGTTTTTTGTCTATTTGCTTGTGGGCCTTTTTAAGTTCTTCTTGAGTGATGCGGAACTGGCCCGGCGACAATTTAACCTCATCAAATTGCTCGGTATACTTGGAAATTGCTTTGTCGCCATTGTCTGCAATATCATTCAATATCGCTTCAACTTTCTTTCTGTTTTCGATATGCTCCTCGCCAAAGCCAAAATGTGCCATGCCCGCCTTTGAAAGGAAAAAGCCTTCTAGTCTCCCAGGAAAATCGGATTGGTCATATGAAATCAATATGTTGTCCAGTTCGCTTGGCAAAATTTAGTCCTTTATTGGGGGAAATTCCCAAAGCTATAAATCGTTTGTATTCGATGCAGCAGGAGGTAATTTTCATTTTTATATTTTGTCACGATACCCGCTATCTTAAAGCGTAATTTTTCAAGTGCAGCTGTTTGTTTGATTTCGGCCGTCTGGAGGAAATTGCATGGCAGTAGTT
The DNA here is from genome assembly GCA_019456255.1 of Planctomycetota bacterium. Taxonomy (GTDB): domain Bacteria; phylum Planctomycetota; class Phycisphaerae; order Sedimentisphaerales; family Anaerobacaceae; genus VRUG01. Next base: position 176,200 of record VRUG01000002.1, on the reverse strand, counting down.
TTATAGAAATTTTAGGGATATTTCTACCCAGCCCATCAAGTACAAAGACAGTATCGCCATCTTTGTCGAGAGATAAAAAACCGGTGCGATTGGCCAATATTGAATCTGCTTTTATCTCCAGTCCTTTTTTCAATTCCTCTGTGCGAATAATTTTTCTTGTCGCAAGTTTTTCCGCCAGCTCCTTCGGTATGGTCAGTGCGTCATTTGGGTCGTTGATTATTTCGGCTTTTCTTTTTTTGTCCTTACGCGTGGTCTGGGATTGTTTTACCTCGGTAAAAGGTAAAAAGTAAATGCCGAACACATAATTTTTCTCATCATAAGCGGTGACTTTCCCCCAAATCCGATAGGTGTCGGCAGAGTCTTTCTTTATATCTGTAATAACTTTTTCCAGTGCCGATGACACTAACAGCTCAAGTTCGGTGCCGGCTTTTACCGTTGTCTGGTCATCGCTGATATCTGAATCGAGCTTGAAAAACCATCGGTCATTGTCACCGGCTATCAGCTTGCCGTCAACACCTGAAAAAGCAAAGCCGTCGCGCAATACTTTAGGGTATTGCGGAACAGAAACAGCTAATCCCGCGAGTATCAAAATCATACCGATTGTCACTAATTTTTTTGCCATTACTGGTGTCATTTCCTAAAAGCATTAACTAAACAATCCACCGCCTGGGACGGGTCGGATGCTATTTCAACATATTCGCTGGCCTTCGGGTCATCGCGGGCGATCAGCTCGACCAGCGGCTGCCAAAACCGCTCTAAAAGTATAATCGGTTTTTCTCCATTTAGAAAGCCTTTGTTTTTTAATTCCCACACCATCGCTAATTCCAGCAAAGTGCCCGTTCCTCCCGGTAAAATCACATAAGCGTCGCCCAATTCCAATAATTTTTTCAGTCTTTCATCGAGGGATTCGGTGACAACCTCGGTGGTTACGAATTCATTTGCCTTGCTGGATTTGAACGCTGAGCATGTAACGCCGATGATTTCGCCTTTTTGGTTTGAGGCTCCTTTGGCTGCTGCGAGCATGGTACCGCCATATCCGCCGTTAGCTATCGCAAAGCCCGCTTTGGCGAGCAAGTTTCCGGTTTCGAGAGCAAGGTTAAAAATCTCATCGCCCTGCTGTGCCCTGCTGTGCCCTGCTGGTTCCGAAGATGGATATAACTTTTTTATCCATTGGCTTTTTTGCGTGTGTAATTTAGCAACCCTGCGGCGAGCAGAATTTCTCTGTCGCGTTTGGAAAGTTCAAGTTTTCCAACAAATTCAAACCCGGCAGTCTCATCTACTATAGTAACGCTGTCTTTTTCTTTAACGGCTTTGGTTAAATTGTCAATCCGTAGGTTGTCGCCCTGATAAATTTTGTCATAATCATCTTCGTTTTCAAATTCAATGGGCACGATACAGAAATTAATCAGGTTGGCCTTGTGTATTCTCTCTATGCTTTTTGCGATTACGACCCGGACACCCAGATACATCGGGCAAAGAGCCGCGTGTTCGCGTGAGGAGCCCTGGCCATAACTTTGACCGGCGACAATAATACCGGCAATACCTTTTTGCTTTAATTCAAGGCTTCGCTGAGCAAACGTCGGCTTGTCATCTTCATTGAAGCAATCAAAAACAACTTTTGCATATTCCGGGACATTGCTTCGCAATTTTAGGAAGACACCTGCCGGCATGATATGGTCGGTTGTAATTTTATCGCCGCATTTTAATAATGCCTTGGCCTTTAGATTTTTTGCTAATGCCGGCGGCGCCTCTGGTACGACAATTGTAGGGCCCCGAAGTACTTCTATTTTTTGCGCCTGCTTTTCTTTTGGGGGCACTTCAATCATACTGTCGTCAATCACAAATTCTTTCGGCATTTCAATCTTCGGGTACTTAATACCAAAGAGTTTTGGCAGTTCGCGCGGGTCCGTAATTTTGCCGGTCAGTACTGAAGCAATCGCTGTTTCTGGGCTGACAAGATACGTCTGGTCTCCTTTTGTGCCGGTCCGCCCTGTAAAATTTCTGTTAAATGTTCGCAAACTGACAACGCCGTCAGCAGGCGAAAAACCCTGCCCTATACAAGGTCCGCAACCGGATTCCAAAATTCTGGCACCGGCTGAAATCATGTCCGTGATTGCCCCGTTTTGAGCCATCATATTCAGGACCTCTCTGCTGCCCGGTGCTATTCCAAATTCAACCATGCTATTAATTGTCCTGCCTTTTAAAACTTTGGCCACCATCATCAAGTCGGTATAGCTTGAATTCGTACAGCTACCAATCAAAACCTGGGCAGTTTCCAGGCCGGCGATTTCTTTTACCGTTTTGACATTATCAGGCGATGATGGACATGCCGCCATCGGTTCGAGTTCGGAGAGATTAATTTCAATCACACGGTCGTATTCGGCATCTGCGTCAACTGCTAAGGGTTTATAATCGGCCTGGCGTTTTTGCGCTTTTAAAAATTTTTTTGTCTGCTCGTCACTGGCAAAAACGCTTGTGGTGACACCTAATTCTGCTCCCATATTTGTTATGGTCGCTCGCTGCGTAACAGAAAGCGTTTCAACTGCATCTCCAAAATACTCAGCTACCCATCCGACATTACCTTTTGTCGTAAGAATGCTTAGCAATTTTAGAATAACATCTTTGGCAGCTACCCAGTCATTTAGTTTTCCGGTGAGTTTTACGCCGACAACCTTCGGGCATGTCAGATAGAAAGGTCCCCCCGCCATAGCTACCGCAACATCCATTCCGCCTGCACCGATTGCAAGCATCCCTATTCCGCCTCCTGTGGGGGTGTGCGAATCGCTTCCCAATAATGTATCGCCTGGTTTGCCGAACCTTTCAAGATGTACCTGATGACAGATTCCGTTTCCTGCCCGCGAATGGTAAACGCCTGATTTTGCAGCAACCGTTTGTAGATACAGATGGTCGTTGTGGTTTTCCGGGCCGAACTGAGTCATATTATGGTCAATATAGCTGACCGAGACATTTGTTTTGACCCGGCCTGAACCCATGGACTCATAAAGTAAAAACGCCGTTGTCCCCGTAGCGTCCTGGGTCAGAGTCTGGTCAATGCCGATGCCAATCTGTTGGCCAGCTGCTAATTTGCCTTCCACTAAATGAGTGGAAAGTATTTTATATACAAGCGTTTGCGCCAATTTTATACTCCTTGAAATCAAAGAATATGAGTCTAACATATATCCGCAAAAAAGTAAAAAGAGAAGCAAAAATTTGGGACACTATAACTGGTTTGCCGAAAACCGGGCTTTATAAATGTCCCTGTGTGGGTATTAAAAAAGGCGGCCTTATGCAAATTAACACAAGGCCGCCTTAAAAAATCAGACTAAATCAAGCTGTTACGGCTTTTCATCGTTCAGCAGCAGCGAATCATCATCCTTCACCGGCACACTAAGTCCTGGTGTCAAGTACGTCGGTATATCACCAACCTCGTGCCAGTCAGGGTTACTCATGGGATCCATGTTATCCTCCTGCCAATATGTATAAATGTTGTCATCTTCAACGCCGACAGTAGGTCTGGTTGAGAATTTAACATGGCCATCGATATACAATACATTTTGGCCGTCTTGCTGGTGCGATAAAGAATTTTGCTTCCTAGTTGCTTTGTCGGAATCATCGTCGAAATCTTCGTTTCCTATAATCTCCTTGTCCTCTATATACGGGTTGAGGTCCGCCAAAATCGCCAAATTGGAATTGCTGCCTGTACTTGCAGGATGGCTCTTGCCGCTGTTATTAGGATATGGCATCTGATAAGCATAACTGTTGTGCGTCGCAGGATGTAATTTCGCCTTTTTTGTAGCATTGCCAAAATCCCAGGCCTCTGAAAGGTCTTCCGGTCTATTGGCTGGATCTACATTATAAAATTTACCAATGTCAACAGGGGTTGAGCCCTCACCTTTACAGATAAACTGGTCCGATGTTGTATACTCACCTCTTACCAGCAGATACAAACTCGACGAAATGGTGGCCACAGCATAGCTACCACCTGTATCTTTCCATCTGTCCCAATCTTCAGGGTCGTCAAGCGACCAATCGTACCCTATCGGCATAGATTCATCTTCGTCATCATTGACGTAAAGCATCAATGCCGTGCCGATACTTCTGGCGTTTGAGCCGCAGACTACTCGCTGGGCCAGTGCCCTGACTCTTGCCAATGCGGGCATCAAGATGCCCATCAGCATCGCTATGATCGCAATTACGACCAATAGCTCAATTAATGTAAACCCTTTCTTCTTCATTTTCGTTGTCTCCTTTAGTTTTCTCGATATTATCGCGGCCCGGTTGTTCTTAAGCCCATTTTACAATCGTTTTAAAGTATAAAATAACAGTTTTCCGCGAATTACCTTAATTTTCCATTTTTCGCTTAAAACAACCGTATAGAATTTTTAATTTACAATTCGCAACCATCTAACCCGTTTTTTAGTTCTTCAACGTTGCCGTTCGGAGATAGCAAATAAACAAAAAACTTAGTGCTCCTGGAAAGGTGAGTTTAAGATATGAACAACACTCAAATATTATGATAGCAATCTAAAATTATAAACAACAGTTTCAAACCCATCATTTCCATCTATATCCTATCATACATAACTCTGACTGTCAATTAATATCTCGTTAATTTTACCAATATAGGTGAAAATTTTGTTAATTTTGGCAATCTTTATATTCCTTATATTTCCAGTTAAATGCCTGATAAGCCGTCATAACAGTATAAAAAAGCCGTAAAATCCCTATCGATGCCCTTTTGGGGGGGGGCTATACTGCCCAAATTAACCTGTTGAATTTATTCCAAAATTGCAGGCCTGGCAGGGCTTGAGGTTTTAAATGATGAGCATCGCGTCTCCATAAGAATAAAAGCGGTACCGCTGCTCAATTGCGTGGTGGTAAGCGGTTAAGGTGTTTTCCAATCCTGCAAATGCTGCCACGAGTGCAAGAAGCGTCGATTTAGGCAAATGAAAATTTGTTACCATGGCGTCAACGGTTTTAAATTCATATCCAGGTTGAATAAATAATTTGGTCACGCCCTGGCCGCTTTCTATTTCTAAATCTTTCGCCGCTGTTTCCAGCGTTCTTACCGAAGTTGTGCCTACCGCAATTATCCGCCCCTCCTTTTGCTTTGCTGAATTAATCATTTGAATGGTTCTGTCATCAATACTAAACCATTCCTGGTGAATCTGGTGGTCATCGAGGTTTTCGGCTGTTACGGGCTTAAAGGTCCCAGCCCCAACATGCAGGGTGACGTAAGCAAAGTTTACATTCTGGTTTTTCAATTGCTCTATCAGCTCTTTAGTAAAATGCAGTCCTGCCGTCGGCGCAGCTACTGCTCCGGTCTTTTGAGCATAGACCGTCTGGTAACGGTCCTTATCCATTTCGGCCTGGCCCAGGTCTTCATCTCTTTTGATATAGGGGGGAAGCGGAGCAAAGCCTATCTGCTCCAAAATCGTTTCGGCATCTAACTCAGAGTGCAGATGTAAAAGGCATGTTCCGCCGGGCTGCTTCTCGGTAAGCGTGGCGGTATAGAAGCTGTTTTGCTGGTTGCCTTGAAGTATAATATCTTCTCCGGACTTTACTTTGCGGGCACCTTTTAGCATAACTTCCCACAATCCCGGGGCTTTCTCGCTTAGAAAGAGACCTTCAAGCCTGCCGGAGGTCTGTCTTCGGGCAAAAAACCGAGCGGGCAGAACTCTGGTGTCGTTCAAAACAAGGCAGTCGTTCGGATGCAAGAAATTTCCGATTTTGCTGAAGTTTGTGTCAATGATCTCTCGGCTTGAGCGGTTGAAGACCAACAGCTTTGAGTCGCTTCGCAACTTCGAGGGCTGCTGAGCAATCAACTCAGGGGGCAGCTCATAATTTAGCTTATCAGTTCTCATATGAAAACATTATCAGACGAAGACAAAAATAACAAAAAAAATTTAATGGAATAATCGAGCAATTTTCCTACATGCCTGTTGTCTTTAAATTTTCTCCAAAAGCCGGTCGCCTTCCAGGCCGATGCCAAAGGTGTAACATAAACCTAAAGCAACTTTTTTTCAGCGAGGTGTTGTCATGACTGCAAAAGAATATTTCGAGAAAACAGCAACCTCTATTGCGACTTTAGGCAGACCTGAACTTAAAAGTAAACTCAAAAACTTTAAGGGCAGGTTTAAACTGGACTTCAACGAAGATTACCTTAACAATCTCAGCGTTGACCGTTTAAAGCATATTCTTTTAGCTGCAATGATAAACGCCAAGTCGCATAATTAACAACATCCGGAACAAGCTGATTGCCGTCTGGATTCGTAAAACTCCCTATCTTTTATATTCTCGCCCCTGCAAAAAAGCCTAATCTCAAAAAACTCAGCGCATAAAAAAGGCTGAAGCCCGTCGACTCCAGCCTTATTAAGACAGTTTCGTAATTTAGGTTATATACTACACAAATATTATCTATCCCACTGTCTCAATGAAACCAAAACTATATTACGAAGAAAAGACCGTATAGCTACTATGATTATAGACCTTCGACGAGTTATTGCAAGCTTTTTTTTCTAATTTTTGAAGTTTTTTTTACGCTGAACTCCTTTTTTTCTTTTCCCTAACCCTATTCTGCAAAAGACGTTACCTGTATTTCGGCGTTTTTTGTGCCAAAAACCAACCCTCTTACCTAACCTCCACAGCGGCATTTGGGTCAAAGGGGTTTGTCCTGACAGTCAGAGAGAAAAGGTATGGGTAATCGTTTTTCAGGTGTTCGGTATGGGTTAGCCACTGTCGCACAAGCAACTGATGTGCCCTTTTTATGTCTCCTGCCAGATGCTCAAGGTCGCTGTTCGGCAGGCTCTCAAACGACTTGCGATGTGACAATTCTTCTGTTAGATGAAAAACTGCCCACAAAAGCTCCGTGAAAGATTCGTGCTCCAACAAGTTTGGGTTTTCCAGAAGACCGAGCAAGAAGACCCTCTTTCCCACAAGAAAATCTTTCAATTCTCCCAGGCTGCCCAGACGCGCATCGATTATATATTCCTGTTCCTTGATGGTCTTTGCCATTTTATCAAACTGCTGATGCGACCATTCATTGTCAACTTTTAGGCTCTCTGTGAGGTTTTGTGCGTTTTTGTCAAATCCGCAGAAAAAGGTTATTAATTCGGTACCTACCTCACTGAAAAATGCCCCTATTACCATATTGAGCTTCTTTAACATGGCCCGCTTTTCATGTTCATTTAGTATCTGATGGATTATCAGCGTCACCAGCAATACTTCAACAAATACGAACGCGATGTCGCCGAACATGTATATGAAAATATGATGCGAGTCTCGAAATATCGCGTAGTGGATTGTATAAAACAGAACCGACAGCAATATCAATAATATCCCGAACAATATTTTGTGTCTGCGTGACTTGTCTTTCATCTGTGATTCCTTTCAAGGATTTGGTTCTGGTTTTCAGCCAAGTTTACGTCTCCGAAGCTCTGATTTCAAGCAAAAGGATAAAAGTATTGATAAACCCGACAAATCCTAATATTCTATTGGCTAACCTGTCACGATTTTTGAAAGAGACGAACATGGAGACCAGAAAATTAGGTTTTACGGATTTGGAGCTGACGAGAGTTGGTCTTGGCACCTGGGCCATTGGCGGGCCCTGGCAGTTCGGCTGGGGGCCTCAGGATGACAATGAGGCAATCGCGGCAATTTTAGCTGGTCTTGATGAGGGAATCAACTGGATAGATACCGCTGCTGTTTACGGCTGCGGACATTCGGAAGAGCTTGTCGGCAAAGCTTTAAAGCAAACCGGACACAAGCCATTGATTGCAACTAAGTGCGGACTTCTTTGGAACAATAACAGAGAGAAGATTGACTGTCTTAAGAAAGACAGCGTCCTGAAGGAATGTGACGACAGCTTGAAAAGGCTTGATATTGATGTTATTGATTTGTATCAGATGCACTGGCCTGAGCCTGACAGCGATATCGAAGAGGCTTTTGAAGCCATGGCACAACTACAGGAAAAGGGTAAAGTAAAATACCTCGGCGTATCAAACTTCAACGTAGACCAAATAAAGCGCGTGCAAAAAATAGCTCCGGTTGCCTCGCTTCAACCGCCCTACAGTATGATTCGGCGACAGGTTGAAGATGATTTGCTGGGTTTTTGCGGTCAAAACGATATTGGTGTTGTCGCTTACAGCCCTATGCAACGTGGTCTGCTTACCGGCAAGTTCAGCCAGAAAAGATTTGCCTCGCTTGCCCCTGATGACCATCGAAGAAAAAGTTCTGATTTCCTTGAACCTGCTTTTTCTGCTACACTTGAACTTGTTGAGGGCCTGCGGCCTATCACCGAGAGAAACGGCAAGACCCTGGCTCAGTTATCGATTAGCTGGGTACTGCGAAGAAGCGAAGTCACCGCTGCTATCGTCGGTGCGCGAAAGAGCGAACAAATAAAAGAGACCGCGCAGGCCGGCGACTGGAGCTTAACGAAAGATGAAATAGAAGAAATCGAAACCTTACTCACAAAAAGGCAGGAAAAATTAAATGGCTAATAAAAATCTTTACACAAGTCCATTGGTCGAAAGAAATGCCTCGAAAGAGATGGCCCAGCTTTTCGGCAGCCAAACCAAATTCAGTACTTGGCGAAAGTTGTGGCTTGAACTTGCAAAGGCAGAGAAAAAGCTCGGCCTGGATATTAAGCAGACACAAATAAACGAAATGGCTAAACATCTCGACGACATAGATTTTGCCAAGGCGGCCCAATACGAAAAGAAATTCCGTCACGATGTCATGGCACACGTCCACACCTTTGGCGAAGCGGCACCTAAGGCTGCTGGGATTATTCACCTCGGCGCTACAAGCTGTTACGTCGGTGACAATGCTGATTTGATTATTATCAGAGAAGCTCTTGAAATTATCGTCGGCAAGCTCGCAACGGTGATTGACCTGCTGGGGAAATTTGCGAAAAGATATCGCGCGGTACCGACACTTGGCTTTACGCATTATCAGCCAGCCCAATTAACAACCGTCGGCAAAAGGGCAAGTCTTTGGTGCTATGAATTCGTAATGGACTGTCAGGAGGTTGAACATCGCCTGAAAACGATACTCTTTAGGGGCGTAAAAGGAACTACCGGAACGCAAGCGTCGTTTTTGGCATTATTCGACGGCAACGATAAGAAGGTGAAACAACTCGAGAAGTTAGTCGCAAAAGCCTTTAGCTTTAAAAATATCTGCGCCGTTACAGGCCAAACGTATCAGCGAAAAATCGATGCTCTTGCGGTGAACGCTTTGGCGTCTATCGCCCAGTCAGCGCATAAGTTCGCAAACGATATTCGCCTGCTTGCTAATTTAAAAGAGATCGAAGAGCCTTTTGAAAAGTCACAGATAGGCTCTTCGGCAATGGCATACAAAAGAAACCCGATGCGATGCGAGCGAGTGACAGCTCTTAGCAGATTCGTTTTGAGCTTAGCTTCGAGCCCACAGATGACCGCATCCGAGCAATGGCTTGAAAGAACGCTCGACGATTCAGCTAATAGAAGAATTGTTATCCCTGAGGCATTTTTGGCAACGGATGGAATTCTTGAAATTCTCATCAATGTCATGGGCGGTTTAGTTGTTTATCCAAAAGTAATCGAATCACGCATCGCTTCTGAGCTTCCGTTTATGGCTACCGAAAATATTATGATGGCTGCCGTAAAGGCAGGCGGCAACAGACAAAAACTGCACGAAAAAATCAGGCTGCACTCACAAGCCGCCTCTGCACAGGTCAAAGAGCTTGGAAAGGAAAATGATTTGATTGACCGGCTAAAAGCTGACCCTGCATTTAAAAAGGTGGACCTGAAAACCGTTTTAAACCCAAAGGCGTATATCGGAAGAGCGCCGCAACAGGTCGATGAATTTATCAAAGATATCGTGACGCCAATCCGCAGAAAATATCGCAAGCAGCTAAACAGAGAAGTTAAACTAAAAGTTTAAAGGGATTTTTAACGTGACAAGAGACGAGTTGATACAGCGCATTAAGGAGACCGCATACCTTGAAGGTGATTTTACCCTTCGAAGCGGCAAAAAAAGTAAGTATTATCTTGATAAGTACCTGTTTGAGACCTGTCCGGATATTTTACAGGCTCTCGGCAGCGAATTCGCTAAGTACATCACCGACGATGTCACTTTGATAGCTGGTGCTGAACTTGGCGGCGTTGCTTTAGCAGCTGCGACAGCGATGGAATCGGGGAAAAACTGGATCATCATTCGCAACAGTAAAAAAGATTACGGCACCGGCAAGATGGTTGAGGGCGTTTTAAAAGAAAACGATGTGGTGCTTTTGGTCGAAGATATCGCGACAACCGGTGGCCAGGTCATTGAAGCAGCAAAAATAATCACCGAAGCCGGCGCAAAGGTTGAAAAAATTGTCTGTGTAATCGACCGCAAACAAGGCGCACAGGAAAACATCACGCAAGCTGGCTTTGATTTTAGCAGCATCCTGACCAAAGATGACCTTGGCATAAAAGATTAATCATAAATAACACAAAAAGGAACGTGTGAAATGATTATCGGTGTACCACGTGAAATAAAATCCGATGAATATCGCGTGGCCCTTTTACCCGTTGGAGCTGAATTACTCACAAAAGATGGGCACAGTGTTTTAATTGAAAAAGGTGCCGGTCTGGCGAGCGGATTTGAGGACCAAAGATATATAACTGCCGGCGCTCAAATCGTCGACTCAGCCGAGCAGATTTACTCCCGCGCTGAGATGGTTGTAAAAGTAAAAGAACCCCAGCAGCAGGAAATTTCACTGCTTGTCAAAGACCAAATCGTTTTTTGTTTCTTCCATTTTGCCGCATCTCTCGATTTAACACAAGGCTGTCTCGATGCCGGTATCACCGCTGTTGCTTACGAGACCCTTGGAGATGGTCAGGGTCGATTGCCCTTACTTACGCCCATGAGCGAAATCGCAGGCAAAATGTCCGTCCAGGAAGGCGCAAAATATCTTGAAAAACCTATGATGGGACGAGGAATCCTTTTGGGTGGCGTTGCCGGCACCGCTCCTGCAAATGTGCTGATTCTCGGCGGCGGTATCGTTGGTTCAAATGCCGCAAAGGTCGCTGCAGGGCTTGGCGCAAATGTCACTGTCATGGATATCAATCTCGACAGGCTCCGTTATCTCGATGATATAATGTCCGCTAATGTCACGACCATCTATTGTGACCCTCATGCCGTCCAGCACTATGCAATCCATGCCGATCTGGTTATAGGAGCGGTTCTGGTTCCCGGAGGCCGTGCGCCAACATTAATCAGCAGCTCTCTCTTAACGCAAATGAAAAACGGGAGTGTCATTGTTGATGTTTGCGTCGACCAGGGAGGGTGCGTCGAGACATGTAAGCCGACCACTCATCGTGAGCCAACTTATGTTATTGACGGCGTGATACATTATTGCGTAACAAACATTCCCGGTGCGGTCAGCAGAACTTCAAGTCAGGCCCTTTGCAACGCAACCCTGCCCTATGTTCGCCAACTCGCCTCACTCGGCGTCAAGGCTTTTGCCGCCGTTGACCGCGGTCATGACGAGGCAATCAATATACAAAACCACAAAATTGTAAATTCAATTGTCGCCGAGGTTTTTCCTCAACTGCCAAAGAAATGATTTAGCTGCTCTGGATAAATTCTTTTTCTATGAGCTTGATAACTTTTCGGGCGATGGTTGGCTTAGGTGTGTTTTCAATTTTAATCCATCTGCCCGCTGGGGTTTTTATTTCCACTGTCGATTTATCACTTCCTATAGCCGATATTCTGTTAGCTATAATCATATTAAGATTTTTTTCTTTCAGCTTTTTCTCCGCGTTTTTTCTGACGGCTTTATCTTCCAATGCAAAGCCGATAACAGCTTTGTCTTTTTTTTGCCCTGATGCCCATTTTAGAATATCAACGGTTGGTTTTAATTTAATGGTCAAAGCCTGGGTGGTCTTTTTTATTTTGGTTTTAGCTTGTCTTGCGGGGGTGTAATCAGCTACAGCTGCCGCCATAACCAAACAGTTGCATTTTTCAAAGTTCTTTTTAACTGCTGAAAACATCTGCGCCGTTGTTTCAACATCTATAACTTTTACACCTGCAGGTGGTTTTAAATTCGCGGCAGTTATCAATGTCACTTTGTGCCCCGCTTTTTTAGCTGCCCGAGCCAGCGCATAGCCCATTTGGCCGCTGCTTGCATTTGAAATAAACCGCACAGGGTCGATGTATTCTCTGGTTCCGCCTGCTGTGATTAAAAAATTCATTTTGAATTTCTTGTCAATTTTTCTTTTTGATTTGCGAAGCTATCTGCTCGATATCCCGTATAATTTCGGCAGGCTCTGTCATTCTTCCGGCGCCGACGTCTCCACAGGCAAGCCGCCCTTCCTGTGGTCCGGTTAATTTGAATCCTGCTTCCTGGATTGCTTTTACATTGCGTTGTACAGCAGGGTTTTCCCACATATTATTATTCATCGCTGGAGCCATCAGTGCCGGTTTTTGCCAGCAAACACAAAGTGTGGTACTGAGCAAATCGTCACATATACCGCCTGCAACTTTACCAATGATGTTTGCCGTTGCCGGTGCGACAACAACCATATCGGCCCAATCAACCAGGTTGACATGGCTAATTTTAAAATCACCGGAAGAGCTCCATATGCTTGTATAAACTTGCTCTCCAGTAACAGCCTCAAAACTTTTCGGCATGATAAGCTGGCAGGCATTTTCAGTCATTATTGTTTTTAAGTTTGCGCCCGCCGCTGTCAATTTGCTGGCTAAATCAACCGCCTTGTACGCAGAGACTCCCCCACTAACACCAAGCAGGATATTGAGACCTTCTAGATTTGCACTTTCTCGGCCCATGCTAATTCGATTATTGTCCGGCCAATTCTTCGTCGGCAGAGTCGACTCCATTATCAATCGCTATTTTATCCTGTATTATTTCCTGGACAACGATTTCCATCATCGTTTTGCCCTCGGTGTCTTCGATTAACGGGCGAGAGCCATGCACTAATTCAGTCATTCTCCTTTGAATCAATGCTGTTAATTTGAATCTGCCGCCAACCTTCTCAATCAGCTCAACATCTTTGAGATCATCTATCATTATTCTTCTCCAGTATTGTTTTTAATAATTTCCACCACCTCTTTTATTGCCGTTTCCAAATCGTCATTTATCACCATATGATGATAATACTGCCACGCCACGGCGATTTCTTCACTTGCGCCGTTCAATCTTTCCTCGGCAATTTCCACATTCTCTCTGCCTCTACCGTCCATCCGTTGTTTTAATTCTTTTTGGCTCGGAGGCAATATAAATATCATCACAGCATCGCGGTAAATGTCTTTTGCCTGCTTGCCGCCCTGAACATCTATTTCGAGAATAACACTTTTGCCTGCTTTTATCGCCTCGTCGATTTTATCTCTGGGTGTTCCATACATATTGCCGAAAACCTCGGCATACTCAAGCAGTAAATCCTGGCGAATTCGTTTCTGAAAATCTTCTCTGGTTATAAACCAGTAGTCCTTTCCATCAGTTTCACTTTCTGATTTTGTCCGCGTAGTAACCGAAACACTAAGCTGCACATCGCTTAAGCGATTAACAACCTCTTTGCAAATCGTGCTCTTGCCCACGCCGGACGGACCACTAACTACAATCACTTTGCCTTTTTTTTCGCTTTGTCCGACCATTCAATTGGCGTCACTCAACATTTTGCACCTGTTCTTTAATCCGGTCTATCCGGCACTTCATATCCACTACCCAGTTAACGATCTCGGTATTGGATGCCTTGCTTGCAATAGTGTTTGCTTCTCTCAACATTTCCTGGCTTATAAAATCCAGTCTTCTTCCTGCCTGCTCATTTCCCTTACAGCTATCAGTAAATTGCTTTATATGGGATTGAAGCCTTGAAATCTCTTCGGATATATCCGACCTCTCTGCAAAAACCGCTACTTCCCGCGCAAGTGTTTCTTCGTCAAGTTTCAATTTGGCACTTGCAAGCAATCCATCTATCCTTTTCTTAAGTTTGTCATGATATTCCTGAATAACAACAGAAACCCGGCCTTGTATTCGTTCAAGCACCTGCTTTATAGCATCACAGTTGGTTTGCAGGTCCTCATCAATCGAGGCGCCTTCGGCAGCTCGCATCTGTTTAAGTTTGTCTATGGCCTCAAGCGTAATAGCTAAAACCTTTTCTTTTATTTGCTCGCCCTGCTTGGCTTCTGGTATTGCAGGAACCAATACTCCTGGCAGATTCAGCAGTGAACTGATGTCAATCGGATATTTATTCTCAGAACGAGCCGTGGCCTGCTCAAGTTTTTTTATGTAAATTTGCAATGCTGCTTCGTCTATGTCAAAAAGTATATTTGATGAAAGATTTTTGAGCCTAAGTGTATAATTTATTGTACCTCTCGATAGGTTTCGCTTAAGAAGTTTTTCGATTTCGTCTTCAAGAAAAGCGACCATTTCCGGCAGTTTGATTCGAGACTTGAAATAACGATTGTTGACTGTTTTAATCTCAACGATATACATCACACCATCAAGTTGGCCCTCTGCGCTGCCAAATCCTGTCATGCTATTTATCATTGTCGTTCCACTTTCCAAATCCAATATCTGAGCCTGTCCAATAAATTAATCTCCGCCTTTTCAAAAACCATGTGCTATTGCGGAGCTGCCGGCTGCTGGGTCACTGTCGGCGGCCCAACTTTACTAATAGAGGGCTTGTAAAACTTGGCCATGATTATCAAAAGGACAAGAAACAATGATGCTAATGCTATTGTCACCCATGTTAGGAAGTCGCCTGTTTTTGAACCCAAAAGTCCGCTGGCCATACCTCCGCCAAAAGCGCCGCTCAGTCCGCCCCCTTTGCCCTTTTGAATCAATATAATCAAAATCAACACCACCGCGCAAATAACGAAAAGGGCAGCGACAATCTTCATTGCGAAACCCACAGCTAATACTCCAGATATACCCATTTTTTATTACCTCAACTTTTTAATTTTTGCTATTCATGCGACTAACCTGCCGCGTTAATAATCCCTATAAAATCCTCTGCTTTCAAACTCGCACCACCCACCAGTAAACCATCTACATCAGGCTGTCCCATCAACTCTGCCGCATTGCCGGGCTTGGCTGAGCCGCCGTATTGTATTCTTGTTTTCTCTGCCAATTGTTCATTATAAAGTTCGCTTATAAGCTTTCTTATAAACGCATGTACCTGCTGTGCCTGGTCGGGCGTCGCTGTCAGGCCCGTGCCGATGGCCCATACCGGTTCATAAGCCAATGTCACTTTCTCCATATCTTCGGCACTAACGCCTGCCAAACCTTTTTTTATCTGTTCAGTAACGACCTGCTCTGTCTTGTCGCCCTGTCGCTGCTCTATTAGTTCACCAACACAGAATATGGGCAAAAGGCCCGCCGCTAAAGCTGTTGAAAGTTTTTTATTAACCAGTTCATTTGTTTCACCAATTACGTGACGGCGTTCCGAATGGCCGCACAAAACATATTCACAACCAACGTCTTTTAACATCGACGTACTTATCTCGCCGGTAAACGCTCCTTTGGATTCTGTGTATACATCCTGCGAACCTAAAGCAACGCCTGAGCCAGCGACTGCCTGACCTACTGACTGGAGGTAAACAAAAGGCGGTATCACTGCTACGTCTACTGCTTTGCCTGCAATATCAACCGAGCCTGCCGCCACTGCTTTAGCTAATTCAACAGCACTTTGGCTATCTGTATTCATCTTCCAGTTGCCTGCTATGAATGGTGTTCTCATTAAAAAAATTCCTCTACAAAAATTTATGTTTCAAAAAACTTAAAGAAGCTCCGTTGCCTTTGGAAAACTGCCCAGCACTGAAAGCTGGAGGCAATGCTCTCGAACTTTTTCCAGCCCCTTCTTAACATTTTCGTCACTCCAGTGCCCGGCAAAGTCCATAAAGAAGTAGTATTCCCATTCTCTTTTTTGGCTTGGCCTGGATTCAATGTTCGTCAGGTTAATGCCATATTTCCTCATGACATCAAGCACATCTGCCAATGCACCAGCCTTATGAGAGGTGCTAAACAAAATCGCAGTCTTGTCTTCACCGGTTGGCTTAGCATCTTCTCTGCCTATTATCAAAAACCTCGTGACATTATTTGAAATATCCTCGATATGTTCACAAATAACATTGAGCCCGTATAATTCAGCAGCAACGGACGAACCAATCGCAGCAGCTTTAAGCTCCGACGCGGCCATCTGTGCCGCTCTGGCAGTTGATGCTACCGGAATCGTCTTTGCCTCTTTAAAAGTGGCGCTTAGCCAGTTTCTGCACTGTGCGAACACTTCAGGCCTGGAGTAAATCTTCTCCACTTCTTCAAGCGCACAGTTGGCAAGAATGTTATGATGTATCGCCATCAAAACTTCGGCGCAAATTTTAACATCGCTGTCAGTAAAAGAATCCAGTGTCTCGATGACCCCGCCGCCTGTAGTATTTTCTATCGGTACAAGACCAAGGTCGCAATGGCCTTTACTTACTTCGCTGAAAATGCCTCGAATATCGGTAAGTGACTCATACTCGACGCTTTGGCCGAACTTAAGCATCGCTGCTGTATAGCTAAAGCTGCCCTGCGGACCAAGATAGCCTATTCGCAAAGGTCTTTCCAAAAAGAACGAACCGCTCATCAACTCACGCCAGATAGCCATTAGGCACTTGTTCGGCAGAGGCCCTTCGTTAGCCTCTGATAACTTTGCAAAGACTTTCTTTTCCCTGTCCGGTGAATAGACCGGGCTTGCGTCCCTGTTTTTCTCTTTGCCTATTTCTATTACCACGCGCGCGCGCTCGTTGAGCATCTTGACCAGCTCAAGGTCAAGCCCATCTATCCTTTTTCTTAGTTCTTCAAGAGACATATATGCTCAATCCTAAATTTTTAAGACGTTGCGGCGTTGGCTATTTTTTATAAAACTACTATAATTACCAAAAATTAGCTCTCTCGTCAACCAATTTGGCCTATTAGACACTATTTACGGCGCAAAACTGCTAAAAAATGAAAAAATATATCAGATACTCGATTTTTAAAACGAAATGGGGCTATTTCGGCCTGACAGCTATTGAAAATGGTCTTTTACGAACACATCTGCCCCTTTCCAATCGCCACAGCCTCGAACAGAACCTGCTGAAATGTTATCCCGAGGCAAAATTCGACAAAAACCTTTTCAGGGACCTTCAAAACCAGATAATTGCCTATTTTGAAGGCAGTTATGTTGATTTCGACAAAGATATCGACATCCAGCTTGACGGTTTCAGCGATTTTAGCAAAAAAGTTTTGGGAGTCTGTAGAAATATCCGCTTTGGCCAGACGGTAAGTTATGGCCAGTTAGCGAAAAAAGCTGGTTCCCCTGCCGCTGCAAGAGCTGTCGGCGGCATAATGGCAAAAAATCAAACTCCGCTGATAATCCCCTGCCATAGAGTAATCCGCTCTGACAGCCAACTTGGCGGATTCAGCGCAACTGGCGGAACAACAATGAAAGGTAAAATGCTGCAACTTGAGTCACCCGGAACCTCTTTATTTTCCAAAGATTTTATGGTATAATGCATAGTCGGTGCTTATCAGGAGGATGATTGAAGGATAAAAAGTTTCAGCTCTTTTATTTCATTTTGGAATTTAACAATTATAATGTGCGGAATTCTGAATTCTTGAGTGAGTATCTTCTTAGCATAAGCACTTATTTAAAAAGCAGTTAGGTGAAAAGTTGGAAGTGGGTGACGAAAAATCCCCACATGTGACGATATCAATTTAATAGTATTGCTTAAATGATATTATTTTAATAATATTATTTAAGCTCGTAGGGTCGGTTGTTTCATATATTTACAATAGGGTAATGAAAACAGGGGAAAGGAAAGGACAGGAAAATGGAAAAGTGGCTTAATTGTGAAATATCTACAGGACAGTTCACGGGGGAGTTTGCAGTAAGCGGAGAATTATTTGATAATAGTGGTTTTTCACTATTTGCTCAAAAGGAGGATTTAGGATTTCCAAAGGGAAAGGAGCCTGATGAAAACAATTCGGTACATGGGACAATAAGAGTTACTCCTTTGGAAACAAAAAAAGATCTTGTGCTAGTTGAACTACCTAGGCCAACCCTCGAAAATGGCCGCTCAATAACAGTTAGAACAGAACAGATTAAAGAGAACCCTAAATGATTCTCTCCAATAGCGAGATACATAAAGGCCTTAGATGATGGAAGATTAATTATATCCCCCGAGCCAAAGCCAAGATACAAAGATGTAGGTGTAAAATATTGTCCATATGATGCACATACAATTGACTTGAAACTTGGCGATAAAATCAGCGTGCCAAAATCTGGGAAATTTGCTTATGATTTTACAGTATCTGGCAGTATTGCCGATTTTATTGGAAAAACTTCCGAAAAACATGTTCTTGAAAAAAACAGACCTTTTACCTTGCCACCAAACCAATTTATTCTTGCACAAACATTAGAAATAGTTGGGTTACCTACCAATGAAGGAGTGTCGCATTTAGCGGCCAGAATAGAAAGAAAAAGTAGCCTTGCTCGTTGTGGTTTACTAGTTCATTTTACTGCTCCTACTGTACACCCCGGTTGGATGGGGCCGCTTACACTCGAAATTACTAATCTTAGCAAAACGAGCATGAATCTTCACTACGGAATGCCGATTGCTCAATTGATTATTGAGGAAGTTCGTGGCAGAATATTTGAGAACCTAAGCCAATTTCAGGGGCAATCAACCCCCGAAGGCGATTAAAACGGTTTTATTCGACGTGTATGACACCGGCTTTTTTGTCAGCGTCGAGGCTTGCCTTTTTAATAACATCATAAAGTTTTCGGCTGCGCCTTACCTTTTGAAAAACAAACTTCGGGTCGGTCTTGTCGACCATTATTAATGTCACCGTCCCGATACCGAAAATACAATCAAGCAGGCTTCTTTGCAGGCTAAGGTCGATCACCCGAAACATATCAAGATTATTAACTCTTCTATCCATGATCCCTCTGCTCCATTCGATCCTGTCTTGAGAGACTATATAATGAATCATTTTGAGCTTTACCGCTTTTAGCAGCAGGATGCAAATCATAAGTATTATAAAGCCGACACCAGTTGCGATTCTGTAGCTGGCGAAGACTGCTTTTTGCTGGTCGTTAAGTTCCATCCACGAAAACATCCCTTTTTGGCTTTGGGTTTCTTCGGAGACATATCCGGTGGAGGCGTATTCGTTTTCGATAATTTTTTCAACAGCAGCTTCGGGCGGTGCCTGTGGAATTTGGAACACTGATAGATTCTCGATTGGATAATCTATCAGCAAAAGTGCCATGGCGACAAAAAACGCTGCCTTTAACACTGAACTGCTTAGGCCCCAGATCGAAGGTCTGCCTTTGAATAATACCTTTTCTACCTGGGTCTCTTCTTCTTTGGGTTTTTCTTCGGCTTCGGGCTGCTGCGAGCGGTCCGTATTTAGAAATTCCCCGCAGAAACGGCACTTAATGGCACGAACCTGAATGGTTTCGGCGCAGAACGGACATTCCTTGGTCTGTAATTCGGTATATTCAACTGTTTCCATCACCATATATATCGGATATTGACACCAAATTAGGCCAAGACTTTCCAAAATCTGAAAAGAACCTGTAAAAAAATTTGAGAAAATTGTAAATTCCCCTTGACATTATGTAAAGTATTCTTTACATTATGTACGATATAGCTTACATTAGAAACTGATTTGAAAGGGAAATTCATGAATAAGTATCAGAAAATGGCGCGGTTTACATTGATTATATTAGGGCTGGCACTCGGACTTAGTGTAACCGCGGTGCTTATCTTGCGTTTTGCTGTAGGAATGTCCTGGCATACTTCGATGGCGGGTTTTGCATTCATCGGAATTATGGGTTTTAGCCGGATTCGCCCCTCCTTTTTTAAGAAAGATAAGCAGGGCCTTGATGAAAGAGATTTGCTGATCAAGCAAAAGGCAATGGTGGCAGCGTATTGGAGCTTTTGGCCTTTGTTTGTGTTGGCCGCAATGGCGCCGTTCTTTGTTTACGGCCCGGATGGCATGGTATCGGTAAACTACCTGTGCGGGATGGTATTTGGCGGAATGTATTGGGTCTTTTTAATCTATTCCATTGCAATATTAAACGAATACGGCTGGAAAAGTAAGGGAGGAACAGAAAATGAATAGATCACAAAAAGCGGCCTGGTTAATTGTAATAACAACATCAATCGCTTTAATTGCAAGCGGTACCGCGATTACAATTTTTTATTCCGCATTTGGGTTTCCCAAGGCCTCGGCAGGATTAGGGTTTTTAGGCATAGCAGGAATAGGCGGACTTGCTCGGATCGTTTTCAAAAAGGACAAGGGCAATGTCACCGTTGACGAACGAGACAATAAAATTAACAAAAGAGCTGCTCTTGCCGGTTTTGGCGCTGCATACCTTTTTGTTGGTCTGGCTTGTATGACTCCATTTTTTGTACTTGGGCCTGATGCTTCTATAAAAGTTTTCTGGCTGCCAATGATTTTTATGATTGCAGGAGTCACAAACTTTTATGTGCATTCGATTGCGATTCTCGTTCAGTATGGCAAAGGAGGGAAAGAAAATGAATAGATTGATAAAAAAAGCGTGGATTAATCTTTGTGGCGCTACAGCTTGCATAATTATAGGTGCTTTAGGTGTCAGCTTAGCAGTGAAATTCAATGTAAAAGGTATTGTCCCCCTAATGTCATTTATTATTGCTGGCCTGATCGCCGCCTTGATAACCCGCCTGCGTTCAATATCAACAGGGGCCGGTTTTGATGAACGGGAAAAAAAAATATCTGTCAGGGCGTTTATAATATCAAGCTATTTCTTTATGTTTTTTATGGTCTACGCTTGTTTCATTATATTCTTCCTTTCAGGAGCAAGAAATTCTATACCATCTTATACCTTGCCGATCTTATTACTGGTCGGCCTTTTTATTTCTCAAATCATACATTCAGCAATGATTTTGATACGGTTTGCACGGGAGCAGGCAGATGAGCAGTAATCAAATTACAAACAATATTCGCAAGCTGCGTTTTGAGAATGATGAGATGACCCAGCAGAAATTAGCTGACAAGGCCGGCGTCACCCGCCAGACAATCATCGCCATTGAAGCCGGTAAATATTCTCCATCACTTACCCTGGCATTTAAAATAGCAGATGCCTTCGGTGTGCCTATAGAAGATGTGTTTCAATATCAACAGCAGGATTTAAAAACTAATAACGAGAGCGAAAGTTAATTCCATCGTATGTCACTTCGGTAGCGGTTAAATTTTTCTCAAGCATCTTTACGTAACGCTTTAAATCCGGATATCTGTTTGCCATCAACATAGCTGTGTCATACTCGCGTATCAAAGCATCGAGAACATCCAAGAGTTCGTTTAACAATATATTGCGGTCGGTTAAAACCTCTCTGCGTTCGACTTCAATCTCTGAGTACGAAGAACTATAGCTGCCAATCCTGCGTCTCCCGGAACGTTTACGATAAACAACCGTATCAGCCCTGCGAATTTCCGCCTCCAGCGCATTGTATTCCTTGACAAGAATATTTGCCCGCTGCTCGAAATATTCTATAGAGTTAAGAATCGCGTCGAATCTCTTCTTTATTTTTTCAAACGTTCTTTTTGCTTTTAACATCTTTCTGTCGGGGTTTTTTACCGCTCTTTTTGCCCCGAGGCGGGCAAAAAGCTCACTTCTTGACGATACCGTTCCGTTAGCGATTCCAACAACGAAAGCTTCGTCAGCGCTCAATGTCAAAAGTGAATTTTTGTCACTCCATATGCGAATAGTTTTTTGTTCTTTAGGCTTGTCCCTTGGGTGTATAAAAATCTGCTCGCCATCTTCTATAATCTCAACAACCTCGGTTTGTTTTTCCACCATTGCCTTTACTAATTGACCCGGGCGATTATTCAATTCGGCAATCGCGACACAATAAGCTGACCATGCCGAGCTGAATTTTCCCGCAATACTCTCACCGTAAATTTCTTTCAATTCTTCCGGCCCTGCTGTTGTTTGGGCATATAGCGAAGCTGCACCAATAGCGGTCCCTTCGAGCATATAAATTTCGTCACATGCTAAAGCAATTATTGCCCCTGCGGAAAAAGCGCCTCCGAACTGTCCGCCGCTCATAAAAGCAACCGTTTTGCAATTGTCTAGTTTTATAAGTGCCGAACAAATCCTCTTAGCCAAATCGATTCTACCGCCCGGCGTATCAATCTCTATCAGGATGAACAAGGGCCCCTGGTTTGCGGCTATCTTGATTGCTTTTTCAAAGGCCTGCGTTTCGGCCATAAACTCAACAGCATCTTTTATATTAAACGTATAAATCCGGTTTTTTCTGCCGAGATTATTTTGCACAATCCCGTAATCACTCAAATCCAAATATCTGGGTTTTCTGTTTTCGATTCGCACCTGTGTGCGATTTGCTCTTTTTCTGGCAACAGCATAACCGTTAAAACTGTCACCGGTGTTGCGATGCGTAAAACTATCACCGAGACATGTTGTGCACAGGAGCAAAATCGAAATAATCGCCATTCGAGGCCTAAACATCAAGTCAACCCTCATTAAATTATCGGACTATATATTATACGAAATTTGGGGGCAAAAATCCAGTCAACAATGTAAATCGCCGCTGATTTGTTAGCGCTTCAAATTAGGCATTGAATCTGCTATAATCATTCGGATTGATTCTAATACTGGATTTGGAAAGAACTTATGTCATTACCTACAATAGCAATAATCGGCAGGCCCAACGTGGGCAAAAGCAGTTTGCTAAACGCATTAGCCGGCAGGATGATAAGTATCGTCGAGCCCACCGCAGGGGTTACGCGCGACCGCGTCAGTACCATCATTGAAAAAGACGACTGGTATTTCGAGCTTATTGATACCGGCGGCTATGGAATCGTTGATTCGGACCTATTAACCGAGCACGTCGAGATGCAAATTGCAAAAGCTATCGAATCGGCGGACCTTATAATATTTATGACAGACATTCGCGATGGGATTGTTCCGCTTGATGTAAAAATCGCTCAGCTTTTGCGCAAGGAAAATATGGCCGTCATCGGGGTAGCTAACAAGGCTGATACTGCAAAGATGTTTCCTGCTGCCGGTGAGTTCGCCAGATTAGGGTTTGGTGACTTTTTATGCGTTTCGGCAACTAATAATATGAATAAAACTGTATTACTTGACAAAATTTTCGATGAACTCAAACACTTCGACACTGAAAAGCCTATAGAGCCTGTCATGAAAATCGCGATAGTCGGAAAACGCAATTCCGGCAAAAGCACTCTTGTAAACGCAATGGCGGGAACTGAGCGGGTAATTGTAAGTGAAGTACCCGGCACAACAAGGGACGCTGTTGATGTCAGGCTTGAAAAAGACGGCAAGATAATTCTTGTTATCGACACAGCTGGTGTTAGAAAAAAAAATAAGATAGCTAACAGTATTGAATTTTACGGTTACGTTCGCGCTACTCGTTCGATACACCGCGCAGACATCGTGTTTTTCCTAATCGACGCAACTTTGCCCATTTCGCAGGTCGATAAGAAATTAGCAAGACTCATTGCCGAAGAATATAAAAGCTGTATCATCATCGTAAATAAGTGGGACCTGGCGAAAGATTCAGCCATCACGGAAGACTATGGGGAATATCTAACGAAAGTGCTTCCTGGATTAAGGTTCGCGCCTATTGCCTTTACAACGGCAACCGAGGCGAAAAACGTGCAGACGGTTCTTGACCTTGCGGGTGAAATTTTTAAACAAACCACGACACAGATACCAACGGCAAAATTAAACAAAGCTTTCGAGATAATAAAGGAAGAGCGCGTTGGCGCGACAAAACGAAATGTTTCGGGCTGGCCCAAAATTTATTACGTGACACAAATTGCCGCCAACCCAATTACGATACTGATGTTTGTAAACAAGCCGAAGTTGTTTGAAGAAAATTATATGCGGTTTATAAAAGGTCGGCTTCAAAGTATACTTCCGATAGGCGAAGTGCCAATAAGATTACTGGCGCGTCCTCACAGAAAATTGGATGAACCGTCATGAAATAAACATTGATGTTTGCCTGGAAAGGTCTTCGCATGAGAATTGTTAAAGGTTTTTCTATTCTTATCATGCTGCTTTGCTTATTTTCTTTTATCGGATGTGAGCCCGCTGTCAAAGACACAGAGTTAAAAGTCGAAAAACCGCCCGTTGTTGAAAAGCCGTCCGTTGTCGAAGAAAAACCGAAAGAGAAAGAAAAAACAAGAGTAGAAAAAGCAATTGAGCTGGAGAAGTTGCTTAAAACCAAGTCTAAAATCGAACCTGAAAAACCAAAAAAGCAAGACACCCGAATAGCCTCTCTTAAAGTTTCCATAAGTAAAACAGGCGACAAATCTGGAGCCCTTACACTTTCATGTTCGCCATTTAAAACCGTAAAGGACCAGGTTTTTGAATTTAATGTTGGACAAGAGGCCCAAATCAGTATTGCCGCGACTCCGCCGGCTTCTCTTGTGAGCCTGACCTCTACCTTTACCAGTTCGCCAGCTATAAAAGTGACTCCGCATCCTGCCCAGTTCGGCTTGCAGATTTTTGGGATAAAAGCTTTAAGCCCGGGCCAGTCACAACTGACTATCACCGACAAGAATGGAGGCCATAAATATGCGGTAATAACACTTAAAAGCATACCGACAGCTCCGGTGGTGGCGGCAAAAACGCCGGGCTCTATAAGAGGCGGGGGAATGGAGGTTTTGCTGTTGATAATTGTCTGCGGGGGGGGCTTTTTGCTTGCATATCACACTTATGGTAAATTCCTCGCAAATAAAATTTTTAAACTTGATAAAAACGCGTCTGTCCCCTCTTACGAACTGCAGGACGGCATCGACTATGTTCCAGCTAAAAAAGGTATTATCTTCGGTCATCATTATACGTCCATCGCTGGGACAGGCCCGATTGTCGGACCCGCAATTGGTATTATTTGGGGATGGGTGCCGGCTATTCTTTGGGTGGTTTTTGGTTCGATATTTATGGGGGCGGTGCACGATTTGGGTGCGCTTGTTGTCTCGATGCGCAACGACGGGAAAAGCATTTCTGATATCACCTCCAAATATATTAACGGCAGAGTAAGATTTATTTTCTTTGTCATCGTATTTATGGCACTGTTGATTGTTATCGCAATCTTCGGAATGGTTATCGCAATCGTCTTCGACAGATTTCCCAGTTCGGTTATTCCTGTCTGGCTGCAAATTCCAATCGCTATCACTTTGGGTTTTGCTGTTTATAAAAAAGGCGCAAATGTAGTGACATCCACCGTGGTAGCTGTGATAGCGATGTATCTTTGTATATGGCTTGGAAGTCTTCATGGTGATTTTAAGATGCCTGAATTTTTCGGCATTCCGGCAACGGGCGTCTGGACGATAATTCTTTTGGGATATGCCTGGGTCGCTTCGACACTTCCGGTAACGACGCTGCTTCAGCCGAGAGACTACATCAATGCCTGGCAGTTGTTTATCATTATGGGTTTTTTGGTAGTCGGCGCAGCAACTTCGGCGATAACAGGCGGAATGGAAATCGTCGCGCCTGCATTAAATCTCACACCGGCAGGTGCACCTTCACTTTGGCCTTTTCTTTTTATTACCATTGCATGCGGCGCGGTTAGCGGTTTTCATTCTCTTGTCGCAAGCGGAACAAGTCCAAAACAAATCTCAAATGAAAAAGACTGTTTGTTTGTGGGCTACGGCTCTATGCTGCTCGAAGGGGTATTGGCAATACTTATCATCTTATGCGTTGCCGCTGGCATAGGGATGGCTTATAAAACCGCCGGCGGAGAAATACTTAGCGGCAGTAATGCATGGAACCATCATTATGCCTCCTGGGCCGGAGCAACGGGTATGAACGCCAAACTCGGCGCTGTTGTGATTGGCGCCTCAAATATGATGCAAACTTTGGGCATTAAAGAAATTGTCGGCATTACTTTGATGGGCGTTTTCATCGCATCATTTGCCGGTACCACACTCGATACCTCGGTTAGAATTCAGCGATATATTATCGCCGAGCTCGCGACCGATTTGAAGTTAAAACCGCTTGCCAATAGATGGGTGGCAACTACAATTGCCGTTGTCAGCGCTGCGGCTCTTGCTTTTGCCACCGGCGCAAACGGTAAAGGTGCCCTAAAGCTTTGGCCTTTATTCGGCGCCGTAAATCAATTGCTCGCTGCCTTGGCGCTTTTGATAGTGACATTATATCTCAAACGTAAAGGCGGTATGAAGTTCCTAGTTTCGGGGATACCCTGTGTGCTTATGCTTGCGATTACAAACTGGGCCATGGTTGAAAATGAAATTATTTTTTATAACAACAAAGACTGGTTGCTTGTCACTATCGGCGGGGGAATTTTTGTTCTGGCATTGTGGGTTACTGTTGAAGCATTGCTGACATTTGTAGGCGGCAGGAAAACTGTGAGTCCTACTTAGGGCCGATTGGCACCAGCTTGAATTGTGCCGTTACCGGTTGCTGGTTTAATGTGATTTCATTATTGCGTACGTATTCTTCGGGGAAATTGTAAATAAGTTTCTTTCTAACAACCTCGGCTGATTCGGCGTCCTTATCATCTATCTCCAATATTACCTGATATTGCATGTTCTCGTAACCCCTTTTCGCAGCAGCCGTTGAGCGTATTGCGATAGGGCCGATTACTTCAGTTAAGTTGATTACTTCGATTTTATACTTACCCTGGGTGTTTGCACTTAAATTAAAGCCGAGCGTTGCATTTTTAACGGTTTCACTTCTTAGCAACTCTTCCTCAGGCGGCGTGACTATCTCTACTATTTGCGAAGCTTCCTTCCGTTTTTCCTTAGACAATTTTATAAAGGGTGTTTTTTTAATAGCTGAGAGTCTGGCCTGTTTTATTTCCGTCGGCGCCAATTGCACCTTCGCATTTCCAACCCAGTTTTCCGGTACAAACATTTCAACTTGAGCCGGATTGACAGTTGCGTCTTTAATCGGAATCTGTGCTGCATCTACACATTCGACCTTAAGTGACTTTTTTACAAGCCCAACTACAGTAACGGAGATTGTTTGCGGCTGACAAGATTCGATTTTTAATCCAAGCAGCCTGATTTCTCTGTCATTTTGTAAGAATGAAAGCAGGTTTAGTGTATAATTACCCGGCTCATTCATTTTTTCTCTTACCGCGTCAAATTCAAATTTATGCCTCCGCCCCTCTTTTAATTTTCTCTTTTCATCAACAATGGCCGGATGCGGCCCTGAAAATGTGGTTCTTATGTCTACGCTTGATGCCTGATCGGCTCCTAATGTCACCCAGAGACGCGGGCTTGCCGCTTCGTCCACTACTATTAGTGCAGGTTTGTCGGCTAATTCTTCGTCCAGTGCCAGGTCCGCCCACACCCAAATCAAGAGCGTCAAAAAAATTACAAGGGCCACTTTTCCGTATTTAACCTTTTGCTTCATTATAAACCTATACTAAGTTTTGTCGCTGCCCTGAATAGGCATCGCAGAATCCTTTTTCCTGGGAAACCTCCAGAGTCTCTCAACAACCGGCACCATGTCATCTATTGTCTCAGTGAGGTGTTTTCTCAACTGAGATTTGTCGATATTGCGTATCAGTACGCCGTTCTGTGCAATCGAAATAATGCCTGTCTCTTCGCTAACAACGATAACGGTGGCATCTGAGCCTCTTGTTATTCCTATCGCAGCTCGGTGTCGCGAACCAAGCTCGACGCCACCAATGCTGCCAGCTTCTGCCAGTGGAAGCTGAACCTTCGCTGCGGCGATCCTGTCACCCTGGATTATAACTGCCATATCATGCAACGCCGTGCCCGGCTCAAAAATCGTTCTAACTAACTCAGATGTCACTGCGGCATCCATTTTGACGCCGGTTTCCACAAACTCGCCCAGAGCAACGCGTTTTTCGATAACTATAATGGCGCCGGTTCTTCTTTCTGCCAACTGCACCACCGCCTCGATAATTTGTTCGATAGTTTTTGCCAGTTGCTGGGTTGCACTTAACAAGAAACTCGGCTGGCCCAACCGGATCAATACGCGGCGAATTTCAGGCTGAAAACCTGCAACTGCGATTACCAGAACAAATATTAAAAAGCCTTTGTAAAGATATGCTAATCGTTCAAACGCAAACCTTTCAACAACAAGGTTTAAAATAAGAACGCCAGTAAGTAAGATGAAAATAACCCCCCTGAACAATCTCTCTCCACGCGTACCCTCAAGAAAATCAACTGCCCAGTAGACAACAAAGCCGATGAAAAACAACTCAATTGCGACAACCCACCAATCGTAAGTTCCCACTCTGCTAAAATAATCTACCAGCATCTCCACGATTCAAATCCTTTTGCAATGAGGAATCCATTTAAATAACTCTTTTATGTACACGTGGTTGTGCAAAAACTTATCTTTTAAGGAGCTCTCATCTCTGTAAGCTTGCTTGGCTTGTTCGTGTGGAACACTTCGTCCAGGTCCCGCATCATATTCTGTTGATTAAGCCGTATATTGCGTACCTGTTTTCTATGCCCTTCAGCCTCTGTTATACCCGGCTGGCTCCAATCACCTAATTTAGTAACATGGGCGACAGTATTACAGCCACTTAAACACAACACCAAACTAAACAAACACACAACCAATGCTGTCAAAACAAACTTGCTTTTCATTATGTTCCCCTCATTTAAAATCAACTGAATCGGCGTCTAACTGCCGCTCTATTGTTACGTCGGTCACTCATCACCCCTACATTGAGGTACAAAATCAGACCTTTAATGCTTAGCTTATTATAGCAAAATGGTTACGGAAATGTCAATACAAAAATAATACACCTTCTCCCCCCAGCTATGTATCTGTGCCCGCCTGAGTTGTTTTTTTAATTCTACCAACTAAACTTTGACATTTGATGTACATTGGATGTATAATTATACTTTTATCTAAAAGCAAAAAACTTAAATACTTTGTGTTTTTATGGGCGGTAGTTAATGAAACCAAGCAGAATTAGTCGGGTTGTAAGGCTTTTAACGACCTTGCAGGCAGGAAAAAACTACTCTGTCGACGATTTAGCCAAGATGTTCGGGACAAGCCGGCGAACCATTTTCAGGGACCTAAATGAGCTTGAGGCCATTGGGGTGCCTTACCGCTATGACTTAAAAACAAAGGGCTACTCTATTGACCCTGAATTTTTTCTGCCCCCAATCAACCTAAACCTGAGGGAAGCCCTTAGTTTACTTTTACTCGTGTATAAGACTTCGAATCAGGTTTTGCTGCCCTTTAAAAATTCAGCGTTGTTAGCTGCTTTGAAAATTGAAAATAATCTTCCCGCTAAAATTAAAAAATACTGCAACACCGCATTAAAAACCATTTCAACCAAACCGAGCCCGCAGGCACCGATGAGCAAGCTTGATAAAACTTTTGCTAGTTTACAAAAAGCTATTGTGAACAAGAAAAAGATTAAACTCGTCTATCATTCACTTTTTGAAAATAAAATTGTTGAGCCTGTGATTTGTCCCTATCACCTGATGTATAACCATCGCGCGTGGTATGTTCTGGGTTTTTCGCACATACATAAAGCCGTCCGAACATTCAAACTTAATCGCATTAAAAATATTGAGTTGCTTGACAAGTGTTTCCTGGACGGTGATAAGTTTGATGTTGATGACTATTTAGGTCAGGCATGGTCCATGATACCAGAGGGAAGAATTTATAATATTAAATTAAAATTTACCCCGAAAGTTGCACACAATGTCGGCGAGGTGAATTGGCACAGTACGCAAAAAACCGATTACAAAAATGATGGTTCGGCTATTATGGAATTCCGCGTTGACGGCCTGAATGAAATTATATGGTGGATCTTGGGTTATGGGGATCAAGTTCTGGTTCTCGCCCCAAAAGCCCTGCGAACTCGAATTGTTGAGACCGCTCAAAACACAATAAAAGTCCACAAAAACCTGTGATTTCCTTGTGGATAACCTATTAAACTCATTGTTGATTCCGTAAAAACATAACACATTTGGTTTTGTTAAAACCTTTCCCTTGTTAAATTTCGCCATAAACTCACCGGCGACCTAACAGCTTTTCCACAAGAGAAATCTCCGTTATTTTTCGTTAATTCTTTGTCCGGCAACATCTTATTGTTCTATCTCGGTAACATCTAACAATTTCACAGGCCATATGACTAATACTACTACTTTATTTCTTTATATTAATATATAACTATAGCCGCCGTGGCAGAAGGCGGAAATCCCCATAAATAATCACGACCAACTATCTCTATGTTTGTGCAGAATTATGCAAAAATAAGATTAAAAAATAGTTGTGGATAACCGCTTTTTGATGTAGACTACACCACTAACTTTAAAACAAGGAGGTCATATAATTATGAAGATCAATTTCAACCGAGCAGCTCTTGCTGAAGCCCTGGGCCTGCTAACTTCCATAGTACCAAGCAGAACGCCAAAGCCGATACTGCGATGTGTAAAAATAACCGCCGGTGAAAAAGATATCCGTATTTGCGCAACCGACCTTGAGGTGGGTATTAATTATTCCATTGCCGGGGTTCAGATCGAAGAGCCCGGCGAGATAGTGTTGCCAGCGGACAGGCTTTCAGCAATCGTTCGTGAAAGTGCCGACGAAATACTTTCTTTGGAGGCAGCAGAGGGGACATGTGAGATAAAAGGCTCTGACAGCCATTTTACAATTTACGGTCACGACGCGGGCCAGTTTCCAAAGGTGCCGGACTTCGAGGGCCCGGCGGACATGGAAATCAGTCTGTCAAAGCTGCAAGCAGGTATTGAACAGTGTCTTTTTGCGACAGCAAAAGAGAGTACGCGATATGCACTTAATGGAGTTCTCTGGGAGATAAAAGGCAAGAAGCTAACACTTGTTGCCACAGATGGCCGGCGACTCGCACAGACGAGAGTTGATATAGCCAAGGCGCCGGACAAAAAAATGTCGGACGCTAAAATAATTGTGCCGGCAAAGGCAATGCTGCTTTTGGATAAACTTAGCGGCAGCGAAAAAGACATTATATCTATCAAGCTTCTTGATAACCAGATAATAATTAGCTGTGCGGCGGTTGTTATAAGTTCGAGTTTAGTTGAAGGCAATTTCCCTAATTATGAAGATATTATCCCAACCGATTACGACAAAAAACTGACACTGTCTACCGAAGCGGTACTAAGCGCTGTTCGGCGGTCATCGCTGTTGACGAGCGAGGAATCCAGAGGGATTAAACTCAAGATAGACAAGAACTCGCTGGAATTTTCCTGTCGAGCGCCGGAAACAGGTGATGCGCAAATTGAGATGGCAATAGATTTTAAAGGAAAGCCGCTTGAGATTGGTTTCAACCCACAGTTTTTTATCGATGTTCTCAGGGTAATAAAAACACCGGAATTTGATTTAGAGCTGGACCAGCCCGACAGGCCAGGATTGATTAAGAGCGGAAAAAATTTCCTTTATGTTTTAATGCCGATTAACCTCGGATAGTTTTGCCTCGCAATCTTCATCTTGACACCAAAGTCGGCAACGGGAGATAAAAATGAACATGGCAGATGAAGACAGGCGACTGCAAGAGATTACGAAGTGGCGAAAAAGTAAAAAAAAGAACCGCGTGACCAAGCTGGGCGATACCGTCAAAGAATTAATGGATAACCAGATATCCCCCAGGCAGGAAAAATTTGGCACGGTAGTTGAAACATGGAACGAGATGCTTCCGGTGGGTCTGGCAGAGCACTGTAGAGTTGACTCGATATTAAACAGTCAATTGAAGGTGTTGGTTGATTCGCCGGTATTTGTGCACGAACTGAGATTGTGCAGTCCCCAGCTTCTTGAGCAGCTGCAACAGAGATGCCCACGGGCAAGAATAAAAAATATTAAAATTATTATAGGATAGCAATCCTGAGTTTAGGAGTTCTTTAACGTGGCAATAGAACATAAATATGATGCAAGTAATATCAAGATACTCGGTGGACTTGAAGCAGTTCGTAAAAGGCCCGACATGTATATCGGCGACCGCGGCAGCGGAGGGCTGCACCATTTGGTGTATGAAGTTTTAGATAACTCAGTTGATGAGGCGTTGGCGGGGCATTGCGAAAAGGTGCTTGTTCATGTTCACGCTGATGGCAGTTGTACCGTCGAAGACGATGGGAGAGGTATTCCTGTCGAGCAGCACAAAGAGGCAAACACCAGCGCTCTTGAGGTTGTGCTTACCACGCTTCACGCTGGCGGCAAATTTGACAACGATAGCTATAAAGTTTCAGGTGGATTGCACGGCGTTGGTGTTAGCGTTGTCAATGCGCTTAGTGAATGGCTTGAGGCGGATATTTATCGCGACGGCAAGCACTATCATCTTGAATGTAAACGAGGTGACGCTCAGGGCCACGTTCAGGAGGTTGGTCCCACCGACAAAAGGGGCACGAAAATCACATTCAAAGCTGACGAGGAAATTTTTGGTGATACGGAATTACAATACGATGTGCTGCAAAAAAGAATTCGCGAGATGGCGTACCTAAACGGCGGACTGCAAATCACTTTTAGGGATGATAGAGAAAACAAAAAAGAAATTTTCAAATTCGACAACGGCATCAAGGCTTTTGTTGAACATCTAAATGAAGGCAAAGAAATTCTACACAAGAATGTGATTTATTTTGCCAAAGAAGATACCAAGGCTATGCTAAACTGCGAAGTAGCGCTGCAGTACAATACCGGTTATACAGAAAATATCCTTGTCTTCGCGAATAATATCCGCAATATCGACGGCGGGACACACCTTTCTGGTTTTAAAACAGCCTTAACAAGAACGATGAACTATTATGCGAAGAATAATAATCTTTTGAAGGGCAGCCAGGCGACGACCGGCGATGATTTACGTGAAGGGCTGACTGCTATTGTTGCCGTCAAGCTTGCCGACCCGCATTTCGAGGCACAGACAAAGGTCAGGTTAACCAATCCTGAGGTTGGCAGCTTTGTCGAGACAACTATCAACGAACAGCTCACGCAATACCTCGAGGAACATCCCGCTGAGGCAAAAAGAGTTTTAAACAAGGCTATTCAGGCGGCGGCGGCAAGGGAAGCGGCAAGAAAAGCACGCGAACTAACGAGGCGAAAAGGCGCCCTTGGCTCGACGAATTTACCCGGAAAATTGTGGGACTGTTCAAGTAAAGAAAAAACCACTACTGAGATATTCATCGTAGAGGGCGATTCGGCGGGCGGTTCCGCTAAGGCTGGCAGGGATAGAAAAATTCAGGCCATCCTGCCGTTGAAAGGTAAAATCCTAAATGTCGAAAAAGCAAGGCTCGAAAAAATGCTGGCTCACGACGAAATCCGAACCATCATCAGTGCGCTTGGTACCGGTATTGGGGTCGATGAGTTCGACATTGACAGATGCAGATATGGCAAGGTGATATTAATGACCGATGCCGATATCGACGGCGCTCATATCCGAACGCTATTGCTGACGTTTTTCTTTAGGCAGATGTATGAACTGTTTGCTCGCGATATGATTTATATTGCCCAGCCTCCGTTGTATGAGATAAAAATAAAAGGCCAAAAGAAATCCGAATACATCCTCAGTGAAAATCAGATGTATAAACGAATGATAGCCCGGGGCTTGGAAGGAACGGAACTGTTTATTACAAATGGCGATAAGGATAAGCCTAAGAAAATATCGGGCAAGCAACTCTCAAGCCTTATCAAGATGCTTACCGATGCCGAACGCGCAATAGCGGTTATTTCCAAGCGCGGGATAAGATTCGACGAGTTTGTGCTGGTTTATTATAAAGATGAAAATCTCCCGCGGTTCCGCATACTGACCCAGACGGAGCAGGAAGTTTATTATAAGAAAGCCGAATACGAAAAACAGCTTGAGAAGTTGAAGCAGCAGGGTAAGAATGAAGAAGAGGAAGATTTTGTCGCTGAAGAGTTGCACGAAGTTGACCGCATTAACCAGGTAAACAAAAAACTTAAAACTGATTTCGGCGTAGATGTGAAAGATTTCCTCTTAAAGCCGGGCAAGTCTGTTTCCGGTGAACCACTGCCTACGAAATTCAAACTCATAAATAGTGAAAATGAATATAATGTCGCGTCACTTAGTGACATTTGTTCAGCCATCAGGCAGATTGGCGGTAAAGATGTCGAAATAAAGCGGTTTAAGGGTCTTGGTGAAATGAACGCCGACCAGCTTTGGGATACAACAATGAATCCGGCGACGCGGACATTGCTAAGTGTTAAGGTCGAGGATGCCGGAGAAGCGGACAGATTGTTTAGCATTCTAATGGGTGACGATGTAGAGAAGCGGCGAAACTTTATCCGTGAACATGCCCTTGAAGTGCAAAACCTCGATGTCTAAAAAAGCATTTTAGTTATTCACTAAGCAGTAATTCAATCCACTGTTCAAGTGAATCTTCCGATGGTGACGCCCGCAAGATACCGTTTTTGTCGATCAGGTAATAAGCATACCGATATTTTGCTTCATAAAGAGAATTCATAGCACCGGTTTGGAGTCCTCTTCTGCCGACACGGATCAGGTTGTCGTCCCAGGGCCTGTCGCGCGGGGGCAGCATCTTCTCGGTAACTTTAGCGTCACTATCTAAGCCAAAAGGAAACTCTATTACATTTTTCTCGATAAGTTGTTTAAGGCGAGGGTCGTTGGCTGTTGCTTGCGGACTTGAAGAATGTATCGCTATGACAGTAAAAGGCTCACTGGAATATTTTTCATAAATCCGGGTCAGTGTGGTAATTGAATTGGGTCTTCTCAGGTAATCGTTAATGCTTAATACTACCACCTGGCCAGTCAGCTGTTCGAGCGTAAATGGTTCAACGTTCATCCATCGTCTTACAAACAGGCCAGGGGCTTTTTCGCCGAAAAAGTCATAAGCAGGCGGGAAAATCTGGACATCCCTTTCGTTTATCGTCTCGATGCAGCTAAAAACAAACTTATTATTGCCGTACCCTTCAGCAGAAACGATCATTTTCATTTCGATACCTGTTGGTAAGTTAACGAATTCGAACCATCCGTTTTCGTCAGTTTGGAGCTCGATACGGTCATCGCCGACAAAAGCAGAAATTTTTGCACCTGCTATTGGTTCATTGGCCTCGTTGAGCACAAAACCTTTGAAGATGCAATCCCATGTTGTATCTTCGGAAAATCCTTCCAGCGGCTCAAGGACGACCTGTCCGAGATCAAGAGTTTTGCCGGCAGTTAGCCCGTCGAGCTTAACAGCAGTTTTAAAACCTGGCATCTTAGCTACCAAGACAAGGTCGACACCAGTTGGTACCATCGCCACTTCGAACGAACCGTCAGGTTGAATTTGAATTTCCCAAGGCCCGTCGCTAATGATTACGTTGTATATGTGGTAGTACTCTGTAGAAACAGAGAATTCCAAATCAAAATCGCCAATGGGATTATTGTGTTCGTCAGTTACAAAGCCGGTGACTTTGGCAAGGGGCTTAACGATAATTTCAGCATCAACGGCATTATTTGTTTTTTCCCATATAAAAAATGTTCCGAGCGTTTTTTCTTCGTTAAATGCCCTGCCGAAAACTGAATAAAATCCTTTGTATTCCGGCTCGCGAATTGTGAACGCACCATCATCATCGGTTTTTACTATAGGGCCGCCGAATTGAATTTCACCGACAAGCGGATTATCGTTTAGGTCCACTAACCAGCCATGAATAAAGTCGTCACGGACCTTGGTTTTTTCTGTGTCTTCACTTTTTTTAGCAGGCGTATCTGTTATGCGTCCTGCGGAGGGCGGTTTTTTTGCAGTTTTTACGGGCCTTGGTTTTAATCTTTCATTAATTTTTTTAATGGCTAACGCAAAAGGATTGTCACCCCCTTCGTATTGACGGGCTAATTTGTCAAGAGCAGCCAGCACCCTTGCGTCTCCAATCTGCGCAAGATAATTTGCCGCTGCGACCTTGATTTCAAACCGGCTTGTATTTAACATTGCCAGCAGGCCCTTGATGTCGCGGGCAATAAACATTCGCTCAATTTTTTCCAACTCAGCATCGAGTTTTGGCTGCAAGTTTTCATCTTTTATTTTTTCGGAAATCGCCTGGGGCTTTTTGGTTTCTTTGGTGACGGGTGGCTTTGTTTGGTAGATATGCAATGTAAATGTAATTATAGGGGCCATGATTATCAAAGCGGCAACAGCTTTGATAATTGGACCGGCAGCGGCAATTCTTTCGGAGAAAGTTATTGGTTTATTAGCGGTTTTCATTTCGCCGCCGGTGGCCTGGGCCAGATTGTCAAGGACAGAATCTATATCCTTGGCAGGCGGCTCGGCGGGCACTTGTTCGTTTTTTAAAGCACTAATGAAATCTGTTAAAGTTTTTTTGTTTTTCTCTATCATGTTGCCCCCTCATTTCTGTCTGGGCCTATTTCAAGAATGTTGCGAAGCTTGACCCTTGCCCGGTGCAATAATACTCCAGCGGTATTGGTTTTAATATCTAACTCAGCAGCAATTTGACGATAGCTCATATCGTTTATATACCGCAGGCAAAAGACCTCAGCTTCTTGCGGCGGCAACTGCCCCAAAGCCTTTCGCAATTGTCCCGCTAAATCCTGAGCCTGTATCTGTTCGAGGGGCACGGAGTCGCTACTCGGAACAAAAACAAGGTCCACGGCTTCTTCGTGAAACCGTGCGTGACGATATCGCTGACGAAGAAGGTCTATTGCGCGAGTTGTTGCCAAACGTGCCAAAAGAGCGGAAATATTTCGTATATATTTGCGTTGAGAGATTTCGAGTGCAGAAATAAATGTTTGGCTAAAACAGTCAGCGGCATCAGAATGATTTCCGAGTAGCCTGTAGGAGTTTCGCCAGACCATCTGGCCATATTTGTCGACAACTCTTTGCCAGTCAATTACTTGCAAAACTATGTCCTTATAAGTATTTGTCGCAGAACATTAAACACACAATGTATTTAAGGTCGCCGACTAATATAATAGTCGAAAATAACCGCAAAATATTACAAAAAATACAAAAATTTTCTTGCAAAAATACTTTATGTGCTGCAGAATAACGGCACAATGTTGGTCTTGCCAGTAAATTATTAAGCGTTGAAGGCAGGAAATATTGTGAACCGTGGAAGTGGAGGCAGTAAAATGACACAAAAAGTAAAAGTTTTTTGTTTTTACCTTTTAGTTGTCATGTTATCACTTTCGTTTATCGGCTGCAATGCATCACAATTGGGCGGGAAAAACAAGAACATAGAAAAGGTCGAATCTACCGTTGCGGAAAAAAAGAAAGCCAGTTTACTTAAGAAGCTTGAGCGTAAATATGAAGACGCGCAAGCTCATTTTGAATTAGGGCGCCTGCACCAGAAGGACGGGTTGTGGATGCAGGCCGAGCAGGAATACAGCATCGCATTAAGTTTTGACCCGGTCCACCGAGAGGCCCAGGCGGCAAGGATTAAAGTGATGCTTGATTCAGGTGACAAATCGCGAGTAGATATTTTATCAGAGGAATATATAAACCAGGCGGCGACATCAGCATTGGGGTCGTTGAAGCTGGCATTGGCGTTTCAAGGCCACGGTTTAGATGAATATGCGTTGACGTGCTATCAGCAGGCTTTACGTTTGGCTCCGAATTCTGCAAGGGTCAACCGCCAGATAGGTTATTATTATTTGAGCAAGGGCAATAAGGTTCAGGCCCAGGATTATTTGTCCCGCAGTTTTCAGCTTGATCCGATGCAGCCGGAAGTCGCTGGCGAGTTAGGCAGGCTTGGGGTCTCGATAAGGATACCGACGGTCAGCGTGGATGCCAGAAAATTAGATAGAGCGGTGGATAAATCGATGAAAAACAAGTAAACAAGCTTAATTTTGGTCTCTATAGCCCTGTAGCGAAAGGAGTCGCTGCGGGGTTTTTTTCGCTTTATACCTAATCGGCAAAAAAGGGGGCGGGCAATAGCTTTTAATAATGAATTCTTAAAGTTGCTAACAACGCGGCCAGAGTCCCATAAGGGTAAAGGTGTTTAGTGCAAGCGATTTATTTTTGTTATTACCGCCGCAAAAACTGCAATATCTGTTGTTAAATCATGCTTTTTCTAAAAAATTTCCCGCCTTAGAGTTGGTCAAGAAGTTACCGGTATTATCAGTCGATATTGGGGTGACGTTTCATTCTCGTAAAGCAGTATTTTGTGCCTGTTAAGAGGATGCAAGAATCAAGTTTTTGGAACCTGTATTTTGAATCTTATCAGTCATTTAACAGATGATTGAAACAAGATTGCCAGCAAGGAGAGTTTAAGATGAGCAGAACCACATTTCGAGAGATTACACTTGCAATAATAATTTTTGCGGCGATAGTTGCGGCATTTGGTTTTTGTTATCAGAGCAATAAGAGCTTTGAGCGGGCGATAATTAACCGTACTCAGGACCATCTATTGACTATCGCCAAGACCCAGGCGAGAAGTATAGAACAGGCGATAGGCCGCCTTCAGTCTGATATGAAGCAATTGTCACAAGAACCAGATATTCAGGATTTGATTATAAGCGGGACAATAGGCCAAGGCACTAAAGGGCGCTCACCTGAAGAAAGACTGTTTGGGCGTTTTGGCGACAAGGACGTTCAGGTTAACGGCATATACCGTCTTGATGCAAAGGGGATAGTTCAAAATAGAATCCCAGCCAAACAAAATGTTTTAGGGGCAGATTTCTCCGAGAAAGAAGGAGTAAAATATGTTCTCGAAAACCATGAATCTTATGTAAGCGGGTTTTTTGTATCAAATTTCAGCAAGAAATGTTTTTCGGTATGCGAGCCAGTGTTTAAAGAGGGAAAATTTGTTGGTATCGTTCGGGGCCTGGTATATTTAAACACGGTCCAGGAGTTTATCAACCATGTTATCGCTGAGCAAAAGGGTGACGCTTATGTTTTTGATAGCGACGGGACACTAATAGCCAGCCCTAATCCAGAAGACATAGGCAAGGATTTGCTGACAACAAACAGGGAAATAGACCCCGAGTATAATGGTGTAGGGATCAATTTTTTAGTTGGGAGAATGATTAAAGGAGAAAGCGGAATTGGCAGTTACGATTCTGTGTGGCGGGACGAAGATAAACTAAGTACCGAAAAGAAACTCGTAGCATTTGCCCCTGTAAATGTCGGCAATAAGCGATGGTCAGTTGCGGTATCGGTTGGGCTTTATGAGATATCGGAACCGGTGAGGGAGCATTCTTACAATCTGGCTTTGGGCGGCGGCGGTTTGGTTATGACGGTTCTTTTTGCAATATTGCAATTCCATTATATTGGCAGGAAAACAGACGAACTGGAATCTGAATTAGAGACAGCTAAGCGATTCGAGGGCATAAACAGGGAATTGACCGACCAGATGAGAAGGCGCAAGCGTGCCGAAGAAAGCAATATCAATCTTCTTAAGGCGATGGAGAACGCACAAACGGCGTTGAATATTATATCCCCTGAGGGCGAAGTGATATATACGAACAATAAGATGGATAAACTTTTCGGCTATAGCAAAGGAGAATTGATAGGCAAGCCTGTGTCGGCATTAAATATCGAGAGCAGTTTCAGTTCGACGGCAGAGACTATATTAGATACCGTGAAAGACAGTAGTATCTGGGAGGGAGATATTTTTAGTGTTCATAAGGACGGCACAGAGTTTACTGATTATGTCACGGTTAGTGCGACAAGAGACAGTGAAGGTAATTTGATAAATATTCTTTCGACTCATAGCGATATCACAAAGCAGAAACAGGACGAGGAGCAATTAAACAGGGCCCTTGAAGAGGTGCGGCAATTCGACAAACTTGTGGTTGGGCGAGATTTGATGATGGCCGGGCTTAAGCATGAAGTTAACGAGCTTTGCCACGAGATGGGTAAAGATGAAAAATATCCGGAACAGCCTGGCGATGA
Source organism: Planctomycetota bacterium (assembly GCA_019456255.1). Taxonomy (GTDB): domain Bacteria; phylum Planctomycetota; class Phycisphaerae; order Sedimentisphaerales; family Anaerobacaceae; genus VRUG01. The sequence goes on along the minus strand of VRUG01000002.1, from coordinate 136,374 downwards.
TGAGCAAAACAGCGTTTTGCTGGCAGAGAGTTTGAGCAGTGAAGAGAAAAGTACAGAGCAGTAGTAAGAAAATTTGGCAAGATGTAGGCTATAAGTATTTTTGTAATCGTGCAGGAAATTCTTCGTAGTTAAACAGCCTGTCGTACTCAACTAAACCTGATAGTGCCCGTGAAAAGACGCGGTGTTGCTTTTCTTCAAGAATTGATATAGGATTCAACCCGCCAACGACAATAGCTCCAACTCGACCTGGAGATACCGGAATATCAAGTAAAGGCTGGCTCTGCAGGCCAAGTTCCATTATTGCGCCGAGCCCTATTTCTTCGAGACGCTCACCGATATTAATTAGTCGCTGCCTGCTTTCACCGGGCACTTCCCTAAAGCTGGCGCCAATCAGGCCGTTACCATCCTCTATCGCTCCATGATAATCGGTCATGCCGCTGCGGATAAAAACTTCGAGAGGGTCGATACTTGTTCCGTCATAATGTATCATCTCTACAAATCGTAAAGCTTTGCCGTCTTTAAGTTTTAAAAGACCACCGAAACGTGATGTCATTGGGATTCCATGCTTTAGCAAAATACCGTTTATTGTAATAGAGCAAACTGTGCAAAACCCAACCTTATCCTTGGGTATAACAAGCTCACCTATTGTTTCGCCGGGACCAAAGAGAGTCAGCAATTTACCCATGCCGTAGCCTTTGGCAAATACCTTGCAAATTTTCTCGGCACAACTTTCAAGCCGATAAGGTTCAACCAGAGATGTATTTACAACTACCGTTCCGCTTCGCATGGGTAAGTCGAAATTCATACGATAAATCATCTGGTCAATCTTTGCAGACAGATAAGCCTGCCTTTGTGGTAGTTGAGAGGATTGAAGTTCAGCCAGCCCCATCTCTGTAATTGTCCGGCCCTTTTTACCGTTAGCAATAGTCAGGCCTGCATCATCAAGTTCTTTAAGATAAAACCTTACGGTTCTTTCACTAAAATCAAAGCCGCTCAAAGAAAGCGATTGTGCAATCTTGGCCGAACTGGCCGGCCCGCTTTGCTCTTTGAGAACATTGAGAATCGCTAATTTTTTATCAAGTTTTTTTCGCATTTTTTCCTAACCTGTAAATGGCAATTTAACCGGTTTTAAACTGACTTAATCTGTTTCAAAAACAATTATATCAGGTAATCGGCAAAAGTCATAGCTTTTTGCCGAAAAGGTTACCACATCGGCAAAATTGCCGTTATTTCAAGCGTAAAAAAGCTTTGACATCCCTTTTAGGGCGTGATACCACATTGTATTGGCAGGAAAATTACCGTTTAAAAGGCAAATATTAATGTGTTTCTGTAGAGAGGAATCAAAATGATTGAGTGGAAAAAAAGAAATGACGCTCTTGGTACTGTAAACAGGGGCGATGCCTGTGAATCAGGTTTATGCACCCTTTGCATGTCGGATTGCAAAGGTAAATGTGAAACCTGGATGTCATCACTGGCGGGCAGGAAAATGCTTTACCCGAGAAATTTCGGCGAGACCACTTCCGGGTCATCTCATGTAACAGCTATTGGTATGGGATACCATGCTTTGCGAATTCAGGGTTATGCCTATGGCGCCCATGGAATCAAAGAGGGCTTAACTAACAATCCCGACGATTGCCTGTTTACAAATGTCGATATAGGGACCACATTTGGCGGCGAGATAGAAACCAAGTGTCGTCTTCCGATTATGACAGGTGCTCTTGGTTCAACATTTATTGCGGCAAAGTTTTGGGATTCATTTGCAGTAGGTGCCGCTCTTGCCGGAATTCCAATTGTCATCGGTGAGAATGTTGTGGGAATTGACCAGAAGTCCGAACTGAAAGATGGAAAAATTAAATCTGCTCCGGAACTTGAAAGACGAATCGATAAGTTCCTGCGTTACTATGACGGCTACGGTGCCATAATTGTTCAGATGAATGTTGAGGACACAAGGAACGGTGTCGCTGAATATGTCATCGAAAAATATGGCGACAAGGTAATCATCGAGCTCAAATGGGGACAGGGTGCAAAAGATATTGGCGGAGAAATTCAGGTTACGTCACTTGAGTATGCAAGATTTCTCAAGGGTCGCGGCTATCTCGTTGACCCTGACCCGAATGACCCTGTAGTTGAAGCTGCTTTTAAGGCTCGTGCAATTACTTCCTTTGCAAGGCACAGCCGTTTAGGCGGAACAAATCTCGACACCGTCGCAGAAGTACAAAAAGACTTTATGGATTCAGTGGCTTACCTGCGTAAGATCGGATACAAAAGAATTTCACTCAAGACTGGTGCATACAGCAACGAAGCCCTTGCGATGGCTATACGTTATTCTGCTGATGCAAAGCTTGACCTTCTGACTATCGACGGTGCAGGCGGCGGAACTGGCATGAGCCCATGGAACATGATGGAACACTGGGGCGTGCCTTCACTGCCATTGCATACAAAAACCTATGAATATTGTAAGCTTCTCGAAGCTAAAGGCATCAAGGTGCCGGATATTTCTTTGGCCGGCGGGTTCGCTCGCGAGGACCATATCTTCAAGGCCATGGCACTTTGTGCTCCTTATACTAAACTTGTTTGTATGGGACGAGCACCGATGATTTCGGGTTATCTCGGCAGTAACATCGAGGGCGTCTTTAAACCTGAAAAGAAGGCAGAAATCAGTGGCAATTGGACCGAGCTTCCAGCTTCGGTACAGGCCTTTGGTAAGTATCCGGAAGAAATTTTCGCTGGTTGGGAAGCGGTTAAGAGCAAAGTCGGTGAAAAAGAAATGAACAACATTCCGTTCGGCGCTATTGCCATGTACGGATATGTCGATAAGCTTTCATGCGGCCTCCAGCAGTTCATGGCAGGGGCAAGGAAGTTTAAACTTTCCGAGATCCAGCGCAGCGATTTGATGACTTCAAACAAGGAGACTACCGAACTTACTGGTATCCCCTATGTCGGTGACGCTCAGGATGAATCTGCTAAATCGATTCTGAATGCTTAGCCTAAAACTTATTTGACCCAAAAGAGCCTGGCGTATGATATGTCAGGCTCTTTTTTTATAATTTCACACAGTAGCAACCCTAACAACCAAAGCCGCCAAAATCAGGTAGCTATCCCGGGCTAATTTTATAGAAAAGTTAAGGTCTGAGCCGATGTAACTTTAGCTTTTTGTAGAAGCAGAATCGGTATTTGTCTGCGAATAGAATTTTTATCGGACTAATAGGGGTAATGTGAGTTGAAAGAGATAAGGTCGTATCCAATTTCGGTTAAATGCCTTTTGATAGGCTTGCTGGCGGTATTATTTTGCAGTTGTTTGAGTTTTGATATAGGCGACTGGCCCAGCAGATTTGTTTATCCACACAACAAGCCCGCATCTAACTGGTGTGGCCCGGTAGGCGCGTTTTGTGCATACTACTTTATGTATTATATAGGGCCTGGGATATTTGTATTGCTGGTGGCGGGCATAGGTTTTTTGATGATTAGGCTGCTGGACGTCGAGGTACATCAGGCTTTGCTGCGCGGCGTCGGGGCAGCTTTATTAGCGATTGCGGTATCGGGTAGTTTTTATTGTTTTTGGCCTCATAGTATATATAGTTTTCCGACCGGTTCGGGCGGATTGATAGGCGTGGCGGTGGTGGAATTTTTGCGCGGCCACTTTGCGACGCTGGGGACATTTTTATTGGTAACGAGCATGTGGATAGTCGGTTTGACGTTGCTGGCTGATACAGCGGTACTGTTTTGTCTTAGATGGACAGGTTTTGGCATCGCGAAATTAGCGGGCCTGGCGGTACCGACATGGATGGCGGCAAGAGAGCGGTCAGAGGCGCTTGGCGAGATATGGCAAAGACTGCGTGCGAGACAAAAAACTGAAGAGCAAGAGTATTCGGTTGCGGGCCCGGCTGTTGAGCATTTAGAAATTAGTACCAATACCGCAAGCAAACCTGAACTAACACCTTTAATACCTAAGCAGGCCGAGCCGTCAGCTAAGCCCCACAAGCCTTACATACCCAAGAGCTATGAGGACTATGAGTTGCCGCCATTGGAATTGCTTGCAGAACCTGAGTTTGGATATACGGCGGTGCAGGGCAAAGTTGTAAAAGCAAAAGCTGCGGCGCTGGAACAATTACTGAGTGAGTTTAATGTTCATGCCCGCGTGGCAGCGGCGGAAACAGGCCCGGTAGTAACAATGTTTGAGTTGGAACTCTCTGCTGGCGTTAAGGTGAGCCAGATAAGTGCATTGGCCAATGATATGGCAAGGGCTTTAAGTGCAGGAGCCGTTCGAGTTGTCGCGCCGCTGCCGGGTAAGCATACGATTGGTATTGAGGTGCCGAACAATGAGAAGGAAAAAGTTCGGATAAAGGACCTGATGCGGTTAGCAGGCAAAAAGCCCGGGCGAATGGAGATACCTTTATTTTTGGGTAAGGATTCTTCCGGCGAGGCCTTGGTTTCTGATTTGGCGGCGATGCCTCATTTATTAATAGCTGGCACTACTGGTTCGGGTAAGAGTGTTTGTATTAACAGTATCATCACGGGGATATTACTTACCAAGCGGCCCGACGAAGTGAAGATGATTCTGGTTGACCCGAAGATGGTTGAGATGACTGCGTTTAATACGATTCCACACTTGATGTGTCCGATCGTCACCGAGACCCATCGAGCGGCACAGATACTCGAATGGGCGACGCAAAAGATGGATGAGCGTTACGCGTTGCTTGCAGAGGCGCGGGTGAAAAATATAGCTGAATACAATCTGCTTGGCCCTGAAGGGGTTCTTGAAAGATTTAATCCGAGCAGCGAAGAAGAAGCGGCCAAAATTCCCAAGAAGCTCTGTTATATTGTGATTATTATTGATGAGTTGGCGGACATGATGATGACGGCAGCGAAAGAGATTGAAGCGTTTATCGTTCGTCTTGCACAGAAGAGCCGAGCGGTTGGAATTCATATGGTATTGGCGACGCAGCGTCCGCAGGCGACAGTAGTGACAGGCCTGATTAAATCAAATATGCCGACGCGAATTGGTTTCAGGGTTGCAGCGAGAATGGACAGCAGAATTATTCTTGACCAGAATGGCGCCGAAGCACTTTTGGGACAGGGTGACATGTTATTTTTGAAGCCCGGTACGAGCGACCTTATTCGATCGCAGGGGACATTTGTAGATGACATGGAGGTCAAGCGAATCGTTAAGCATCTCAAAGAGATAGCAGAGCCTCAGTTCCATCCCGAGCTCCAGCAGCTCGGCAGGATAGACCCGAGCCATATATCTAAGGATGATATGTTTGATGATGCTGTCAGGGTTGTTCTTGAGACACAGCGAGGAAGTGTATCGCTGCTGCAGCGCAGGTTGAGTGTCGGCTATGCCAGGGCATCGAGGATAATTGAGATGATGGCGGCATGCGGGATATTGGGTGAGTATAAGGGCAGCCAGGCCAGAGAGGTCATGATGACGTTGAAGGAATATGAAAAGGTCAAGGTGAAAATGGACGCTGACAAAGAGGATGGCTATGCCGATATGGAAGAAGATGAAGAGATGGAAGAGTTGACAGGTTCTGGGTATCTAAGTGAGGGACAAAAGGAATACGCGGCGCTGGACAGCGACGAAGAATAATTAACTGTTTGCTGACGATAAACTTACCTCGCAAGAAATTGCGGGGTTTTTTTATGCGCAACTGGGTCAAAATAATAATTGATTTAAAGCTGGTTTGAGTATATAGAATAATAAGCGAATGCAAATATTTTAAGGAGTTTGGCTGTGAGTGAAATATATGAGAAATACGCGAAGCTGCTGGTGAATTATTCACTTAGTTTGCAAAAAGATGACAGGCTTTTAATCAAGTCGAGTTATCTGGCAGAAGACTTACTCAAAGAGATTTACAAAGAGGCATTGAATGCTGGGGCGCATCCGGAATTTCGGGTGACCTTAAACGGGACCGAAAAGATATTTTACGAAACGGCAAGCGATGAGCAGTTGAAGTACGTTTCGCCTTTGGGTAAATACGTAGTTGAGAATTTCGACGCGATGCTAAATGTGATGGCGCCTTTTGATATGAAAGAGTTGCAGGATGTTGACCCTGCGAAAAAACAGAAAACCAGTATCGCGATGACGGATTTGATGAAGACATTTTTTCAGCGGTCCGTCAGTGTAGATGATAAGTTGAAGTGGAGCCTTTGCGTTTTTCCAACCGAAGCGGCTGCTGCTGAATGCGGGATGAGTTTGGCGGAATACGAGGAGTTTGTTTATTCAGCGTGTTTTTTGAATGACGACGACCCAATCGCGCGGTGGTGCGAACTTCGCGACAAACAGCAAAGAATAGTTGATATGCTCAGCAGTAAAAATGAGATTCGCTACCTTGGTAAGGATATTGATATATCGTTTTCAGCTAAGGGGCGTAAGTGGATAAATTCCGCTGGTGAGAATAATATGCCGTCGGGTGAGGTATTTACCAGCCCGGTCGAAGATTCGGTGAACGGGAAAGTGCGCTTTAGTTTTCCGGGGATATATATGGGTCAGGAAGTTGAGGACATATCGCTGGAAGTGAAGAACGGCGAGGTTGTAAGCTGGGACGCGAAAAGCGGCAAGGAGCTGCTCGATAGTATTTTTGAGATACCCGGTGCCAGGAATTTTGGCGAGGCGGCTATCGGGACCAATAAGGGGATAAATAAATTTACGAAGAATATGCTGTTTGACGAAAAGATGGGCGGCACCATTCACATGGCGATAGGGGCCGCGATTCCCGAGGCAGGCGGATTGAATGAATCTGCGATTCACTGGGACATGCTGGCCGATATGAGTGACGGCGGAGAGATCTACGCTGATGGCGAACTCATTTACAAAAACGGCGAGTTTATTGTTTGAAATAGCCCCTAGTGTTTGATTATAGGTGTTGAATTGAAACGTTTTGCCAATTCTTGGCCAGATATTCAGCAACAAGTCTGCGGTGGCACTTATCTGGCTTGGCTTCACTGCACAGAAAACAGCTCATATCCATATCCTGAGGCCTTAGATGCCTTTCTATTTGACGCTGGGCGATTATCGCGTTGAACATATCTTCGTATTGCTGCCAGCTGATCTGCCCTTTTTTATAATCATTAAGCAACTGTTTAGTCGGAGCCATAATCGGCAAATGGATATAATCTGCACCGACGATGGCATTTAGGAAATATTTGAGGTCTTTGCTTTTGGTAAAGCCTGCCAGCTGCGAGGTGTTAAATAGTCGTACATCTACAACCTTTTTTATGCCAGCCTGTTTAAGTATTGTAAAAAACTCCTGAGCGTTTTTGCCGGCATAGCCTATTGTAAAAATACGGGTCATTTTTTCGCCATCAAATTGGTTCATTGTGTTGTTAATTACGTGTTCCCCATTTTAAGGAGGCATTATGCTCGATAACCGCGAGAATTACAAGATATTTTTGTGGCGAGTTTGTTTTTTGCAAAAATAAGGGATTTTTGCGTAAAAGAGGCGATTTTTGCATGAACCAATAAAAATAGTTGCAATATAATGATAAGCTGTTATATTGTTAGCTTAATAAATCTCTGCCGCATGGGATAGAAGTTAAGTTTTGCGGGGCCAGTAGAATCACGACGTGACTGGCTCAAGTCTCCGGCAGGGGCAACTCGGGCATTATTGCCTGGCGTGACAGATTGGATTTACAATCTTTAGAATTTTAGGACTTTGTTTTTCGGAACTTGTTATGAGATTACCCGGTGGTGTAATTGGTAACACAAGGGCTTTTGATGCCCTCATTCCAGGTTCAAGTCCTGGCCGGGTAAATGTTATTGGAAAAGTTAAAAGTTGGCGGAAACAGTAGAAATAATTTTATCAGCTGACATTAAAGACGAGGCGAAAAATGTTTCTAAATGACAATTTAAAAATCTTTTCAGGGACGGGAAATCCGAAACTTTCGGAAGCGGTCTGCAAGTACCTGAAGATGCCGATTGGCGGAGCGAATGTTGATAAGTTCCCTGATGGCGAGAAAGCTATTAAGCTTGAAGATGATGTCAGGGGTAGAGACTGCTTTGTTATACAATCGACCTGCGACCCGGTTGATGAAAACCTGATGGAGCTTTTGATTTATCTTGACTGTTTGAAACGGGCCAGCGCCGAGAGGATAACTGCGGTGATACCTTATTTCGGATATGCCCGCCAGGACCGCAAAGCTGAGGGGAGAGTTCCAATTACAGCAAAGCTGGTGGCGAACTTACTGACCAAAGCAGGTGCCGACAGGGTATTGACCATTGATTTGCATGCTCAGCAGCTGCAGGGTTTCTTTGATATACCTGTTGACCATTTAACCGGTGGATTAGTGCTTGGTAGATACTTTAAGGAAAAGAAGATTCCAAACCTTACGATAGTCTCGCCCGATGTCGGCAATATGAAAATAGCAGCTAAGTATGCCGGTTATCTTGGTGGTGAATTGGCGATAGTGCATAAAAAACGGGTTAGCGGCAGCGAAGTTGAGGCCAGCGAAATTATTGGCAAGGTCGAAGGTCGTAACATATTAATGTGCGACGACATTATCGCCACAGCAGGTACGATTTGCAGTGCTGCGAGTTTGGTTAAGCAACGCGGCGCGTTAAGCATTTATGTTGGTGCGACGCATGGAGTTTTTGCCGGCCCGGCATTGGAGAGGCTTGACCTGGCGCCGATTGATGAGATTGTGGTAACAGATACCATTCCGCTGACCAAAAGAAGCAAAGAACTATCAATTATTAAAGTGCTGAGTATTTCAGGGATGCTTGGCGAAGCGATAAAGAGAATTCATAGAGATGAATCGATAAGCAGTTTGTTTACTAATCTGTAGATTGAATTTGAATACCATAAGAGTAAAGAAAATTTGAGGTAGAAAGTGCTATGGAAAAGACATTGCTTTTAGAAGCTAAGTTACGAGACGACAAGGGAACGAAATCAGCAGCAAAGTTGCGAGACCAGGGCAGAATACCTGTGGTGGTTTACGGGCATAAGAAGGAGCCGATATCAATATCGCTTAATCTTCACGATGTTACCGAAGGGCTTCATCATGGGCATCGGGTTGTTGATATTGAACTTGACAAGAAAAAACAGACCGTGATGTTTAAAGCTGTTCAATATGACCATCTCGGTAAGAACATCATACACGCCGACCTTATTCGTGTCGATGCCGCTGAGACGATTCATGTTAACGTTCCAATTGAACTCAAAGGTATCGCGATAGGTACGCATAATAGCGGCATTATCGAAGAGCATACTGATAAGCTGCAAATCGAATGCAAGGTGACCGATATTCCAGAGACGATAGTGGTTTTGGTCGCAGACATTGATGTTGGTGACAATCTTCACGCAGGTGACGTTGAACTGCCTGCGGGCATTAAGCTTTTAAGTGACCCGAATATGTTACTGGTGACATGTCAGTTGGTAGCAGCAGCTAAGACGACCGAACAGCTTGAGGAAGAAGTTCCAACGGCACCAGAGGTTATCGGCGAAGCTAAACCTGAAGAAGGTGAAGAAGCCGGCGAAGCAAAGGAGTAATCGGCTTCGGTGAGAGGTAAGGAGACTTAATGTCTGAAGTTAGACTAATAGTCGGACTTGGTAACCCCGGCAATGAATATGTAAAGACCCGTCACAATATAGGTTTTGAAGTGATAGATTTACTTGCTGAGACGTTTGGCGTTAAGGTCAAAAAGAAGAAGTTTGGCGGTCGTTTCGGCGAGTTGCTCTTTGAAGGTAAAAAGTTAATATTGCTCAAGCCAGAAAGTTATATGAATCGTAGCGGCCAGGTTGTAGTGACGGCGTTCGGTTTTTATAAGCTGGAATTGAGTGACGTTTTGGTGATAACCGACGATATGGCATTAGAGCCCGGCGTTATCAGGCTCAGGCGTAAAGGTTCGGCGGGAGGCCATAACGGCCTTGCTGATATTATCGAAAAATTCGGTAGTGAAGAATTCAGCAGGCTTAGAATCGGCATCGGCAGGAGCGAATGGGGCAATGACGTAGACTATGTTCTTGGCCAGATAAGCTCCAGGCAGAGGCCTTTAATTGATGAGGCGGTTAGCAGTGCGAAAGAGGCGATTATGAACTGGGTAAAATCCGGCATCGACGAAACGATGAACCGGTTTAATTAAAAGTGAAAAACTAAAAAAGGAACATTAAAAGATATCAGGAGGTAAAACTTTGGAAACAGTAACCAAAAAGCTATATGAAGGAATGTTTTTAGTGGACTCAGTATTGGCAGCGTCTGACTGGGAAGGTGTTCTCGGTTTTATTCAGTCACTACTCGACAAGGTCGGTGCCGATACAATATCTGTTCGCAAGTGGAACGAGAACAGGCTGGCATATGAAATCAATCATAAGTCGCGAGGGACATATATCCTGACCTACTTTAGGCTGGAAGGCTCGCAGGTTTCTGTGCTTGAACGCGAAGTTCAGCTGACTGAAAAGCTCATGCGTGTTCTGATTCTAAATGTCGAGCATATGACCGAAGAGGACCTGCAAAAAGCGACACCGGCAGAAAAAATAGAAAAGAAACTTGCCGAATCTGAAGCTAAGGCGGCAGCGCCTGTAGTAGATGAGTCGAAAGAAGACAAAAAGCCCGCAGATGAAAAGCCAGAAGACAAAAAGGCGGTAGCGCCTGTAGTAGATGAGCCGAAAGAAGATGAAAAGCCCGCAGACGAAAAGCCGGCAGAGCCAGAGCCAGTGGTAGAGGCACCGTCATCTGACCAAGCCAAGCCAGAGGCAGTTACAGAGGCCACGCCGTCTGATGAAGACAAGGCCAAGCCAGAGCCAGCCGCCGAGACCGAAGACACGAAGCGGAGCGGAGAGCCCGACGTTGTTTCGGAACCGGACAAAAAGGAACAATAACAGGCGCCTCGATTCTTCGGATTTGAGGGTTTAATGAAAAGGAGTTTTTGCTATGGCAAACTTTAATAAAATATTTTTGATGGGCAACCTGACGCGTGACCCGCAGTTGTCTTATCTTCCGAGCCAGACGCCGGTAGTTGAGTTTGGTCTTGCAGTTAACCGTCGCTGGACCGCCAAGGACGGAACAAAGAAAGAAGAGACCTGCTTTGTGGATTGCCGGGCATTTGGCAAAACAGCAGAGACTATTAATAAGTACATGACAAAAGGCAAACCGATTTTTGTTGAGGGCAGACTGGATTTTGATTCATGGAACGCTCAGGACGGCACCAAAAGAAGTAAGCACCGTGTGACAGTTGAGAATTTCCAGTTTATCGGCTCGCCAGGTCAGGGCCAAAGTGCGGCAGCTCCGGCAGCACAAAGTATACCAGAGCCGCCGGCAGGTGATGATATACCGTTCTAATTTGTGATTTGTGATTTGTGAAAAAATAGAAGTAACAATAAATAATAAAGGTAAAAACTATGGCACGACAAAGTGGAGCGACTCAAAGAACACAGAGAAGCCCGCGTCGCCCGGCAACAGGCCGCGGAGGACAGGGCAGAAAGAGATCGGTATTCTCAGGTACACGCGAAGGCACGCAATGTAGATATTGCAGGAACCAGGTTGACTACGTGGACTATAAGGACATCGGGACCTTGCAGAAACTGCTGACAAATCGCGGCAAGATATATTCGCGTAAGAGAAGCGGCAATTGTGCAGGCTGTCAAAGAAAAGTCAAACGCGCAATCAAACGCGCGAGGTATATGGCACTGCTGCCTTTTACGACATAAACCAAAGAATTTTAAACCGTTTTAATGCGTGGAACAAGCGATATAAGATAGGAGTGTTGAAATGAAGGTTTTGCTATTGGAAGATATAGAACTGCTGGGCTATTTCGGCGATGTTGTCGAAGTTAAGACCGGCTATGCGAGAAATTATTTGCTGCCTCATGCTTTGGCAACCATTCCGACTGATGTGTCGGTTAAAGCGATAGCTGAAGAAAAAGCTAAGCGCGCCGAAGAACGCAAACTACTTGTCGAGAAGATGACCGATGCACAGAAAGCTGTCGAGGGAGCCGAAGTGGTTATTGCTTCTAAGGCCAATGAGCAGGGACATCTGTTTGGTTCGGTAGATGAGAAGCAGATTGCTGAGAACCTGCGTGAACAAGGCTTTGTGGTTCCCGATGATATCATCAGGATGGAAAGCCATATCAAAGAAATCGGCACCCATATTGTGCGATTGAGATATGCAGAGGAACTGACAGCTAAGATTACCGTAGTTGTGGTTTCGGAGGACGGAGTCCCTGAAGCAGCGCTCGCGGCAGCGAAAGCTGAGGAAGAAGCTAATGCTCCGGCGCCAGTTGAGCAGCAAGCCAATGAACAAACTGATGAGATACCTGCTGATGTTCCCGCGTTCGATGATGATACACCGGATGCCGAACCTGCTGAGGATAAGCCGACCGAACAATAATCAGGTTTTGCAAATCAATATTCTTCAGGGCGGATGGTATTTATCAACCGCCCTGCTTTATGCGACATGATATTTAACAGTTTATATTTTTAGAAGATGACGAAAAATGAAGTTTACAGACCTTGACCTGAAACCAGAGATCCTCGCGGCGTTGAAAGAGATCAAATATGTCGACCTGACTCCGATCCAGGAAAAAACATTTCCCCATATACTCGCCGGCAAAGATATCATCGCCCGAGCTGAAACAGGTTCGGGTAAAACGGCAGCGTGCGGTATTCCGCTTGTTCAGATGGTTGACCAGTCGATCAAGGCGGTGCAGTCGTTAATTCTGGTACCGACCCGCGAGTTAGCTCTTCAGTATGTCAGTGAGATATCGGATATTGCCCGCAAGATAGACGTTAAGCCTTTTGCGGTTTACGGCGGCTTTCCCATACAGACACAAATTGCCAAGCTCAATCACGGCGTTGACATTCTTGTCGCGACGCCCGGCAGACTTATCGACCTGCTGAGTAATACACCGCTTAGCCTTTCGGAAGTTAGAACTTTCGTACTTGATGAAGCCGACGAGATGCTTAACATGGGTTTCATCTCGGATGTGGAATTTGTTTTCTCGTGCCTGATACACAAGCACCAAAGCCTGATGTTTTCGGCGACGATGCCCAAGAAAGTTGAAATTCTGGCCAAGCGATATCTCAATGACCCGCTAACGATTTACATGAGCAAGGAGAAGCAGGCCCCGCAAAGCCTAAAGCACCACTTCCTGCAGACCAGCTCGCATCACCGTCTCGAAGCATTGCTTGGATTCCTCGAGAAGGCCAAACCCAAACAGGTTATCATCTTTTGCAATTCGCGAACCGGCGCCGAAAAACTCTACAAGCATCTAAGAGACACGAAACGCCCGTCAACCGAGATAATTCATGGCGGACTCGAACAGAGCAAGCGGACATCACTGTTTCGCCGTTTTCGCCGGATGGATATCACGACAATGATAGCGACCGACCTTGCCAGCCGAGGGCTTGATTTTGCGCACGCGACGCACGTAATCAATTACGACTTTCCGAAATTTGCCGAGGCTTACACTCATCGCACGGGCAGAACCGCGAGGATGGGAAGAAAAGGCGTGGCTCTTACACTCTTTACGAAATCCGATTTGCACCTCTTAAAAACAGTCATCAATGGCAACGACATAAAACCTGTCTGGGAAGGCACTGAGCCTAACCTCGACAACCTGCCAAAACAGAAACCAAATAAGTTCTACGGCAGAAAGAATAAAGGAAGACGCAGGAGGTAACCCGTCCTGAGTGAAACCGTAGGTCCCCGCCCCGCTTTACATGCTAAAAACCGCTCTACGGGAAATATTTTATGTCCCTAAAAACCCCAAAACCGCCCTTAACTGCTTAAAAACGGGCAAGATGAGTTTTTTTCAATTTTTTTTAAAAAAAGGTTGCAAACCTGCCGAAGTGTTATATAGTATATATAACATATAACACAGTGGCGTGGAACTCGGTGGGCAGAAAGGAGGCGAAACATGAGCCCATAAAACAAGGGGAAAGGTTAGTTTTTAAAGGAGCAAGAAAATGAAAACGGAAGGGGAATCATTCGGAGTAATGTTGAAAAAATTGCGGCTAGAGGAGGCAAATATAGGATTAAGAGTTTTTGCAGATATGATAAACATGAAACCATCAAATTTGAGCAATATTGAGAGAAGTAAAATTGCTCCGCCTGCAAATCGAAAAACGATTGATTTAATTTGTGACACTTTAGGTTTATCTAAAACCGACCAGCGAAGAACAGAATTATTTGATGCAGCAGCAGAGGGACAAAATCGCGTACCGGCAGATGTTGCTGATGCAGTAAAACAACAACCGGGTGTTCCGGTTTTAGTAAGAACAGTTGCCAATAAACAATTAAGTGAAGAAAAGCTAAAGGAATTGGCTGAGTATATCAAGAAGTATTATTAAAGGAGTATGCTATGGAACCTTCACATACACGGAGGTAATACCCGCCCTACCCACGACTTACCCGCCCTACCCACGACTTACCCGCCCTACCCACGACTTACCCGCCTAAATAATTTCCAAAACGGCTGGGCAATTAACGACGAATTGTCTGGACACCAAAATATATACAGAGTCTAATATGTCTGGCTAAAAAGTGCGGAAAAAATTGAAAATTTTTATAACTATTGACATTGCATAAAGTAAGCATTATTCTAAGATATACCAATATGTAGGGTTTGAGCTAAAAAACTAAGAGGTAAAATCATGTTTAAAAACATAAAAATCAAAAATCTCAGGGCTATAACTGAATTAGAGATCTGCAATCTCGGCCAGGTCAATCTCTTTGTTGGAAAAAATAACTGTGGGAAAACGACTATTTTAGAAGCAATTTTTTTCCTTATTGGGCATACTAATCCTAAACTTCTAATTAATACAAATATTTTCAGAGGACTTGAGCTTCACAGCAATGAATATTGGTGCTCTTTTTTTCATAACTTGAAGACTGACCTGAATATCGGAATTTCAGCGATACTGCGGGATAGAAAAGGGGAACAAAAATTAGTTATACTCCCAGAGATACAAAAAGAAATACCAACTAAACCTGTTTCATCAGACATCGTTTCCGTTGAAATACAAAATGGTGACTCAGAGCCGGGTTTGGTAACGAATGGTCTAAAGTTAATATTTACTAACTCACAAGACCCCACCATTGAAAAAATCTCAAGTATTTACCTTGATGAAGGTGGCCAAGTTAAGACACCTGGTATAAAGCGAAGTTTCGATAAGGGTATTTGGGTCAGTTCTGCAACAAGGTTTGATTGGAGGCTCAGGTTCGGTTGCATTCAACGAAAAAAACTTACCGGTGAGTTAATTTCGCTTCTTAATGAAGTAGAGCCTCATATATCAGATATTAGGCTCAATGAGGTTGGAATTCTGGAAGCTGAAATAGGGTTATCTCGCCTAATACCTGTCAATTTAATGGGGGGTGGTATTGCAAGTTTTCTGTCTGTCGCCCTTGCGATGTTAGATATGAAAGACGGAGTAGTTTTAATCGACGAGATTGAAACGGGCCTTCACCACTCAGTTCAGGAGAAACTATGGAAAGGTATCTTCAATTGGTCAGAAAAACTAAATGTACAGGTTTTTGCTACTACTCATTCTGACGAATGTATAAAAGCCTTTTCCAATTCTGTTGATAAGACTTTATTTGGCTCCGAAGCAAAACTTTTCCGAATAGAGAGAAAAGACGAAAAATTTAGAGCAGTCGAATATACCCAGCAACTACTAAGTGAATCTCTTGAAAGCAAATGGGAGATCAGGTAATGGCTTCTCCTAATAATGCTCCCTCTTCCATAAATTCGAAAAAGGTTCTTGCTGTCGAGGGTAAGGATGAAAAAAATTTCTTTAATGCGCTACTGAAACACATGAACATCACAGGTATTGATATCCGTGAAGTTGGTGGTAAAACTCAGTTTCCTGACAAACTACCCGCTTTGGTCAAAGCCAGTGGTTTTTTCCTTGCAGACGGGTCTTCATTTGTTACCCATCTGGCAGTTATTCGTGACAAAGATGAGGGCAACGCATTTAAGAGTATTGTAAATATAGTTAAAAAAACAGGGCTCATCCCTCCTACGAAACACTCAGAATTTTCTAACGGCAAACCCAAAGTAGGTATTTTCATAATGCCGGGTGAAGCAATTGACGGTACTGCGCTTGAGGATTTATGTTTAAAAACTGTTGAAAACCACAAAGCAATGGCCTGTGTAAATAAATACGCCTCCTGCATATTGGCCTTAGAACTTGTCCCCAAAAACATACCAAAGGCAAAAGTACAAGTTTTCAAAGCACAAGCTTTTCTTGCTGCACAACCAGTAATTGTTGACTCAGTCGGGTTAGGTGCCCAAAAGAAATACTGGGATTTTGAATCCCCCGCCTTGAATGAGTTGAAATCATTCCTTGCCAAGTTAAAATAATTGTCGACAATCCCCCATTGTTGATAACAATATTTCAAACCCGGCCTAAGCTAAATAATCAATCAAACGCGCAATCCTCCTTCGCATAAAGCTACGGAGGATAAGAGCATTTTTTCAATCAAATGCGCAAGGGTTTTTGGTAAAATCTGAAAAAAAGCAAATTTTTTTTAATTCCTTATCATATCTGAGTTTATGTAATTTTCGGCCTGTGAAAACTCCCCGAAAATCGTATCAAACGCGCAAGTTCGTCCAATGGTAGAGCCTGCGAAGCGGAAGAAATGGGAAAAGTAAATAAAAGAGGGATTGGTCAGGCCTTAAACTTAACTCTTTTGAAATAATTGTAAAAAGATTTTCGGTCACCAATATGCACAACTAAGATCAACAGTTTGTTTTCAATAACAGCATAAGCAATTCGATAGTTACCCTTCCGAACCCTCCAGATATTCTCTTGGCCTTGTATTTTTGTCGCGCTTGCCGGGTATGGGTTTTCCTTAAGGGAATCAATTTTTTTACTTATCTGTCGCCTTAAAGATTTAGACAACAACTTGAGAGCCTTAAGGGCACGATTGTCTATTTCGACTTCATAAGCCATTTAATTATAGATCCAATTCCTTTTTGGCCTCTTCCCATGAAACAAAGTCGCCCCTTTTAAGAGCCGCCCTTGCCATCTCTAAATCCATTTTATCTTCCAGATATTCCAAAAGCAACAAATCTTCAATAGGAACGACAGCAAAAAATGGTTTATGATGGTTTTCAACGCTAATGCGTTCGCCAGCATAAGCAGCTTTGTTTCCCAGGTCGGCTATTCTATCCCTGAAATTACTTACAGATACAGTTGTCATCATGGCTCTCCTTTTTTAGGTTTGAGCATTGTACAATTCTTACCTATTGTACTATTCGTCTAAATTGTACAAAATGTTCATTACAAAGTCAAGCAAAACTTAATTTTTTTTCAGCTTTATCCGCCCGCCCCGATTTATACGCTGAAAACGGCCTATGGAAAATATTTTTGTATTCTAGAGAACCCTAAAACAGCCTCTTGACACAAAAATATATACAGGTTCTAATAGGTCTTGCAACAGAGAGCGGAATACAATCTTGACAACTCAATTTCGGGGCATTTTTGAGGGCCGGATAAAATGAAAATAAGTAATTCGACAAATTATGCACTATTAATGGCTGGTTACCTTGCCGAGCATCCAGAGCAAAAGATGATTCAGTCTGAAGTCATCTCCGAGAAATACGATCTTCCCCACATGTATCTGCTCAAGATATTGGGGATGCTGGTCAAGGCAAACATATTGCGGAGCAAAAGAGGCCCTCAAGGCGGTTTTTCGCTGGCAAGACCACCGAAAAAGATCAACCTGCTGGAGATTATCGAAGCTGTTGAAGGGCCTATGATTGGCAGCTTAGACATGGAAGTGAATGCCAAGAGAGCAAAGTTCTGCAAACAGATTGAGCAAATTTGTGAAAAAGCAGCCGCACAGGCCAGAGACGTCTTAAAAAACACAACGCTTGCAGACTTAGTAAAATAAAAACCAGCGAAGAGCCCGCCTGTCCTCACTTGTCCCCATGTATAGGTTTATCACATAAACCTATGGGGATGTTTAGATTCATTTATGAATCTATGGGGGATAACCTCTCTCGACAGAAACCAAAAAAGTTCTACGGACATAAACGCAAACGAAGACAAAAGTAGTAATATCCGCCCTGCTAACTTCCCGAATAACAACAACTTAAGCTGTAAAAACCATATTCTTGACAACCACATATATACAGGTTCTAATATGTCTGACTAAAATAAGCAATAATTTTGTGAGGGATGGATTATGGAATGGTTTAAGAATCTGCGTATTGAATGGCAGATAGCGATATTCACGGTAACTGTTGCTGCTATTGGTGGAATCATCGGACTTTTAATGAATACGAGAGATTCTTCCACACCACAAACGACTATCCATCAGAATGGTACAGGTAATACGGCCTTCGTCGCCGAGGAAAACAAAGGTAATGTGGCAGGAAGAGATGTTATTCTTGGCATAGACGGCGGTGAAGCACTTAATCAACTTATTAGAGTTTCGAAAGAAGCCGGGCAATCAGAAAACGAAGTCAAACACCTCAAACAAACGGTAAAGCAACTTGAAGAGCAATTGGCAATTCATCAACTATCTACAGAACTCGCCGGTGAATCCCAAGTCCCGCAACCGACGCAGGAGGCAAAAGACATTGCTGCACATATCCAAGACGATGCCGGGCCTTATGCACAGGCATTGAAGGCCATTGCTGAGGGCAACAATAAACAAGCCGATGAATTCCTGGATGAAACACAGAAGCTATTAGATCATGTTCAGGAACAAAAAGACAAAGCCCAGACAAAGATATACATGGCACGCATGCAAAATGCCTCTTATGCCGGCAAGCCTCAGGATGCTTTGCAGTACTGCGATAAACTAACAACCCTGGCCGGCGACGATACGCTGATCATGAACAAAATAGCAATAGTTTACCACAACAACGCACAGTATCAAAAAGCCGAGCCGCTGATGAAACGGGTGCTGACTATCGATGAGGCAAGTTACGGCAGGGACCATCCGAAAGTGGCCAGAGATTTAAACAACCTGGCGCAGTTGTATCAGGCGACCAATCGTCTAAAGGAGGCCGAGCCGCTGATGAAACGGGTGGTTGAGATATTAGAAAATCCTGGCGGTGAATCGTTCCCCAATGTTGCCACAGCATTAAACAACCTGGCGCAGTTGTATCAGGCGACCAATCGTCTTACCGAGGCCGAGCCGCTGATGAAACGGGCGATGGCGATCGATGAAGCCAGTCTCGGCAGGGACCATCCGGACGTGGCCATAGATTTAAACAACCTGGCGCAGTTGTATCAGGCGATCAATCGTCTAAAGGAGGCCGAGCCGCTGATGAAACGTGTGGTTGAGATATTAGAAAATCCTGGCGGTGAACCGTTACCCAATTATGCCGGAGCATTAAACAACCTGGCGCAGTTGTATCAGGCGACCAATCGTCTTACCGAGGCCGAGCCGCTGATGAAACGTGTGGTTGAGATAGTTGAAAAATCTTTGGGTAAAGATCATCCCAATGTTGCCACAGCATTAAACAACCTGGCGATGTTGTATCAGGCGACCGGTCGCCATAAGGAGGCCGAGCCGCTGATGAAACGGGCGCTGACTATTGATGAAGCCAGTCTAGGCAGGGACCATCCGGACGTGGCCAGAGATTTAAACAACCTGGCGCTGTTGTATAAGGATACCAATCGTCTAAAGGAGGCCGAGCTGCTGATGAAACGGGCGCTGGCGATTGATGAGGCCAGTTTCGGCAAGGATCATCCAAATGTGGCCAGAGATTTGAACAACCTGGCGCAGTTGTATAAGGATACCAATCGTCTAAAGGAGGCCGAGCCGCTGATGAAACGGGCAATTGAGATTGGTGAAGCTAGTCTAGGACCAAACCATCCGGACTTAGCCACTTGGTTAAGCAACCTGGCGGCGTTGTATCAGGATGCCAATCGTCTAAAGGAGGCTGAGCCGCTGATGAAACGGGCGCTGACTATCAATGAGGCAAGTTACGGCAGGGACCATCCGGACGTGGCCTCAGCATTAAACAATCTGGCGCTGTTGTATCAGGCTACCAATCGTCTAAAGGAGGCCGAGCTGCTGATGAAACGTACTCTGGCGATCGATGAGGCAAGTTACGGCAATGACCATCCGAAAGTGGCCAGAGATTTAAACAATCTGGCGCAGTTGTATCAGGCGACCAATCGTCTTACCGAGGCCGAGCCGCTGATGAAACGGGCGATTGATATATATATTGATTTTACCCGGCGAACAGGACATCCGCATCCGCATTTGATGGCGGCATTTGGTAACTATTCCAGATTATTGGTTGAAATGGGAGACAGTAAGGAGCAGGCAAGGGCCAAAGTAATTGCTATGGCTCCTGATCTGTTCAACCAGTGAGTTGCCTGTAACACACCTCCGCCGAATGGCGGATGTCTGGGGCCGCATGTTGTTTGCGAAAGTCGGCGCGGAATGGGGTTTTTGAAGGGTCGAATGGTGTAGTTGAGGCGTGATATGTGGCAGAGTCGGCGTAACCACAGAGAAAAGAGAGAACAGAAAAGTTGAAAGGGAATTGAATATGGAATTTGAGCAAAAAAAATACACGGCAGAAGAGGTAATCGCACTCCGTA
The DNA here is from genome assembly GCA_019456255.1 of Planctomycetota bacterium. Lineage (GTDB taxonomy): Bacteria > Planctomycetota > Phycisphaerae > Sedimentisphaerales > Anaerobacaceae > VRUG01. The sequence goes on along the minus strand of VRUG01000002.1, from coordinate 115,870 downwards.
GACGAGTAGAGTATGAGGATCAACTCCTGAATTCACGAACTGCTATCGTACTGACTCTGAACGGCTTAATGGCGGTTGCAGCGGGCCTCTCGTTGCCGGAGATTGCTCGAATAATAACTGCGGTAATTATCATCTTTGTGGATGCGCTCTGGATCGTGTGTTCCCTTGATGCACAACACTATATCCATGATCTTACCGCACGAATTAACCTATCCGAACACACTCCTATTGATGAGACAATTCGAGGCGAGCTGAAAAAACATTGGTTTCGTATCGGTACCACTTTCTTTACGTCAGTGGTTATTCCAGCATTACTTCTGGTGGGATGGGTTCTGGGACTACTGATGTCGATATGGTGTTCCTCTTGATATCACGGGTGTTGTAAAAAAAGATTTGCCACAGATAAAGCTTATTTTGCTTGTTTTAACGGTCTTTGTGTGTTATTATTGGACGCAAGTTGAGATGTTTGCGTTAGTGGTCTGATCTTAATATTTTTTGAGGAGAAGGTAAGGTGAAGAAAAACTCAATTGTTGTAATTTGCGCGGTCTTGTTAATCGGTTCTATTGCTACTGCCGACCTTATCTGGGAATCTGAGGTAATTTTTTCTGAACCTGGTGAACCTAGCATGTGGGAAGCGTCATTAGCACTTGACCAAGACGATAATCCTCATGTCTCTTACAGGCTGTATTATGTCGATAACGGGGGTGTTCAATACGACAAAATGCTTTACAGCTACAAAGACTCGCAAGGCTGGGTAAGCTCCATATTCGATTTTGACGGTGGTGCTTATGAATCCCTGGCAATCGACAGTCAGGGTTTTGCTCACATTAGTTATTATGATACACCTGGCGAAGATTTAGCCTATACATATTGGGACGGCACTGGTTGGCAAAAAGAAACTGTTGATAAATATGACTACTATGGATCGGTAGGAGGATTTACTTCCCTTGTTCTTGATGGAAATGATAATCCTCACATAAGTTACATGGATTGGACAGGTTCCTACAGAATAAAATATGCCCATGATGACGGCACTGGTTGGGAGATTCAGGAGTTCCCCGGCTGGTTTGGGCGGACCGACATGACACTTGACGATTCAGGAAATCCACATATTGTCGCAGGCGGACAATACGGCTACTGGAATGGCTCATCCTGGCAAATTTCCACCTTTCAAAGCGGCGGTGGCATCGGAGAGGTTTCAATCAAACTAGACAGTGCTGGGAATCCTCATATTGCTTATTACGGTGACGGTATCAAGTATGCCTATTGGAACGGTTCCAGTTGGGAAATACAAACGGTCGGTCATGTCTTTAGCATGATCTCTTTAGAGTTAGACAGCAATGACATCCCACACATAATGTATGGAACCTGCAATTACGCAACCTTAGTTGAGGGTAATTGGGTTACTAAGTCGCTGGCTTCCGGCCATTTTGAAGATTTTGCCCTGGACAGTTATGACCGTGTTCACTTCGTGTACACGCCGCACTACGAGAGTCTGGTATATATGCATCAGGTCCCGGAGCCTACAATTGGAGTGGCTGTTGATATTAAGCCGGGCAGTTGTCCGAATCCGCTTAATGTCAAGAGTAAAGGCGTACTGCCGATAGCTATTTTAGGGTCAGCAGAAGTTGACGTGACCACAATTGATGTAGCTACTATTCTTTTGGAGGGTGTTGTTATTCCAATAAGGAGCAGTTACGAAGACGTAGCGACGGTTTTCGATTCTAATGACTGCAACTGCGCGACAAGAGGTCCTGATGGTTTTCTTGACCTTACTCTCAAGTTTGACATACGGGATATTGCAGATGTAATTGGAGACGTCAGTCACAGAGACGAATTATCATTAACTCTTGAAGGAGCGTTATTCGAAGAATTTGGAGGAACGCTAATACAGGGAGCAGATTGCATCACTATTCGCGTCCCGAGAAAAGCACGTTAGCGTCAAGGGCCAATTTAGCATTAGATTCCATTTCCCGAAATACGCTTCACGAGATACAAGAGACAAATGGATTTTCAATCAAACGCGCAAGCGCTTTTTTAAAAATCTGATTTTTTCAAGTTTTTTTTAACTCCCTGCCTGTTCCGAGTTTACCGAAGGCCTCCCACTCAAAAGCCCCCCATTTTTCGTAACAATCGCGCAAGTTGGCCTAATTATGGTAGCGCTGCTTTTGCGCTCTAAATGAAGATGAAAATGAAACCATATAATTTTAGTTCCCGACACCGTTTCGGGCACCTTGCCATTTGGTTCCCGGCGTCTTACCGGAAAATCAATCAATAAATGACTATTTTAATAAACGAACCCAATCCACAGGAAACCAAAATGAACCTAAATCACTACCCAACAAACGATTGCGAAAATTTACACCTTTCCCCCAAACTAAAAAACAAACCCAATTCAAACCCAACTTGTCCCCACTTGTCCCCATGTATAGGTTTATCACATAAACCTATGGGGATATCCAGATTTATTCCAGCTTGTCCTTGCCAAAGGGAAATCTATGGGGATCAAACCCAATCACACACGAAGCGCAGCGCAGAGCCCGATGTCGTCTCGGCAATCTTCTTTATTTGCCCGACGTCTTTTCGGAAGCCCATTTTAATAATTTTACAGGCCGGTTGTATCGCCGGGCGGTTCGGTTCGGGACAGAATGACATAACATCCGTAAGAGCAAAGACTTAAGGCGAGAAAACCAGAGCTTTAAAGCTTAAAATGGTTTTTGACAGCAGGGGGTAAATCAATTACAATCACAAAATTGCTTCGGGAGGTGTACACCCTGGGCACGGAGAAACTATGGCAGAAAATAAAAACAACCAGACATCCAGCTCATCGACACAGACCGGCCGGTCAGCAGGAAAAAATAAAAAATACGAACAGATACCCGTCGCACAAAGGCAGATAGACCACGCCGGCATTCGCGCGATGCCCGAATCTCTCGAAGCTGAAGCCGCCGTCATCGGTTCAATGATTCTCAATCCTGTTTGTGTCGGCGAGGTCATTGAGATTTTGCCGAGCTGCGAAGCTTTCTATAGGCCGCAACATCAGATGATGTTTGACGCGCTCGTGACATTATACGAGAAAAGCTACGGCGAAAAACTCGATGCCGTACTGCTGAGAGATGAACTCAAAAAGAAAAACCACCTCGAAGATATAGGAGGCGTCGAATATATCGCTAAGGTCATGGAGTCGGTGCCTTCTGCAGCTAACGCTGTTTATTACGCTAAGATTGTTAAGGACAAACAAATCCTGCGTGAGCTTATCGTCGCTGCAAGTGACATCGTCAATAGTGCTTATGACGGCGGCGGGGAACCGAGCGGAAAACTCGACGATGCGGAAAGAAAAATCTTCGCTATCACAAACAAAAAGATTACCGGTAATGCCGAAATCATTAAGGACCTTGTGACAGAGGCGTACTCTCGGATTGAACAACGTGAGGGCCAGCATGTCACCGGTATCCCGACCGGATATTTCGAACTCGACGAAATGACCGCAGGCCTGCAAAACGGTGAGATGATTGTCATTGCCGGCCGACCGAGTATGGGTAAGACCGCTTTGGCGCTTAACATTGCTGAGCACATCGGTGTCGAAAACAAAATCTCTGTTGCTGTGTTCTCGCTGGAAATGGGAAGGCAGCAATTAGCGGAAAGATTTTTGTGCAGCCTGGGAAAGGTCGAATCGCAACTGGTCAGAAAGGGAATGCTCGATGAAGAGCATTACAGAAAACTCGCTGACGCAAGCGGGCTTTTATTCGAAGCGCCGATTTACATTGACGATACCGCTTCGCTGACGCCGCTGGAACTGCGGGCAAAGGCGAGAAGATTGAAAAGCAGGTTCGACATCAGATGTATTGTCGTCGACTACATGCAGCTGATGCATATGGGAACTTCAAGAGTAGAATCACGCCAGCAGGAAATCACTACGATTTCGAGATACATAAAGGCGCTGGCAAGGGAGCTTAACATACCGGTTATCGTTTTGAGCCAGCTAAACCGAGCAGCAGAGGGCAGAGAGGGACACCGGCCGCGGATGAGCGACCTTCGAGAATCGGGAAGTATCGAGCAGGATGCAGATGTGGTTATGTTGCTGCATCGTGAGGACTACTATCATCGAGGAGAAGCTGGCTACGAGGACGATAATACGGCCGAGGTAATAATCGCCAAGCAGCGTAACGGGCCTACAGGCAGTATTTCGCTTACATTTAGAGAAAAATTCACGCGTTTTGAAAACGCATCTCATATCAGGGACAACGATAAAATTCCAATTTAAGGGAGTAAATCTATGAGTATGTCACGGACGATGTTTGTCAGAGGGGTATTAGTTTTATTGTTGGGTGCGGCGGTTGCTTTTGCTCAGTCGCCCGAAGAGTTCAGGGGAAGAATAATAGACAATATCGAAACAAAAGGAAATACGAGCTTAGAAGCGTCTAAGATATTGAGTCGTGTTCGCAGCAGGTCCGGCGAGGGCTTTGACCCTAAAACCGCAAGCGGTGACGCTGAACGTATAGCCGAACTGACCAGTGTCGAGTACAGCTACTACAATATCGAAGAGGTCGAGGGTGAGGTTGTGTTGACTTTCGTTGTAGTTGAGCGTGGCCTGATACGGTCGGTGAAATTTACCGGCAACAGCGCGTTTCGCGATATCGCACTTCGAAAAAAGAGCGGCCTTGCCGTTGGCAATTACCTTGACCCGGTAATGGCAGAAGCCGGGCGAAGCGATGTTGAAGAATATTATCATGAAAAGGGTTATGCTTTTGCCAAGGTCGAAATGGATGGCAAATATATGAAGGTGGGAAAAGTTATCTACCGGGTTTTCGAGGGGCCTCGTGTTCGTATCACGTCGGTGACATTCGAGGGCAACGAAATATTTGGAACCAGAAAGCTGAAACTTGTTGCGAAGACCAGGTCCCGCAAATTTTTGTTATGGCCTGCCTACTATTCAAAGGAAAAACTCGATAAGGACCTTCTCAAGCTTCGCAAAGCATATCAAAAGCGAGGCTACCTTGATTCCAATATTAAAGCCGAACCTACATTTGATAGACTGCGTTCCAGTGTCAGCATTGTCTTTACGATAAGTGAAGGGGCCATCTATAGCATCGGCAAGATAAACTTTGTCGGTGTGACCGAATACAAGGTTAGTGAACTTCGCAAGGATCTGAAACTTAAAAGCGGTATGATATATAACGAAGAGCACGCAAAAGCAGATACGAAAAGGATTCTTAAGACGTACCAAGAAGAAGGTTTCCTTGGAGCGGCCGTTGAACGCAAAAAGAGATTTTCGTCAGGCAATAAAATCGACATTGACTTTATAATAACTGAAAGTGAACGTTTCAGGATTGGCCAGATAAAAATCACCGGCAATGAAGGCATACAGGACAAAGTTATTCGACGGATACTCAATGAGTACGAATTTACGCCTGGAAGCTGGTACAATGGAGACCAGGCGCGTGGCGACGGCAAAGGTCCTCTTGAAAAAATAGTTAAGCGAACGGTACTTGCTGAATCGGCAACTATAACCGCGATAGGTGAGAAACCCGGGCAGCGAGACGCTTATGTTGATATTATTGAAGGGCGGACTGGTTCATTGATGCTTGGTGCAGGCCTTGCCAGTGACAGCGGTGTGATAGGACAGTTTGTTTTCGAGCAGCAGAATTTTGATATTGGCAATCCTCCCGAAGACTGGAAAGACTTTTTTACAGGTAAGGCTTTTCGAGGTGCAGGCCAGACGCTTCGTATTTCGCTTGAACCTGGTACTGAGGTCAGTCAGTATTCTGTAACTTTCACCGAGCCTTATTTTCAGGACAGGCCTATATCGCTCGATGTTGCCAGCTCAAGTTATGAACGCGGCAGGGAAAGTTATAACGAGGGGCGTATCCGCGGCTATGTAGGTTTTGAGAAGCGGTATAAAAGTAAGTGGTACAGGGGCATTGGTTTTCGAATTGAAGAAGTTGATATTGATAGTATTGATGTAGATGCCCCTCAAGAAGTTATAGACGACAAGGGCAGCAATGTAATAGGCGGAGTGCGGTTTGGGATAGGTAAAGACGCAACCGACAACAGGTATAATCCGAGCAAGGGCTATACCCTCAATGCCTACGCAGAGCCTGTATTTGGAGACTACGGTTTTATAAACATGGGAATAACTTACCGAAGATATAGGACCCTTCACGAAGACCTTGCTGAGCGTAAAACGATATTGGCGACGAAACTTCACGGTGGAGTAATAGGCGGCAACGCACCTGTGTTTGAGAAGTTTTATGCCGGTGGTTCGAGTAACATGAGGGGTTTTGAATATCGAGGAATCAGTAAAAGAGGATTGCAGACAGGAGTGCCAACGCCGGTAAAGAAGGACCAAATTGGTAGCGACTGGATATTTTTAGCTAATGGAGAAGTGACGGTTCCGGTTCTCGAGGAGAGCATATCGGCACTGTTTTTTATTGATAGCGGCATGATAGAAACAGGCGGATACCGAGCAGCTATTGGTACCGGTGTACAGATAATGATACCGCAATGGCTCGGTCCGGTTCCGATGCGATTTGAAATAGCCTTGCCGGTTATGAAAGATGACCTTGATGATACGAAGACGTTTAGTTTTAGTATGGGTAAGCTGTTTTAAAAAATTGAATATTATAATTTAATTCAAGGGAATAAAACGAAAGGAGTTCTCATGAAAAGTAAAGTCACCATTTTAGGCTGTTTGATATGTTTAATACTTTTGTCTGTAGGTCACGAGTCCAGCTGGGCATTAGGTAAAAAGAACAACAAGATAGGCGTTCTTGATGTTCGCAGGATTTTTCAGGACTGCAAGCGCAATGCCAAGTATCGTGAATCAGCGATATTAGAGCAGGAGAAGATATTGAACGAACTTGAGAAACTGTCGAAAGAGATAGAGGCTGAGAGACTTGGGCTAAGGGCGCTGAAGAGTGACAGTGTTGATTATATGGCAACAGTGAAGGAGTTGCTGACTAAACAGGCGAAATTACAGGCCCAGCAGGAGTTTTATAAACAGCAATTAGAGATGAAAGACCAGCGTTGGACCGAAGGTCTTTATCAGGACATTATCAAAGCAACCAGTAAGGTAGCAGGAAAACGGGGCCTTGACCTTGTACTTGAAAATGAGAAGCCTGAATTTCCAGCGGCAACTCCCAGCGATTTGATGATGTCTATAAGAACTAACAAGGTTCTTTATGCCGGCGGCTGTATAGATATTACCGATGAGGTGATGGCTGTGGTAGACGCAATGAAGTAAGGTGGAAAGAATAATGCAATTGACGATTTTTGAAATAGCTGAGCAAATAGGCGGCGAAGTTGTCGGAGATGGTTCCGGTAAGATAGAATCGGTCAGCGCAATAGCTTCGGCGGGCAGCAGCAATATTACGTTTGTTTCAGACAAGAAGCACGCTAAGTCTATTGCCGGTAGCGGCGCTGGTGCGGTTATAGTCAGCGAGCCTATAAAGGGGCTTGATAAGCCTCAGGTTTTAGTAAAAGATGTCGGAGCTGGCTTGATAGAAGTTTTGAAAATATTTGCCCCGAAACTCAAAGCCGCTAAGGCTGGCATTGATTCGACAGCCGTTGTCGCCAAGGATGCCAAAATAAGCAAAGAGGCATCTATTGGAGCTTGCGTAGTTATCGAAAGCGGCGTTGAGGTAGGCAAAGGCAGTGTTATCAGCAGCGGCTGTAAGATAGGACAGAACAGCAAAGTTGGAGACAATTGCCGTTTGGACAGCAATGTTGTAGTTCAACATAATTGCGTGATAGGAAACAATGTAATAATTCAGTCCAATACCGTTATAGGTTCGATAGGTTTTGGGTATTCGTTTATTGACGGCGCCCACAGGCTTATACCGCATAACGGCGGTGTTGTGATAGAGGATTTTGTTGAAATAGGTTCGTGCTGCTGTATTGACAGAGCAAAATTCGGCAATACGATAATCGGTGCCGGTACCAAGATGGACAATATTATTCAGGTTGGGCACAATGCGGTTGTCGGCAAATGCTGTTTGCTTGTTGCTGGCGTTCTTTTGGCTGGCAGCGCCAAACTTGGTAACGGTGTGGTGATGGCAGGTCATGCAGGAGTTGCCGAGGGCGTGACAGTTGGTGACGGTGTGATAATTGCTGCCAAGTCCGCAGTGACAACAGATGTAAAAGCCGGCAAGAAGATGTTTGGTATGCCAGCGAGGAGTCATATAGAGATGCTGCGAGCGCAAAGTTCGATGCGACGATTGCCCGAGATGGTAAAGCAGTTAAAGCAATTAAGTTTGAAAGTAGAAAAACTTGAATCTTCAAAAGACGATAAAGAATGAGAGCAGGATATCCGGCAAGGGTATGTTCGGGGGCAAGGAGGCAAAACTGACATTCAAGCCTGCTGCCGTTGATACCGGCGTGGTGTTTGTTCGTACTGATCTTGCTGAACCTGTTCGCATTGGTGCGGTGGCTTCGAATGTTGCCGAGCGCAGCAGGCGTACGTCCCTTGTAAAGGGTTCGGTAAGCGTTGAGACAATTGAACATTGCATGGCAAGTGTAAACGCTCTTGGTATTGACAATCTCGTAATAGAGCTTGACGGTCCGGAGGTTCCTGCTGGCGATTTCAGCAGTGCCGAATTTTTTAAGAGTCTTCAGCAAGCTGTTATTGTAGAGCAGAACGAAGAGCGAAAAGAGTTTGTTATCCGTGAGCCGGTTAGTATCACGCTTGGCGACACATCGATATACGCCCTTCCTCATTTGGATGATAGTTTGAGTATCACTTACGACCTTGATTATGGTGGTCATACCGGCATAGGCAGGCAGATATTCGGTTGTCGAATAACGGCGGAGAATTTTGAAAAGCAGCTTGCGTCGGCTCGGACATTTTTACTTGAAGCCGAAGCCAAGCAGTTTCAGGCTCGCGGCATGGGCGGTCATCTTGGCCCTCGCGACCTTTTGGTAATTAATTCTGACGGCCCAATCAAGAACAGTTATCGGTATCCAAATGAATGTGTACGACACAAGATAGTCGATTTGATAGGTGATTTGGCGTTGGTCGGCAGGCCCATCAAGGGCAGGATTGTTGCCTATAGAAGCGGCCACGCGTTGAATCAGAAACTCGCGAAGAGGCTTTATGAAGAGTCGCAAAAACAGGAACGAATGAAGCAATTCGGTACCGATGCGGTATTAGATATCCGCAGGATCCAAAAGATATTGCCTCACAGGTACCCGTTTTTGCTTGTTGATAAGGTAATTGAAATAGAGGGTGAGACTCGCATTAGAGGTATCAAGAATGTGAGTTTTAATGAGCAGTTTTTCCAGGGGCATTTTCCAGGCACGCCAATTATGCCTGGTGTTCTTATTGTAGAGGCGATGGCTCAGATATCCGGCCTGCTTTTTGCTCAAACGCTGGAGCACACTGGTAAGTTGGCGGTATTGCTGGCGATGGATGGCGTGAAATTGCGTAAGGCGGTAGTTCCCGGCGACCAGCTTATACTGACTTCCGAAGTTGTAAGGCTTCGCAAACGTACAGCGCAGTGCCGCTGCAAGGCGATGGTCGGTGATGTACTTGCCGCTGAGGCGCAGATACAGTTTATGCTCGTTGACGAGGAGAAGTTATAACGATTAATTTTGTATGGAGAAAAGATGTCTAATATACACCCCAGTGCGGTAATCGATAAGAGTGCAGAATTAGCGTCTGATGTTAAGGTAGGCCCGAATTGCGTGATAGGCAGCGGTGTTGAGGTGGGTTCCGGCACTTGTTTTGTGGCCAACGTGGTTGTTGGTGAAAATGTGAAGATTGGCAAGGGCAATATTTTTTATCCTACTTGTGCAATTGGCGGCAGGCCCCAAATACTTGAGATGGAACCTGACGCAAAGGTTGGCGGTTTAATAATCGGCGATAATAATACAATACGTGAGCAGGTGACGATTCATCCGAGTATGTATCCAGGCGAATTAACAAAGATAGGCAATAACAATCTTCTTATGATAGGAGCTCATATAGGCCATGACAGTATTCTCGAAGACAATATCGTCATGAGCAACAATGTTCTGGTAAGTGGCCATTGCAATATAGGGACCGGCGCCTGGCTAAGCGGCACGGTTATGATGCATCAGTTTGTTACTATTAGCAGGTGGTGTTATGCGACAGGTTTGGCGGGAATTAATCATGATGTTCCGCCTTTTTTAATAATAAGCGGTCATTATCCTGCAATAGTTCGTGGAGTTAACAGGCGAGGAATGGAGCGTGCCGGACTGGATAAGGGTCAGCAGAAAAATGTAATGGATACTTATAAAAAGCTTTATCGCCAAAACGAGACCCCGCTATTAGAAAAAGCAAAAGAGTTGGCATCTCAGGGCGGCCTTGACGAGAATACTAAAGAAATGGTTGAGGTTATAATTAAAAGCGGTGAGCATCGTTTTGGCAGATATCTTGAAACATTAAGGCATTAAATAATAAACCTTCGTTAAGCACTTTTTGGAAACAGCATGAAAAAGCTTCGTACAGCAATAATAGGTGCCGGCAAGATGGGGGCGATACATGCGAAGGTATATCATCAGCTAAAAATAAGTGAGTTCGTCGGCATTGTTGATGTTGATTATGGCAAGGCCAGGAAGCTTGCGAGGAAATATAAGTGTGAGGCATTTTCAGATTGTTCGGATTTATTGGGTAAGGTTGACGCGGTGACGATAGCGACTCCGACGACGAATCATTTGGAGGTGGCAAAGGTTTTCTTAGAAAACAAAGTTCCGGTATTGATAGAGAAACCTCTTGCGGCTAATGTTGCCCAGGCCAAGGAGATAGTTGCCCTTGCTAAGAAGAACAAAACGGTGGTTGCGGTTGGGCATTCCGAGCGCTGCAATCCTGTAGTGCAGGCGGTAAAACGTCTTAATATAAAGCCTAAATTTATTGAGTGCAACCGCATTAGTCCGTATTCGTTCCGCTCGACGGATATTGGAGTTATACTTGATGTGATGATACACGATATTGATATTATTTTGTCAATGGCTAACAGTAAGATAAAGAAAGTTGATGCTATTGGTGTTAATGTTCTCGGAGACAATGAAGACATTTGTAACGCGAGGATATTTTTTGAAAACGGGTGCATAGCAAATATCACCGCGTCGAGGGTTGCCTTGAAGACAGAGCGTAAGGTTAGAGTATTCAGCAGGCAGGCGTATTTGAGCGTGGATTATTATAAAAAGACGGGCACGGTGATTCAGGCAGGGCCTAACGTCAATATTACCGAGCAGGTCAGGAAATTAAAAAACAGCTCCAAGTTTGATTTGTTGAAAGCGAATTGGAAGGACATGCTTCATATTGAAAAACTTAATGTAGACGACAAAGAGCCTTTGCGGCTTGAGCAGGAATCGTTTTTAAAGGCGGTTATGGACGAGTCGAGCAGCCCCGAGGTCAGTGCTGCTGACGGGCTTGCTGCAATGGAGTGTGCTGAGATGATATTGAATTGCTTAGATAAGCATCAATGGTAACGGCTGTTTAAAATTTAAGAAAAGACTAAGGAGATTTTGTTATGGTTCGAAAAGTTTTAGTATGTGCGTTTTTGGCAGGCATTATTTTAGTGGGCAGTTTCGAGGGACAGCAGGCAAAAGCAGCAGATAAAGAGCAAAAGGAGAAGACCGTGGAAACAAAAAAAATAAAGATAGAGACGAATATGGGTGACATTGTTATCGAGCTTAATGAGGAGAAGGCGCCTGTGACGGTCGCGAATTTTATTCGCTATGCTGAAGAAGGTTTTTTCAATGGAACGATATTTCACAGAGTGATTAAGAACTTCATGATACAGGGCGGCGGCTTTAAAGAGGATATGCAGAAAAAAAGAACACATTCAGCTATTATTAATGAAGCAAGTAACGGCTTGAAGAATGACAAGGGTACAATTGCGATGGCTCGAACGAATAATCCGAACAGTGCGACAAGTCAGTTTTTTATTAATCATAAAGATAATGATTCGCTCAATTATGTTGAAGGCCGCAATCCGGGCTATACTGTGTTTGGTACGGTTGTAGAGGGTATGGATGTGGTCAATAAGATAGCCGCAGTTAAGACGACGAGAAAGGCCGGCATGGGAGATGTTCCGGTCGAGCCAGTTGTGATGAAGTCTGTTACGGTGGTTAGCGGTAAATAGAAGTTAATTAAGCGTTCAATCTTAATTTGCTGACTTTTTGATGTGCAAGACGAGTTTTTTTGTAGCTTGCTCGCGTCGTCGGGTGAAAGATTCCAGCTATGCAACAGTTTAATTTTCATTTTAAACTTAAGGCATATCGGTTAATTTTTCTTCAAGATTAGCCGCTGGTTTGAAATACCATGTTCTCCCTATTTTCTCACAGGTAAGCAAACCTCGGTTTTCTAAATTAAGTAAATCCATCCGGCTTGTTTGGTAAACAACATTATGGCTTATTCGATGAGATTTAATTGTGTACCTGTGATTTGGATGTTTTAAGGCGTGGCTAACGATAGCACGTTGGCGATGATTTAAAACAACGATTCCCTGCAATTGACTTTTTATTGTTTCTACGCGTTTGGTTTTTAGTTCTATATATCTATAGAGTTCTTCAATTGCCCTTTCAATGACTTTCAAGTGATAGATAATGAAATAGGTTAAGTCATTATCATCGGTTTCAGTATACAGAAAAGCTCGGCCATATTTTGCGGGAGCCTTAACAATAATTTGCGAGATTGAGACGAATTCAAAAATCCAATATCTGTGCCGCATCATTAACCAGTAAAATAAAGCTCTTGCGGTTCTGCCATTGCCATCAACAAATGGATGGTCGTATGCCAGCCAAAAATGTAAAGTTATAGCCCGCACAATCGGGTGAACGAAGCCATGCATATTTTTTTCATTAGCAAAATCGCACATTAATTCCATTCTGTTTTCAAGTTGGTCCGCAGGCGGAGGTTCGTGGAAGATTTCATTATACATATCACTAATAACAATTCTTTCATCAGCATTTCGAAACCTCCCTACTGCAGAAGGGTCTTCGAGAGTTTTTTCTGTTACAAGTCGATGGAGTTCAAATATTAATTCTTTTGTTAACGACTCATCTTTAAGTTTGTGAATGTGTTTCATAGCAGAAAAATTATTTAGAATCATTTGTTCACTTTTATCAGTTGGCTGCCGGCCGGTCTGGATCATTTCTTTTGCGACAAGACGTGTAGTGGTTGCCCCTTCAAGTTGACTTGAAGTAAAGGCTTCTTGTATAAGTGATCTAACATAGTACCGATTTTTCGTTTCGGTTTTACTTATTTGTTCAGACATTTGATTAAAAGCAAGCAGGGATTGATCGATCTTAAGCAGTGTTTGGGTTATATAATCGATAGTTAGGTATTTAAAAGAATTTTGGTTCTCATCTTTCAATGGCAGTTTGCTATAGAGGCTTTGCCTTTGTTTTTTTATTGCGAGCCACCATTGTTCATTTGTAAAACCCTCTGGAGGTGTGTAAAACCGTAGTTTGTCCCAATGCAGGTATTTATTTTTGACTAACGGCCCTGCATTTAGGTCAAAAAGTTTACCAAGCTGTCCTGGCTTGGTTTCTATCTGTTTCCTTATTAATTCAAGGTTTGGAGGAGAAACTGGTTTCTTCATTGTATTATCTCCTTTTATATCAAAGCCTTACGTAAAATACTAATTATATACTAATTTTAAAAAAGTAGTATATACAATAGGTATCGGCGAGGTCAAGTACTAAAATTAAAAAAATAGTATTAAGTTAGTATATGATAATAAAAAACATTTTATTCCGATAAGAGAGGCGTTTTTAGCCGACATGTGTATTTCGAGCTGTTTTTTCAGGTGGGATTGGCGGGGCTATATATTTACTTTTCGTTGTAAATATGGTAAAATACTTAGTTTGGGTAATTGTGTAATTTAGTGGAGATGTACTTATAGTACATGTGACGTGTTGGATGGCCAAAAGGGTAGAAAAAGCGATAGAAATAATCGGAGCATCGGAGCACAATCTTAAGAATATTAATCTGAAGATACCTCGCGACAAGATGGTTGTGGTGACCGGCATCAGCGGTTCGGGTAAGAGTTCGCTTGCGTTTGATACGGTATACGCCGAAGGCCGACGCAAATATGTCGAGTCCTTGAGTTCGTATGCAAGGCAGTTTCTCGAACAGATGCAAAAGCCTGATGTGCGTGAGATAACCGGGCTGCCTCCAACGATAGCGATTGAACAGCGAAGCGCCAGCGGTAATCCGCGTTCAACGGTGGCGACAACGACGGAGATATATGATTACTTCAGATTGCTTTTTGCGCGAACTGGTCAGCCCCACTGCTGGCGATGTGGTAAAGAGATATCGAGTCAGCATTCCTCACAGATAGTCGAATCAATTCTTAGTAGAAGCGAAGAGACCAAGATTCAGATATGCGCACCTTTGGTTCGTGGGAAGAAAGGTGAACACAAAGAAATTTTTTCGGAAATTCAGCGTGAAGGTTTTGTGCGGGTTAGAGTTGACGGTTCTGTTTATGATATAAAAAATGTTCCGGAGTTGAACAAAAACAAAAAGCACAATATTGCTGCGGTTGTTGACAGGCTGATAATTCGCAAAGGTGTAAATATTCGTTTGGCGGATTCGGTTGAGACGGCTTTGAAGCTGGCTGACGGCCTGCTGATGGTTCTTATACAGGAGCCTAAAGATAATTCGAAAAACGGTGGTCACGGAGATTGGGAAGAAATAGTTTACAGCGAAAAATATGCGTGTTCTGCGCATCCAAGCGCATCACTTGAGGAATTGTCGCCGAGACTTTTTAGTTTTAACAGTCCTTACGGTGCTTGTAAAAGTTGTGACGGGTTGGGGACCATTTTGGAGTTTGACCCGGATTTGATAGTGCCTGATAAGACGGTGTCACTTGAAAATGGTGCGATAGGTGCGTGGCGCAAGGGCGGCAAGCGGATGAATATTTACTATAATCGCCTTATCAAACGTTTCTGTCGCAATATCGGGGTCAGTAAGTCAACACCTTTTGCGCAGATACCGGCAGATGTAAAAAATGTTTTGCTGTATGGAACAAAGGCGGAAGATGAGAAAAAATACGGATTGAGTTTCGAGGGTGTGATACCGAATCTAAATCGTCGCTGGAAGAAAACAACGAGCGAATATGTTAAGGCGCGCCTTCACAGTTATCTGTCCGAGCAATCCTGCCGCAGTTGCAAAGGTGCCAGGCTAAGGCCTGAGGCGGTTGCAGTGACGGTTGGCGGCAAGAACATTCATTATCTGACATCGCTTAGTATTGAAAAGGCACAGAAGTTTTTTAGTAAATTGAAACTCGACGAAGAGAAGACAGTAATTGCCGGTGCGATATTAAAAGAGGTCAAGGCCCGTTTGAAATTTATGATAGATGTCGGCCTGGATTATTTGACACTCGACAGAATGAGCAGCACTCTTTCTGGCGGTGAAGCGCAGCGTATCCGTTTGGCTACGCAGGTCGGCAGCGGCCTGGTAGGCGTTTGTTATGTGCTTGATGAGCCGACAATTGGATTGCATAAACGTGACAATGACAGGCTGTTGGGGATCTTGCAGCGTCTGACAAAAATAGGCAATACGGTGATAGTTGTTGAACACGATGAGGACATTATCAAGGCGGCTGACCACATAATAGATATTGGTCCGGCGGCTGGTGCTCACGGCGGCGAGGTTGTTTTTCAGGGCAGCTTCAATAACATCATGAAGTGTTCGAAGTCTTTGACCGGTCTGTACCTGAGCGGTAAGCGAAGCATTGCGCTTCCGACAAAGAGGCGCAAGTATAATTTGAAAAGGTGTATCGAAATTAAGGGTGCCGAAGAGAATAACCTTAAAAGTATTGATGTGAAGTTTCCTCTTGGGGTGTTTATTTGTGTTACCGGCGTGAGCGGTTCGGGCAAGAGCAGTTTGATATCGGAGATTTTACTAAAGGGATTAAAGCGTCGGCTTTATGAATCGAGACCAAGGCCCGGCAAGCACAGAACTATTACCGGTGTGTCACAGGTTGATAAGGTTATCGAGATAGACCAGTCGCCTATTGGCAAGACGCCTCGGAGCAATCCGGCGACATATACCGGGATGTTTGACGTGATACGCAAACTTTTTTCGATGACACGAGAGTCGAAGATACGCGGGTACAAGCCCGGACGTTTTAGTTTTAATGTTAAGGGCGGCAGGTGTGAGTACTGCAGGGGGCAGGGAACAAAAAAAATAGAGATGCATTTTCTGCCTGATGTTTATGTTCAATGTCAGAGCTGTAAGGGCAGCCGTTATAATTCTGAGACGCTTCAGGTGACATATAAAGGCAAGAACATTTCAGATGTTCTTAGTATGCAGATTGATGAGGCGATGGAATTCTTCGTGAATTTTCCGAGTATTATGCGATTTTTAAGGATGCTTAGTGATGTCGGCATGGGTTATATGCAATTGGGTCAGGCATCGACGACACTTTCCGGCGGTGAGGCGCAGCGGGTTAAACTTGCTTCTGAGCTCGGTAAGGCGTCGACGGGCCATACGATATATCTTTTGGATGAGCCGACAACGGGACTTCATTTTGCCGACATCCATAATTTGCTAAATGTATTGCAGCGGTTATGTGATATGGGCAATACGATCGTAGTGATAGAACATAACCTTGATGTAGTCAAGATAGCAGATTATATTATAGACCTTGGCCCCGAAGGCGGTGACGGCGGCGGGAAAGTAGTGGCATCGGGGTCGCCGGAAGATATAGTGGAGAATAAGAAAGGTTATACAGCTAAGTATCTTCGCGACAGGTTAAAGCCTGTCAAGGCGGGAAAGAAAGTAAAAAAGAAGAAAAAGAGAGCTTAAGGATTGGGTATTTATGATTGTTGAGACATTGAAATGGATAGGCGGTATCGACGGCTATCTTGAGTTGACCGACCAGCGGCAGCTTCCTGGTAAATATGTAAAGCTCGAATGCAGAGATATCGGCGGGGTTTATGATGCGATAAAGACCTTGGCGGTTCGAGGGGCACCGGCGATAGGGGTAGCAGGTGCTTACGGAGTTATAATAGGTATGCAGAAGCTTGCGCCAGAGTCTGCTACCGAGCAAGGTGTTAAAGTTTTGATAGAATCCTGTGAGTATCTTAACAGTTCTCGTCCAACGGCGGTGAATTTATCCTGGGCATTGAATAGATTGAGAGAAGAAGGTGAGAAAATCGCCGACCAAAAAGTCAGCCTGAAAGTTTTGATGTCGGGACTTTTGTCTGAGGCTGATGCGATTTACAATGAAGATATCGAGATGTGCCGCAAGATGGGCGAAAACGGCGAGAAGTTTATCAAAGACGGAGCGGGGATATTGACTCACTGTAACGCGGGAGCATTGGCGACGGCGGGACAGGGGACGGCGCTGTCCTTGATGTTTGAAGCTCATAAAAAAGGGAAAAAGTTTAAGGTTTATGCCGACGAGACCCGTCCCTTGCTGCAGGGTGCAAGGCTGACGTGCTGGGAACTGCAACAGGCCGGTATTGACGTGACAGTAATAAGTGACAACATGGCCGGCTGGTTGATGAAGCAGGGTAAGATAGATGCTGTGATAACCGGCGCCGACAGAATAGCAGCTAATGGTGACGCGGCCAATAAGATAGGCACATATAGTTTGAGTATATTGGCGGCTGAAAACCGGATCCCTTTTTATATTGTCGCACCATCGAGTACGTTTGATTTGAGTATAAAAAGCGGTGAGCAGATACCTATAGAAGAGAGGTCGCCGGACGAAGTGACACAGTTTGGCGGTATTCAAGTAGCACCGGATGGTATAAAAGTGTATAATCCAGCTTTTGATGTTACAAGCGCGTCCAATATTACGGCGATAATTACCGAAGCTGGCGTAATAGAGAAACCTAACACAGAGAATATTGCTAAATGTTTAGGGAAATGAAAGATGGCTGAGGAGAATAAAGAAAATCAGCAGGATGATTTGGATGCCAAAGGCGGGCTTGATAGTGAGTCATCGCTTGTCTGGCGCCAACGCAATTCTTATTATTATGACTGGCTTGACAAAATTTATAGGTTTACGGTCCGTCCAAACAGCAGAGTATTGCACATTGGTTGCGAGAGCGGGGAACTTCTTGCTGCGGTTAAGCCGAGTTACGGTGTTGGTGTGGATTCGGATGGTGCGGCAATAGAGCTTGCAAAAAAAAGGTTTAGTCATTTTCATTTTCATAAGGCGGACCTGCAGGAATTTGATCTGGAAGAAAAGTTTGATTATGTTCTTATCTGCAACTCGCTTGGTCAGTGGCAGGATATACAAAAGGTATTTGAACGAATTTTGCCAATGACAATGGAAAGTACGCGGATAGTTATAGTTTATTATAATTATTTATGGGAATGGATTTTAAGATTGGGTTCGTTATTTAAAATGCGTCGGTCGCATCCGTATCAGAACTGGCTACCGCCTGAAGATATAAAGAATTTGCTTAAGCTAAGTGGTTTTGAGGTTATTCGCACGGACTCGTCGATGCTTCTGCCGAAAGAGGTTCCATTTTTGTCGACTTTTTTCAATTACATTCTCTCTTTGCTGCCGGGCATAAGATATTTTAATCTTGTGAATCTTGTAATAGCCAGGCCTATACCAGCAGTTAAGAGCGATGATGATTTAAGCGTTTCGGTTATTGTTCCCTGTAAAGATGAGCGTGGCAATATTGCTGCGGCGATTGAAAAAATTCCGCAAATGGGCAAAGAGACAGAAATAATTTTTGTAGATGGCAACAGCAGCGACGGGACAGCCGAGGAGATAGAGCTGCAGATAAGTAAACATCCAGAAGTTAAGATTAAATTGATTCATCAGGGAGACGGCGTTGGTAAAGGTGATGCGGTTCGTAAGGGCTTTGCAGCGGCAAGCGGCGATATTTTGGTGATACAGGATGCGGACTTGACGGCTCCACCGGAAGATTTGTCTAAATTTTACAAAGCGCTGCGTGACGGCAAAGGAGAGTATATCAATGGCACCCGGCTGGTTTATCCGATGGAAAATCAGGCGATGCGGTTTTTGAATCTTCTTGGAAATAAATTTTTTAGTGTTTTATTTAGCTGGCTTTTAGGCCAAAGGTTTAGGGATACTCTTTGCGGTACTAAAATGATTAGCAAGGATAATTATGAGTTGATAGCAGCGAATCGCTCATATTTTGGAGAGTTTGACCCGTTTGGAGATTTTGATTTGATATTCGGCGCAATAAAACAAAACTTCAAAGTTATTGAGGTCCCAGTGACATATAAAGCGAGAACATACGGAGCAACAAGCATAAGCCGATTTAAGCATGGCTGGCTGCTTTTGAAAATGAGCTGGGTAGCATTTAAAAAGATAAAATGGATTTCGGCATAAAAAACGGAGGCAAGTTTTTTTATTGGCAAATGTGATAAGGCAGGAATTGATAGTGGAAAGTGATAATATTAATATTTCATCATCTAAAGACAAAAAGAAAGTCTTGATATTTGTTGTTTGTTACAATGCCGAGAAATCCATAGAGTCGGTTCTTGATCGAATACCAGATGACATTTGGAAGAATAACCAATTTTCAACCGAAGTGTTAATTATTGATGACCAATCGCCAGACAGCACTTTCTACAAAGCGAAAGCGTATTCGTCGAGTCACCCGGAACAGAATGTCACGGTATTGTACAATCCCCGAAATCGTGGTTATGGTGGTAACCAAAAAATAGGTTACTGGTATGCAATCAAGAAAGGTTTTGATGTAGTTGTTCTGTTGCATGGAGATGGTCAGTACGCACCGGAATATCTTGGGCAGATGATATCGCCGATTCTTGATGGAGCAGCGGATGTTGTATTCGGGTCCCGTATGATACGCCGACAGGATGCTTTAAAGGGAGGGATGCCTTTATATAAATGGGCAGGTAATCAGATATTGACTTTTATCCAAAACAAGATAATAGGCAGTAAGTTATCAGAATTTCATAGTGGGTACCGAGCTTATAGTATTAAATCATTGTCGCAAGTTCCATTTGAGTACAATTCCGACTATTTTGATTTTGATACAGATATTATAGTTCAGCTTGTCGATACGGGTAATCAGATAAAAGAAATACCTATACCGACTTTTTACGGTGACGAGATTTGTCGGGTAAACGGCCTGCTTTATGCAATTCGCATAGTTTGGTCATGTTTGCTGTCAAGAGCGATTAAGCTGGGGATTTATTATCACCCGAAGTTTGATTACATTAAAGATTCAAACGAATACTATCACGGTAAATTCGGTTATCCCAGTTCGCACCAGTTTGCTCTGGACCATGTTTTGCCCGGTTCGAGAGTTATTGATGTTGGTTGTGGTCCTGGCTTTATGTGCGAAAAACTAAAAGAGAAGGACGTAACGCTGGTTTCTATAGACAAGCAGATTCAGCCTAAGGTGCGAGAGAAGTCATGGAAAAGTATAGAAGTAGATGTTGAGGCATATAATTTTGGAGAAGATTTTGGCAAGGTGAATTATATAATGCTTTTGGATATTATAGAACACCTGAAGTCACCCGAAAGGCTTTTGAAGGTTTTGAGGCAGCGTTTTTCAAAAGACAATCCTGATATATTAATAACTACAGGCAATATAGGTTTTTTCCCCATTAGAATCAGTCTGCTTTTTAGCAAATTCCATTATGGTAAGCGCGGTATTCTTGACATGGACCATTGCCGTTTATTTACTTTTTCATCTCTTTGCAAGACCCTTGAAATCAATGGTTATAAAGTTTTCAAGAAGAAGGGTATTCCCGCACCGTTTCCTTTGGCATTTGGAGATGGCGTTTTTGCACGCTTATGTTTATTTATTAACCGCATATTAATTTTGTTGAGCAAGAGCCTGTTTTCATACCAGATAGCAGTTATTGCCAAGCCCCTGCCGACCCTGGAGCATCTTCTGGAAGATGCTCACGAGGCGAAAGATAACAAACTTGAAACTTTCGTTCCAAAGGAAGATTGAGCACAATGCAAGAATCGCAGGAAAAGGGACAGACATTTAATCGAGTTTTGCTTAAGCTCATTTTGCCATTGTTGATATTCTGTTGGCCTTTTTTGTATTTGATTCGTTATATTTTCCCTGTCAATGGGCGCTACACCATGATAGGTAATGACTTTAGAGGATTGTACTACGGACATAAGGTTTATTTGCTGGCCCATCTTTCAAACTTTAGTTTTCCGCTTTGGTCCCCTTCTGAGGGTGCGGGTTTTCCTTTTTATACTAATCCGTTTGCGCAAGTTTTTTATCCATTGAATTTATTGCTTGTGGTTTGGTATAAGGTGTTCGGAGGTTATAATGTTATAGATTATACTATTTTTACTATTTTTGGCGTTTCAATATTTGCTCTTGGTTTGTATTACTGGCTTCGTCAGGTTAATAATAATCTCCGTGCTGTTATTTTCAGTGTTCTTGTTATGTCGGTTAGTTTTAAGATAACCGAAATTCTAAGGTTTCCTAACGCAGTTCATACAGCTGCGTGGTATCCATGGGTGCTTTACTCTGTTACTAAGATAATGTTCAGTCGGTCCTTGAAGGGATCAATTTGCGGTGGAATTTTGCTGATATTTTCTGTGATATGTTTGTGTACCGCGGGCTATCCCTATTACCTTTATTATAGCCAATTTTTATTTGTGCCCTATATGCTTATTTTCCTGATAAAGCCTTTGAGAATGCGGCTGTTTGGCGATAGCGAAATTCGCTGGAGACGCGCCTTAGGGGTTTTGGCGGTGTCAGGAATTATAGTCCTGTTGCTTTGTGGTCCGTACTTGTTAGGTATCAAGGACCTCATGGCTCAAACGGTAGACCGCGAAGGTAAGGATTTTGCGTATTCGACGTCGCATGTTTTCAATGCGGCCGACACTGTTGGTTCTTTGGTGTATCCGCCCAATGCTCAGTCAGAAGGATGGTATTTCTTTAGCATAACAGCTCTTTTGTTGATTATGTTGTACCTGTTCAACAGGAAGTCAAAGGGTTGTGAAGTTCAAGTGGCGGATTGTGAGACGAACGAAAAAGCGATTCCGCCCCCAGTTGGAGACATCTGGATCAAGCTGTTTTTTATTATTTGGATTGGCGTGATTAGCTATATAAGCTACGGTCGTTATTCCCATCTTTTTATCCTGCTTTGGAACTATATGCCTGGTTTTTCCTCTCTTCGTGTTTGGGGGCGTTTAAATATAATTCTTGTTCCGATTATTGCCTGGTTGTTGTCTTTGGCTTATATGTCATTCGAGTCAGTTATTTTAGAAAAGAAAGTTTTCGCGAATGGAAAATTCAGGTACTTGTTTTTCCCGATCGGGCTATTAACATTAATATATACCGCGGTGATTAGTATTCAGCTTTATTTATATTCGAATAAAATTACTGATTATTATTGGTGGCACTATCTCAAGCATTTATCTCCTCAGGGAGTGTGGTTTATCATTTATGGAGCTGTCGCGTTTGTTGTTATTTTATTTTTCATTTTTTTGGGCAAGTATATTAAGTTCAGGCCTGCGCTTTATCTAAAGATAACAGTGACAGGGCTTTTTCTGGCAGCAATTCTTGAAATGGGACCTGTTGGCACGCAGACATGGATTCGCCACAAAGAAGGGCTCGAGAAGAGCCGTTCGGAGTTAGATATGACAGAGATCAATAAAGCTTCATTTGGTACCAAAAGATATTTTAGGCAGGGCGCGGTTTCTCTCACCCCAAGCTTTAATACCGGTCTTATGCTAAACTGGTATTTTGACCGATATGTAAAGTTCCTCAGGAATACCTCTGGTGAACCAAAGATGCAGGGCATATTGTTAGGTTTGCAAGATGGAACAAAAATCTTTTTTGCTGAATCGATAAAACATAAAACGATAGAGCTTTTTTTGCGTGATGCATGGCGTTATCGGTCTACGGGTCATTTATTGTCCTATGATGGTGACGAACTTATTTGGGATGTGCAGGCGCCCGTTGCGGGCTATTTAAGTTTCATTGACAATTGGGACCACAATTGGAAAGCAAGTGTGGATGATAAGCCGGTGGAGATAGAGTTGCTTTTCGGAACTTTCAAATCTGTTAAATTATCACCGGGTCAACATCGCGTTAGATTTTATTATCAGCCGAAATTTTTATTGTTAAAATAGTTATTTATAAGGGATGGATTGGACGTGAAGATTTTAGAATGGCTTAAGCTGCCTGAAACCAGAGACATAAAAAATCTTGATGACCCTTCGGTTACTTTACTGCACGGCGAGATTATCAAGAAGAAAGTTTTTCTCGAAAGTCTTTATATTGATTTCTATAGCGAACTTGTAAAAGCTGAGCCAGCACCGGCGGGGAAAGTAATTGTTGAGCTTGGCAGTGGAGGCGGTTTCATAAAAGAGGTGGTCGGTAATGTAATTACATCAGATATTATAAAATTGCCTAATGTTGACAAGGTGTTTTCCGCAGTTGAGATGCCGTTTGCCGATGGAAGTGTGGACACATTTTTTATGATAGATGTACTCCATCACATTACAGATTCGCGGGGATTTTTTTCTGAGGCTCTGCGTTGCTTGAAAGTCGGCGGCAAAATTGTTATGATAGAACCCGCAAATACTTTATGGAGCAGGTTCATATACAAAAACTTTCATCATGAAAGTTTTGAGACGCAAAGCGGCTGGGAGCTGGAAGATAAAGGCCCGCTTTCGCATGGCAATGGTGCGATACCGTGGATAATATTTTGTCGGGACAGAACGCAATTTGAAAATGAATATCCCGAGCTTCGAATAGTCGGGATTAGAAATCATACGCCTTTTAGATATTTGCTTAGCGGCGGGTTCATGTTGCGGCAGCTAATACCCTCATTTATGTATCGGGCTGTTAAGGCGGTAGAGTATGTGTTGAGTCCTTTTAATAATTTATTGGGAATGTTCCAAACGATAGTGCTGGAGAAGACGGCTTAGATTTTTGAGACAAGATGGGCGAAGAAGATAAAAATTTATCGATAAAGGAAATGCCGAAGTGGAGCGGTGGTGTTACGGCGGCGTTGCTTTTTGTTATCGGGTTGAGTTTATCTCTTAATCTTACAGGTGTTAACTGGGGTCAGCCCGGAGGTTATGCGTGGCATGCGGATTCTATAGCAGGGTTACGAACAGTTGGGGAGATGGACCGTTTATTCGGGCAATGGAAGCATAAATATCCGCGGATGCAGTTTTTGATAGTTTCGGCATTTTATAAGCCTTTTCTGGACCATTGGGAAAAGAATCCGCTGGAGGAAGTAGTTGGCAATAAGCTGGAAAAAGTAACATTGGATTTGGGGCGGTTAAGTACGTTGATGATAGTTTCTGGTGTAGTTACAGCACTAATGGGAGTCGGTGTGGTAATAGCGGTATTTCTTACGGCGAGACTTCTTTTTCGTGACAATACAGCAGGTTTTTTTGCGGGGCTTGCGATGGCAGTCACGATGAACTTTGTTTTTTACAGTCATCTGGGCAATGTCGATGTTCCCTGTACGTTCTGGGTGGCGTGGAGTTTGTATTTTGCGGTAGCGGCAAGTTATCTTGGCAAATGGCGGCATTATATATTGCTTGGTTTGTTTTGTGCGTTTGGAGTGTGCACGAAAGAGCCGGTAGTTGGATACGTGTTAGGAATTGGTTTAGCGGTATGGTTTGGATTGATAGGCAGGAAACTTTCCGAGGGCGAAACATTTAAGAAGGGGCTGGTATCGGTATTTAATCTTAAGACATTAGCCGCGGTTCTGGTGGCATTGTTTTTTTTCGCGCTTTTGGAGGATTTGCTGACCACTCCGCAAGGATTTTTTAAGCGTCTTGATTTTTGGTTTAAAGTTGGCGTGGATCAATACAATATCGGCTTTCGTGGGTATTGGCCATTTTTGCAGAAGACATATAGAGTTTTCTACTACTCTATGGGCTGGCCTTTGTTTGCGACAATGGTTATATCTTTATTTTATTGTGCGTTCAAGTATAAGTGGAAAGCGGCATATGGGATATTGCCGCTGCTGGTATTTTATATTGTGGTGATTTTGCGAACCCGTCTTTGTATTCCGCGGTATTTTATTCCGGGTTTTACAGGGTTAGCGTTGCTTGTGGGTAAGGGAGTGTCGGATTTTTTACGTTGGAATATTTTACCGAAGGTGGTAAGGATTTTGTCTGTTGGCTTTGTTTATGTTTTGTCGCTTCTTTACTGTATAGGGCTGGATTTGGAGCTTGTTAACGAAAGTCGCTATGATGCCAGGTCGTGGCTTTTAGAGCGTGTCGCAAGAAGAGACGGGGTAGCGGCTTTATCGCAGCCAGCTTATGCTCCCAGTATTCATACATTGGGTTGCGGCTATAAGTATTTCAGTCAGCGTCCTAAAGACTTAAAGTTTTTAGAAAGAATAAGACCTGATGCGACTTATTTGGTCCTTGGCGAAAAGGAATTTAAGACGCGAAGTGCGTTTGATCCGGAGTTTTTAAAAGACCTTTTGGCCGGGAAACTTGGCTACCGTGAAGTAGCAAGATTTTCCAACAAGTACCTTTATCCCCAGAAGACAATATTCGGCCTTGCCGGTTGGCCTTATAATCGTTACATCGCAATTTCACCAGAAATAATAATTCTCAAAAGAGAATAGCAGTAGTTTGTATTTACTTTAGTCTACAGCAACGACTTCTTTTAGTTCCGGTATTTTTTCTTTCATGAGTTTTTCGACGCCCTGTTTTAGTGTCATTTGCGCACCCGGGCATCCGCTGCAAGCGCCCTGAAGTCGAACATTGACGGTATTATCATCATCGATAGAAACCAATTCAATATTTCCGCCGTGACCCTGCAACATTGGCTTTACTACTTCAATCATCTCTTCGACTTTTTGCCGAAAAGTTTTTTCGGCATTATCGTCACCGCATCCACATTGGTCGCACATAAAAAATCTCCTGTAAATTTTACTTTATAGCGTATTATAGCGTTAAATCAGCTTAATGCCAGCTACTTTTTGTACGTTTTGAAAATTGGGTTTGAATGGGTTCGTTTTTTAGGCCTCTGAAAAGGGCTTTTTGTTTGTAATTGTTTGTTGGGTAAAAGTTTAGGTTCATTTCGGGTGTCTCATAAATTGGGTTTGTTTTCCATATTTAACATTTTTTGATTGATCCGTCTTTTAAAACAGCAACCCCCAGTTCATGCCTGGGGGCTAAATGATATGGAAACCGCCTTCGGCGGAGTAGATTTTTAATAGTAATGTTCGTCACTTCAAGAAACCCCCGTATTTGTATTTCGGTGGTTATTATACCAGAAATTCAGGAAAAATCAAGACAAAAGTTAGCTATTTTAACACAGATTTGGTTGTTTACAGGTCAAATTTGTGGGGGTAGAATGTTGGTGTAAGAATTATTCGTGGAGAAAATTAAATGAAAATCTGGACTACTGCCGTTGATTGCATACGTGGTGATAAGCATCATTTTTATACTTCTGGCGAAGAGATTCCTTCGGGACATTATGTTTACACGTGCGGTTCTTTGAAAGTTAAGATGGACGCAGGAATGCAAGCATGGTCTGAAAGTCAGCACGCCCCTAAAGGGGCAAGAAAGGTTATCCCTAAGTAATAGGAATAACAAGTTCCCGTTGGTTCTTTAATATTTATCCAACCAACGCGGATATCAGTGGGTTCTCCGCCTTCTTCTGTCTTTCTGCTTCCTGATCTTTTCTATCTTTTTTGCTTCCGGGCTTTCTTTTCCAAGTAATTTATTCTCCAGCAGTTCACACATTTGCTTTCTCGCATAATAACGGTTCAGCGGCTGGCTTCGGCTCTTTTGCACCTTCACAGCCAACCCGCTGCAAATATGTTTTAAATGCACACAGGTAGAGGTTTTATTGACTTTCTGTCCTCCTGCTCCACTGCTTCGAACGAATTTTTCTTCAATATCATCCTCAAGCAGATCGCAGTTATGCATACGCCGCTGGAGCTCTTGTGTTTTCCGTTCTGTAACTCCAAAATTAATCATATAAGAGATTCAATATTTATCCACCGGAGTTTATTTCTCCTTTATCTTTCTGCATCCAACAATAATTATACAGTCTTTAATAACAACTTCCCATTTGTATCCTCTTATTTTTTGCGTTCCGCTGCAAAAGCGTTGTTAGCTTTTTTAATTTAATATTTTCTGCGCATTCAATTTTTTAAAATCTATGCCTGAAAGCTCTTCTAAAACCAGCATCTTCTGCTTCTTTGACTGTAAAGGCATAGAATTCTCCTGCACGATTTCCAATGATTGTTCTATCGTATTGTTGATCCATGGGTAAATGATAAATTTTTGTTTGTCCAAACTCATCATTATTTATGTTGCATTTAATTCTTGGGAATTCACCGAGTGGCTCGTTTTCTATAATTTCGACACTTAATGCGTTTGCCATTTCTCTGGCTTTGTCAGACAAGCTCGTTGAGGTGAAAAATATTGGCCTAAGCTTATTTTCGTTCAAAAACTTAGCAAACTCTTCAAAACTTTTTGGTTTCTCGTGATTCCTAAAGTTTTTAACCCAATATTCCATTGTCGTACCAAATAGCTGAAATATGTGTTTTTCATGTATTACCTTATATTGTGCCCAACGTTTACATTGGATAATACAAACTTCATCACTTTTTTTCGCAATAATATCTCGACCTAAATCTTCAAAGCCATCAATGATTCCTTTGTACTCAATAGAACATCCTTTTTGCTCATATAAATAACCAACATACATTTCATAATCTCTTCCGATTGCCCATTTAGATTTATATCGGTTTCTCAAATATCTATCTAAAGCCATCTGATTTCTTTCGATAGAAGGAAAGCTTTTATATTCTTCTGGAGTAAGATAATTTTTAACTCTGTCTTCGTTATCATCATTTTTAACACCATCCTCAATACGAACTGGCATCTCCTCATCTTCATCCTCGGCAATTAAATCTGAAAGCCAAGGGAATAATTTTTCAAAATAGTTTATTTTGT
Organism: Planctomycetota bacterium; assembly: GCA_019456255.1. Classification (GTDB taxonomy): domain Bacteria; phylum Planctomycetota; class Phycisphaerae; order Sedimentisphaerales; family Anaerobacaceae; genus VRUG01. The sequence goes on along the minus strand of VRUG01000002.1, from coordinate 88,010 downwards.
AGCTAATTATTCTGTTTTCCTTAATTAATTCTCTTTTCTCATTTTTAATAATTTTTACATTTTCAGCAGCTGTGTACGCAGGATGTTTTTTATACTTCAGATGTTTCTCTATTTCACCATCTTTTAGCGCAAAATAATCTGCATATGCTTCTGCGAGCCACGGGAATCCCATTGATTTTTGTTTGGCCAACTTTTGAATTTCATCTTTGTCTTTCTGTGTTTGTTCGATCCATAACTTTTCTCTTAAATCAAATTCATTTTTTGTTTTTTTAACCTTCTGCGAAAATTCATCTAATCTTTTTTTTGACTCAGCTTCTAATTTTATCTTGTCATTTGTGATTTGTGTTTCATGTTTTTCTATCGCTCTGTCTAGGTTGTCTAGTTTTGGCTTGAGTTCTAAATATTTTTTGGAGTTTGAAATAGTCTCTATAATCCAAGCAATTATTACCCAGATTACAGCTATCCCTATGATGATGAGTATCCACAAATAATCTTCCATAATAGCTTTACCTATATTTTTCTGTAGCTAACAAGGGTTATATGGTTTCTGGGAAATAAAGGTGTCAGGAATCTTTTCTGCATAACGAATTTTTAAAACACCTCAAAACCATACTTTCAAACAATTACATGCTATCTTTAAACAAAACTCTCCATCTTCTTTTCGCAACTTGTCTCTGTCTGTTCTCGGAGTAGTTCGATACATCTGGCTAAGTATTTTAGTTCTTTGGCTGTTATGGTGTAGTCCTTGTCGTAGCGTGCTCTTACATAAGCCTGCCTTAACCAACCATATAATACTTACCCCGCGATGCTTTTTCTCCGAAGGTGCAGACCAGATTTTACCCCCAAATCCGACAATCCGTCAAGTCCCAAAAAGGCACCTCCAAAACGCCCCGTTTTTGCCGTGTTAAAAGAGGCTTTGTTTGGCTAAAAAGCGGGAATTGCTATTGCCGGTGGTTAAAATAGCCGAATAGAATTGACAGATAGAGGGTGGTGTAGTATAATCTCACTTGTATTTGCATTTACAAAGTGCAAATTTGAGCCTGAAACGTCCCGAAAGTCGGGGCGGTTATGGTGTCGCAGTAAGGGCCTTGACCTTTGCTGAAATGGGCTGTTTTTTGTATAAAACAGTTGATTCAGTGGAGTTGCCCATTATGCTGTGATTAACTGGAATAGCGTAAGACGTTTATCAGGAAAGGTGGTAAAAATGAGTGCCAAGTCTCGCAAGTCGGCAAGTTCGGCCGAACAATCCTCTACTAAATCAGGCGCGCAAATTATTGTTGATACTCTAATCGAACAGGGAGTTGATACGATGTTCGGCTATCTGGGCGGAGTAGTTCTTCCGCTATTTGACAAGCTTTACGATGCGCCCATAAGATTTATTATTCCCCGTCACGAGCAAGGCGGTTGTCACATGGCTGATGCATATGCGCGTGCCACGGGCAAGGTCGGTGTTATTGTAGTTACCAGCGGCCCGGGTGCATGTAATCTGGTGACAGGTTTGGCGACTGCTATGATGGATTCTGTTCCGATGGTTGCGCTGACCGGTCAGGTTCGCACTGAGCTGATAGGCAACGATGCGTTTCAAGAAGCAGATACAACCGGCATAACCAGGCCGGTTACAAAACATAATTGTATTGTCAAGGATGTTAAAGATCTGGCGCGAACGATTCGTGAGGCATTTCACATAGCTTCTACCGGTCGTCCGGGTCCGGTGCTGATTGATATACCGGTAGATGTTGCGGTTAATAAGTGCAAGGTTGATAGTTCTGGTAAAATGAAACTGCCCGGCTATAAAGTCTGGAAGGAAGGTCATCCCAGACAGATATCCGCGGCAGCGAAGATGATAAATAAATCCAAGCGGCCTGTACTTTACGTTGGCGGCGGAGTTATTAGTGCCGGCGCGAGTAAAGAATTAACGAAGTTTGCGGAAAAGGCACACATTCCGGTTTCGATGACGCTGTTAGGGCTTGGCAGTTATGACCAGAACAAGGCGGAATCTCTGGACATGTTAGGGATGCACGGTTCTGCTTACGCGAATTATGCGGTTCAGGATTGCGATTTACTGATAGCAGTTGGTTCGCGTTTTGACGACAGAGTTACAGGTAAGGTTAAAACCTTTGCTCCTAACGCGAAAATAATTCATATTGATATTGACCCGGCGAGTATATCGAAGAATGTCGGCGTTGATATTCCGGTTGTTGGTGACGCGAAGTTTATTTTAAAGGAGCTGGTCAAGGAGGTTGAGCACAAGGAGCGAAAAGAATGGTTTGCTAAAATAGCAGGATGGAAGAAGAAACATCCATTCCGTTACGACAGCAACAGCTCTACGATCAAGCCTCAATATGTTATTGATGAGGTTTGGCGTCAGACGAAAGGCGAAGCGCTGGTAGCAACCGGTGTTGGCCAGCATCAGATGTGGACAGCTCAGTTTTATAAATTCAGCAGACCCAGGCAGCTATTAACTTCCGGCGGTCTTGGGACGATGGGTTACGGTCTGCCGGCGGCGATTGGTGCTCAGATTGCTCTGCCTGATGCGACAGTTGTTTGTTTTGATGGTGACAACAGTTTTAATATGACGATGACCGAGCTTTCGACGGCGGTTGAGCATGAACTGCCCATAAAAGTTTGTATTTTGAATAACGGATACATGGGCATGGTTCGACAGTGGCAGGAATTGTTTTACGGCAAAAGGTATTCCAAGAGTTATATTAAGAATCCGAATTATGCGGATGTCGCTGAGGCATTAGGCGCCAAAGGTATTATGGTTGATAAAAAAGCTGATGTTGGTAAAGCTGTTAAAGAGATGCTTAAGCAGAAAAAGCCTTGCGTTGTAGATTTTAGGGTTGAGCGCGAAGAAAATGTTTGGCCCATGGTTCCAGCTGGCAAGAGCATAAGCGAAATGGACGGGCTTGATATATTAGAAAGCATGGCGTAAGAAATTGATTATCGATAATTGATAATTTCAAAGATAATAAGAAAGAGCGGGACAAAAAAATGAAACATATAATAAGTGCATTAGTTGAGAATAAGCCTGGCGTTTTAGCTCATGTTGCAGGGATGTTTGCAGCACGTGCGTTTAATATTGATTCTTTGGTTGTTGGCCGGACCGAGGACCCTGACCTTAGCCGGATGACGATAGTTGTTATTGGCGACGACCGGGTTTTAGAGCAGGTTCGCAAGCAATTAGCTAAGATAATTTCAGTTGTTAAGGTCCTGGACTTTGTTGGTAAGCCGGTCATAGCTCGCGATCTGATGCTGATATCGATATCGGCTCCGCCCGAGAAGAGGCCCGAAGTTTTGACCCTGATAGAGATGTTCAATGGCAAAATAGTCGATGTCGGCCAGAAATTTGTCATGGTCGAAGTGAGCGGTCCGGAGGAAAAAATCGAGGCATTTATTGATATGTGCCGTCCTTACGGTATAAAAAATGTGGCTCGGACGGGTACGATAGCGATGGTGCGTCATTCCAAAGAGGCCTGAGTGCCCACACGAAAGCGGCTAAAAGGTATTATTTCTTGCCTTAGAGCAGGTATTTGCTATAATGTGAGACCTGTATTTCAAGTAAACAGAAAGATTTAACCTCTATTTATAAAAGGAGACTTAAGCAATGGCATTGACAATTTATTATGAAAAAGATGCGCCGATAGATGCGCTGAAGGGTAAAAAGGTTGCGGTAATAGGCTATGGCAGCCAGGGGCACGCTCATGGTCAGAATCTTCGTGATAGCGGAATCGAGGTTTCAGTTGCTGAACTTGAGGGTACCGACAATTTTAAGTTGGCGCAAGAGCATGGCTTTGACCCGGCTGACATCAAGACAGCGATGGATGGTGCGACGTTGATTATAATGACATTACCTGACGAGGCACAGGCAGAGGTTTACGAGAGTCAGATAGCACCTAATCTGGCAGCAGGTCAAACGCTTGGTTTTTGTCACGGTTTCAATATCCATTTCAAATATATTGAGCCGCCTAAAGATATTAATGTTGTTATGATAGCACCAAAGGGTCCGGGACATCTTGTTCGTAGCGAGTATGTTAAGGGCGGCGGAGTACCGAACCTTGTAGCTGTTGAGCAGGATGCGACAGGTGACGCCCTTGCGATAGCCCTTGCATGGGCCAATGGAATTGGCGGGGCAAGAGCCGGTATCATTCAGACCACATATAAAGAAGAGACCGAAACCGATTTGTTCGGTGAGCAGGCGGTTCTTTGCGGTGGTTTGTCGGCGTTGATTAAGGCAGGCTTTGAGACATTGACAGAAGCAGGTTATCAGCCTGAGATAGCGTACTTTGAATGCCTTCATGAGGTGAAGCTGATAGTGGACCTTATGTATGAAGGCGGCATTAGCTATATGCGGTACAGCATTTCCAATACTGCAGAGTACGGTGACCTGAGTCGGGGTTCTCGGATTATTACCGATCAGACCAAGGCTGAAATGAAAAAGATACTTGAAGAAATCACATCCGGCGCTTTCGCAAAAGAGTGGGTCGAGGAATACAAAGGTGGGCTGAAGAACTTCAATGCACTTTACCAGAAGGACCATGACAGCCAGATTGAGGAAGTTGGCAGGAAACTTCGTAATATGATGAAGTGGATAGACTCGAAAGAGGTTTAGATTGGTTCCCTGGAACACAATGTTAAGGTGAATAGTTTTGAGAACGTTTAAGAATCTGAGTTTGTTGTTTTGTTGTATTTTGTCCGGCGTGGCACTGAGCGGCTGTTTTGTTGTTGATACGGTAGACTTTGTCTGGCCTCAAGGCAAACCAAAAGATTCGGCTATTAGATATGCGTATGACCAGACCAAGCTTAAGGTGAGCAATTCAGCGGACGTGCTTAGTACAATTCACTTGCCGGAATATGAGCTTTTGAGTCAAAGCAAGAGCGTTGTGGCAACTCATGGTGCGAAGAGGCGAAAACATCAGAAGATGTGGTTTAAGATGGTTGCTTTCGACGAAGACGCATTGACCGCCCAGCGGAAATATATTTTATTTGAAGATGAGAAACCTAAATTTTTGTACGCAGATCCTGCATGGGGAGTTAAGTTTGAGTGCGAAATAGTTTTAAGCAAAGAAATTCTTAATGAGCCTTATGCTAATGAAAATGCAAGGCGTATAGCAGTGCTTAAAGAAATTTTAAAGCGTTTTCAGGGTGATATGGGCGAGGTTGAAGCTGATAACAAAGAATTGAGGATGACAGGAATGATAGCGCACCAGGCGTTGACATCGCTTGTAACTGAATTAGGTGCTGAGCCCGGGTCTGCGGCGCAGGCTGGGAAACTTGATTCTGTGAAAGGTGTAGAATTTAGTAATATGACTTATACTCACGGTTTGGCCTGGATGAGGATTGAGTGTGACGATATTGTAAGAGTCAAAATATTCTTAGGTTCTTTTGCGAAAAAGTATAAGAAACAGGCGCTTGAGGAAGGCAGTTGTGATTAGAATTAATTACAGATACTTTCGAAAGCCGCCAAGGTTTAAAAATTGGCAGCTTTTTGTCATTCTGAGTGCAACGAAGAATCTCACTTGTCCCATCGGTTAGCCCCCAGACCCGTGCTGGGGGTTGTTCTTCTACGTGTCCGGGGGTTTGTTGTTATGTTTACCTGTCCCATAGGGAGCCCCCTGTCATTGCGAGCGAAGCGCGGCAATCCCGCCCCCTTTGTCTCAACCTCTTTTTCCACTTGGGACTCATCTTGCCCGCAAGTAACAACCGTATCAGCAAGAGGCCTTCTAACAGATGATAATGTAACACCCTCTTTAAGAGCTGTCATTATCCCCACTGCTTCAAGGTAATTCTCTGCTATAAAAAACTTACCCTTCTCAAAAGGCAGTTCTTCCAGATCATTTTTCATGCAGTTGTGATTCTCACGTACTGCTATTACCGGTATCCCCTGTTCCATCGCCGCTAATGTCGGCAGCCCTACACAACCCTCCGGTATAACCACACACGCCTTTACCACCAAAGAATAATATTGTATTAATCCCGCAAACTCTTATAATTACAAAGGGAATTTTGAGAGCTTTGTTTAAGTAGTGGAATATGCGGATATTACGATAAAGTAATTTCTTGCCGTTTTCCGATATAAAGGGTATGATTCCAAGTTAGTAGGATGAATTTGAAACGAGACGAAAGGCCATATGTCGATATCTAAAAGGAATATTCTTTTATTAATGCTTGGAATAGGAAAAGACGAAACCGATATCGATATTGCCAATGGCATCAATGGTATTACCCGCTTACAGAAATTCCTTTTTTTGTTGGAAAACGAAAACTACATTGAAAAAATCGATGATGGATATCAATTTGAGGCGTATAAAGCCGGGCCTTATTCTCCTACTATTTATGATGATTTGGAATTTTTAGAAAATCTAGGACTCATCAAAAGTGAAACATCAGGGGTGGCCACTGAAGAAGAAGCGGCAGATATGGATTTTACCTTTGAAGAACTAATGGATGATGAAGAATTAACTGATGATGAGATTAAAACTCCTGATCTTTATGACGAGAAGCGATTTAGAATAACAGAAGATGGAGCTGCCAAGGTGAAAGCTATTCTTCAACAAAAAGAATTTACTCCAGTTGTTGATGGAATAAGAAAGATAAAATCAAAATTCGGACACTATTCTTTAGATGACTTGCTTTATTACGTCTATACGAAATATCCTGACATGACAACAGAATCTGAAATTAAAGATCATGTCTTGCGCAAAGGGCGCAGAAGATGACGCATGAAACTTTAATACAACTTGTTCTTGGAAGCCATGCGGCAATTTTGGGCTCGGCCTTTCTTGGTTTTATCAGATTTAGCAGTTTTTCGAGTAGTTTCAGGGATTGGCGAAACGATATTGAGGAAACTCTAAAAAGCGTCAAAAGAACCCTTGCCATTAATCTTGGTGAAAAACTTAAGCCTATTCTCGAAAACGCTGGCACGACCACAATAAATATTTTAGACTCAGGAGGAAACTATTGCGAAGCCGAAATTTCTCCAACAGCGGGCGAGAGTTATCGCAATACCCTATTTGATTTCATTAATGATAAAGCCCATGAAATGGCACGTTATCGATCCCTTTTATTGGCTCACGAGGCTTATTCTTTCTGGGCAAGTTACCTGAGTTGTACGATAATAATTCTAATGGTAGTAGAATTTTTAACGTTAGCAATAATCGGTTACTTTGGAATTCTTAATGGAGAAAATATATCAGACCTACTAATCATATTATCTTTTTCAATATCAGGAATAGGAGTTATCGTTTGCTTTTTCGGGCTAATCTTTTTGTTAATAAATCACAACAAAGGTCTAAAAAATAGAGGCTGTCATGATTGATATTACAAAAGAATCATCCTTGTTGGATCCCATAACTAAATATATAAAAAGAAAGGGATTCAGGCTTCATGTTTCAGAACTTCCTTTTTATGAACGCAGGGTTGATATCTATGGCTTTTCAAAGAAAAAAAATAAGACTATTGCCATAGAATTAAAACTTCATAAATGGAAGAAAGCGATTGAACAAGCCCTTCTTTATCAACTTTGCGCCGATGAGGCATATATTGCAATGCCGAAGAAATTCGTAGGCCGTGTCAATTTAGAATTACTTGCAAAATATGGGATAGGCTTAATCTCTATAAGCGAAACCGGTAGATGTCAGAAAATGGTTGAAGCTAAGCAATCATCTGTAATGAGAATTGGGTATAAAAATAATCATATTGATTATTTACAAAGGAATATAAATGGATAACAAGCCCCAACTAATAATACGTATGGGAAGCCACGCAGAAAAAGATTATATCTTGAAACTGGGCAAGCAGTTTGATGGTATAATTATCGGAGCTAATATTGTGGAAGCAACAGCGGGGGCGACTGCAAGTCTTATTGGGCAAAAACTTAAAATGCCGTATTATATTGACCCTATGACTTATGTATTTGGATGTAACCTTGAGGGGATTAGGTCTGAGCAAAAAAAAGATGGCAAAACTGTAGTAGATTACAAAAGAGCATATAGAAGATTGGCACCTGAACTAGGAGAGCTTTTTTCTAATACCTTGAAAAAAAATAAGCCTATTAGTCCTGAGGATTTCACTCCCACAGTGTTAAAGCAAGTATGTCAAAAAGTTATAAACTATCAACTTAAAAGATTGCATACAGAATTCGAGAAGGACGAGGAGTATGAAAAGTATGCCGATTCTATACCAAAGCCTGCAGGCATCTTTTCTCCTTACTTTTTTATTAGGTCTAAAGAATGGTTTAATTTGTTTCTCCGTCTTTCTAAAACTACTGCGGATATAAAACCTGAACCACCGGTTTACTCTGTTTTATGTGCAGATTACGAAATGTTGATTGAAGATTCTTTTATTGATAAGGCAGTTGCAGAAATACCAAAAACTGGAGTTAATGGCATTTGGTTATGGTTTTCAAAATTTAATGAATGGACAGTTCGGGAAGAATATTTAAGAGCTTTTAAAAGTTTAGTCAAACAATTAAGCGAAAAAGGCCTGGAAGTATATAATAGACATGGAGGATATTTTAGTTTGGCCTTAAATAAATTTGGCATGAAGGGCATAAGTCATGGCGTTGGTTACGGGGAAAAAAAGGATGTTTTGCAAATAAAAGGACCACCGAATGCACCTATAGTTAATTATTATCTGCCCGATATGTATAAAAGATTTGGTGTGCCCGACATTGAAATTTGTTTACATGGATTAGGAATTACGACCCCAAAAGATTTTCATGAGAAAATTTGTGGCTGTGTTATATGCAAAGGTGTTGTTAAGGATAGCATATTGGATTTTCAGCGATTTGGAGATAAGCATCTTGCAACGCCTAAATCTAAACGTGAGTCGCAAACATCTGCAGCAGCAAAAAGATGCCGTTTCCATTTTTTGGTGAATCGGATTATCGAAAAAGATTTTATCGGCGGGAATGACTTAGCAGCAATTATTCAGAAAATCAGTGGTGCACAAGAGAAATGGGACGAACAATTACTAATCATCAACAATAGTAATCATCTAATCAGATGGAAAGCTGTCTTGTCATCCTGATATATCTTTTAAACATTCTCACCTCCCAATTTTTGTCAATTAATTGTCGACCATACAATACCCAATTTTCATATCTCCGTCAACCTGTACCTTAGGTAATTAGTGGTTCAATTTCTTTTCTTCGCGGGATTCAATTTTGCTTTTTCACTTTTTATTCGTGTCAATTCGCGTTTATTAGTGGTTAAAATTCTTCTTTCTCTATGTTAAGATAGGTAGTTTCTTCTCCGTGTCCGGAGCCTGCCCTGTCTACCCTGAGCAAGGTCGAAGGGAGCTTGTCGAATGGGTCCCCCCTCTGTGTGCTTGTGCCTTAGGTATTCTGTGGCCAAAAGTTTTGAACATTCTTGTTTTTAGGATTTAGGATTTGTTTAGAGTTTAGGTATTAGCATTTAGGGTTTCCCCCCTGTCTTGGAGGCTTTTTTTCTTGAAAAACCCCTAAAAATCTGGTATAATACCCACCGAACATGCCACCAACCGGGGTTTTTTGATGCTTTTAGGTTTAAATAATCAATTATCAATCACAGAGCGGGGGTTTCTTGAAATGCCGAACGGGTTTATTAAAAATCAACTCCGCCGAAGGCGGTTTCCAAATCGGTTACTTGTCCCCATCGCCAGATTTATTTGTAAATCTATGGGGAGCCCTGCCATCATGTATGGCAGGGTTTCACGGAGACGGATTGTTGCAAAAAATAAACGTTTTAATAAACGAAGCCAATTTCCAAATCCAAAAAATGAACATAACTCACTACCCAATAAAAGATTACGAAAATTTACACCTTTCCCCTGAAATGCAAAACAAAGCCAAAACAAACCCAATCAAACCCAAAACTCGACAAATTGTCTTTATTTGCCCCGCCTGTCCTGAGTTTATCGAAGGGACGTGTTCTTGGCGGCAGGTGGAAGAAGATGCGAGTTATCGAATCAGCTCCGTCGCCTATACCTCGTAATATACCTGCAGTACCTACGGTTGAGACGGATTCAAGGTGAGCGTCATTTTAAAAAAAGAAAAAAGTGGGTCTGTAAGCCGAGTTCTGTCCCAGTGTTCACTGGTGGCGGTCATTTGACTAGACCATCTGTTACCAGTTGGCTCTGCCGATTAATCGACAAGCAACCTACCCGCTGTTATAGTCCGGGCCGCGGACAACAGCTTATTTGGTTTTGCAGGCGGTGGGGTTTACCCTGCCGGTGCTGTCACCAACACCGCGGTGCGCTCTTACCGCACCATTTCACCATTGCCTGTTTCCTGACAAGTCAGGCTCATCGGCTGTGTGTTTTCTGTTGCACTGTCCCTCGAGTTACCCCGGGTGGTCATTAGCCACCACCGTGCCCTATCCTGCTCGGACTTTCCTCTGGTAAATAAATTTACCAGCGACCGCCCGACCCACTTGCTATAAATTATACTACAAAACGTTATTGAAGTAAAGACTGAGCTGTTTTTAAGTGGATTCTCTGAATTTTTCCATAACGAGTTTCTGCATTTTTAATGCAACATCCTTGCGGTTATGGCCCTTACTTAGCCTCTGTGCCATTAGTTTTCCGGCTTCGACGGCGGCGTTTACAGCCTCAGGCTGCTTGCTGACATCCGGAATATCCTCTTTGCGAATCTTATATCCTTCTCCATGAACCATAACCAGAGCGCCAACTTTGCACGTCTCTCCATAGCCGCATATATAGCACGATGGTGCGCCCTGAGCAGAAACTTTTGCAATAGTCTCTATAAAACTATACGACATAAACTTTTCGATTTCATCACAACAGCAGGTTCCCGAAGAGCCGCCCACTCCTACCGCTATCGCGAGCTTGCCCCATAGAAGGTCCGCCTCACGATGTCTAAATTGATAAAGCCGTTCCAGCAGAGCATGTGTTATGGCGTTTATTGTTGAAAAATAATTTGGTGAGCCGATGACATACGCATCAGCTTCGATGATTTTGTCTCTCAAAGATTCCATGTCGTCGGGTTGCTTGCACACATTATCCTTCACGCATCCCAGGCATGCAGTACAACCGCATATTTTTTTTCCTCTCAAAGATATAATGTCATATTCATGCCCACATGCTTCCAGAATTGTTTTAACGAGCTTGTATGTGCCTGAGAGTTCCGGCGTGCGCGCACTACCGGAAATTCCAAGAATCTTCATATGTTTCCCTTTCGATTTTTCAACTTATCGTCTGATTAATTCAATATGTTTTTTGAAATGTTTATCATCTGTTTCGGGGAAATCGCTTCTAAAGTGTACCCCCCTGCTTTCTCTGCGTTTTTGTGCTGCTTGTGCCATTAGCAGGCAGACAGTGAGCATGTTCTGGCATTGCCATCCCTGCAGTGAATCAAAGACTTTGTCCATGACGTATCTTTGCCAGAATTTGATGATTACCTGCGCTTCAGCGAGCGGCTTTGCTTTTCTGGTAATGCCGACATTTCTCCACATAAGAGCGCGTAGAGAATTTGTAACATCAACTGAATCAAGGCGAGTGCGGTCAGAATGAGGAGTCTGGTATTTTATTAGAGGATGCTTTAAATGTGAGGCATCGGCATTTTTATGTTTGGAAGCATATCGGCCAGCGATTTTTCCAAAGACGAGTCCTTCAAGGAGAGAATTGCTCCCGAGTCTGTTTGCGCCATGCAGGCCGGTGGAGGCAACTTCGCCGCAGGCGTAAAGGTTTTTGATATTGGTTTTTGCAGTATCGTCAGTTTTTACCCCCCCTATCATGTAGTGAGCGCTTGGTCTGACTGGTATCATTTCTTTGCTGATGTTGATGTCAAAGTTTTCGCAAAGTTCGTTAATTACTGGAAATCTTTTAGCAAAATGTTTTTTGTCAAAGTGTCTTATATCGAGATAGACGTGAGTAGAATCTGTTTCGAGCATTTGCGAGAGGATAGCCCGGCTTACGATGTCACGAGGTGCCAGTTCAGCGTCTTCGTGATATTTTTTCATAAAGTCATTTCCGTTTTTGTCGCGCAGTATAGCGCCTTCGCCGCGTAGTGTTTCGGTTATAAGTGCTCTTGAGGCGCCTGCGATGTATAGAGTTGTCGGGTGGAACTGCATAAATTCCAGGTCCAGGAGGTGAGCTCCTGCACGGTATGCCATAGCGATGCCGTCGGCGGTAGCGACGTCAGGGTTTGTGGTTTCTCTGTATAATTTCCCGCCTCCACCTGTTGCAAGGATAGTGTTTGCTGCCCATATGATTTGGCGTCCCTTAGCGGCATTGTGTCCAATAATGCCGAGACAATCACCGCTGTCGTTTGTAAGTAAATCTACCGCAAAGAAGTTTTCTATCACTTTTATATTCGGCGATTGTTTAATTTTATTTATAAGATTTTCCACGATGATTGCCCCTGTTTTGTCACCGTGTGCGTGCGCAACTCTTGGGTGTGAGTGTCCCCCTTCAATAGTTGTGGCGATATGGTTGTCGACCATATCGAAATCTGCCCCCCAGCTTAGCAGTTGCTCTATTAATTCCGGTCCCTGGTGGATGACTAAATCGACGATTTTTTCATCACAAAGTCCGCACCCTGTTTTGAGGGTGTCGTTTATATGGGATTGGAAAGTATCCGATTCATTGAGGACAGAAGCGATGCCGCCTTGCGCCTTGAAGGTATTACTGTCCTGGAGTTTATATTTTGCGACGATAATAATGTTGCAGTTATTTGCAGCTTCGATGGCAGCCCGCAGGCCTGCGATACCGGCGCCGATAATGAGACAATCGGTAAATAATTGGTTAGTAGATGTCGAATTGATGTCTACTAAATAGCGTCTAAATTTCGATTGCCCGGTCATAAAGCAAGCCTTTGATTGTTAAATGCAAGGAGTCATTCTATCATTTATTGGCGCGATAGCAATGAAGGATTTCTTGCAAAGATGGGCCGTTGGGGGTAGATTGTGGGTTTAAGGCGGTCTAATCGCCTATATTTATTGGATGTGAGATGTTGGAACTAAGTATGACAGATTGGGTTTTGGTGGGGTTTTGCGCGTTGATGGTGGGTATTACCAAAACGGGAGTGCCGGGATTGGGCATTCTGGTGGTTCCTTTGATGGCGATGGTGATACCTGCGAGGCTTTCAGTGGGAGTGTTGCTTGGTATTTTGATCTTAGCGGATGTTTTTGCGGCGGTTTATTATCGTCGTCACGCACAATGGGGACAGATAGCGAGATTGTTGCCAGCGGCATTTGTAGGGGTTATCGTTGGGTATTTTTGTTTGAAGATTGTCAGCGATGGGCAGTTGAAGCCAATAATTGGCGTGATAGTTTTGCTGATGCTTGTGGGCAATTTTTTTAGAGAGTGGTATTATGGCGACGAGAGTAAGATTCCGACGCAACTGTGGTTTGCGATTGGGATGGGGTTTTTGGCAGGCGTTGTGACAATGATGGCTAATGCGGCGGGTCCGGTGATGATAATTTATTTGCTGGCGATGCGGCTTGACAAAAAAGAGTTTATCGGGACGCGTGCGTGGTTTTTCTTTATTATCAACTGGATAAAGGTGCCGTTCGGAGCTAATCTTGAATTAATTACAGCAGAGACGGTGAAACTGGATTTAATTATGCTGCCGGTGATTGCTGTTGGAGCGGTGATAGGGATATTGATTTTAAAACACATACCGCAAAAGGCTTTCAAGGTTGTTGTTCAAGTTCTTGCGGTGGCAGCTGCGATTAAACTTTTGTTTTAAAAATGGATTGCAAAGAGGCGTTTGAAAGGCGAAGATAATAGTATGGATAATCAGGAAGAAAGAGACCGATTTGAAAAGGCACGCAGCGGGATGCTTAAACATGACCTTAAAGGGCGTGGTATTACTGATGCTAATGTGCTTGTGGTGATGGGCGGGATACCTCGCGAAGAGTTTGTGCAGGACAGCTATAAGTCCCAGGCGTATTTTGACGGTGCTTTGCCGATTGGGCTGGGCCAGACGATATCTCAGCCTTATATTGTCGGGTTGATGACGCAGGAGCTGCATTTGGCTAAAGAGCATGAGGTGCTTGAGATAGGAACCGGTAGCGGGTATCAGACGGCGATTTTGAGTAAGCTGGTAAAAAAAGTTTATACGATAGACAGGCATCATGAACTGACTGAATCTGCTCAGGCGGTTTTGGGCAGGCTTGGAATAACGAATGTCGAGTATTATATAGGTGACGGCAGTTGCGGGTGGCCTGAGGAAAAAGTTTTTGACCGTATAATGGTTACAGCGGCAGTGCCTGAGATACCAGAGGGACTTTTGGACCAGCTTGTAGATGGGGGTTTGATAATTGCTCCGGTTGGTGGCGGCAGTTCTCAGAAATTAATAGCCTGTCAGAAAAAGATGGTTGGATATGTGGAAAGAGCATTCTGTGATGTGCGATTTGTTAAGCTGATAGGCAGAGATGGTTTTAAAGAATGACGCAAAAAAGTGATAAGCCAGAGACTAAATTAGAATTGTCGATGCCGGTTCAGTATTTGAAGGGAGTTGGTCCGGCTAAGGCGGAGATTTTTGCGCAGCTGGGGGTCGTGACTGTCGGTGATTTGCTCGAATATTTTCCTCGGGACTGGAGCTTTGCGCCGGAAGCAGTAAAAATAAATGAACTTAAGGATGGCGAGACGGCAACAATAATCGGGATGGTGGAATCGACAGATTTTCAAAGTTTTCGCAAACCGGCGATATTTGAGGCGTTAGTGGCCGACGAGACGGAGATATGCCGGGTTATTTGGTTTCATGGGGGCTATCTTCGCAATCAATTGGAGCCTGGTCAAAAAATAATGGTTTGCGGCAAGGTAGGTACATACAAGCATCAGCTCCAACTGACCAATCCGAGGTTTATGGTGTTAGGCGCCGAGGGTGGCGGTGAGGAGTATTTTAGCGGGGGTGTTTATCCTGCGACGGCGAAGCTATCCAGTAATCAGATAAAGAAAATAATAAGGCCTGTAATTGAGCATGTTGATGGGCTTGTTGAGGAATTTTATAGCGGCAAGTTTTTAAAGAAGCAGAAATTAATCAGCAGAAATGACGCGTTTAAATGGATACATCTGCCTGAAGATGAAGAGAAACTTGCCAGGGCTAAGAGAAGATTAAAGTACGACGAATTATTTTTGATGCAATTGGGACTTGCGCTTAGGCGGGCAAAGAGAGAGAATTTTTCGTCGGCGCCGAAGATGCAATGCAGTGAGGAAATAAATAAACGTATCCGAAAGCGGTTTCCATTTTTACTTACGGCCGACCAGGACGAAGTTATCGATGAAATCGTTTGCGACATGGCGAGCAATAAGCCAATGAATCGTCTTTTACAAGGTGACGTTGGGTCGGGCAAGACGGTGGTTGCGTTGTATGCGGCGTTATTGGCGGTTGCGAATAAAAAACAAGTAGTGATCATGGCTCCGACGGAGATATTAGCGAATCAGCATTTTTTGAGTATTGAAAGATATTTGAAAAACAGCAAAGTAAAAAGAGTTTTGCTTACCGGCGGTTTGACAGGTCAAAAAAGGAAAGAACTTTTAGGGCAAATAGCAAATGGCGAATTTGATATCGTTGTGGGGACGGTTGCTCTTATTCAAAACGATATAGAATTTAAGAATTTAGGGTTGGTGGTGATCGATGAGCAGCATAAGTTTGGTGTTCATCAGCGTGCGAAGCTGCGAAAGCAGGCAACGCCTCATTGTCTTGTGATGACAGCTACGCCTATACCGAGGACGTTGGCGATGACGGCATTTGGTGATTTAGATGTTTCGATTATTAAGCATAGTCCTCCGGGTAGAGGTGTTATTGTAACGCGGTGGGTTGACCGCACGGACCAGAAAAAGGCAGAAGAATTTATTCGCGAGAGACTGCGAGCGAGAAAGCAGGCGTACTTTGTTTATCCGAGGATAACGGCGGTTGAGGAAAATGGTGATATAAAAGCGGCGACGGTGGAATGGAAGAAATTAAGCGAAGAGGTTTTTCCTGAGTTTAAGGTTGGATTGCTGCATGGTCAAATGACATCGTCGAAAAAGAATGAAGTTATGGATGGGTTTCGCAGGGGCAAGATTAATGTTTTGGTCTCTACGGTTGTGATAGAGGTTGGCGTTGATATTCCGAATGCGACGATAATGGTAATAGAGGGAGCCGACAGGTTTGGCTTGGCGCAGCTGCATCAATTGCGAGGCAGGGTTGGCAGAGGTGAAAGTAAGTCACATTGCTTTTTGTTTGCCGAGGCTGAAAGTGAATTAGCTAAGAGTCGGCTTGAAGTTATGACGCGGAGTAATGACGGATTTGAAATAGCGGAACATGATTTGCGTTTGCGCGGGCCTGGAGAATTATTTAGTACCAGACAGCACGGTTTGCCGGATTTGAAGATAGCTGATATTATTGATGATTATGATTTGCTGGTGATGGCGAGAAGGGATGCATTTGAAATGGTAGCTGCTGACGCGATGTTAAAGGATGGCGGGCATAAAAATATTCGAAGGGTATTAGTGTCTAAGTTCGGTGACACTCTGGGTTTAGCGGATATCGGCTAATAGAAGCAGGTAATAAATTTACTGGAAGTTTTGCGGAAAAAAGTGTAAAAACTTCAATAAGCTTATGCGTATACACTATAAAAACAAAGGGTTGGAGAAGGTTTTAGTTGGCGTAAATATTTTTACGGCGGCGATAGTTGCGGGTTCTTTTGTCGCAATATTTGGTTTTTATTCACCATTGCTGCCGGAGCGCTTATTGTATTTTGTTCAGGCGGCATTGCTTTGTATTTTTATTGTTGAAAAAGTTATCCGAACATTTAACTCTGTCAGTTTGAAAGAATATTTCCGCGGTTTTTGGTTTGAGATACCTTTGCTTTTGGCTTTAGCCATAAGTGTTGTTGGTGCCGGGCGTTGGTTTGCTCTGGATAATCCTACTGCTGTTCGTCATGCAGCAATTGGTGTGTATCTTGTTTTTCAGGTTGTTACTAAGGTTTGTCGAACGGTAGTCGACTTGGCGGCGTCGGGGAGGAATCCAACTCAGGTATTGATAGCAAGTTTTTTAGCTCTGATAATAAGCGGAGCAGGCATTTTGATGCTGCCGAGAGCATCGGCAGTGGATGAGGAAATCAGTTTTATTGACGCATTGTTCACCTCTACCAGCGCTACATGTGTTACGGGGCTGATAGTCAAAGATACCGGTAAAGATTTTAGTGTTATGGGGCAGGTGGTAATATTGTCCATGATTCAGCTTGGCGGCTTGGGTATTGTTGTGTTTGGTGCGGTGTTTGCATTATTGCTTGGTCAGGCGCTTAGCTTGCGAGGTTCTGTTGCGATGCAGGACTTATTGAGTACCCGAACGCTTGGGCGGATAGGCAATATGATATTTTTTATCTTTGTCGGAACGATAATTATTGAAGCGATTGGCGCGGTGAATATGTTTGGGATGTGGGACGATGCTGCCGGCTGGTCGGGCGGGTTTCACAAGCAATGGTTTTATAGCATTTTTCATTCAATCAGCGCGTTTTGTAACGCGGGATTTAGTTTGATGGGTGAGAGTTTTATTGGTTACAGAAAAAGCTGGCAGATATACGGGGTGATATGTCCCTTGATAGTTTTTGGTGGACTTGGATTTGGAGTTCTTTACGATTTGTTTAACCTAATCGTTGACCGAATAAAGCGATTTTTCAAGAGGTTATTCAGTAAGCATCATCGGTTTTCAATGGAAGCACCGAAACGTATGCAGCTTCAGACGAAGATAGTTTTAAGTACGAGTGCATTGCTGATAGTTTTGGGGACGCTTGCGATAATTTTATTTGAGCGATATGCGAGTATTGACAGTTCGACAGAAAAAGCAGGTATTTTAGGTGCGTTATTTCAATCGATAACAGCTCGTACGGCAGGTTTTAATACGCTGGACATCAAGTCAATGTCGGCATCGGGCAGGTTTATTTTGATATTACTGATGTTTGTCGGGGGCTCACCCGGTTCGACTGCAGGCGGTATCAAGACGGTGACATTGGCGGTAATAATTATAGCTACAATTGCAACCCTTAGGAAGCGACAGGAAGTTGAGATGTTTAAACGGTCCATAAGTATAGCGGTTGTGGGAAGAGCGATAGCAGTGACGCTGCTGTTTGTTGCGGTATTGTTTACCGCGACGCTTTTACTTAGTATAACCGAGGATGTGAGCGGTATTACGATGTCGGATATTTTGTTCGAGACCAGCTCTGCATTAGGTACTGTTGGTTTGACGACGGGAATAACAGGTTCTTTGACAACGGCAGGTAAATTGATTATTATTGTGGTAATGCTTGTTGGCAGATTGGGCCCGCTGACATTGCTCGCAGCATTGACGTTTAACCTGAAACCTGTTCGTTATTCTTATCCACAAGAAGCGATAATTGTGGGCTAAAGGAGCAGAAAAATGAAACGATTTGCAGTAATAGGATTGGGTCGGTTTGGAAAGAAGTTGGCAATTGCTTTAGCGATGAGTGGTGCGGAAGTTATCGCGATAGATAAAAGCCGGGAAGAGATAGACCTGATCCGTGACCAGGTGAGCCATGCAGTGAGGTTAGACAGTACCGACGAAGAGGCGTTGAAGTCTCAGGGCGTAGATAAGGTTGATGTGGCGATACTTGGAATAGGCCAGGGTCAGGGCAGCGGCAAGGGCTTTGAATCAGCAATATTGACGGTTGTAAACCTAAAGCAGATGGGCGTTAAGCAGATATATGCCAGAGCAGAAGGTTTGATAGCAAGTGAAGTTTTCAAGAAGGTCGGAGCGACAGATGTTATCTTGCCAGAGATTGAATCGGCACAGCGATGGGCGTATAAGTTGATAGCGCCTCAGATAGGCGAGAAGATAGATTTTGCACCGGGCTATAGTTTGGCACGGGTTAAGGCGCCAGCGAGTTTCGATGAAAAAACGGTTATGGATTTACAGCTTCGACAAAGATACAGCATTAATCTTGTTGCTATCAGGCGAGGCGAGCATGGCAAGGGCAAGAAGAGCGAGAAGGGTCAGATTATTAATGTTCCTATGCCTAATACGGTGATTTACCAGGAGGATATTTTGATGGTAGCTGGTTCAGATGCTGATTTGGCGAAGCTTCCGCAGGAATAAGCTGACAAACGGGGGTTATTGTGTTCGGTATTCTCTGAGTAAATCGAGGGTATTTTGCATGTCTTCAGGCAGTGGTGCTTCAAATTTTACAAACTGGTCGGTTTCTGGGTGCTTGAATTCTATGGAGTACGCATGTAAGGCGCATCGGTTAATTACCGGGTCCTGTGCCGCGGGCTTTTGGTCCTTTATCTGCCATGGGTAGAGGAGTTTTCCGCCGTACATGTCATCGGCGACAACGGGATGTTTGATATAAGAGAGGTGGACGCGTAATTGGTGCGTTCTGCCTGTCTTTGGGGTTAGCTCAAGAAGTGAGAAGCCCCGAAATTTTTCGAGAATCTTATAAAAAGTTACTGATTCTTTTCCGGTTTCATGCCTGACGGCATATTTCTCTCTCTTTCTTGCGTGGATTCCTAATGGTGCATTGATCCTGTCAGCATCTAACTCGGGTGTGCCGTGAACGATAGCGAGATAGGTTTTTTTAATGGTTCGGTTTTCGAATTGCTTTGCAATTTTCCATTGTGCATCGTCGTTTTTTGTTACGATCATCACACCGGTAGTATTTTTGTCAAGGCGATGTACAATTCCTGGTCTTAGTTCGCCGAGGCCGGTTGAGAGGTTTTCGCAATAGTATGCCAGTCCGTTTACTAATGTCCCGCTGGTGTTACCGCGAGCAGGATGGACAATCAAATTGGCCTGTTTGTTCAGGATGATTACCGAATCGTCTTCGTAGATGATGTTAATGGGAATGTTTTCCGGTAGAATTTCTCTGGTAGGAATTTCCGGTAGGATTAATTCGATTTCATCGCCTGGGCTTAATCTGAAACTTGCTTTTACAACATTACCGTTTACTTTTACGGTGTTGGTTTTGATGATGTTTTGAATAATGGCTCTGCTGTAATTACTGAATCGGCCGTGCAGGTATTTGTCGACACGTCTTTCCTTGATAGCGGTGCCTACGTGAAGTATCAAGGGCTCGTTATTATTTAGTTCGCTTGAAGACATTTAATTATTCAAAAACAGGGATGTTGATGTCCAGAGTATCTAATTGGATATCCGGCTCTATCAGTTCAATTGTCGGTTCGGGCGGCGCCTTGAAAGCAACTTTTTGCAGATAGTCAGACATTGTTTTTAGCCTAAGTTGTGCCTGAGTTTTTGCGGTAGTAGCATCGAGGGATGGGTCGCCAGCAATTTCAGTGTAAATTTTTTCAGCGTTTTGGAAATTTCCAAGTTCTTCTTCGCATAACCCGAGGCCTAATTTAGCCATGGCAGTTAAAGAAGGATTTCCTTTTGCTTTTGCCAGGGCTTCGTTATAGCTTGCCTTTGCCTTATTTACCTGAATAACGATTTCGTCTTCGCTTGCAGAATGTGTCCTGTAATGCAAATCCATTCTGAGCGTTTGTCCTCGTTTTATCAGCGCAAGAGCGGCGGCAGTATCAGTTTGTGCGTCTATCGCCCTGATTTGTAGTTCGTCGGCAAGCTGTAAAAGTTTGATAGAGTAATCTTGTCCCTGTGCCTGTGCCTGGAGAACTTTTGTCTTGCTTTTCGGCAGTTCCGCGATAGTTCCTGTAAACTCAAACATCTTTTTAGGTGCAGCGACATTTTTGTTGTAGTCATAGTAGAAATATGCGGCAATAAGGACGGCTAAACAAGCGGTGGTATATGCAATTGTTTTGGCGTTTTTCTTTACCCACTGCGGAAAGTTTGCAATCCACTCGGCTAATTCATTTGTTTTTAGTTCATGACGATGTTTAGCTTTCATTTATATCTCCATTTAGAGTTCAAAAGTAACGATTTAGTTAAGGTTGGTATTCTAACAAAAATCGATTTGTCTTGCAATGATTCTGTGTAGAGGCTAAAATCATGATTTTCAGGCGGGAAGTGAATAAAACAGGTTTTGGCCATAGATGGGACAGGAGTTGGGCGTTTTTGGTTTGTTGCTGAGACGAGAATTGAAGGGTTTTGTGATGTTTTTTAATACTAAAGCTCCGTATTTTTTGTGTTTAATCTTTGCATTTCTGGTTTTTTCCAGCCAATTATTTGGCGGCGAGCCGCTCGACAAGAGCAAGTATATAGGCGTTGATGAAATCAAGCCCGGCATGGAGGCTTATTGCCTGACGGTTTATCAGGGCGTTGAAATTGAGCGGTTTGCCCTTAAGGTTATCGATGTGGTCTACGATTTTGGTCCCGGGCGTGATATAATTTTGGTTCAGGGTCTGGATGAGCGATTTATCCATACCGGCCCTGTAGCTGGGTGCAGCGGATCGCCTGTTTATATAGAGGGCAGAATGGCTGGCGCGTTGGCACTTGGATGGACATACAGCAAGGACCCTCTTTATGGTGTGACCCCTATTGAAGAGATGCTCAGGGTTGGTCGTCACAGCAATTCAGAAAAACTCAAAGAGCAAGGCGGGTTCTCGTTTGATTTTTCCAAGCCGATAGATTTTGCAGAGATTAACGCCCGTATTAATGCCAGCAGTGTATCTGGAGTAAGAAATCAAGGCAATATGGCGATTAGTTATTTGCCCAGTCCATTGGTTGTAAACGGCCTTGGGCCCAGAGCATGTGAGCAATTGAATTCGATGTTAGAGCCGTTGGGTTTGACGGTGGTTGCGGGGATAGGCGGCAATTTAAGTTCTGCAAGTAACTCTAAAGGTGAGAGTGACGTTAAGCTGGAGCCAGGGTCAATTATTGCTATTCCAATCGTTACCGGAGATATTTCTATGGAAGCGATAGGTACGGTGACTGAAGTTGTAGGCGATAAGGTTTATGGATTTGGTCATAAGTTTCTTGGCTTTGGTCCAGTAGAATTCCCGATGGCGACGGGCAAGGTTCATACAGTTGTTTCAAGTGTGGTTCGTTCGTTTAAGCTTGGCAGTTCGATAGATATAGTTGGTGCAATAACGGCAGATGAGTCAGCGGCGATATACGGCCGGATTGGTGCCAAGGCGCGAATGATACCTTTTACGGTTCGAGTGGACCGTTACAATGATTCCGAAAAAAGGGTTTACAACTGCGAGATAGTAGATAGCCGGGTTTATACAGCCCGCTTAATCGGTTCGGCAGTTAAGGGTGCGGCATTGGCGTTGGGGGAATTGCCGCCGGACAATACAGTTGTGTATAAGGTAAATATTGAGTTGGAAGGTTTTGAGCCGATTCGCTTTGAAAATATATCCAGCAATGTCGGCATGAATAATATGGCCGAAGAGATTGTCGCTACAGTGGCATTGCTTATGGACAATCCGTATAAGAGGGTTAAAGTAAAATCTTTAGAGTTTGATATTGAGCTTTTGCCCAAGAGCACAATCTCTCGCATATGGTCGGCTGATATATCTGATTCGGTTGTCAAGGCCGGTGAAGAGTTGGAAGTTCGTGTGGTTGTGGAATCAGTATTGGCAGGGAAGAAAGAATATAAGTACCGCTTAAAGGTGCCTGAAGGATTAAAGCCGGGCAAGTATAAGCTGATAGTATGCGGTTCCGGGAACTATAAGAGATTTTTGTCGCAAGCGGCTTCGCATAGATTTCTTGCGCAAAATATTAAGAGTTTAGTCGGGGCGGTTAAGGAGCTTTTGTCGATAAGGCGAGACAGTCTCTATTGTCTTTTAGTTTTACCGTCGGATGGGATAGCATTAGAGCGATTTGAATTACCTGATTTACCCGCGACCAAAGTGATTATTTTGGCAGACGCCAAAAGAACCCTGAGGGCACAGCCATATCAGCATTGGGTTGAGAAGAAGCTGGATGTTGGCTCAATTGTTATCGATGAAAAAGTAATGGAGATAATAGTCGAAAAATAAACGGGAGTTAAGTATGAAAACCAGGCGAGGGACATTTGCCAGACATAATTGTATAGATTTTTTCATCATTTCATTTTTGCTTGTTGCATTGGCGTTGCCTTGTATGGCGATTAGCAGCAAGATAACCCGTCAAAAAAGCGGTCCTGACTTTTTGGCAGGTGAGGCCAAAGATGTTGTGGTTGATTCTCGTGGCACAATAGAGCTTGGTCGTGCGGCCGAGATGCTTGTTGAGAAGTTTGAAGATGTCTGGGCGGTAAATGCTATTGTTGTGAGCGGCGGGACCGTTTATATAGGCACGAGCCCGAACGGTGGTATTTATGAGTACAGTCTTGGTAAGCTGAAAAAGATATATTCAGCCGAGAGAGAAGAAACTAAAAAAGAGAGCGAGCCTGAGGGATCAAAAGAGGTTGAAGATGTGAATGCTGTTAAGGAGGATGAGCATTTAGCTAATGAGCATATTTTTGCTATGGCGACGGATATTTCCGGTCGTCTTTTAGCTGGCATAAGCGGTGATAGCTGCCGGTTGGTTAGGCTTAAAGGCGGCGAGATGATAACGATATTTGAGCCGAACGACGCTAAATATATTTTCGCAATAAAAGTTGATGATAGCGGCAATATATACCTGGGCACAGGGCCCGAAGGTAAGGTTTACCGTCTTAATTCATCCGGCAAAAACGCAGAAGTTGTTTACGACAGTTCAGATAAGAATATTCTTTCTTTGGCAATTGGCGACGAAGGATTTGTTTATGCCGGTAGTGATAGCCGCGGTTTGATATATAAGATAGACCCCGATAAAGGCAAAGCGACAGTTCTGTACGATAGTGACAGGGACGAGATAACAGGCTTGCTGTATCTGAGGGGTAAAGAATATTTAGATATATTTGGAGCGAGTGAATCAGATGAAGCGTCTGGCGTTTTGTATGCGGCAGGGACATCAGCAAAGGTCGTAACTGTTCAGAAGAAGTTCGCCGCGCAAATTCCCTTAGCAGGACGCCCTGATGTAAAAGCTGGGCGCGGCAAAAGTTCAGGATCCGGTAAGTCAGGCTTGACTTTAACTATTGCCAATACAATGAAAGGCGGCAAGGGTCCCGGTTCGAAACCGAGCGGCATGCCGGGCAAGGGTTCTGCACCTGAAAAAGCCAGTTACATATATAAAATCAGCAAAGATGGTTATGTAACAAATATATTTGGTAAGAATTTGGTATTTTTCTCTTTGGGGTTGCATGAGAGGGAGTTGCTTGTAGGTACCGGTAATGGCGCCGAACTTTACAGCATAGACCCTGTGGCCGAAGAAGAGAAGGTTATTTATTTAGATGAGCAGGCATCGCAAATTTCGGTAGTGGTAGTTAGTGGCAAAAATATTTATCTCGGTACCTCTAATCCCGCCAAGTTAGTTAAGCTTGGAAAGGATTTTGCATACAAGGGCAATTATACATCTTCACTGATAGATGCCGGTCAGCCTGCGAAGTGGGGTAAGTTGCAGATAGAAGCTGACATCCCGGAGGGTTGTAAGATTCTTGTATCTTCTCGGAGCGGCAACGTTGCAGATGTGAATGACCCGACGTTTTCGACATGGAGCGAACCGATGGAAATAACCAGGCCTGTGCAGTTGCGTTGTCCGGTTGGTAGATTCAGTCAGTACAAGCTTATGTTTGAGAGTGATAATGGCAAGGAAAGCCCGCTTGTAAAAGAGGTTGCTGTGGCAAGTACGGTGCCTAATTTGGCACCGAGGGTGAAAGAGATTAGCGTTAATCGCAGTGAAGGCAAAACAGGGATGTTTAAAATCGGTTATAAGGCCGAGGACGATAACGCTGATAAGCTTATTTATAAAATAGATTTTAGAAAGGCTGGCAGGGAAAACTGGATAGAGCTTAAAGATGAGCTTGAAGAAAGTAGTTTTGAGTGGGACGGCAGGATGGTCGAGGATGGCCGTTATGAGGTCATGGTTACAGCGAGTGACGAGAGGAGTAATAGTCCGGGAACTCAAATGAAAGGGAGCAGGATAAGTGAACAGGTAGTTGTCGATAATACCGGGCCAGTGATAAACAAAAGCTCGATAATTAAAAGTGATAATGGCAAGGTCATATTGAAGTTGCATGTGATAGACAAGTTAAGCATTATCGGTAAGGTAAATTATACAATCGACAGCAATACGAAATGGAGAAGTACGATACCTGACGACCTTGTGTATGACACGATGAATGAGCGTTTTACAATAGAGACCGAGGAATTGGAACCGGGCGAGCATATAATCTCTGTAAGAGTTTCAGATGACGTCGGTAATGTGACGTATAAAACCTATGAGTTCAATGTGTCAGGTGAATAACTTACATGCGATATATTGAATTTGACAAGATAGTTTCTTCGGTGGAATCACTTTGTGTGTCGGCGTGCTATGAACTCAGTGAGGATGTGCTGTCGGCGTTAGAGTCTGCGGCTAAGCAAGAGTCAAATCCTAATGCGGCGGAGATATTAAAGAAACTTATCGAAAACGCCCGGATAGCAAAAGCCGAGCGGATACCGTTGTGTCAGGATACGGGTTTGGCTGTTGTTTTCGTCGAACAGGGCACAGGGGCAGCGGTTAAATTAAGCGACGGTCAGACATTAGATGATGCGATTAATGCAGGTATTGAGGCAGGTTACGAAAAAGAGTATCTTCGCAAGAGTGTCGTAAAAGAGCCGTTGAAGGAGCGTAAAAATACCGGCACGAATACACCGGCAGTGATTCACCATGCGTTGACGGTGGGTGATAAACTGAAGATAACAGTAATGGCAAAAGGCGGGGGTTGCGAAAACAAGAGTCAATTCAAGATGTTTAAACCCACAGCTGCAAAGGTAGAAATAATTGACTGGGTGGTTGATGTTGTAAAACAGGCAGGTGCTGATGCGTGTCCGCCGTTCGTAGTTGGTGTTGGAATTGGCGGAGATTTTGAGCTTAGTTGTTTGTTGAGCAAAAGGGCCCTTCTTCGAAATATTGGAGTAGAAAACAATGACGAATTTTATGCAGGGCTGGAAGAAGAGTTACTTTCAAGGATTAACGGCCTTGATATTGGGCCGCAGGGTTTTGGGGGTGACACAACGGCATTAGCTTGTCAGGTAGAAACTACTCCGTGCCATATTGCGTCACTGCCGGTAGCAGTTAATATTGAATGCCACAGTCATCGACACAAATCCGTAATTATTTAATTGGTTTATTGCGGGGTCACAACGAAAAGGAAAGACTAAGATGATAATTTCAAAGGAAGTTTTTGGAAAAACGGCTGACGGTATATCGGTAGACTTGTATACATTGACTAATGCTAATGGTGTTAAAACAAGAATTACGAATTATGGGGGGATTGTAGTTTCACTTGAAGTTGCGGACCGTGAGGGCAAGATTGATGATGTAGTCCTTGGTTATAACAGCCTTGCTGAATATATAAAGGACAGTCCGTATTTTGGGGCAGTAGTTGGCCGATGCGGCAATCGTATAGCAAAGGGACGATTTACTCTTGATGGAGTTGAGTATAAGCTTGCGGTCAATAATGGTGAGAACCATCTTCATGGCGGCCTTAAGGGATTTGATAAGGTTGTGTGGGAGGCTGAAGAGGTAGAGACGCCAGAAGGGGTTGGATTAAAATTGAGTTATCTTAGCAAAGACGGCGAGGAGGGGTATCCGGGGAACCTTAGATGTGTCGTGACATATACTTTGACCAATGATAATGAGTTAAAAATTAATTATGAAGCCGAAACTGATAAGGCGACACCAATAAATCTTACTCATCATAGTTATTTTAATTTAGCAGGTGAAGGTAACGGCGACATTTTAGGCCATGAACTTATGCTCAACGCCGATAGTTATACTCCAGTTGATGAAGGTTTGATTCCGACAGGTGAGATTAAAAGTGTTAAGGATTCGCCGATTGATTTCACAGAGCCTGCGGCAATAGGTTCGCGGATAAGTCAAGTTGAGGGCGGCTATGACCATAATTATGTGCTTAATCGTGACAATGAAGATTTGCTTAGTTTGGCTGCGAGAGTTTACGAGCAGGGAAGTGGACGAGTGATGGAAGTTTATACTACAGAGCCTGGAGTTCAATTTTATAGCGGGAATTTTCTGGATGGCAGCTTGGCTGGTAAGTCTGGTGAGGCATATGGGAAACATTATGGATTTTGTCTGGAGACGCAGCACTTTCCGGATTCACCGAATAAGGCTAATTTCCCATCGGTGATTCTCAATCCTGGTGAAAAATATAGCCATATTACGGTTTACAAGTTTGCTACAAGGTAACACCCCTTTTTTCCGGCATCATTTTCCTTTTTGTAGATATTCGAAACAGATATTGGCGATAGAGACGAAATCCTCGGGAGAGAGTTGTTCTGGTCTATCGTGTGGGTTTATACCGCAATCTTCGAATACGGTTGACCAGTTGTGGATTTGGGCAAGTTTTTTCTGAGCGAATTTTGTGCATGGCTTTAGCATTTTTCTTCTGTGCTGCATGAACAGGCCTATGATTTGCTTGAGTAGTTGTTTGTCACGAACTTGTGTTATTTTTTTCTGTTCGGCAATGAAAGTAACGATAGCAGAGTCGACTTTAGGTTTAGGCCAAAAGACAGTAGGTTTTAAGATTCTTTCTATTTTTGTATTTCCAACGGCAGCCAGCAGGATACTTAGTGTTCCATAGCTACTTGTTCCGGGCTGAGCGACCATTCTGTCGGCTACTTCTTTCTGAACAGTGACATGCATTCGGTCTATGTTAATTTCGCCTGTAATTAAATTCATCATTAATGGTGACGCGGTATTGTAAGGCAGATTGGCAATGAGGATAAACTGCCCGGACGTGGTTTGACGAGTTTTTTCTATGGCATCGATTACTATGGACGCGATGGTGTTTTTGTTTTCAAGGATATCAGTATTTAGCAAAGTGATATTATCTTTATCAGAGAGTTGATTTTCAGCTATTTTTACAAGAGTGTCATCGTATTCGACAGCAATTACATGTGCAGCTTTTTCCGCTAAGCTCTGAGTTAATGAGCCTGTTGCGCATCCGACCTCCAGGACGAGGTCATTTGGATGAATATGTGCCGAGTCGATTAGTAATTGCATCAGGTTCAGGTCGATGAGGAAATTTTGGCCAAGTTTTTTATTTGGCGAGGTGCCGGCAGCGGCGAGCAGTTGCTGTATTTTTTGCTTAGTCTGCATTTGAGTTAGATTTTGCCTGAATGAGTTGTCGATTTTTTTTCGCATTTGCCATTTGAATAGCAGTTATGATAGCGGATTTGATACCGGTGGGGTCAGCAAGGTTTTTCCCAACGATATCAAAAGCGGTACCATGTGCCGGAGAGGTTCTGATAATTGGAATTCCGATAGTGATATTTACAGCGGTTTCAAAAGCGAGCAGTTTTATAGGAATCATGGCCTGGTCGTGATACATGGCAACGACGGCATCGAAATGTCCCCTGGATGTCTTTAGGAATACAGTATCAGCAGGGAACGGACCGAGACAATTTATGCCCTGTCTCTTTGCCAGTTCAATAGCAGGTGAAATGATTCGCTTTTCTTCATCACCAAATTGACCATTTTCTCCGGCGTGAGGATTTAGTGCCGCGACAGCGATTTTCGGGTTTGGGATGTCAAAGTATTCTATCAGTGCGGTGTTGAGCAGGTCTATTGGCTCAAAGACGCATCCAATTGTAAATTTATGGCGTACTTCGAATAGAGCATGATGGATTGTTGCAAGTGCAACCTTTAAATGGTCGGAAGCAAACATCATGACCTTTCTTGGCGATTTGCATTTATCGGCAAGCAATTCGGTATGTCCAGGCCATTTGGCACCAGCCATTTTCCAGCTTGTTTTGCTGATAGGTGCGGTGACAATTGCATCAATGATGCCAGCTTGTGCGGCCCAAATGGCGTCGAGGCAAAATTTTATAGAGACCTCTCCAGCGATTTTAGTTGGTTTTTTTATCCATGGCGGAATGGAATAATCATCGTAGTCGGCAACAACGACTTTGTATGGATATTCTCTGCTGATTTTTTCGTGTTGGTGTCGTCCCCAGAAAGGTTCGATTTCTGCTTTATCGGCGGCATAACATAATTGCTCATTCATTCCGAAGATGATGAATTTTGCAGCTTTTCTGATTTGGGGTTGGGCCAGAGCTTTTATGACGATTTCCGGTCCTATTCCAGCAGGGTCGCCCATTGTTATACCAATTACAGGTTGGTCGGTTATAGAATTTTGGTTATTATTTTTGTTATTCATTCTGATTAAGTCAAAAACCCAGTTGTCTTAGTTTGTCTTCGGTTAGATTACCCTCTTGTGGGAGGATTTGTTCCAGTTGTTTTTTTACGGTCTTTACTATTATGTCGGTTTCTATATTTAACGTGTCTCCGATTTTTGCTTTTTGCAGGGTTGTGTTTTCCCATGTTTGCGGGATGACGGCGATAGTAAAGCTTGTTTGTTTTAGCTTGGCGATGGTAAGAGAAATACCATTGACCGCTACAGAGCCTTTTTCTATTAATTGATTTAATAGTTTTTCAGAAGCTGCGAATTCTATTTCCCTGAATTGCCCCTTATTTTGGATGGTCTGGATTTTCGCAGTTCCATCGATATGTCCCTGTACGAAATGGCCTCCGAAACGCTGAGTAGGCAGCATGGCACGTTCGACATTAACGAGAGTTGCTGGCGTTAATTTGTCGATGGCGGATTTTTGGATAGTTTCGCCGCTGACATCAAAAGTTGCCAGTTGTCCATCGATTTTTGTTACGGTAAGGCATGTGCCGTTTATGGCGATGCTGTCGCCGATATTTGTGCCTTGGGCCAGGCTGGCCAGATCAACGGTAATTTGCATACCGTTAGAGCTTTGTCGCAGCGTTTTGACTGGGCAAATTGCTTCAATAAGTCCTGTAAACATAAAAAAAACCTTTCTAACAAGTGTTTTGTTAGTGAAATATAGCAATTATGCTACGTTTATCTTGAGTAAAAGTCAAATAATTGATTGTTTATAATTGGTAGTTGATAAAAGCATCTGAGATGCTAAAATTGTGTTCGAGGAATCACTTTCTGTTAGAAAGGGCATAAATCAGCGTGAATACAGTCTGGCTCAAAATAGCGGCAATTATAATAGTAATTATTGGCGGTTTTTTCGTTGTGAGCCTTTTGTCAGAGGGGGAAGAAAAGTCTAAACGTGAAGAAAAAACCTATCAGGATGTTATAGAAGAAGATGACCGCCGTCTTCGTGCTGAGCCTGGTGCTGAGAAGCAGTCAGAGATAGAGCAAGAAGCAGAAGATGTAGAAGAGGGGACAGAAGAAGCGGCTCAAGTAGAGACAAAGACTGAACCGAAAAAACTTGAGTTCGTAGAGCTTGCTATTGAAGAGCAGGTGCAGGCGGAGCAGTTATTTGAGATGGCTTTGTTTTTTAGAAAACAGGGCAGGCTTCCTGGGATGAGAAGTTATAAAAAGATGATTGACACTTGTCGTCGCATAATCAAAGAATTTCCCGGTAGTACTTTTTCATATAAAGCTAAAAGGATGTTGGGTGACCTTAGGCCTCGTGACCGCAAGAGGTATGGGGTGACCGATGAAGAGATAGACCTTTCGAGTTATTAATATATTTATTAAAATAAATTCATGGAGGACAAAATGAGCACAACGGCATCATCAGTAAATATACCAACAATTTCGGTAACAGCAGAGTGCCTTCCAGAGGCATGGGAAAAGGCGGTGTTGGCGGTTTGGGACAAGGGGGTCGAGATGAGGACCCAGTATGATAAGCCGACAGATCCTGCAAGTAAGGATGCGACAGTGATGGTGACAGTTAACAATCCTTTTGCAGAGCCTCGCATTCATAAAAACTTTCCTGGCGGCCCGGAAGAGTTGGAAGCTTACAGGCAGGAAGTGGTTAACGGTATACATGACCACTGGATAGACCCTGCGGCGGGTAAATGGACCTATACATATCACGAAAGAATTTTCGCATATTGTCCGGTTGAGGATATCCGCAACGCAAACTCACCGAAACCCTTTAAAGCTGTCGATCAGATTCAGTGTATAATTGATAGTCTTGCCGAGACAGCTCACACTCGTCGTGCTCAGGCGATAACGTGGATGCCTACGGCGGACCCGGTGACAGATGACCCACCCTGCCTGCAGCGTATATGGTGTCGGCTTGTGTCCAATGAGGCAGGTGATTTGTCGCTTAATATGAATACGCATTGGCGGAGCAGGGATTTATATAAGGCGTGGTTTATGAATGTTTATGCCCTGACAGACCTTCAAAAGATAATGGCAGAGCAGATTTCTGAGAAAATAAACAAAGAAGTGACTGTTGGCAGATATGTCGATATAAGCGATTCTCTGCATATTTATGGGAGCTATTTCGAGGATGTGTCCAGAGAGATTGAAAAGATGCGTCAAAGTTCGTTTACAGGGCGTAGCTGGGAGAGTACGCATCCTGCATTTGAAATGATGACGTCCGAAGCGCGAGCCAATCTTGCCAAAGACCCAGATTGGTATGCAAAAGCGATGGGTTAGGCGATATATAATAGAGGATGGAGATATAAAAAAAAGCAGATTTGGCTTTTTGCAATTTTTATATTATGTTTTACTTAGTTGGGCAATAAAGATGGGTCCGCCTGATGTAGTGAATTTCGCTATGTCTGTGACCATCGGTTGTTTAAACCAGTCGCCCGGCCAGCATGGCAGTCCTGTCGTGGGGGGGCAATGGATGCTGATCTCGGCAGGATCGAAATTAAAGCCTTTGTGTTAATATAGGGGCTTCGTGAAAATACGTTGGGGGGGCCATGTGAAATTCTTCTAAGGGAGCCTCTGTGCCGAAAGCGCAGGGGCTTTTTTTAAATGATAAATATCTACAATTTTGTAAGATTTATTTTGACATACAACATGTTGGGTTTAGAATAATGATATCGGCAAGATGTAGGAGTTGGCGAATCGTAAACAATTTTTTTTGAAACAGGTTTTGCTTGTGAGATGTCCATTCTGTAAGGAAGATAATGATAAAGTTATCGATTCTCGTTCAAGTGACGCTGGCAGAGTTATTAGACGTCGTCGCCAGTGTTTTTGTTGCGAGAGGCGTTTCACTACGTATGAAAAAATAGGCGAGAGCTTTAAGCTTTGTGTCGTAAAGAAAGACAACCTGCGAGTCCCTTACGATAGAGATAAAATTATTGCAGGTTTGCAGAAGGCGTGTTATAAGAGAACTGTGGCTGCTGAGCAGATTCAGCAGATAGCTGATAAAGTTGAAGAAGAGATGTTCAAGCGTTTCGATAAGGAAGTTTCTTCGGCTTTTATTGGTGAAAGTGTTATGAAGCAGCTTCGCGGTGTAGATAATGTTGCCTACATTCGCTTTGCGAGTGTTTATCGTGATTTTAAAGATGCGGATGACTTAATTGAGGAGGTTCGTCAGGTTATCGCCGATACGGATCATGCCGACCAGAAGAAGCTTTTTCAATAGTAAAAGTTATTTTAGCGGTTAGGCAGAAAAATATGAAATCGTTTAATTTGCAGGGAAGCAGATGGGCGGGGTGAAAAACAAATTGAAGGTTGTTAAGGCAGACGGCAGTGTTGAGGAGTATCTGCACACGAAGGTTATAGGTACTATCAGCAGTGCGTTGTCTAGTGCCGAGCAGGCAGATGTTTATGTTGCAGAACAGCTTGCCGAGGTGGTGACTTACTTTCTTTATCACAAGCAAAATCGTCGAACAATTACAAGCGGTGAGATATTTTCAGCAGTTAAAGCTGTTTTGGCAGATACGAGATACAGTGAGGCTGCTATTGCTTTAAATGATTATCATTATCGTCGTAAGCTTAAGCGCAGCAGGATTGAGGTGGTATCTGTTGATGTTTGTGAACTATCAGACGCCAAAATGCTGCGTGAGTTGGGGTCAGAGAGCCATCGTAGTCGGTGGAACAAGTCCAAAATAGTTGCCGGCCTCGTTTCTAAATATGATGTTGATTATCAAACTGCACGCGCAATTGCGTCGATGGTTGAGGATAAGATATTAAACATGGAGCTTGCTTTGATTTCCAGCAGTTTGATAAAGCAGCTGGTGTTAGGTGACACAGCTGCTTTATTGCGTGCTGAGCGTCAATTGCAAGTCATTTGAGGTGGTTTTAGATATTTCCCAGCAGTTCTTTTGTTCTTTCAAAGATTTTCTCTGCAGATTCATCCGGTTCAATATCTATCCAGTTCACATTTTTGAAAGTTTTAAACCAGGTGCGTTGATGTTTTGCCATGTGCCTGGTGTTCTTTTTTATAAGCTCGACGGCTTGGTCGAGAGATGTTTTGTTATTTAGATGGTCGATTATTTCAGCATATCCGATAGCTCCCTTGGCCTGTTTGCTTAGCGGCTTGTCTTCGTTTAGCAGCGATTTAACTTCGTCTACCAGTCCATTTTCGACTATTTTTTTAACTCTTGCATTTATCCTTTTAGATTCGATGGTTTTTTCTCTTCTTAGCCCAATTATTTTCCAGTTTTCAGAGTTGTCCGAATTATCTTGCGTCCATTGGTTTTGGAAGCTTGAGATAGGCTTTCCGGTAAGTTGGTGTACTTCAAGTGCTCGAATAATTCTTTTCTCGTCATTTGGATGGATTTTTAGTGCAGCTTGCGGATCAAGTTTTGCTAATTGTTCATGTAGTTTTGCAAGTCCCTGATTTTTGGCATCATCTTTTAGCTGGTCGCGTATTTTTTGGTCGGTTCCGGGTCCTTCAAAGATACCATATAATAAGGACTTGATATACAAAGCAGTGCCGCCGACGGCGACGACAGGTTTATTTTGTTTTTTTATCTGGTCGATGGCCTGATTTGTTAATTCGATGAACATCCCGACATTGAATGGTTCGCTTGGTTCGACAACATCGATTAGATGATATTTGATTTTTTCCTGAGCTTGTATTGACGGTTTTGCGGTGCCGATGTCCATTCTGCGATAGATTTTCATTGAATCGACGCTGATTATTTCAGCATCTAAACTTTTCGCCAGTTCAAAAGCCAGCGTTGCTTTGCCGGAAGCTGTTACGCCAAGGATGAGAATCATCTTTAATTTCCCGAAGATATCCAGTTAAAAAATAAAAAATCCATTTACTATTTAGTGTTTACACTTTACTATTTTCAGTAATCAATGGTAAGTGATTAGAGATTAATAATCAATTGTTAATAGTGGTTTGATATCTTATGCAGCAAAGAGACTTTAAAGAACGGTTATCTGAGAACGCCGAAAAAGTAAATAATGTTCTTCGCGGCATTTTAGCTGACCGTAATCTTATAGGTGGTGAGCTGGGAGAGGTTTTTAAATATGTGTTGGAGGCGGAGGGCAAGCGTATCCGTGGGGCATTGGTGTTGTGGGGTTGTGAAGTTGTTAGCGGGCAGGTGAATCGCAATGCGGAAATTGCGGCAGCGGCGATTGAAATGGTGCATACATATTCCCTTATCCATGATGATTTACCAGCGATGGATGATGATGAGATTCGCCGAGGCAAGCCTGCGTGCCATATAGCGTTTGATGAGGCGACCGCTATTTTGGCAGGCGATGGACTTTTGACTCTTGCCTTTGAGATTTTGTCTAAAGAGATTGACGATGCTGGTGTGGCGATAAAATTAGTAGGTCAATTAGCTGGGTCGGCTGGTCCTGCGGGAATGGTTGCGGGTCAATTGGCGGACCTACAGTCAGAAAAAACAAAAGGCAGTGAAGAGCAGCTGGAGTATATTCATACCAATAAAACTGCCAAGATGTTTCAATGCAGCGTTGCAATGGGTGCTATCGCAGGTGGTGCGAAGCGTGGCGAATATGAATCACTTTGTGAATATGGTTTGAAGATAGGTCTAGGCTTTCAGGTAGCCGATGACATTCTTGATGTATCTGGTTCGAGTAAGCAATTGGGTAAAACAGCAGGCAAAGATGAAAAAGCAGGAAAAATAACCTACCCGTCATTGTTGGGAATTGAGGGGTCGAAAGAGAGGGCTGTGAAGTTGGCCGAAGAGGCAGTGGAGGCTTTAGGGTCTTTTGGCGAGAAGGCGGAAGTCTTGCGGCAGTTAGCGAAAGCGTTGCTGGAGCGTACGAGGTAGAAAATCGGTCGATTAAAAATTTTTTCAAAAATCATTTTTATTCGTCAGGGGGATTTAAATTGTTAAATGGGGGTATTTTTGTATCAGGTCGGCCTTATTATCAGTATCA
The DNA here is from genome assembly GCA_019456255.1 of Planctomycetota bacterium. Taxonomy (GTDB): domain Bacteria; phylum Planctomycetota; class Phycisphaerae; order Sedimentisphaerales; family Anaerobacaceae; genus VRUG01. The sequence goes on along the minus strand of VRUG01000002.1, from coordinate 52,998 downwards.
AAAGGGCATATCTTTTGTTATCACGGAAAAGATTAAGGCGTTGAATTGGCCCGGTTCAAAGTCGCTTTTTGATACTGATATGCAGTTTCTGTATGTGTGTTGCGGTGGTGACGAGTCAGCACTTTGATTAAGGGAAAAATCGCGACAAGCCGATAGAGTCAAACGTGACATCGCTTTTTTAAGGAATATAGAGAATGGACTCGAGAATAATTGCGGTGGAGGGTGTGCTTTTTGGGGTGATATTTTTAGCGATTAAATTTCTGTTTAATTTATTTAACCTTTGGGGGATAGACGAGTGCGAAGATAAACCTCAGAGCAGAGCAATAATGGAAATGTTCTGTTTGCAAAAATGGCATTCGTCAATTCAATGCAGACCACCGCCTATGGGTTAAATAATTAGATTCTGAAATATACGAATGAATTATTTGACAATTAATTCATATTCCTAATCACTCGGCTGTAAACATTAAGTTTGCAGCCTTTTTTCTTCCTTACAGGAAACCACGGGTTTGCCCGTGGATGAATTTGTTAGTTTTTGGAAGCGGCGTTTTTTGGCAGATATGGAGGATTATTTATCGATAGTTGTATCTTTGTGGTTTATTTAGCAATAGATTGAAATTGAGGGTGTTTTTTTATATAATGAGTGGTTCAAATGTATAATCTATTAGAACAAATAAATAGTCCTGAAGACTTAAAGCAGTTGACAGTTGAGCAACTTGCGGTTCTCGCTGAAGAGATTCGAGAGTTTATGATTGAGTCGGTCGGTAAGACCGGAGGTCATTTAGCGAGCAGCCTTGGTGTTGTGGAGTTGACCATTGCTCTTCATTATGTGTTTAATTTTAAACAAGACAAACTTCTTTGGGATGTCGGTCATCAATGCTATGCTCATAAGATTATTACGGGCAGAAGAGAGCAATTTGGCCAACTTCGTCAAGGTGGGGGCTTAAGCGGTTTCCCCAATCCATCCGAGAGTGGTTACGATTCATTTAGTGTGGGTCATGCCGGCACGGCGGTTTCGACAGCGATTGGCTTGGCTTTGGGTCAGTATCAGACTAAACAAGAAGATAAAATAGTATCATTAGTTGGCGATGCGAGTATCGTGAATGGTGTTTCATTCGAGGCATTAAATAATCTAGGCCTTGTCAAAAGGCAAATGCTTATAGTTTTAAATGATAACTCGATGGCGATAGACGTGACGCAGGGAGCGTTGGCGAAATATTTTTCAAAAGTTCGGCTTAGTCACACTTATGAGGATTTGCGAAAGACAACGAATAATATTTTAGAGCATTTGCCGGTAATAGGTAAGGGCGTCGAAGAGGCTCTTGAGCGGATTAAAAAGACGATTCGAATGACCCTTCCGGCGAGTCAAATGTTTGAGAGTTTGAATATACCCTACTTTGGCCCGGTAGATGGACATGATATAGAGTCGCTTGTGGAGTTGTTTAAATGTTTGTCCGATTTGGACCATCCGGCGTTGCTGCATGTTTATACTAAGAAAGGCAAGGGCTTTGTCCCTGCAGAGCAGGACCATCGATTTCATTCAACAGGTCCATTTAGGATGAACGGCGAATTGGTTGAGCCAGCTTCGGCTGAAACAGGGCGTAGTTTCACTAAGGCATTTAGCGAAGCAATCGTTGAGTTAGCTGAAAAAGATGAGAAAATAATTGGTATAACATCAGCTATGTGTGACGGCACGGGCTTGACAGAGTTTAGAGAAAAGTTCAGTGATAGATTTTATGATGTTGGAATCGCCGAAAGTGTGGCGGTTGATATTGCAGCTGGTTTGGCTAAAACAGGTTTGAAGCCAGTGGTGTGTATTTATTCAACGTTTTTGCAGCGAAGTTTCGACCAGATATTTCAAGAAGTTGCATTACAGAATCTTCCGGTAGTTTTTTGTATTGACCGTTCAGGGGTAGTTGGCGCAGATGGCCCAACTCATCATGGTTTGATGGACATAGGTTTTTTGCGGATGATGCCCAATATGGTTTTAGTATCTCCGGCTAATGAGATTGATTTAAAATGTGCCTTGAAATTTGCATTGGATTCTAAGAAGCCTGTTTGCATAAGATACCCGAAAGCTTTTGTAGACAGTAGTGAGTCCCTGGATTTATCCTGTTCAAAAGCGTTTAAATTGGGCAGGAGTGTGGCAGTTAAAGAAAGAGCCGATTCTGTTCTTGCGATAGTCAGTTACGGCGATTTGCTGAGAGAAGCGGTTATTGCCGGTGATATTTTGGAGCAGGAGGGTATTGCGGTTGATGTTATAAACGGACGTTTTGCGTCCCCGATAGACCAAGAAATAATATCTTTACTTGGTAAAGGTAAGGGTATAATCACAATAGAGGACCACAGTGCTGCGTGTGGATTTGGTTCGGCGGTTCTTGAGTGTGCTACAGAGGCTTTTCCCGAGGGGATACCGAAGCCAATAGTAGTTCTTGGTCAGCCGAATCGGTTTATAAAGCAAGACAGTCGAAAACAGCAACTTATGGAGGCTGGTCTTAATGCCGATAATATTGTACTAACGGCAAAGAATATGCTTAGTCTAACGTAAGTAAAAATTAGGTTTTATAGCGATGTCTACAAAAAAGCTACCCAGACTGGTAATTTTTGGCGACCCTAAGAAAGGGGATTTCGGCAAGGCCATAGAAGAGTTTAATAGTTTTGCCAAAGGTAAAGCTGATATAGTTGCCAGTTGCGGGATTGACGAATGCACAATTGATATATTGAGAGATGGCGACTTTGCGGTGGTGTTCGGGGGTGATGGAACAATTATATCAGCGGCAAGGCAGTTAAGCCAGATGAGTATTCCTGTTATTGGCGTTAATCTTGGTAAGCTTGGTTTTTTGGCAGAATTTAGCGTTAGTGAGTTGAAGCAGTATTTTGACGATATTATTGCAGGTAAAACCAGAACAGAAAAGAGGATGATGTTGAGCTGTGAGGTTTTCAGTGAGTCGAAATCGAAGTTTAGTTCATCAGCGATTAACGAAATTTGTATCACTTCTGGCGAACCTTTTGGGATGATAGAGTTAAAGATGTCTGTAGATGGTCAGCCTTTAGCAGGTTGTGCCAGTGACGGCTTGATAATTTCGACCCCTACCGGCTCAACGGCGTACAATCTTTCTGCTGGCGGCCCTATTCTTTCAAGTAATATGGAAGGTATGGTTATTACGCCGATTTGTCCTCATTCTCTTAGTTTTCGTCCAATCGTTATTAAAGCAGAGAGTTTGGTAGAAGTTGTAGGCTTGCGTGTAAATAAAGGAACCACAGTGTCAGTTGATGGTCAGGTTTCTACCGGCCTTTCTCTTGGTGATATTGTAAGAGTTAAAAGGGATAAAGGTGAATTTCTTATAGTAAACAATCCTCTTCGGACGCAGTGGGATACATTAGCGACTAAGCTTAGTTGGGCGGAGAAGCCTAAATATAAAAACGAATAAATAACTTAAAAAGAACTTTTGGTGAAAAAAAAGGTATATAGTGATATGAAACCCAGGCTTTTTGTGGTTGTTTTGATATTATTTTTTGGGAATCTTTCGAGGGTTTGTCTTGGTCTTGATAAGTCGCCGTTAGGTTCTGGCAGGGTTCCTGCCAGCGCCAACAGGAGCGGTCTGGTTCGCAGCCCAAATCCTATTAATAGAAGCGGTAATCTTGTAGTGACAGGCAATGTTGGTGGCGGCAAGCATTTTCGTGGTGTAGTACCGTATCAATCGACGACAGATTTCGGTGTACCGCTGAGTACATCAGTTGTTACAGACCCTTTTCTCAGGCGTTCAGTAAGCTCTGGGGATTATATACACACTTCTGGCAGGACACCTTATTATTCTCTGGCACGCACAGTGACACGTATGATACCTGGGAGCGGAGGCAAGATGAGCCAACCTACATTAAAAGGCGCAAAAAGTGCAGCGACCAGCAGTTTTGCTTTGCCGGTTTTACCCAAAGAGAGAGTATTGTATAAGCCTGAGGATGATATTAGCTTAAGACCAATGTCGCGAACAAGGCGACAGTTGGAAAAAGTGCTCTTAAGTGATGTTGAAAAATACTTAGAAGATAAAAAGTTGAAAGCCGAACAATTCAAAGAAGACGAAAAGGGGCTTCGAGATGATTTGGGTTTACCGGCAGGCATAACTGCGTTGAAAGAAGATGTCAGTCTTAAGGAATCGCCTGGTATTGAGGCCCCGGCTAAGGCACCCGACCTATGGGAGCAATTTAAGATAGACAAGGAAGTTGATGTATATGATTTAATGCAGAAACAACTTGAAGTTTTACAGGAGGATCTTGAGGCGTCAAAAGCTAAAGAGGGCAAAAAGGATATCGAAGGCGATGAAGAAGCAGGAGGTTCTGCTTTGGATGAGTTTTCAGAAGAGGAGATTTCCATCAAAGCGAAGACTCTTTTAGGTAAACATAAGACATTTTCATCTTACTCAACAAGTAAATTTAATCAATACATGTTAGCAGGTGAAGAGCACCTTAAGCGTGGCGAATATTATTGGGCGGCGGATGCATATACAATGGCGTCGATATATAAACCTGCAGACCCCCTTGTGTATGCAGGGAAAAGTCTCGCCTTATTTGCTGCCGGTGAGTATATGAGTAGTGCACTTTTTCTTGCAAGGACGTTGGAGATGTTCCCAGAATATGCGTACTTTAGGGTTGATTTTGCGGAAATGCTTGGCAGTAAAGATGTACTCGACCAAAGGATAGCAGATATCAGGCGTTGGGCATCAAATAGCCAGGCACCTGAATTACGATTTCTTCTTGCTTATGTTTTTTACCAGATGGATCAGCGAGAATGGTCAAATCAAGCTATTAAGGCTGCCCATAGGGGCATGCCGGAATCAGTAGCGGTTTCGTCGCTTAAGAAAGCGATCGAGACTATGCTAAAACAAGAAGAATAATATTTGTGATAATATTAAATTCTTTCATTGTTCTTAAAGAGTTTGCTTGCAATAGTTTTGTTATTGTGTCAGAATTATCCGACCAAAGAGATGTGATTTAGTGGTCGGTTTTTTTATAAGATGATAAAATCTAATACAGTTTTAGGTATAAATGGTGTCCTGTCAGATGGGGGAATTGTTGGGCGTTCTTTTTCCGGATTTGAGGCTCGTCCCCAACAGGTTCGGATGTCTTGTGAGGTTCATAAGGCCTTAATTGGCAGTCGGCAGTTGGTTGTCGAAGCAGGGACAGGTGTTGGTAAGAGTTTTGCATATCTTGTCCCTGCCATCGAGGCAGTGAGCCGAGGTGTGGGCAAGATTTTGATAAGCACTTTTACCATTACATTGCAGGAACAGTTGATTAATAAGGACCTACCTTTTCTGGCGGGATGTCTGCCATGGAATTTTAACGCGGTTTTGGCAAAGGGCAGGGGCAATTATCTTTGCAGGCGTCGGCTGGAGTTTGCATTGCGTAACCGTGAGAGGAGATTTAGTCAGTTTGATGACGAATTGTCGGAGATAAGCAGTTGGGCATCAGAGACAAAAGACGGTTCACTTAGCGATACGCTCTTTGTTCCGAGTTCGCGGGTTTGGGATACAGTAAACAGTGAGCAGGGGAATTGCCCTGGTAGAGGGTGTAAGCATTTCGCGAATTGTTTTTACAGGCGAGCGAGGCGGAAGTTGGAAAGTGCAGATATTATAGTTGTGAATCATGCACTGATGTTTAGTGACCTTGTTCTCAAAGAGCAATCGGTGTCGCTTTTGCCGGAGTATAAATATGTGATTATAGACGAGGCTCATAATATTGAACATGTAGCAGAGGGGCAATTTGGAATAGACATAAGCAGCGGCAGGGTCAAGTTCCTGCTTGACGGGTTACATGCTGTCGGGGGCCGCAGAGGGTTTTTAACTCATAGGGAAGAGGGGCAAAAGTGTATAGATATTGTTAACAGGATAAGAAAAGAAAGTAAGTTTTTCTTTGAGAATGTTAAAAAGTGGTACATCAGTAATTTTAAAGAGACCAAAGGCAGATGTCCTAAGAGTTTTATTGATGACAATCTTTCTGGGTATTTAAACCAGTTGCGGAGCGAATTAAGTTTGTTGTCAAGTAAAACCGAGGATATTGATGAGAGGTATGAGATTATAAGATTTGCGAATCGCAGTGCTGTTTTAGCTAAAGAACTTGAGGGATTTTTTAGTCAGGAAAAGGAAGATTATGTTTACTGGAGTGAGGTGGGTTCCAAAAAGAGGTCGGCAGTGCGGCTAAAGAGCGCATCGCTTGATATTGGAGAAGACATAAAGAGGGTTTTACTTGATAAATACGAGTCTGTGATAATGACCAGCGCAACATTGAGCAGTGACGGTGAAAGCGGTTTTAAGTTTTTTGCCGATAGAGTTGGGCTTGTAAAGTTTGATGAGTTAAAACTCGGTTCTCCTTTTGATTATGAAAGGCAGGTAACGCTTTATATTGAAAAAGATTTGCCGAGTCCTAATGACAAAGATTTTGTAACTTGTGCAGTTACGGCAATAAAGAAATATCTTTTGCAAACGCAGGGGCGAGCATTTGTTCTTTTTACAAGCTACGAGATGCTTGAGAGGATGGCAGATGAAATAAGCGGCTGGCTGGAGAAGGAGGAGATTGAATTGCTGCGGCAAAGTGTGTCTGTTGACAGGGGGCGGCTCTTGAGGCGTTTCAGGAAGGCGAAAAAGAGTGTATTATTTGGTACGGAAAGTTTTTGGCAGGGAGTGGATGTTCCGGGTGAGGCGCTTAGTAATGTTATTATAGTTCGGCTTCCCTTTGCGGTTCCGGATAAACCTTTAATTGCCGGCAAGTTAGAGTTGATAAAGAATAAAGGCGGTAACCCGTTTAAGGATTATCAATTGCCATCGGCAGTTATCAAATTCAAACAGGGATTCGGTCGGCTTATTCGCAGCAAGAGCGACAAAGGGATAGTAGTTGTTCTTGACAGCAGGATAATCAACAAGCGTTACGGGGGGATGTTTTTATCTGCGATACCAAAATGCAAAGTGGAAGTTGTTCGTCAAAAATAGTTATTTTTCTGTTCGATAAAAGTGTATTTCGATATCTTCGAGGGTTGCCAGGCCCTGTTTTACATTTTCATCTATTACGGGCAAGAAGGTTTTTATTTTTTCCGGGGTATCAATAATTTCGATAACCATGGGCAGGTCTATTGATAATCTTAAGACTTTTGCGGTGTGTATTTTTCTGTTTGCACCAAAACCTTCCATGCCTCGCAAGACAGTAGCTCCGGCCAGCCCGGCGTCTTTGGCCTGCTGAACAATCCATTCATAGAGAGGTTTGCCGTGGTGTTTGTCATCTTCGCTTAAAAAGATTCTAAGTAACTTTCCTTTTTCCTGCAACATATCTAATCCCCTTTAGGTGTTTGATGTAATTTAAAGCTTTATGAGTATCGCATAATCCAAGCGTCCTCTTCTTTTTGGAGACGTTTATCTTCCCAAGAAAAATAAGGGCGATTCTTGTAATCGACATGATATGATAATCTAATATTTCTGGAAATGCTCACTTTCTTTCCAAACAACTTTTTTATCTTTAAGTTCTTTATTAGAAACTTCTCGAATCTCTCGACATCCTCTGGGTAAAAGACACATCTCATCAAACGGTCATTGAAAAACACCAGAACTAACTCGCCAGAGTATCCATTGTATCGGTAGCTTTTTAATGAAACAACAGGCCCATTACAAGGTGGGCGAGTATCATTTATAGCCGAGTTCGAGTCTTCAATTACTTGCCATAAATAGTTATCTGGAATAGAGGCTTTAATTTGACTCGAAGATTTATAACTTTCAAATTCATCGAACAGTTTTTCTCCCACTTTTTTTTCCAAATAGCTCGGCTCTAAAAATTTTATGTTTAGCCCATAGGATAAAATAGAATCAGGATTTCTCATCACGTAAGAAATCACACAAAATATTGTGGCTAATAAGCCCACCAAGAATATCACTAAAGCTTTTTTATTTTTCATGATATTACTATATCCCCAATAATAGTCTGTAGCAACTGTCTTATCTCCTTTAGATTAAGTTTGAGATAGTATATCCGAGCCAGACAGCTACTAATCCGAATACAATGCTGGCGGCTATATTAATTGAAGCAGTAAGCATTTGCCCATCGGCTAAAAGAGCGAAAGTTTCACTTGAAAAAGTGGAAAAAGTTGTAAAACCGCCGAGGAATCCGACTAAAATTAGTAGTCTTGTTTCCGGGCTGATATAATGTTTACCTTGTGAGAGGCCGGCTAGTAGGCCGATTAGTAGGCATCCTAAGATGTTGACGGTAAATGTGCCGTATGGGTATGGCTTATCGAATAATTTTTGAATCCAGCCTGCCAATAGGTATCGTGACACCGAGCCAGCAAATCCACCTAAGCCGACAAATATGATTTTCAGCATTTCCCTACCTTTAAATAGTGAAGTTATGAATTTACTTTATTTACCATAAATTCGGGAGTTTTTCAATCAAATGCGCAAGTGTTTAGAAACAAAAATAGGAATTTTTGAATTTTTTTTTATTCCTTTTCTTTAAAAGGGTTACGGGAAAAGTGGCTTCAGAAAAAATAGGAATTTTCGTATCAAACGCGCAAGTTGCTCCAATAGTAGAAGGCAAAGAATATTGTCATGGGGGCGATAGTGACAGCAACTAAATAAGTTTTAAAAAAGGCGGTAAGGAATGGGATTTGATTTAGGCATTTTTAAAGATGACGGGTTGTATGTTGATTATGTTGACTGGCTTGTCGAGGAAAATTCGATAAATATTCAGACTCATTTTAACAAGTTCTGGGAATATTACGCGAATCGCATGTATAACAGCTATAGCGTTAATATTTCAGGTAAACGGACAAACGAGTCTGGTCGGTATTATCAACAGGGTCAGGAATATGGTTTGCCTGCGAGGATAACGGGATTATTGCAATCAGCGGATGCGGGGGTTTTGGGCGGTAAAGCAGTCAAAGATGTTCAGCGTAAAGAAGTTGTCATTGAGAATGATATAGCCTGGCGGATAAATGCAGCGGTAGATTTTTTATTCGGCAAGCCTGTAAGTTTTGTTTCCAAGTCACCGGATAGTAGAAAACGCGCAGAAATCGAAATGATCTTAAAGGCGGTGTTTTCTGCTAACGGCGGCATAGGATTTTTTCAGGATATGGCAGTGCTCGGAAGTGTTTATGGATTTGTCGATTGTATGGTCAGGCCTGGCCAAGAAATTTTTGAGCGATTTGCTCTTACTTCCTCCAACACCCTCCCTCTTGAAGATGTGCTGCACTTAGCACAGACAATCGACCTCGAATTGATTGAAGCACAAAGAGCACTGCCTGTTCTGGAAGAGAATGACTATAAGAAGATGAAATATTACGTTCAGCATTTTTATCAGAAGAAGAACCGCATAAGCAACAAAGATTCATTTCTTTCAAGATTATTTTCCCAAAACAGGGGAAGCGGTGGTAATCGTCAGGTTGCTTCAGTGACTGAAATCATATCGGCGAGTGCGTGGCAGCGGTACGAGGGTAGAGAACTTGTTGGGGAAGGTGAATTGCCATGGGGTTTTTTGCCGGTAGTTCATATTCAGAATATGGCTCAGCCTTTTTATTACGAAGGTGTAAGCGATGTTGAGGTTTTGATGCCGTTGCAGGATGAGCTTAATACGAGGTTAAGTGACAGGGCAAACAGGATAACTTTCCAATCATTTAAGATGTATCTTGGTAAGGGTATCGAGGGATTTGAGGACAGGCCTGTATCGCCGGGCAGGATGTGGCATACGGATAATCCGGAAGCGTCAATCGAGGAATTTGGCGGTGATAATCGAACACCAAGTGAGGACATGCACATTGCTGAGATTCGAGAAGCGATGGACAAGGTCAGCGGGGTCACTCCTTTAGTGGCAGGAGTGCTAAAGAACAAGCTTGGAAATCTAACAAGTGCAGTTGCCTTGAGGCTGACGCTTATGGGAATGCTGTCGAAGACTGAGCGTAAACGTTTTACATATGGCGAGGGGTTGAAAAAAGTCTGCGAGATGGTTTTGTCTGTGCTTGATAAATCCAATACCTATAAGACGAGCCGAGCGGACAGGGAAATTGATATTATTTTTCCAAGCCCATTGCCCGAGAATGTGATGGAAAAGTTGCAGGAGGCCCAGATCAAGAAAGAACTGGGCGTGCCAGGCGAGCAGGTGCTTAGAGAATTAGGTTATGAAATTCAAAGAGAGGAAATCGATTAATTATGAGTCAGATTGACGCAGATGAAAAAATGCTGTCAGAGACAGCTGAAGGTGCAAGTGAAGAGAAGCTTGTTCCAGTGAGTGAATCAATTCGTTATCGAAAAAGAGCACAGGCAGCAGAGAAGAGCAACGAGACATTAACGGAGCAGTTGGCTAAAGTTCAGGAACAGATTACAGAGATGAAAGAGCAGTTTGGTGATATTGAGAATGAGCAAAAGCTGACACATAAATTAGTTGCCAGCGGCGTTGTGGATTTGGAAGCGGCGTTACTGCTTGCTAAAACCAGAATGAAGGGCGCGAGCGATGTTGATTTTGATGACGTGATTGAGAATCTAAGGCAGGAGAAACAATATTTATTTGATGGTGCCAAGAGTTCGGGAAGAATTAATGCGGCATCGAAGAGAACGGCAGGAGTCAAAGATGGTATTCAAGGCAGTGAGTCTGCGCTTGAGCGATTAGGTAAGAAAGCGGCGACGAGTGGCAATAGAACGGATTTGCATGAATACTTAAAGCTGCGAAGAAATTTTGTTTGAGTTTTTGTGAGAAGAATTGAATTTGTAAGTTTAATTATTAGAAGGAGAAAGAAATATGGCATTTACAGGTAAGGCAACATATTCAGCAGGTACAACACTGCCGGAACTAACGGAAGATGTATCTGATTTGATAGGCATAGTATCACCTTACGAGACCCCATTGCTTGATGCTTTGGGTGACCCGATGCGGGAAGCGAGCAGCACTCATCATGAGTGGCTTGAGGATTCATTATTGCCGAATAAAGACGCGATCAATGACGCCACATTCAGCGACCCTGCGGCGGATACGGATTTTGATGTTGATAACGGGAGCAGATTTCAGGTTGGTGACCAGATTCAGGTTGAAGGTTCGGAAGAATTAATTCTTGTTACCGGAATCAGCACAGATACTTTGACGGTTGTTCGCGGTTATGCGGGCACTACAGCTGAGAATCTGGCGGACAATCAGGTGATAAATATTCTTGGTAACGCAGCTCTCGAAGGAGCTGACAAGCCGACGGCGAGGTTTAATAATCGCAGCAGGCAAGGGAACTATTCTCAGATATTTACGGCGGCGATTGAGGTGTCTGGTACTGATATGGCGTCAAGTCAATTGGGTCTTGCCGATGAGATGGATTATCAAAAGCAGGAGCGTCTTCGTGAGTTGATTCGTGATTTGGAAAACACCATTGTCAATGGCGGCCAGGTCGCAAGTAATCCGGAGGGCAGCGGCGCCGTAAGAAGGTCGATGAAAGGCGTAGTTCAGCATCTATCGACGAATGTTTTTCATACTGGCGATAGCGGTTTTCCTACAGGTAGTGACCTTGATGAGGACAAGATTAATTATGTTCTCAGACAGATATGGGAAAACAGTAACGGCAGCGTTGACCTTATAGTTGTTGGTGGTTTTCAGAAAAGAAAGGTCAATTCCTTTGTATCCAGCAGCCGCAGTTATGCGTCGAATGATACGACTTTTACAGATATGGTTAATATCTATGAAAGTGACTTTGGGATTTGCCGGATTGTTACGACTCGCTGGATGCCGCAGGATGCGGTTATGTTTTTGGATACTTCGCGTATCAATGTATTGCCGTTAGCTGGCCGCAGTTTTCACTTTAAGCCATTGGCGAGCAGTGGTGATTATGAATGCGGAGAACTAATCGGTGAATATACTCTTGAGCTTAAGAATGAGGCTGCACACGGTCTGGTTCGTGACTTGAGTACTAGTTAATCAAGTAAATTGGCTGGGGGCGAAGCACAATTTGTTAGGTGGAGGTGTCCAAAGAGTCGTTTTAACTTTGGGCACCAAAGCCTGCCTTTAGTGTAAGGAGACTAAAAGAAATGGCTAAATTTTCTAAAGATGTTGACATTTTAAAATACGAATCTGTATTGTTTACAGAGTTGTATCTATCCAATCAGGTATTAATATCAGGTACGGGCGGGTCGCTTAGCGGGACGACATTTACAGTAAGCGGCGTTGATTTTGTAAGTGCACAGATTTTAGTGGGTGGGGTTATATATCTTCAATCATCGGATGGGGTGCTGGACGGAGTTTTTGAAATAATCTCAGTTGATTCTTCAACGGTGCTTACGGTTTCAGTGTTAAGGGAAGATTCGGAGCAGTCGTCAGTGGCGCCGATGGCGGCTACTAATATTTCTTACAGGGTCAGCACATTTGGTCCTCAGGCGGTTGAGGCAGGATTTCATTTAACAGAATATTTTGGAATCAAGCCTGGCAATCCGGCAAGTGACATTGGCCCGGATGATATTATGAGTGCGAATGTATTAAAGCAATCATCGACGTTTTTGGTTATATCGAGTGTTTATGCGATGTTGGCCGGCCAGGTCAAGGATGAGAATTTCTGGGAAAAGAGTCTTTATTACCGCAGGTTATTTGAGAAAGCAAGGGAGCGATGTCGGCTTAGTATTGATGTTGGCTCTGATGGGGTTGCTGATATTACAGAATTGGGCGGTTCAGTAAAGCTAACGCGTGCTTAAGGGATGAGGAAAAGTAAATGAGTGTGACTTTAGATGGCCAAATTTTATTTGACGAGCATCAACTCGAATTTGAATTTGAAAGTGTTGGCAGGGATTCGATAGAAAAGACAGTGGGTGGTTTGGATGGTGTGATTAGTATTGATTTGGGGCAGCGAGGCAGAGTGATAAAACAAAAGGGTGCGTTGCGGGCCAAAAGTAAAGCAGAGATGAGGTCAAGAGTTGATTCGATATCGGCGTATATGGACGGCAACACTCATACGCTTATAACTAAAAGCGGTGAAACTTATGAAAATCTTCGGTTAGATGTTTTTAGAATCAAAAAGGAATTTGCGGTGGGTAGTGGTGTGGCATGTGAGTATGAGATTGTTTACAGGCAGGTAATGGTTTGAGCTTATGGCTATATATAGCGATGGAATAGACAATGTAAGAGTGTTTGAATTGCCCGCAGGGATTTGGGGGGATGGACAAAGCTTTGATGCGCCTCGGACTGCTTTGGTAAAGTGGCGGTCAAGTTACAGTGACAAGTTTTATCAGGTTTATGTTAATGGTCTCTATTCAGGGACAACATTGGAGAGCGGGCAGCGTCAGTTGATAGTGCAATTGCCAAGTTCTTTCAGTGTCGCAGCGAGGATAGAGGTTTTAGCAGTTGACGCTGGTGATTTTAATAAAGATTTCAGCAATGAATTTGAAAATTTTATAAGCGATAGCGGTCGAGTTAGGGTCAAAATGCTGCGTGGTCAGCAATTATCTATCAATTCGGTAATTGAGATATATTCAAATGGGGGCAACGGAGCGATTGATTATTCTGAGCCTGTTAGCGATTCGCCGATACAGGTTTGGTCAAGCTGGCAGGACAAGGACGGCTTTGGGATGAGTTGTTTTGGCGGGAGTGACTTTGGTTACGATGGTGCAGCGGCAGTAGGATTGGGAAAAGGCAGTTTTGGTTATGGTCAGTTTGGTTTTGATGCGGACTCATTTGACTGGATTAGTTCTCAGCTTGGGAAAGGGGTATACAAGTTTGGCGTTAAGATTATCGATGAGATTGGAAACGAAGATGTCGTGGAGACAGAAGATATTACAGTTATTCCGGCGGCGATACCGGCGGAGCATTTGAGTGTTGCGTCTTTTGATAAGGTGACAAATCAATTAGTTTTAAAAATATTCTGAGCAATTAAAGGGGAATTTTATGTCTGAAGTTTATCCATCTGATAATAATTTGGAGAATATTCAAAGCGACAGTGAAACAGGTGTCGAGTATATTCCGACTGGCAAGTCGCCATACTATATTCAATTTCGCAGGTTGATATACCGGTTAATTTTGGCAACGAAGCTGGCGAATGATCTTCGAGTATATGATGAGGGCGGTCTGGGCATTGGTGTAAAGAGCGGCAAATTTTGGTTTGGTACGCAATTGGTTAGTTATGCCGGTTCTTCTGGTAATACTTTGGCTGACGATAAGGCCAATATTTATATCTATCTGGATTCATCGGGTAGTTTGGTTATCAATGAATACAGTAATTTTCCGGATATGGTTACAACACCTCATATACGCCTGGCGATAGTGATAACTTCAAATGGTGACATTGATTCAATAGTAGACTCTCGTGAGGGTTATAATTTTGTTATGCCTTATGCGTCTGGCGGAGTGAAGAAGAGTGTAGAGGCCCATGTTGGTGACGACACTCTTACGTTAGATGAATCGGGCAGCGTGCATACTAATTTGGGGGCCAGCGGAGTTGTTACTTTGACCCTTCCGACATCGGCGCCAGTTGGGACGGAATTTATCTTTACGGTTCAGGCAGTCCAAGAATTAAGAGTAGACCCAGGCACAGCAACAATTCGAGATGACAGTGGACAAGCAGCTGATAAGTATAAATCGGCGAATGCAATCGGAGAGAGTTTAATTATTGCAGCGGATTCCAATGGTGATTGGGTGACAATTGCCAAGAATGGCAGTTGGACGGAAGAAGCGTAGTGTTGTTGATTTGACACGAGTAATTCGGCAAAAGCACTTTGGTCACATAGTGATGTAAATATAAGATAAGGAATGGAGATTGTTGTGGATATAAAAATACAGAAACAAAACACAAGGGTGTTTAACCAGGTAAAGATTGATGAGCAGGGCAGTCCTATAGCTGTCATGGAGAATGGAGAGCCTAAGCTTGATGTCAATGGTAATCCGGTTTATGAGACAGAGCTCAAGGCTCGTATCTCTTTTTACTTTTCCGAAGCGATGAATTATCCGGTGCTTACTACCGTGGTGGACTGGCCAGCGACTTTAGAGCAGATAGAGGCAAAGGTGTTGGCCATAGCACAGCAGCATAAGGACGCTGCGGAGCAGACATTGATTTTAAATGATAATGTTAAGTTGTTAGATAATTTACAGGTAAGCTGATGGCGTTAGGTGTTGAATTATTTCCAGAGGGGGACTTCGAGGGTAGCACTACTCGTATGACATTTCCTTATTCAGAAAAAAGGACGGTCGCAGCTTTGGGCTGGGGTTCAGGTGGTTATGCCTTAAATATTTTGGTAACGGGCGAGGGGCCGCCGGTACTTGCTTGGGATTTTGGTCCGCTGCCGCCGCCCGCAAGGTGGTATAATGGTATTCTTTATCAAATATCGGCAGATTGCAGCTGGGCAACGTCGGGAGGTCAGTTGTATTGGGGAGGAAGTCTATTAGATTCCAGCTGGAACGGTGAGGCGGTTCAAGGATCACCGCCGTCTCCCGCTGCCAGAATTGAAATTTATGCCTCACTAGTTACAGGTTATAGAATGTATGACAATATTTCAATAAAGGAAGTTCTGGCGGATTCGGGCCAGCTTGTAAATGGTGGTTTGGTAAATAACGGTTTGGTTAATTAAGGAGTCGTAAAATGTACGTAGGTGATTTTGCGGTAGATAGTATAGTTCACATTTGGTTTTCTACGAATAAGGCTGATGGAACAAAAGAGTCTTTTAGTGCGGCCCTTGAAGATGCTGATTTTGCGATTTACAAAGGCAGTAGCCTTACGCAGCATACTGTTATAGCATCTGTAGTGACTTTCGTTGAAGATATGGATGGGATGACGGGTGTTCACAGATTAGACATAGATACCTCAGTCGATTCTCATAGCGGATTTTTTGCGGTGGGCAATGACTATAGCGTAGTGTTGTATCCAGACACAGAAACGCTTGACGGCAAAGCGGTATCTTCTGTCATAGGGCATTTTTCAATTGAGAATAGATTTTCAAGCAGCAGTGTGGTCCAGAAGGCGGCTAAGGTCATTGTCAATAAGGCTGTTCAAAACAAAAGCACCGGGGCGATAGATTATTACGACAATGACGAAGCGACGGTCATATTGACGCAGACGCCGACAGACAGCGCAACAGAGATTACGAGGACACCGAGTTAATGGAAAGTAAGTTTTTAAAAGACGCATTATTCGGCGGCATGACATCCAATTCCTTTAAGCTTGGAACGGTACTTAGTTTCGGTTGGTTTTGGATGAGAGTGTCCGGGTGCACAGTTTTGTATCGCGGGCTAAGTATGGAGACGATAGATTTTGATGGCACCTTAGCTGTAAGCGAGTACGATTCAACTTTAGCTGCTCCGCCCGATTATCTTGAACACAATATTGATACCACATATTTTTATGTTGTTCGCAGAGTTAATGTCTGCGGTAACGAGGAACAAACACTTGCCGGTGCGGTTAAAATAGCAATAGACTCAAACGGCGATATTATTGAACCTCATCCAAATAGCATTTTCAAGGTCAAAGCCAAACAAATTGCAGGCGGTAAAGTTGAGTTGATTTGGTTCTATAGTCCCTTTAGGCAAGGGGCGGAGCCGGTTTGTTTTAATGTTTATTATGACAATGGCACAGGAGAAATTGATTATCAAAATAAGCTTTCGGCTATCAATTATAATGGGCGAAAGTTTTACAGCTATACGACGGGGGCACTTGTTTTGGGTAAATACTTGTTTGCTGTAAGAGCCGAGGACTTATCAGGTAATGAGGATGAGTCTTTAGCTCAAGTGACGGTTGGCCTTAGTGATTCGAGCCCAACGCCAATTAATATTTTAAGCACAGAATCGATTTGACAGATTGAGGGTTTTTCATGTCTAACAGGGTTGACTTTTTCCAATCAGACCAGAAACAATTAGTAATTCCCGCGGCAGGGGTTTCAGTTTTTCTCGAAGGTTCATTGTGCCCTTATCTTGAGTTGTTGGAAATTGTTCGAGGAGAATGGCCTGAATTTAGCTGGGCCAGATTAGCGTTTAATGCGGCAGCTTATCCCGAGGCGGATAAGTCTCTTGAAGAGATAGAAGCAGAATTGTCAACTGGTAAAAAGATATGCATACGTCAATTTTATAACAAATCTACACCAGGTTCATCAGTTTATAGTATTCCGATTTTTATTGGCCAAATAGAGGGTGTAGAAGCCAGACTTGGCAAAAAGGGTGAAAGTTTCGAGATAGTTGCTAAAGATTTTAGTGCTCGGCTTGACCGTGTCACTGTATATGGCCAAAGAGTAAGCGATAATAATACGAACATTTTTTTGGCTGGTGTTGATACTATTTTTAATGAGGATGGAAAAGCGAATGCAGCAACGGAATTAATAGAAAAGAATGGTAACAGCTATACAGTTTTTTCCGACAAACCATCCTTGGTTAAATTTTGGGGTTATGCCGAAGCTATTAGATATCTGCTCTGTGAATATCTGGCAGGCGGTGATTTGCAAATACCTGATATTGCGCAGCTGCAAACCTTAACTGATAACCAGCAAGCCAGGGACCTTGATGTGACGGGATTGAGTTTATTAGAGGCATTGCATCACTGTTGTCAGCGTGTTGGTTTGAAATTCAGATTTGTTAGGCGGTTGGTTGAAACCGGCCCTGCTGAGGCGATAGAATTCTATAAAATCGGTAGCGGTAGGACAATCGAATTAAATCACCAGCAAAGAGGTGAGCAGGTGAGTCTGTCAAATACCAACATATTGGCATTACACAGCAAAAAGGATTTCTGGCCTGTTACGCACAGGTATATAGGCCAAGGTGACTTTAAAGTATTTGAGGCGACATTTGATTTGGCGCAAGCGTGGGACGCAGCGGATGAAGATACCAATTATTACAAATTCTCCCCTTCTACTAATCCGGATTTTTATCAGGTAAAAAATGTGTATCGCAAATGGTGTCTTAATGAGGCTGGCGATTATAGTGGTGCGGCATTTGATTTTTCAAATATTTTCGGCAACAGCAATTTTAGTCACAGGCGCCGTCGTTTTTTGCCAGCCTTAACTACAGACAAAGGCAATAAATCGTTAGGATATTTTCTCCAGGTATCTTTTAACGGAGGTTTTAACTGGTGGCAGTATCTTTATGCCTTTAATAACCTCCAAGACGAATGCGGGATATGGCTTAGCAGCGACCAGCTTGATATTGATACCTGGATAGCTGCACTTAAAGGGGTTTTGAAGTTTAAGATAACCGCATCAGTAGTTAGTGACGAAAGAATAAATTGCGATGTTTCGGATGGGCCGGTCAATTCTGTGGTGCCGGTAGTTGAAAAAGTTATTACTTTGCCGAGGCAATTTAAGTATCGCAAGGTAAGCGGCCAAAGTACTTTTGCAAATTCGTCAGATGAATCCATGGGAATTGCTAATGAGGTTGACGATTCTGCGGTTTTATATGAGTTCACACGTAAAAAAGCTCAGCAGGAGTCTGAAACAATAGAGACTGTTGATATTCAGACGCCCTATCTGGCCTTTGATTGTAGAATCGGCGATATAGTGACATGCAGTCCGGAGAGTAGGGATTTGCTGGGCTATCGGAGCGACAATCGCAGTGTTAGGTGGATAAAGCGAGTGCATATGGATTTTAAAAACCAATGTACAAATCTGAAAATTGTCCGACAGAGAAAGTTTTAATTATGAGTAATCGGATTAGCGATTTAGAAAGTCAACAGGAACTCGCCAGGCTCGCCAGGCATAGTTCCACTAAGACCCAGGAGGTTTCGGTTGTAACTTCGCCTGGTGCCAGAGTGACAACGTGGGCAGCAGTGGTCAAGAGCAACGATTCTTACAATCATTACAATGTTGAGACCGTTGAAGTCATTTTCCCCGGTTTTCCGCCCGCAGAGAGCGGTGATGCTATACAGGCAGTTAATCTGGCAGAGTCTTTTACGCAGCCGGGAACATTAGCGGCCGGTACCTATATCGTGATGTCAAGAGTTGGCGACAAAAATGTGTTCTATGCACCGGTGTGAAAATGACTAACGAAAACGCAAAAACGTGGAGAATTAATCGCCAGCTTAACCTTTCCGTATTTATTCAGCTGATTTTTCTGGCGTCATTGATTATTGGGAGCTGGGTCAATTTACAGCGTCAACTTGACCTGCTGCAGCACAATGTTGCTATTTTGATTCAGGACAATAAGCAGTTCCACGAAAAGCTCGAATCGCTTTCAGCTAAAACTATCGAATACGAGTACCGCCTACAGGCGATAGAAAAAACAATCGCCAGAGCCCATAAAAACGAAGGTCCTTATTAAATTTATTTAGTATTTTTCAGGTATTGCAATGCACAAAAAATTATACAAAAGCATTATTGACGAGTTGTGTCCAGAAGGAAATTGGAAATTAAGATGTTCTATTGAAAAACTTCTTAATGCCAAAATTAATCAATTACCATGCCGTGATGTTACAGGGGAAGAAACCAGATATCCAACTGATAGAGCAAGTATGAAAGCATTTTTAGAAACTTTTTTTGCCAGACATTATTTTCAAGTACAGAAAAGCTTGGTTGAGTATCTAACATCATCTGAATTTTATGATTCTTTGACTACTAAAGAATTTAATATTCTTGATATAGGTTCCGGCCCTGCTGTGGCTTCTTTAGCCGTTACCGAGATGCTTGATTGTATATTAGGAGCCAGAAATGAAGCAGGCATACATAAGCTTAGAGTTAATTACGTCCTGAATGATACGGAAAACATTTGCCTTGGAATTGACCAGGAGCTACTTCGGAATTATTTCAGGTCGCAAAGTCCCCAAAGGATATCATGTGGCCATGTGTTTTCTATGGAAAAAGGTTTTCCATCTAATTTCGGTCAACTAGAAAGGGTTGCCAGAAATTTAGGTTTATATGACCTTATAATTCTATCTTATGTTCTCAAGCCGCTTCATAATGATTTGGGACTAAAAAATATCGCGAATGCTCTTAGTATGCTTCAGGGAATTTCTAAGCCTAATGGGAGAATAATGATTATCCAGGATAAATTTAGCAAAGCTCTTGTTGGAAATGTTTCAAGATTAATTGGGCAGTCATTCAAGAAAGAGACCTTGGCGCAACATATATACTCTGAAAACAATGATAACGAAACTTATACTTATTCCTATTATACCTGTCTTTTTGCGCCAACTGGATTGTCAGTTAATGCTCGAGCGGTGTGATATTTACCAGTTTACACAATTACATTTTTTAAATATACAACGGTCCTTGAAAACACTCCAAATCTCAGGGGATTCTCTACACAGGCTTATTGAGATATTTTTATCAAAACTTCTAATGGTATCAATTATAAAAGAATAGAATTCAATGCGTTGCTCAATTGGGAATCTGGATTTCTTATCTGAGGCGCCTTTAACAAAGTTACTTAAACATAGATTTTGCATGTCGTCGCCATAAGCTTGTTTGATAACTTGCTTATGGCCCGGCAAAAGTCTTAACATGCCAAGGGTTATATTTTCAGGATTGGTTGATATTAGTAGTTTCTGGATAAGTTCAGCATAACCGGTTTTCCAGTTTTGATAAATAATACCGGGGTCTATTCGAAATCTGATTCGATAACCATGTTCCTGGCATTTTTTTGCAGCTTCAATTCGTTCGGCCATAGAGGCAGTTCCGACTTCGTACCGTTTGCAGATTGATTCAGGATTTATGCTCCACGAAACAACAATGTTTTGATTTGGCTCAACAGCAAGAAGATTGTCAATATTATTGCTTTTGGTTAGCAGCATTAGATAAGCATTTTGGAAATTAGAAAAGAAAGGAACAAGGGAAGTAGTTAAGTTGGTAATGTGATCGAGTGCCAGGCTGTCAAGCATTTCGCCCATATTAAAGCTAATCTTGCCTTGTGAAGATTCCAAGGCCTTTTGGATTTGTCTGAACATCATATCATAGTTGATATTTATTTTTATAAATGGGGAATACTTGCGGTAGACGAACCCAAGGTAGCAATAGCTGCAATAATAAGGACAGCCGTTCGAGATTGGAACCAATTTATGATAAGGACAGCAGCGTATATTATCGCCTAAGTTGCCATCGAAGTTACCGACGAAAGATGACGTTTGGCCTATCATTAAAATTCTTTTTCCCTGTATCAGGGCTTTACCGGTTGAAACCTCTGGCGGTGGTGAATATCGCTGGTTTTTTATTAACCGCACTTTGGCAGAGGGAAAAAGTTTTACTATACGATGTGCTTCGAGGTGGCCTACAACTTTTTCCCAGAGCAATATCGTCTTAGGTTTAAATTTTTTAGCTGTATCCATTAGCTAATCCTGTAGCGATTTACTTCGGCCCCACAAACGAAATTATAATAAAAGCAATGGATTGTTCCACTAAAATTATGTTGAAAGGAAAGATAAAATGAGAAAGGCATTAATTGCAGTAATTCTGCTATTTGGTTTTTTAGCAGGTTGCCAGAGTTTACGTTTTGCGCCGAGTGAGCTGCAAAAGCAAAACGCATGGCTTTGCAATCGAACAGCTATGATCACAGCTCAAACCGCTAAAGAAGAGGATTCGTCGCAGAAGCTGCAGGGCCTAACTAAACTGGCAGAGCTGCAAAGCAGAGCGTTCCCCGCATACTTTGGTCTGCCAAAAGAGTACCCCCCTGCCGAAACCGCCGAGGATGTATTGAGTCAGTCTAATTTCATATTAGCCAGTCGAGCTTTAAATGATTCCACTGCCCGTCCCGATGGTTGGGAGATGGCCGACAGTGCTATTGAACTGGGGATAGGCCTTTGTGCCCTGCTCGGTGGAGCTTACGGCCTGAAAGCTGCGCAGTTTCTAAGACTTGCGAAAACAAAGTCAAACGCCCTTCGGGAAATCGTTAGCGGTAATGAACTGTTCAAAAAACAGAATGACCAATTCAGGGAATCTTTCAAGCAGGCCCACAAAAACCAATCCCCCAAAACCCGCCAGATTGTCGCTGAAATGAAATAAGAGCAGCTGGAATTGAAATAGACTTGAATAAAGTGGTGTAAACTGGCGAGGCAGAACTGCCGAAACGGCTTTTAAAAACTTATGTGGCTAAGCCACCTTTGAACTTATGTATCTAAGATACTTTAACTATTTATGTACTTAAAGGTGTTTGTATATATCAGACTTTAGGGTATAATACAGTTAGAAATATGCACCGGGGATTTAGCTTGTAGAGATTTTATAATTGTTGTTAGGCAGAGCAAGAAAGGAGCAAGCAGTCATGAAGAAATTGATGGTATTGACAATTGTGACTCTTCTCAGCAGTGCGTGCGCTGCGGCGAAGGATCCTCCTGAATTCACGGTCACGGGTGAAGGCAAGGTATTCTACACTGTGGATAAGGCTGACATCCAGTTTAGCGTGTCGGTGCGTGACGAGGATGTCCAAGAATGTAAGACCAAACATGATGCAATTGTCGGAAAGCTGAACGAGTATCTCAAGTCAAAGAAGTATCCGAAGGAGATTCTTTCTTTCAAAAGCATTATCCTTAAACGCGAACCCGGCCGCAGCAGCAAAATTGAAGATGACTACTATCTGTCGCAGTCTATTTATTCCATACGCACTGACCGGATTGGAGAGCTCAGCTCACTCCAAGCTGACATAGTTGAGATCGGTGTCGATGAAATCCAGTTTGTTAACCTCTTCTCGTCTAAGCAACGGGAACTCGAAGACCAGGCATTAGAGCGTGCGATTGAGGATGCGAAAAGGAGAGCCGTTCTCATCGCCAAGCAACTCGGTTGGACGCTCAACAAACCCACCAAGATTAGCTACACAAAATCTTGGTATGAACCGTCAAGAGAAAGAAGATTTGGCAGTAGGGGTGCTCGCGCCGCATCGTCACCCATAATCACCTCCGCCAATTTTGTTGATATTACCGTGCACGTTACTTTCTCCTACAAGACCGAAGATGAAACTGCCCAACCAACGGATACACCTGAAAAAAAATAGCTACGCCATTCTTGCAGGTGTTTTACACATCAGAGATTAGGCACCGGGGAATTTGAAAAACTAAAAGGATATACTGATTCAACGTAAAAGTCTTCCGCATCGTTGCGGGAGAAAAATAACCCTTGAATGCCGAAACGGCTTTTAAGAATTTATGTGGCTAAGCCACCTTGAAAGTACCTTTGAATTCGATTATGATGTTCTAAATGGATGATGGAATTGAAAGAAATCTTGGCGCCCAGCCTATCGCTGACATTATGGCCGAACACGGTTTGAAGCCGCACGACCTTGTCGCAGCTTCAACGCAGCAGCTTACGCATAAAATGGTTACCAGGGCATGTAAAGGCAGAAAGCTTACCGACAACACAAAAACCAAAGTCCTAAATGCTCTAAACCTTGCCGCTGAGAAGAACTACACACTAAGCGAAATCTTTAATTATTAGCCTGCCCCCCTGCTTCGTGTTTTCAACTCTCTTTTGAACTTATGTATCTAAGCTGC
This sequence comes from Planctomycetota bacterium, assembly GCA_019456255.1. Classification (GTDB taxonomy): domain Bacteria; phylum Planctomycetota; class Phycisphaerae; order Sedimentisphaerales; family Anaerobacaceae; genus VRUG01. The sequence continues at coordinate 29,630 of VRUG01000002.1, read as the reverse complement.
CTTAGGCAGATAAATACTTACGTGGCTAAGCCACCTTAAAGCACTTTTAACTACTAACCTCGCCGCCCTGCTTTGGGTTTTTACCAAGTTTGTAGCGGCTCTTTAATGATTTACTGAAAAAAACGCACGCCGACGCAGCAGTAAGCAAAGCAACTGCCCCAATGATCAGCGCAAATCGCATCCACGGCTCGTGGTTTTCTATCCGCTTGTTGGCAAGGATAAAAAGAGTTCGAGACCATTCAGCCGCCGCGATAATAAGATAGACCTGCACCAATCTCGCAGCCCAGCGCTTTGGGAAAAATAAAACGATAGCAGGCAAAGCTATACACAGGATAGCCAGCCACAAAGGTGCTCCTTTGCGCATTGTGTGAGCGGCAATGAGCAGCGAACTTAGCAATACCGGCAATAATTTTATCACATTCATTTAAACCTTCCTTTTGGAGATAATCTTCAACGATACGGTTAAGAATTAAGTTAATAGCCAAAAATACGAAATTTCTCAAACATTTTCCTGGAAAATTCTCTTTTAAACCAGATAAAATGACGACTAGGATATAGAGGTATAGCGGTTTAATTGTATTGGGGGCTGAGCGTCTTTGAGTATAACTAAAAGGTAAGGGGTATGTGTCAAAATCACAAACAAGTTTCTTTAGGCTTTGCGACTGAAAGCTACCCTGCTGGTGCGCATATGTGTTTAATCTATAATAGCGAATCCCAGCGTAGAGATGTAATTGCAAAATTTTTACAGGAGGGACTTGAGTCAGGAGAGAAGGTCGGCTACGCTACCGACCTTATGAAGCCTGAGCAGATACGCCAATGGCTTGCAGGGAGAGGCATTGAGGCCCCTGATAAAAACAGACCTGAGCAGCTAACTATTACCGAGGCAAAACAAGTTTATTATCCGGATGGAACTTTTGTGCCGGAAGATATGCTCGAGGGCCTTGGCGATTATTACCAACAGGCCATTGATGATGGCTATACCGGACTTCGTGTCACGGGCGAGACGAGTTGGGCAAAAAAAGGAATCCCCGGCTCGGACCGCCTGATAGAGTACGAAAATGCGGTAAACAAAGTACTCACTAAATATGGTATAACAGCTATATATAATATGCCAGTATGACATAAATCTTTTTGATTCGCAAACCATATTGAATGTCTTGAGAACACATCCTATTGTGATTATGTATGGTAAATTGATGAAAAGCCCCTACTACACGAACTTGTAAGTACCCCCAGTTGGTGTTTTATATCACCCTGAGCACGATTTAAACACAAAAAACAGCTAAATACCATTTTTTACTTGCATCTAGGTTACTACCTGTGCTACAATCTTAGTTTCTTGTAATTCATGGAAGATACACAACGCTTTTACGCTCACCTGTAATCAACTATTAGTATATTGAGGGAGTATTCAAGATTGTTATTTAGAAGGTGAGAAGAGTACATAGATTTTTTAAGAGAAAGAAAGAACGGTAAGGAAAAATGGAAAAGATTGTAAAGATAAGAAACATTGGAATTTCAGCACACATCGACTCGGGCAAAACAACCCTGAGCGAGAGAATATTATATTACGCCGGACGTATCCATCGGGTACGGGAAGTGCACGACAGTAATGGCGGCGCAACCATGGACTATATGGAACTCGAACGCGAGCGAGGTATCACAATCACCTCAGCTGCGACTCAGGTGACATGGAACGATAAGAGCGTCAACCTCATTGACACTCCGGGACATGTCGACTTCACCGTAGAAGTTGAAAGGTCACTTAGAGTGCTCGACGGCGCTATCATGGTTCTTTGCGCAGTCGGAGGAGTTCAAAGCCAGTCATTCACCGTTGACCAGCAGATGAAAAGATATCGCGTACCGCGTATCGCCTTTGTAAACAAAATGGATCGTGTCGGCGCCGACCCGGACCGCGTACATAAAGATATGATCGAAAAACTCTCTCTAAACGTTGTCCCGATCCAGATTAACATGGGTATAGCTGAAACCTTTGAAGGCGTCATCGACCTTATCGCAATGCAGGCCATTACCTTCGAGGGTAATGGCGGAGACAATGGCGGCGAAAAGGTTGTTAGAAAACCAATACCAGACGAGTATACCGAAGCCGCCGAAAAGGCACGTAACGAAATGCTCGAAGCAATCAGTATGTTCAATGACGAAATGATGGAATTGCTGCTCGAAGACAAAGCTATTGAGACCGATATGATATGCCGCACCCTTCGTGAAGCTACTATTAATCGTGATATCGTACCTATGATGATGGGCTCAGCATTTAAAAACAAAGGTGTTCAGCCGCTAATGGATGCGGTGTGCGATTTCCTCCCAAGCCCGCTTGACCGCCCTGCTTTTGCACGTGACCATGACAACGAAGGTACCGAAGTGCCGCTCTCAAGCGACCCGGATGCCAAACTCGTGGCGATGGTTTTTAAGATTACAGACGAATCGTTCGGCCAGCTAAGTTATGTACGAATATATCAAGGCAAAATGGTCAAAGGGCAGCAATATCGAAACGCAAGAACAAATCGCATGCAGCGTATTGGAAGAATCGTAAGAATGCATGCAAACGATCGAGAAGACATCACCGACGCGGGACCAGGTGACATCATCGCACTGATAGCTGTCGACTGTGCAAGTGGTGACACTTTCTGCGATGACGGTATCAATTATTCGCTCGAAAGTATTTTTGTCGCTGACCCGGTCATTAGCCTGTCAATAGCACCGGAAAGTTCTGCTGACCAGGAACGTATGGCAAAGGCACTTAACCGATTTATGAAAGAGGACCCAACCTTCCGCGTTTCAACCGACCCGGAAACCGGACAGACCGTTATCGCTGGAATGGGCGAACTCCACCTCGATGTCTATATCGAAAGAATGCGACGCGAGTTCAAGGCACAAGTCACAGTTGGCGTGCCGAGTGTAAGCTATCGCGAAGCACCGACAGTTGAAGCGAAATTCAACTACAAACACAAGAAACAAACCGGCGGGTCGGGACAATATGCTCACGTCGTCGGAAGATTAATACCTCTCGAAAAAGATGCTGAGGTTAGCTATGAGTTTGAAGACAATGTTACCAGTGGAAGGATACCAAGCGAATACATACCAGCTGTCAACAAAGGATTCCAGGCAGCAATGAAAAAAGGGCCGCTCGCGGGATATGAAATCGTTGGCTGTAAAATGTGCCTCGATGACGGCTCGCACCATGCAGTTGACTCAAGCGATATGGCATTTAAAACCGCTGCAAGAGATGCTTTCATCGAAGTATTTAGAAAATCAAAACCGAGACTGCTCGAACCTATTATGGCTGTCGAAATTGAAATGCCTGCCGAGTTTCAGGGACAGGTCATCGGAGACATCAACTCAAGGCGGGGAATTATACTCTCAACTGAGAACCGTGATAATTACACCATCGCACAAGCTGAGGTGCCGCTGGCAAGTATGTTTGGATATGCGACTGTTATCAGGGGCATGACAAAGGGCATGGGAACTTTCTCCATGGAAATGTCATCCTACGCAAAGGTGCCGCTAAAGATTAGCGAGGAAATACTCGCCAAACGACGCGAACAGCTGCAGCCTGCTAAAAAATAACGTTGCCTGACATCGGCCACGCGGTTAACGAAAATACATAGTTTACACCGCACGTGATTGTCTATATCATCTGTATATCTGACATTTCTTGACGTAGAGAATTAGATGGACATAAATGAACGCAAAAATATATTAGTGACCTGCGGGCCAGGACTAAAAGATTATCTCCAGACTGAACTGCAGGCGATGGGCTTTAAGATCCTCGACACCCGCACCGGCGCAGTCGTCACGCAAGGCTCATTGATTGACTGCATGAAACTAAACCTGCATCTGCGAACCGCTTATAACGTCCTGTATCTTCTAAAAGAATTTCGATGCGGCTCGGGCGAAGCGCTATACAAGCAAATCAATAAACTGCCATGGGAAAACATTATCGACCCAGGCGAATATCTATGCGTGCAATCACGGGTAGATACCTACTCTGTCAATAACAGCATGTATCCGAGCCTTAAGGTCAAGGACGCCATTGTTGACCGCATACAAAGCAAGACCGGCTCGAGACCTGACAGCGGACCGGACAGAAATAAAGCCGTCGTCAATCTTTTCTGGAAGAACGACAAAGCGTGGATATACCTTAATACTTCAGGCGTAAAAATCTCTGACCGCAACTACCGCAAGATGCCCCACAAAGCACCGCTTCGCGAGTGTTTGGCAGCTGGTATCATCATGGCAACCGGATACGACGGCTCACAGCATCTCGTTTTGCCTATGTGCGGCAGCGGTACACTTGCCATCGAAGCGGCACTTATGGCGACCAACAAACCACCGGCAACACTGAGAAGTAATTTTGGTTTCGCGCATCTAAAAAATTTCAATGAAGAGATTTGGAACCAGATGCGAGACGATGCTCGCAAAAAAATACGCAAAGACAAACTCCAAAAATCTATTATCGCAACCGATATCGACCCGGATGCTATCGCTGCGGCAAAACAAAATGCCAAAACCGCAGGCGTTGAGCATCTGATAGAATTTGACATTTGCGATTTTGCCGATACCAACGTTCCTCAGGGCGACGGCATCGTGCTGATGAATCCTGAATACGGACTGCGATTGGGCGACATTGAAAAACTTGAAGCCGAATACAAACGCATGGGTGATTTCTTCAAACAAAAATGTGCAGGATATACAGGATACATATTTACAGGCAACAAAAAACTCTCTGGTAAAATAGGACTAAGAACTTCCAGACGCTTAATATTCTTCAACGGAAAAATTGAATGTCGTCTGCTCAAATATGAACTATATCAGGGAACAAGGTCGCCGGAAAAGTAAACACCTTAAGTTGGGTTTCCCTTTCTTCTAACGAGCATCAAACTTCCCAACCCGAGCAGCATAATCGTAGCAGGCTCTGGTATCACCGAACCATTAGTGCCCACTGCCCATTCCTCAAAACCGGCATCAGCCCCGTAAGTGACCCCGAATTTCGAATACAGGTACACATAATCGCCGCCTATAAACAGACTGTCAGGTACGCAGACAATTATGTCACCGCTGCCGCTGCCGGCGTTTAGGCTGTAATCCATTTTAATGTAGCTGTCTTCGGTCTCATCAAGGTCATAAATTGAACTGGCGAAGATAGATGAGTACCCAAGCAAATCGCCCGTTGAACCAAGAGCTATCCTAAGCTCATCAAGTGAAAAAATGTTGTTCCCGTTTTGATTGATGTCTAAGATAAATTCACGGTAGTCTGTTCCGCCTTTATTTAATATCGGAATGTCACTCAGCAGCAGAGCCCTTGTCCATACGCTGCCTTCATCAAATTCCAAGGGCCTGCCATCTGTGTTATAACCTTGCTCGACACCGTTATTCTGAATCCTGAGAAAAGAGTCTATCACCCCGGTCCCCATTGAGTGGTCTGGATCATATTGGAGGAACACTGCGCCATTGACAGTTCCGGAAGAACCAACGGTGGTAAGGTCAATCTCACCGGCATGTAGAACGGTCGCCGACAGCAACGAAAAACTGCAGACCCCCAACAAAAATACAACCACTCCTCCTTTTAGTTTGCTTTTACTGATAAGCTTCAAAGTCACGATTAAGCAAACGCAAAATCAGAACCCGTGCACAAAGTCTTACCGTTACAAACTAAAGTCTAAACAAAACATCTACGTAGAAAAAATAGTGGTGTGTAAGTTTTCCCCCTCTTATCTTGTGTACTGCAGGAAACATCCAGTAAGTGTTTTATATGCGATTTAACGCCAAATGTCAAGGAAAATTATCTATATTGAAAGGTTTTTCTCCCAGACAGCAAGGTTTTACGGCATATTGGCGAGTCCGGAAGGCGCAACTACAGGAGAACCAGAGACTTATCCTGAAATAAACCAAATTACCCATCTTAACAGACATCTGGTTTTTTTTCCCTCAAAATTTTAGCAGACTTGAATTTATGGCAAAAACCGCTTAAAGCTTAGACGGTTGAAAACCTGTTTTGAAAGGCCCGAAATGATTGTTGGAGTGTTAACGGCGCATCTGCATATGCAGGGAATAACATCCCTAAAGCAAAAACGAAGTATTGTAAAGAGTGTGATCGGCAGACTAAAAAGCAGATTCAATGTCTCTGTCGCGGAAGTCGACCGCCATGAAAACAAAGTCTATGCGATAATTGGAATGTCGATGGTCTCCAACGAGACTCGCTATATCAATCAAAGGTTCGATAAGATTATTGAGTTTATGCAGGGTGACGGCCGATTCTATCTCGGGCAAGTTGAACGAGAAACCTTTTGACATCACCTCTTAACGGTCAAACCAATATCATAAATCTTACTGCATTGCGGACATATTAAAAACCAACTAAGTACGCCATCCTCTTCAGTCTTTCTATACATATTATGAAAACCGTTCTTATATCCGCACGCAGGACAGTAACTAAACTCAGTCTCAAAATCAACTTTCTCAATTTCTCTTTTGTTTTCCATCATGTTGCACCTTATCAAAAAATATTGTCGATGATAAAACCTGAGCAGAAAAAAATATCCACCCCCATAGCGATACAGATTAAGAGCCACCTGACAAGATGATTGTGCAGATTCACTTTTGCTGTGAAAAATATTATAGCTGTGGCAATTGTGCCGGCGATATACAGCTGCGCACTTTTGACCAGCAAGTCGCCGTACCCGTCACCAAGGCCGGCAAATACCCGAAAATATCTCGTAGCTAAAAGTAATGTCACTATAGACAGCATACCTAAAAGCGCAGAAGCGCAAAGCACCCACGTCTTATCTGAAGAACCAGCGTAAACCAGCCCCTGCATACCTTCCCCGATTAGTATCGAACAGCAAAGAAGTGGTATTGTCAGCCAAATAACAGGGCTGATATTTAGTACCGGATTGCAGAATGAAAGTATCACCCCGATTAAAAAAATTATCATAATGCTGTAGCGGCGAGCGGCAAACAACATCGAAAAACCTATTATCAGCGGCGCAAGACCGACGTGATAAAAACCAACAACAAGCAGGCTTCGCTTTGCCATTACAAGCGGAATCGATAGCCCCGCCATATCAGACGCACTTAAACGCGTTTGTATTGGAATAGCAAAAAATTTGCACTGATAAGAAACCTGAAAGAAAAACACAATCGCTATAAACGGCAGCAGTGCAAGAACTGCCGTTGTCCATTTTCTCCGATATTTATAAAAGATGGCAGCTGGACAAAAAAGCCACGGAATACTAGCCGCTAAAAGACTAACGGTCGGGTGAAACTTGCCCAGACCAAGAAAAAAAGGACCAAAGCCGTATATCGCCCCTGCAAAAAATCGCGCCCAAAATCCCGCTATCCACCTGCCGCTCAGAACATAACAACCCAGGGCACCAACGCAGACACTAACAACGATTAAATAATCAAATTTGCGAAAGTGTTTGAAATAGGGAAGGTAAAGATAAAAGGCGAAACCAGCATAAATCAATATCGACGCCGCCAGCTTACTAAGGTTTTTAACCATTCGTCATCTCCGTGACAAGCAAACCCAGGCAATAAATTATTTCAGAACAACCCTGCCCGTGCCGCTGGTTATCCTGCCGAGCTTGTAAACTTTCTCTCCGTATTTAGTAAGCTTACGTTTTATCGAAGCGGCAAAATCCTCGGCAACTATTAAAACAAAACCGATACCCATATTGAATGTTCGATACATCTCATGCTCTTCGACGGGCCCTTTGCTTTGCAGAAAATCAAATATCTTGTGTCGGGGCCAGCTCGTTTTCTTTATCACAGCATCGCAATCTTTCGGCAATACTCTCGGAATATTATCAACCAGCCCGCCGCCGGTGATATGACTCATGCCGTGAACGACACGCTTGACCTTGTATTTAGATAATAGTTTGATTACCGGTTTGACATATATACGCGTCGGTTCCAAAAGAGTGTCGCCTATTGTCACGCCATCAAGTTCATCTGGTGCGTCGGTCACTTTGAGACTGCATTTTTTAAAGCAGATATTGCGGGCAAGCGTATAGCCGTTACTGTGTACGCCGCTCGAACCAAGACCCAATATCACATCGCCCTTGCCGATTGTACTGCCGTCGACAATTTTTTTCCGCTCGACAACCCCGACAGCAAACCCCGCCATATCAAAGTCACCCTTGCGGTATGTATCGGGCATCTCAGCGGTCTCGCCGCCTATCAACGCGCAGTTGGCAAGCTTACAACCGGCGGCCACACCTTTTACCATCTCTGCTATCACCGCAGGTTCAAGCTTATTAACCGCGAGGTAATCAAGAAAAAATAAAGGCTCTGCCCCCTGAACAAGCATATCGTTAACACTCATCGCCACCAAATCAATCCCGACAGTGTCGAATTTTTTCATTTGACCAGCCAACTGAACCTTGCTGCCAACACCATCGGTACACGCCACAAGCACAGGATTCTTATAGTTACGCTTGAAAAGTTTCTCGTCGTAGTCAAGCCGAAACATACCGGCAAAACCGCCGGTCGAACCCATCACGCGGGGACCAAATGTGCTCGCAACCGACGCGCTGATTTTATCGACCATCTCATCATTGGCATCGATATTTACGCCGGATTCGGAATAGCTGATGTATTTACTCATCGGTTTCGGTTATATCATCGAACATATGAAGTTGATAATGTTCCATTACGAATTTGTTTAATATTATATCGACTGGTATCGGATATTTCCCACTCCAGCAAGCGCTGCAGTAGTGGTCCCCGGGCAAAAGCGCACACGAGAGCATTCCTTCAAGAGATGTAAACCCGACGCTGTCAACCTCAAGAAAATCACGAATCTCATCAAGACTGCGATTGTGAGCCAAAAGCTCTTCCTTCGTCGGAAAATCCACTCCATAAAAACAAGGATACCGAATCGGAGGACAGCTTATACGCATGTGAATCTCTTTAGCGCCGGCATCGCGTATCGTCCGAACCTTGCCCCGCGTCGTCGTACCGCGAACGATTGAATCATCAACCACAACCACACGCTTATCTCTAACTGCCTCTTTAATTACTGCTAACTTCAAATTCACCGCCATTTCACGCGCCTTCTGACTCGGTGCGATAAACGTCCTGCCGATGTAGTGACTTCGAACCAGGCCCATATCAAACGGAATTTTGCTCTGCTCGGAAAATCCTACCGCCGACGATGTACCTGAGTCCGGTACCGGAATCACAACGTCTGCTTCGACCGGATGTTCCTTCGCAAGCTGCTTCCCGACTTTCTTCCTGTACTCATGAACATTTTCACCGAAAAGAAAACTATTCTGCTTGGAAAAATAGATATGCTCAAAAATACAATGTGCAGGCTTGATAGTGCCGGGCTTAACAAAGAATCTGCTGCTCACACCCTTTTTGCTGATAGTGACTATTTCACCGGGATCAATCTCGCGAATAAACTCAACGCCAGTTGCGTCAAAAGCGCACGTCTCACTCGCAACTACATATGCACCTTGTTCCGTTTTACCCAATGACAACGGACGAACGCCGTAAGGGTCACGAGCTGCCTCTATACGGTCATCAAACAAAAACAAAAGACTATACGCACCCTGAAGATGATTCAAAACATGCCCAAGCTGGTCAGCATTACTGACATGAGTGGGCTTAGCCAAAAGATGCGTAATTATTTCAGTGTCACTCGTCGATTTGAAAATACTTCCGTAGGCCTCGTACTCATCGCGAAGCAGTGAAGCATTTATTAAGTTGCCGTTATGCGCCACTGCTACCTGACCGCGAGAATATTCGCATAGTAAAGGCTGGCTGTTGATGGCGGTACTTGAACCGGTCGTAGAATATCTTACATGACCGATGGCAATAGGATTACGGAGACACTTCAGCGAACCGTTACTCTCGCGGAACACACGCCCAACCGTGCCCATCCCACGGGCGCATTTGATAAACTCACCGTCGCTTGAGGCAATGCCTGCTGATTCCTGACCACGGTGCTGTAAGCTGTATAAACCAAAATAAGTCTTCTGGACGGCATCCGGGTCACCGAAAATACCGAAAAGACCACATTCTTCTTTTTTTTCTGACCCCATATTAAGGCTAAAACCTCAAAAAGGAAGTTGAAATTACACCCTATCCAACCCAAAAAATAGTTTAGTTCATTGACAAAACTAAGTCAAACAATTGTTTCATTTTACTCAGGGTACATAAATTTCGGTACCCGCCGAACCTTACCCTCGTCACTCACGCATGCCAGAATAGTCGTTCCCTCTGCCAAAACAACACCATCGGAGCACCGGATAAGTTTGTAGCTATTCTCGATCCTGCTCGCGGTAACTCGCGAAAAATTCGTTTCAAGTTCCAGTTTTTCATCGTATAGGGCCGCTCGGCGATACCTCACGTTAAGCTGAGCAACTACAAAAAACACCCCGGCAGCCTCCAAATCCTTATATGCTACGTGATTGACACGCAAAAGTTCGGTGCGACCAAGCTCAAACCACACAGGATACACGCTGTGATGAACAACGCCAGCCTGGTCGGTATCCACATAACGGGGCAATATATCAATACTATGACTTTGAATTGCCAAATGTTCAGGAAAATCCATCCTTGCCCTCACTTATAGTTTGACTCGTGTGCTATTTCTTCTTTTTAACGAGGATTACCCAGTCTTTACCCTTATCTTTTCCAGGCTTACCGAGCAAAACTTTTCCAGGCCCTGTAACCTGCACAACCGAACCTGTCGCAAGATTACCGCCTTTGCGCGGATTATACCATTGCACGCCAAACTTGCCATCAGTTAATTGCAATTCGCAACTGCCACCCTTAGGTAGATAAACCGCGTAAATCGCACCTTCCTTCGCAAAGCACCACCCATTCGATACAAGTGAATCCGCCGACTTCATCTGCCAAAACGGTAAATACTTGTGGAAAAAATCCAACGCGTAAAGACTCTGCTCCCACATCTTCTCTCTGCTGCGCCAGTCCTCACAATTCAAATCGTTAATCGGAGACTTATAACTAAAGTACCACTCAAAACCGCCCCCGCCAGCCATCAAATTGCCCCACAAACAATTCTTACGCGCAATATCATGGTCAGGCGAAACCGAATCACTATAAACACCGTCACCGCCCCCACCGAATTCATCGAGACATACAAACCATTGCCAACCACCCTTAGCGGAACGCTCTAACCATTTAAGGGTTTCCGAATGTGTCTTAGAACCGGTCTTATTCATTTGCAGAGACGCACCGTCAAAGTCGCCATAACCCACCAGCGGACCATAAAGCTTTTCATGCCCATCCCAGCCGTTATGCACCACCACCGGATGCTTATACGGGTCGGTCTTTTTGAAATAGCTCGTAAAAGCCTTGAGCTGTTCGGTCGTGTTACTGTTCTCCTCACCGAGATTCCAAACAAGACCTAAGTGATGACCAAAACGCGCAATCAATTCGCGATAATATAGCTTACGCTTTCTGCCAAGCTCACCGCCGTCAAGCCCTTGGTCGTTTTCCGTCTCCTGAGTCACCACATGCAGCATAATACCAAGCTGCTCAGCATGCGAAAATACAATCTCCCACTGGTCAAGCTTACTGCAATCAAACCTGAACCTCTCATTGGGGTCGGTCCAGGGCCAAACATCCTGCCCGTCACCGCCGTCAAGATTATAAGTAAGAAAATAAATACTGTTCATCCCCTGAGACGCCAGATAATTCAACGCGCCGATGATATTTTTACCCTTACCCTTTCGCCACGTAGGATCGCCCTTGCGATAATCTTTTGCGTGAGGCTTATATTGATGAATAAACTTATCACCCACAGCCTCACCTTTCCTGTCAAGTTTTGCCGTATCATACGTCCCGTCAAACTCAAAGTAAGCCAAAAAGTTTTCAGGACTGTCGGCACCAGCCTTGATAAAGTATTCACCGCTCTCTGCAAATTGCAGATAACGCTCACCGGAATATCGCAGCATACCTTTACCCCGAAAGTCACGCCCGCTCTTATCGCTCTCATGAATCTCAAATGTGTTCGCTAAACCATCAAACCCAACTGCCATACCTGCATCCGGGTCCTCACTTATCGCGATATCGCTGCCCTTACGAAATGACACCGTATATCCCCACCAACCCGCGCTGTCCGGAGTAAAATGAACCTGCCATTTATTACCGCCCGTAGCGCCGCTCTGGCCCGCATTGCCGTCAGCTGAGTAAAACCCAGGCACAACATATCGTTTATCACCCTTTATAAAAGTAACGTTCAAACGATAATCTAAAAAAGGATTCAACTCTGCCGATTCATCTAAATCCAGCCCGTTAAACGTCACTGTCATCTTGTGCCACCGCTTCATTTCACCATCAGTTTTTATTCTAAATGAAAAAGCCGGTGAACATAAAATAGCCACAGCAATTAAGATACCGAAAAGTTTTATTTTCATTATCTTACTAATCCTCTAATTTGAGATTTAAAACACCTTCCAATTTTTGATAAGCATCCGCGTATGACTGTTTCCATTTCTCATTTGGTTCGACAGTCTTTATAGGCTTCAAACTCGCAAACGCTTCTTCCGTATTTTTATAAACTCCCGCACCGATGCCAGCTCCTCTTGCCGCACCTGCCGAGCCGTCCGTATCGTACAATTGAACCACCGACCCGGTGACAGTCGCAAAGGCCTCACAAAATATGTCACTTAAAAACATATTCGCCCCGCCAGCACGAACCATCTCAATTGCGACGCCCATATTACGCATTATACCAAGACCGTAATTCAACGCAAAAACAATCCCCCCTGCCAAATCATTCATCTCCTGATAGCTCTTGTCCCACCATATCTGGGGATGCTGTTCCGCCCACCCAGGACACGAAGCAATAATTTCAAGTTCACTTGCAGGGCTGATGACACGGGCTAAAACACGACCCGTCGCAATTTCTAAAAGAGATGTTTTTATTGACGAACTTACAATGTCATATCCCAGTAGATAGCCCATAAGATTCACCTTGTATAAAAATGAATTTAACGCTGAAAATAGCACAAAACGCGATTTTTGCAAGAACCAACAGGGCAAAATGCCGTTGCCTGTTACAGTCGCCAGTCACAATTTGTGCCCAAAATTGACGCCTATAGCTGTAAAAAATAATAAAAGTTATTGACGAAATGTGTTTAAAATGGGATAATGAGCGACTTGTTAACCTGCTTTTCAGTATTTTAAACCCTAAGAAAGGATACACTTATGAGATTTCACACGACAATTATAGCGGTTGTTTTGGCACTTTTAGTCGTTGCTGGCTGCCAGCCAGAAGCCGAAGTCAAAAATGACCAACAACCCCTGATTACAGAAACAGAACCCAAACTAACACAAGCACCGGTTGAACAAAAAATAGAAAAACTTGCCATACCTGAACCGGTTGCCGAACCTGATGAACCGGAACCTGTCGCAGAACCCGAAGAAACACCTGCTTCAACTCAAGAAGATGCTTTACTGGTGACGGTTAACGGCATCGAGATTCGGGAAAGCCAAATATTGGAAAAGCTGCAACCACAGCTCGACAAAGTTGCTCAGCAGGCAAACCCCGAACAACTAAAGCAGTACAAGCAGCAACTAATGCAAGGTACTGTGGAAAAAATTATTATTGAAACACTGCTCGACCAAAAAGTAGAAGCTGCAAATATCACAATTTCAGATGAAGAAGTCGATGCAAAACTACAGGAAATGGCAAATTCTCAGCAGCCCCCTTTGTCAATGGATGACTTCAAGGCACTCGTCGAGGCATATGGACAGAGTTTCGACGAGATTAAAGTAAGTATTAAAAGAGGGCTTACATACCAAAAAGTCATGGAAGATAAATGGGGTGATAAGGAAAATGTCACCGAGCAGGAAGTGAAGGATTACTATAGTAAAAATATAAAACAATTCGAAACACCTGAACAGGTAAGAGCAAGCCATATACTTCTAAAGGTCGATTCATCGGATCCGACAGCCGACCTGGAAAAGATAAAACAAGCTGCAAAAGAAAAAACACAACTCCTCCTCGGACAGATAAAGGCCGGTGCGGATTTCGCTGAATTAGCCAAAGAACATTCAACCTGCCCATCGGCTGCAAAAGGAGGAGATTTAGGCATGTTTGGAAGGGGACGGATGGTGCCGCCGTTTGAAAGAGTTGCATTTGAACTCGAACCGGGACAGGTCAGCGATGTCGTAGAAACGCGATTTGGATACCATATTATCAAAGTCACCGACCGTCAGGAAGCGTCCACTTTAAAGTTTGACGAAGTAAAAGAAAATTTAGTGAACGTACTGAAAAAACAAAAACAGCAAAAGCTGGCGCAGGAATATATTATGGAGTTAAAAGCAGAAGCTGACATTGTTTACGCACCAGGAAGAGAACCGATGCCTAGGCCTATGCCTATGGGCATGCCTATGGGCATGCCGCCAATGCGGTAAAAGATTTGTAAAATAAAAAAAGAAAACAGAAATTACACGAAGGCCGGGGCCTTGGAAAGTTCTTCCAGATCCAGGCCTTCTGTTTCAATGTTGAGCTGATTCATGAAATGTTCGGCGGCACGAAGACGTTGCTCAGCAAGTTGCCGAACCGACGCAAAACGAAAACTTTCCTTAAGACGAGCCTGCCAGTAGCGATAGTCTATCTTACGTTTCCATATTCCAAGAGCATCAGAAATGCTTTTACCTGTCACGGTGTAACGCCGGAATTCCTGAAACAAACCCGCTGCACCCATATCATCTAAATTGCGGGCATCCGAAAGAATCATTGACTCGGGTTTTTGGGCAAAATTACTGTGGGCCTCGGAGATAATGCTGTTGATCTTTACAATCTTTTCATCTTTTACCAGACCAGAAAGTTTATCAAGCACAATCTCGTTGCAGCTATGAACCAAATCGTCACCGTTGTTGTCGAAAACAGACGTCTCAGTATGATTTTTTAATTTGAAATGATGTGCAAGACCGGAATCGCTAAAATACGTCGCTGCGGTCAGGCAAAAACGGTCTATCTGCATATTCGATTTAGACAACTCAGGAAGTTCAACGATATAATTGACATTGCAAACCAAACGCTGAGCACGATCCCAAAGCGTAATGTCACAGTTGCCGTCTGATGTCGGGATGCTCAGGACTTGCCGCGAAAGCTTGGTTACTGAATCTAAGATAGAATCCGTTTCATACATTAATTTTCATTCCTTGAAAATCTAACGTCCCAATATGTAACACAAATCAGCTCTCCGGTCAAGCTTTTTTTGTTACTATCGCAAACTTTAAACGCTTTTTTGTCAGACACCTTAACTTGCTGACTGGACACACTTTGAGACAAAATCACACGCGACATATAAAATGAAAAATTTTGTTAAAATTTGGAGGAATTTGTTGGCATGCGCCGATGTTTACAGTATAAATGTTTTGTCTTCGTAAGAGATGCATCGTATTGGGTCCATAACGGTTTTTCAGGGACGGGAAAATGTCAAATCAGCCAAGGACAGCGAAAGTTTGGGCGGCATTACTGACTGCTATGACAGTCGGGGCCATCGTACTGATGGCATTGGGAAATAACCCACCTTCTGCAGGGGCGTTTTCGCTCTGGAGCTATTCACGACTCGGTTCGGTAAACAAAGCTACTGTATCACAGGCAACACAATCCCCAACTCGATGGAATTGCATTGAAGTTTTTTACAGCAACACAAAAGCAGGAAACCTACAACAGCTTGCTTCAATTAACGGACTGCCAAGTGAACACGACCTTAACTTTCAGTTCTGTGTCGGAAATGGATTAGGAGCAAGAGACGGACAGATACAGCCAACCGAGAAGTGGAGAAAACAATGGTCGAGTATACCTGGAAAAACATGGTACGGCACCGGACAGACAATTAGAATCTGTATCATCGCTGATGGAAAAAACACCATGCCAACCGACTATCAGATAAAAAGAACAGATGCACTCATAGAAGAACTGGCCAGAAAATTTAATATCGACCTCAATCAAATCTACTATCCAAACAACTGGCAATAATAAAGGGTAGTTCTAATAATTGCTTTTGAGCGACAAGTAGAAGATTTTTGTGTTCTGGCAAGGAAGCCAAAGCAGTCTTAGCCAAAGTTAAGGCGACTTTTTCCTGACGTAGTCCAGAATCAAAAAGATTTGCTTGTTCGCAAAAATGAATTGTTAGAGGTTCCCTGAAACACAACATAACAAAAAAGGCTGTGCGTCTTCCAAGTGCACAGCCTTTTTATTTTTATATCCGATAATATCGAAACTGCTGGCTATTACCAATCCCAGTCAAATTCTTTTTTCTCCTGCCGTTGACGTCGTGACCCTCTGTTGTGATAGTGCTCAAATCCATCGTCCATGTCCCGGCGACGGAAACCTCGACCACCTCGTCGACCATGTCCACCCATGCCGCGACCGCCTTGTCGACTAAAACCTTGACCGCAGCCTCGGCCACGTCCCTCGCCTCTGCCATATCCGCCCTTACCGCATTGTCCCAAGCTGCGTCCCTCGCCTCTGCCATGTCCCTCGCCTCTGCCATATCCGCCCATACCGCGACCACCTCGTTGACTAAAACCTTGACCGCAGCCTTGACCACGTCCCTCGTCTCTGCCATGTCCGCCCTTACCTCGCCGATCCATGCCTTGACCACGTCCCTCGCCTTTGCCATATCCACCCTTACCGCATTGCCCAAAGCTGCGTCCTTCGCCTCTGCCATATCCGCCCTTACCACGCCAATCCATGCCTTGACCACGTCCCTCGCCTTTGCCATGTCCGCCCTTACCACGCCATTCACCGCCTTTACCCTTACCCTTGCCGAATTTCTTCTTAAATGCTCCTGCCCCTTTTTGCTTATGTTGCTTCTTGCCTTTTTTGCCGGACCAACCCTTTTTATTGTGCTTGCCTTTTTTGCTCTGCTCCATCCATTCAATCAGATGCCCTATCCGTTTCGTATCACCGTCACGATGAGCTTTTTTAAGTTTCCCGAACCAGGCAGCATATTCCTGATGTTGCTTAAATACCTGCTTCTTAGCCGCTTTAGCCTTGCCGTCACATTTTTTGCCCTCGGCGAAAACACCGCTCACACCTACCAATAAAATAATTGCCGCGATACTGATAATTACTTTCTTTAACATTTTATGCTCCTTTCAAGAGTGTCATCCATATCGAGTTCCTACACTAAAAGACGCTCGTACGACCTATATTTATTGCAACTTCCGCCCCGAAACGCGAAAAACTTATCACAATTACGCAAATTAGAGCATTTTAATCTTTTCTGTTCGCATTTAGGCCGTCGTGAGGACGAGGCTGGCAAAGAAGAAAACACAGCCTTACTTATTGTAGGGCGAGTATTTCTGATGCCGCCACCCGAAGCTGCAACAGGCATAAAGCGAACACGAAAAATTAAACTGTTCTAAGCCTTATTTACTTGAACTGACCGACAAATCATTAAATTTCGGTATAATTTATCGCTCGACAAAGGTTTAAAAGAGCCTCCGACAGAGTCGGTTTCAACCATTCTGAATTCTGGTTTCTGCATTCTGAATTTCTCAAACTGACCATCGGTCAGTTTGGGTTATTTGCCCTTTTCAAGCAAACCATAGCTCGCATTTTTTTGCAAAACCACCCATGCGCGCCAGTCTTTTTTCTCAATCCGCACCGGCTTCATAGCCTTAACACCCTCCAGCCACACCAAAACACCAAACAAGCAATCCTTCTTCTGACCCCAGTATTTATCATCGCCGCAAATCAAATGATTATACTTACTTTTAAGCTTTTCCACCTTCGCTTTGGTCAGCCCGGATAACTCTTTGATTTTCCTAACCTTACCCACCCCGCACACCGCTCCGCTGCTTATCTTAAAAAATAACCTGTCGCCGGCAGATATTCGCCCAAAGGGAGCACACCGAACCTTCGTCAGGCGAAGTTCAACCGTCTTTCGACCAGCCAATATCAAATCCAGATACCCCTTTTTCAGTATGACTAAATGATGATTCATATATCCCCGCTTTTATTGCCGTAACTGCCTAAAACAATAATCCCGCGACAATGTTTTAGCAAGCAAATTCAAACCCCGCCCCCTTTGCCCTTTGACTCCCAACCCCCAGGCGATTATAATCAAAACACTTCTAAGGGCGAAATTATGGAATCCATCATTATAGTTATAGCTGTTCTTATAGTAATTGTCCTGGCGCTACTCGTCTGGCTCATCGTCACAATAGCCGCCGCAAGAAGAGAAACATCAGGCCACACCACAGCTATCGCAATGCTCAATCAACAGATAGAAGCACTAAAAGCATCACAGGACAAAACAGGCGAATCCCTCACAAAATCGCTTCAGCAGGGACAAACCTCACTAAACCAGAACCTCCAGTCAAGCCAGAAGGTCCTCACAACCCTCAATTCCCAAATAGGCGAACTCCAGGGAACAAACAAACAGATGCTCACGATGGGCACCGACGTCAGAAGACTGCAGGACATCCTCAACTCGCCGAAACTTCGGGGCCAGATGGGAGAATGGTCACTCGAAAATATGCTCGCACAAATCCTCCCCGCCGAGAGCTACCAACTCCAATACACTTTCAAGGACGGCAAAATCGTCGACGCCCTCGTAAATCTCGCCGATTTTAATGTCCCTATCGATGCGAAATTCCCGTTGCCTGCATTTGAGGCAATTTTAAAATGCGAAAACGACGATGACAAAGCCAAAGCCAGAAAGCAGTTCCTAAACGATGTCATAAAACACATCGACAAAATCGCCGACAACTACATAAGACCCGCCGAACAAACTCTCGATTTCGCGCTTATGTACATCCCCGCTGAAAACATCTATTACGAAACAGTCGTAAAATTCGAGTCCGACACAAAAGACATCTTAACCTACGCCCTCGATAAAAAAGTCATCCCCGTCTCCCCCAATCTGCTCTATGCCTACCTGATGACGGTCGTAATGGGCCTCCACGGCATGCAAATCGAAAAGCAAGCCGCCCAGATCAGAAAAAATCTCCATAAACTAAACGCATCTTTCGCAACCTTCGTCTCAAGCTTCGACGTCCTGGGCAAGCACCTCCGTAACGCACAAAGCCAATACGACGAGGGCAGCGCAAAGCTAAACAAGTTCGGCGCCCACCTCGAACAAATCCAAACCCAAGACGATGAATCCGCCACAAATATTTAACCAAGGCCGTTAATCGCCCTTTGTACCCCAAATCCCCGAAAAGCCTTGCAGTTTGCCACCGCTTTCTGGTATAAAGAGCTTTACAGAAACCCAAATCAATAATTAGGAGTAGGAAGGCCTGCTATGCAGCTAACCGCAGGGATGCAAACTCAGGAAAAACGCCCTCAAAAGCGTTTGATTGAACCAAAAAAACAATGGGCGGTAAAACCGGCCAGTGAAAACGCCGAACCACTTGCAAAATCACTAAAAGTACATCCCCTCTTGGCTCAGGTCCTCATCAATCGAGGCATCAACGACTCGCAAACCGCCTTGGCTTTCCTTCAGCCTAAACTGACAAACCTCATCCCGCCGGAAAAAATGCCAGGCGTGCAAAAAGCACTGCCGAGAATCACCCAGGCCATAAAAGAAAAAGAAAAGATTACCGTTTATGGAGACTATGACGTCGACGGCATCACAGGCGTCGCGATTTTGTGGCAGCTTCTGATATTACTCGGTGCCGACGTCGATTATTACATCCCCCACCGCATAGATGAAGGTTACGGCCTAAACGCAGATGCCATCAACTCAATCGCAGACACCGGCACAAAACTTATAATAACCGTCGATTGCGGAATCAATGCTGTAAAGTCAACGGCCTTTGCGAAAAACCTCGGCCTCGATATCATAATAACCGACCACCACCAACCCGACACCCAACTGCCAGACGTATTTGCGATAGTCCACCCTGCCCTCGATGAGTCATACGAAAATCAAACTCCCGCCGGCGCTGTGGTCGCGTTCAAATTAGCATGGGCACTGGCTAACCACTTCAATGCCGGTGAAAAACTTAACCCCCAACTGCGTGACTTTATGCTAAACGCAACCTCACTTGCCGCCATGGGAACCATAGCCGACGTCGTTGACATAAGAGGCGAAAACAGGGTCATCGCAAGCTTCGGATTAAAGTCACTACCTCAATGCCGACTCCCCGGCATAAACGCGCTCATCGAAACCGCAGGACTCACCGGACAGGGACTTGAAAGCTATCATATCGGTTTCAGACTCGCGCCAATGCTAAACGCCGCCGGAAGAATGGGGCACGCAAGATTAGCTGTCGAACTTTTAACTTCCGACAATGAAGTTAGTTCAATGCAGATTGCCCAATACCTAAAAGAACAAAACTCTCTCAGGCAGCGATGCGAAAGAAAAATTTTCAAACAGGCATGCGAAATGATTGTTCAGCAGGGACTAAACCACCCCGACAAGAAAAGCATCGTACTGGCAAACGAAGATTGGCATACCGGCGTAATTGGCATCGTCGCTTCGAGGGTCATTGACCGCTTCTATCGCCCGACAATTTTAATCAACACCTCAAACGGCATCGCTCAGGGCTCGGCACGCTCAATCGCTGGCTTTGACATTTTAAAAGCGATAACCGCATGCTCAAAGTCACTGACAACTTTTGGCGGACACAAAATGGCCGCGGGCATCACTATCGAGCCGGATAAAATCCAGGAATTTATATACGATTTTGAATCATACGCAAAAGACAATCTAAATTACGAAGATGTCACAGCGAAACTCGACATCGACGCTATGACCTCACTCGACGTCTTTACAATGGAGACGGTAAAACAATTAGATTTGATCGAGCCTTTCGGCCAGCTAAATCCAAAACCAATTTTTGCCGCAAAGGGCGTAAAGCTCGCAGCACACCCAAGAAGAGTAGGAGCAAAAGGAGACCATCTACAGATTACCATTACCGATAACAAAGCTACCATCCGGTGCATTGGTTTCAAAATGGGCAAGCTGGAAAAAAAATTACTCGAAAAAGAATTCTTCAGCGTCGCTTTCCACCCCCAGCTAAATACATACAATGGAAATACAAACGTCCAGCTGCAGATTAGAGACATACAGTTCGATTGACACTAACACTTAACCACAGGGAGTTTTTATGAAAATCTTAAAAAGTCTTACTATCGTTACAATCGTATTCGTCTTAGCGGGTTGCTCGGACTTGACGATCAAACAGGAAAAGAAGAATCCATGGACACATCTAAACCTCTACAACGACCCCGCCAATTTCCAGTTCGCTATCGTCGCCGACCGCACTGGCGGAAATCGCCCAGGCGTCTTTGAAAAGGCAATCGAAAGCCTAACACTCCTAAAGCCCGAATTTGTAATGTCAGTTGGTGATTTGATTGAAGGATATACAGAAGACGAAGCTAAGATAATGGATCAGTGGAACGAGTTTGACTCCATGGTCAATAAACTCGAAATGCCTTTCTTTTATGTCCCGGGAAATCACGATGTGACAAATGAATTCATGGTTAAATTATGGCAAAGGGAAATGGGCAGGCTTTATTACCATTTCGTATATCGCGACGTACTGTTCCTCTGCGTTAATTCAGAGGATCCGCCACGCGCTCACGAAGCTGATAACATCGGCGAAAAACAAATGCAGTATTTCAAAAAAGTTTTAGCCGCGTACCCGAATGTGCGATGGACGCTTCTTTTCCTTCATAAGCCAATGTGGCACAGAGATACAGGCTCATGGGCAAAAATGGAAAAACTTCTCGCCGACAGAGACTACACCGTCTTCACCGGCCACGAGCATAGATACCAAAAAGAAATTCGTAATGGCAGAAGATACTACGCCTTAGCTCTTACTGGCGGCGGGGGATCCGGAGAAAACGGAAAACTCGAAGGAATTGAAAAAGGACAGTTCGATCATATAGTATGGGTCACTATGACAGACGAGGGGCCGGTTATGACAAACCTGATGCTCGATGGTATCTTCGATGATTACCCGCCATCTCAGAAATAATAATTAAATCTTAAAAGCAAATGGATATTATAAAAGCAACAGTCTGGAACGAATTCCGACACGAAAAAATTAACAACCGTGTGAAAGAAATTTATCCGGACGGAATACATATCGCCATCGCCAATAGCTTAAACGCCGCCGACGACATACAGGCAAATACTGCCACACTCGATGAGCCTCAGCATGGCCTGACAGATGACATGCTCGACAATACAGATGTTCTTCTCTGGTGGGGACACATGGCGCACCACGAAGTCAGCGACGAAATTGTCGAAAAAGTAAAAAAACGAGTTCTCGAAGGCATGGGTTTGATTGTTTTGCACTCGGCGCATTTCTCAAAGATACTAAAAACACTCCTCGGCACAAACTGCTCACTAAAATGGAGAGAAGCCGCCGAAAAAGAAAGACTCTGGAACATAGAACCCGCGCATCCGATTACAAAAGGCATCGGCGAATTCTTTGAACTGCCACAAACCGAAATGTACGGCGAAAGATTCGATATACCAAACCCTGATAAAGTTATTTTCATCTCATGGTTCCAGGGCGGAGAAGTCTTTAGAAGCGGGTGCACATGGCAAAGGGGCCACGGAAAGATTTTCTACTTCAGGCCAGGACACGAAACATATCCCATCTTTCACGACGAAAACATAATCAAAGTTTTAACAAATGCTGTTCGCTGGGCAAAACCCCAAATAAAAAAACCCGACAGATGCGACAAAGTTGAACCTCTGGAAAAGCTAAGTGAAAACAGAGAATAAAAATGACGTTCGATGAATTATTAACCTTGGCAGCCTTACCAGATAAACCAACCCTCTGCCTCGATTCGAGAGATGTAAAACAAGGAGGCATCTTCGTCGCTGTCAAAGGGACCGTCCTTGACGGCCATGACTTTATCGAACAAGCCATTAATAACGGTGCAAAATTTATCGTGACACAAAAACCGTGCGATTGCAAAACCGCCGAAATTATTACCACCGACGATACCGCCAAAGCTGCCGCCATCTTAGCGCAAACTCTAAAAGATAACCCTGCCTCGAAATTAACCAATCTCGCTGTTACCGGAACAAATGGAAAAACAACCGTCGCTTTTCTTGTTCGCGCAGTAATTCAATCCGCAGGCCAAAAATGCGGACTTATCACAACCATTACCTATGACACCGCAAAAGAAACACTTCCAGCCACGTTAACTACACCTGACAGCCTCACCATCGCAGACATTCAAAAGCAAATGGTTGCCGCAGACGCAAAATTTATGGTCACAGAAGCAAGCAGTCACGCTCTATCGCAAAACAGACTCGCCGCAATAGACTTCAAAGCTGCCGCGTTTACAAATCTAACTCAGGACCACCTCGACTATCACAAAACAAAAGAAGATTACTTCGATGCAAAATTAAAACTCTTTGAGAATCTCTCACCAGATGCGACCGCTGTCCTTAATAAACAGGACTACATGTCAAACCAAATCGCTGAAAAAACAAACGCTAAAATTATTTTCTACGCCGTTGACCAGGACGCCGACCTGACCGCGCACATCGAATCGATGGATTTAAACGGAACAATTTTTACTCTTCGATACGCCGGACAAACACAAAAAGTTAAAACCCCTCTTTTTGGAAAACACAATATCAGTAACCACCTTGCCGCCGCCGGAATCTGTCTTGCCGCTGGTTTCGATCTAAAAACAATCGCCGCGGGTCTGTCCAGCTTAAAAGCAATTCCAGGCAGACTTGAACCGGTAAAACACGACCGAAACTTTTCCGTCCTGATCGATTATGCCCACACCGACGATGCGCTGAAAAATGTCCTCACCGCTCTAAGACCTTTATGCAAGGGCAAATTGACAATTGTATTTGGTTGCGGCGGAGACAGGGACAAAACAAAAAGACCAAAAATGGCTGCCGTCGCCGAAAAATTCGCCGACAACCTCATGCTCACAAGCGACAACCCAAGAAGCGAGGACCCATGCGCAATAATTGGCGAAATGTATATGGGACTTCAAAACCCAACCGCTGATTCTATCATCGCAGAATCTGATAGGAAAAAAGCCATAGAATCGGCAATTAGAGACGCGAAAGAAAACGACATCATACTTATAGCCGGAAAGGGACACGAAACTTATCAAATAATAGATGGCAAAAAAAATCAGTTCAGCGATAAACAAGTCGCCGCCAATTACTTAAAAAATCTCAAATGAAAAAAATTTCTATTGGAAAATTAGCTAAGATAATAAATGCCGCACCACCTAAAAATACTAGCGGCTTTATCACCGGCGTAAGCACCGATTCGCGAACAGTAAAACCAGGCGACTGCTTCTTCGCGGTAAAAGGTGAAAACTTTGACGGCCACGACTATATCGCCCGCGCCCTGGGAAAAAAAGCCGCCTGCGTCGTAGCAAGCAGCGATACCACCTCTGGCAACGTCTTAAAAGTTCAAGATTCAGTAAAGGCACTCGGCTGCCTTGCCGCTCATTACCGAAACGATTGCAATTTCAAGGTCGTGGCAATAACAGGCTCAGTAGGAAAAACTACTACGAGACAAATCACATATCACGTTCTAAGTAAACACTTCAAAACTTTTCAGGCACCGGCAAATTTCAATAACAGTATAGGCCTGCCAATGACCTTACTCGCCGCAGACCCAGACGACCAAATCATCATCGCCGAACTCGGCAGCAGCTACACCGGCGAAATCGAATACCTTACCAAAATCGCCGCACCAGATATCGCCGTTGTAACAAAAATTTGCCTCGCGCACCTCGAAGGCCTCAAAGACCTTGAAGCGATCAAAAAGGAAAAATTATCCATCGCTCAGGGCTTAAAACCTGACGGCGTCTTAATAACCGATGCCGCCTCTAAATTAAAACCACAAAATCCCGCGTTCAAAGAATCATCCACCACCTTCTCACTAAATGGCATCGATATCACACTGCCTTTATTGGGTCAGGGAAATATCGAAAATGCCATCACCGCCTTCGCTATCTGCGAGCAGTTTGGAATCACACTAAATCAGTTTGCCGATGCAATAAAAACCTTACCCCCAATTCCAATGCGAACTGAATTAATAAAAACCGAAACCCTGACCATTTTAAATGATTGCTATAACGCAAACCCGGCCTCGATGAAAAATGCCCTGAAAATTTTAGACGATATGAATCCAAACGAAAACCAACGAAAAGTTTTCATCTGCGGCGATATGGCCGAACTTGGAAATGACGAAAAGCATTTGCATCAACAACTTGGAAAAGATATCGCCGATAACAATATACAACTGCTTATAGCCATAGGCCCGCTTGCAAATCTTGCCGCACAAGCCGCTAAAAAAATAAAAAAACAAAATTTGCAAACTTATTCCTTCAAAGACACGATTTCTGCTTGCAATCAGCTAAACGAATTTATAAAAAAAGACGATATAGTACTAATAAAAGGCTCCAGAGCAGCAAAACTCGAAGCCGCCGTCAAAAAACTTAAGAGTCTCTAAATGATATATTATCTTCTATGGTATTTCCGTGACGCGTTTACACACAAGATAGGTTTCTATGCTTATCAGGATGTAATGTTTCGCTCTATCGCGGCAATCCTGACAAGCTTCTCGATCGCCGTCTTTCTCGGCCCAACGATCATACGATGGCTAATGACAAAAAAAATCGGCGACAGGCCGGAATTTCACCACGACAAACTAAACGAACTCACAAAAGAAAAAACAAACACACCAACAATGGGCGGACTGATTATCATCCTCGCCGTATTAGCCGGTACCTTGTTATGGGCAAAACTAACCAACCCATTCGTCCAAAAAGCGATTGTCCTGATAATCTGGTTTGCCGTTCTTGGCGGCGTTGATGACTGGCTAAAGCTTACCGCCGACATCCGACATCGCACAAGAAACGGCCTAAAACCATGGGAAAAACTCATCTTCCAAATCGGAGGTGCTATCCTCATCGCTTCATTTTTATACACCGACTTCACAAACATTACCGACGGAAAATTATTCTGGCTCCCGTTTTACAAACACGGCCTGCCACTGGCAAACTGGATGTTCGTACTTATCGCCATCGTTTACATCACCGCAACAAGCAACGCGGTAAACCTGACAGACGGAATGGACGGACTAGCCGCCGGCTGCGTCGGAATGGTCGCACTGGTACTGGTACTGCTTTGCTACGTCGCTTCGGAAACCATGGCAAGAACCTCACAAATCACATGGTCGAGTTACCTGCTCCTGCCCCACGTACCGCAATCCGGCGAACTGGCGATATTCTACTCTGCCATCCTGGGAGCCATCCTCGGTTTCCTCTGGTACAATTGTCACCCAGCACAGGTATTCATGGGCGATGTCGGCTCGCTGCCATTAGGAGCCGCAATGGGATACGGAGCATTAGTAACAAGAAATGAAATTCTGCTTTTAATTATAGGAGGCGTCTTCGTAATCGAACTGGTCAGCGTCGTTTTACAAATCCTCTACTTCAAGTACACCGGCGGAAAAAGACTCTTCAAATGCGCACCGATCCACCACCACTTCCATCTTGTAGGCTGGTCAGAACCACAGGTCGTCGTAAGATTTTGGCTCTTAGCCGCCGCCTTCGCCGCTATCGCACTGGCAACCTTGAAAATCCGCTAATCAAAATTAGCCTCGCCGTGGACTTGAACATCTACCCCGTTATCTTCTACGCGCACATGAACATTCTCTCGATACGCCCCCTGTCCATCCGAATTCATCTTTTCAAATTTACTCACCGACCAGAACATCTTCACGCCGGTCACTATGCACCCGATTCCAGCTATACAGAACAACACCGCAAACAGCATCGCAAAGAGTTCACGCAATATCCAAATCAAAAACCCGAACCCTATCAAAAGCATTCCCGTAACAAAAACACCCGACGCAAAGTTCCGCGTCCCTTTGGAAACCAGATTTGAATAATACTGGAAACTCATCTTATGTCCCTTCTAAAAAAAAGCGGATTCCGTTAAGAACCCGCTTTCGATTTAATATTCTTAGTACATTCCGCCCGGAGGCATCGCTGGCCCCGCAGGCTTGTCTTCCGGAATCTCACTCACCAACGCGTCAGTCGTCAACAGCAGCGACGCAATTGATGCACCGTTCTGCAATGCCGCCCTCTCGACCTTCGTCGGTACGATAACGCCAAACTCGATCATGTCACCATATTCCTTCCTCATAGCGTCATAACCGAAATTCTTCTCATCGCTTTCGATTACCTTTTGAGCAACGATCGAACCGTCCAGACCTGCATTTTTCGCAATCTGCTTAATTGGTGCAACCAAAGCTCTGCGGACAATATCAATACCGATTTTCTTATCGCCTTTGGCCTTGACCTTATCCAACACAGACAATGCTCGAAGTATCGAAACGCCGCCGCCCGGCAAAATTCCTTCTTCTACCGCTGCCCGACATGCATGCAATGCGTCCTCAACGCGGGCCTTCTTTTCTTTCATCTCAGCTTCTGTCGCAGCACCAACCTGTATCTGGGCCACGCCGCCGCTAAGCTTCGCCAAACGTTCCTGAAGTTTCTCAACATCATAATCGCTCGTCGATTTATCTATCTCGGTTTTTATCTGTTCAATTCTTGCGGTTATCTCACCGGCGCTGCCGCCGCCTTCGATAATCGTCGTATTATCTTTGTCGATGGTAATGCGCTTGGCTCTGCCCAATTGTGTTAGCTCAACGTTTTCCAGTTGCAGTCCCAAATCCTCAAACACAGGCTGTGCACCGGTCAACACACCAAGGTCACCAAGCATATCTTTTCGCTTATCGCCAAATCCCGGAGCCTTCACCGCCGCTACCTGAAGCACACCGCGAAGTTTATTCACAACCAATGTCGCAAGAGCCTCGCCCTCGACATCCTCTGCGATAATCAGTAAAGGCCTGCCCTGCTTAGACACCTTCTCCAAAAGCGGAACCAGCGACTTGATACTGCTGACCTTCTTTTCGTGAACAAGAATATAAGGCTTATCCAGCTCAACCGTCATATTCTCAAGATTAGTGATAAAGTGCGGACTAAGATAGCCCTTGTCAAACTGCATCCCCTCAACCAATTCAACCGTCGTCTCAAGCGATTGGCCCTCTTCGACAGTGATCACACCATCTTTGCCGACCTTGTCCATCGCCTCTGCCATCTTCTTACCGATCTCGGCATCCTGATTCGCCGAACACGTCGCAACCTGCTCGATTTGCTTGCTCGAATCAACAGGGATACTCATCTTGTGAAGCTCTTTTACTATCGCCTCGACCGCCGCGTCAATCCCCTGCTTAACCTGCATCGGATTCGCACCTGCCGTAATATTTTTCAGACCTTCGTTAAAAATACTCTCCGCCAGAATAGTCGCCGTCGTCGTGCCGTCACCAGCTACCGTCGATGTCTTAGACGCGACCTCTTTAACCATCTGAGCGCCCATATTTTCGTATGAATCCTCAAGCTCGATCTCCTTTGCAACGGTGACGCCGTCTTTAGTAACCGTTGGCGAACCAAATGATTGTTCAATGATTACATTTCTGCCGCAGGGCCCAAGCGTTATCTTAACCGCCGCCGCCAATTTCTTTACTCCTTCGCGAATAGAGGCACGTGCGTCTGTGCCGAAAGCTATTTTTTTAGCTGCCATTTCTTTCTAACTCCTAAATTTTAGATAAACTCCGATTTATTCCACTATTGCCAAAATATCCGACTCACTCATTATCAGATACTCATCACCGCTAAGCTTTATCTCACTGCCCGCATAACTGGTGAACAATACCAGATCACCTTTCTTAACCTGCATCTTCTGCACGCTGCCGTCATCGAGAATCTTTCCCGGCCCCACGCTTTTAATCTTGCCCTGCTGAGGTTTCTCTTTCGCTGCCTCAGGCAAAACTATTCCGCCTGCCGTAACGCTCTCTGCTTCAATGCGCTGAACAAGAACCTTGTCACCCAATGGTTTGATCTTCATCTCTTCTTTACTCCTTTTCTAAATACCAAAAATTCTACTATTATAATTCTTAACAAAAAGCCGATGCAATTGCTCCTGCAATATTCTCATGTCCACCGGCTTATCGATCACGCTAAATACATCGAGCGACAACGCCTTACCAAGCGCCCTGTCACTGCTTTGATTACTAAGCATAATACAAGGCAGCACAGGATTGAATCTGCGAATGGTCCTCACCGTCGCAAGCCCGCTAAGCGATGAATCCATATCAACTATCATCGCATGTACAGGCTTACTTTCAATAACATCGATAAATTCAGCCGTACTACGCGCCGTCATCAACCGCACGCCTCGAGGCTCGAATATATCATGTACCGCCCTGCTAAGTGCCCAGTCGGTATCACTCGCCAATAGGTGTACCTCTTCGATTTTAGACAGTCTGCCTACCATAACCCCATATTACGCAAATACCATGCCAGCCAACCACAAACACCACCCCAAATACCTAACTCCTTGACTAAGACACACTTACGCAAATACCGAATTTCCCTCAAACTGCCATTATAGGATAAAACGCACTTTTCCACCCTGTCATGCTGACAGGTTTACCCTGCACCGAATGGTACAGGGTCATTGATTCCTCATTCGGGCCTCATTTCAATTGTTAGCCCTCGGCACTCAACATTTTGCATCTAAGCGAATTTAGCATGTTCATTTCGCATTCTCCAAAGGTGATAAAGTATCATTTTTCCACGA
>VRUG01000169.1 GCA_019456255.1 Planctomycetota bacterium | reverse complement strand
CCTGAAAATTGGCGTTTTGAAGTGTAGGTTCCACCTCCGCCGGCAAATATTGACAATGAAGACTCGTCCCTCAAATCCAAACATCTCCGCCACAAAGAAGGCAAGGGCTGCCTTAAAATTCGTAGAGGAAATACTATCAGGCGATGGACTAAGAGCATTTTTTGCCAGATCACTTTGAAATCCCGAAACGGCAAATCCAGGGGATACGCCTATCGATATTTCTACGATGGATGACTGTTTTGGGGTTGCTTCTGCCGAACTCCACTAGCAACGAGCCAGAGGATCAACAAGAAAGATGCCTTTTTCATGTTTCTTCTCCTTTCTTTACCGGCCCTATTCTTCATACTTTAAAAGCTCTCTCAGATGCCTGTTGTATTCCTCAGTGGCATCCGAGAAAAAGCTTATTCCCACTTCGGCAACGATAAATGATACTATGGATAGTCCGGCCCCGCTGCCTAATAATATATAATCCACAGTTTCCCACTTTTTTCCGCCTATGGCAGTCCCTAAAGGATAACCTATAAGCCCTCCACCGACTCCGCCGATAATGCCGGCCGTAATAGTGGTTGCAGAGCCGCTTGAATAGAGTAATTTCGCCTCTTCTGATGAGTGCTCGAACAGTTCTCCAGCCACCGGATAGGGGAATTTAATACTGTCGTCCTGTTGAAAATAGCTTCCGGTTAAAATGCTACCGAAATACTCAAGCTTATAATTCTCATAGATAAACTCCCTTTCTTCCTGTGCCACATCAGGGTCTATTTCCGGAATAGCCAGCTTGTAGGTAGTCTGGCACCCGTAAAATAAAAAAATTGCCAATATAGACAATAATTTGTGACTTTTAATATTCATATGATACCTCTTCTTTATATATGCTATGATAGCTCTAAACCTCGTTATTTTAACAAGAAATATTAAAGTCCAGCGCCCATACCTATTATGCTGAATTTTACCATTAAAATTTCGGTTGCGGATGTAATCTGCGATGGGCAATACTACTCAAAAATCTTGTTTTTTACCCACAGGTTGTAGGCCGGAGGTCCTCGAAGGCCGTAGGTGCCCGCAGGGTAGGGGTACCGTAACTTCCCAGAGAACTTCCGGTAGTCCCTGTTAGATGTTTACTATCTAACAGGGTAGATAAATACTCAAGGTTTCGTGCGGCATTTTCATCTCTGTCGATAGTAAAACCGCATATCTCGCAGTTAAATTGCCGCTCCTTTAAGCTTAGTTCTGGTTTGATGCTCCCACAGGCACAGCAAGTTTTAGAGGATGGATAGAATCGTGGTGCTTTTATAAGACGAGATCCATACCATTTTGTCTTGTAACTAAGCATTGTGAAGAACTGGTTCCATCCGCTATCAGCGATGTGTCTGGATAGGTGGTGATTCTGCATCATCCCCCGCACGTTAAGCTCTTCTACTACAACTACTGACCTGGTTTTCGCCAGTTGAGTTGAAAGTTTGTGCAGGAAATCCTTGCGTTTATTTCTAATCCTGCGATGAAGACGCGCTAAGCGTAAAGCTGACTTCTTTCTATTGGCCGAACCCAACTTTTTTCGTGAATGTTGTTTTGACCTTCGTTTTAGTAATCTCAAAGTGTGTTCCAAGGGCTTTGGGGATTCTATTCTCCTCCCATCTGAAAGAACACAAAAGGAGTTTAGGCCAACATCAACTCCAATTGCTGGATCTTGCCCAGTTCTGTTATATTCTCCTCGCTTGCGCTTAACAGAAAAAGAGGCAAAACAGCGATCTAAATCACGCAGAGACTCTTGTGGTGCACATTTGGATACTGGAAGCCGCAACAGTATTTGACCGAAATAGAGGGATAGATAGAAAAATAAATGACCGAAGATTAAACAGAATATGACCGAAGATGATATATCAGTCTTCCGATCTACTATCCGACAGGATGGAAAGAATACCATCCCCAGAAGTTTCTTCACTATGTGTTAGAACAGTTATTAGCTACGGGGTGCCCTCTCTGTGGAAAGAAGCATCCACCGAAGTTCCATTGCTTCGCCGGAAGAACCTATAGGAAAGACCAGAAAAATGAACCGTACTGAACCTCCTGGGCAGAGGGCACGAGAACAGTTTTCGAGCAGGCGTTCGTGATCCAATATCCAGTGCAAAGCTGCGTTCGAGAAGATCAGGTCGAATTCTTCTTTGAAAGCTATCGCGTTAATGTCGAGCAGGAGAAATTCCAAGTTGGATTTCCTGATCTGCTTGGCTGTTTGAATCATCCCAGAGGATGCATCGATTCCAAGGACCCGTCCATCTGGGACGAGGTCTGCCAATTGGGAAGTAATGCTTCCATCCCCACAACCCAAGTCCAGTACCTTTTCAGTTCCAATGAAATGAATTTCTGAGATAAGCTTTTGACCCCACTCCCTTTGGTGGGAGGAAGCTTTCTTGTACTTTTTCCCGTCAAACTCATATGAAGTCATTCTGTTCTCCCGCTGCGTGACCGAGAGAGATACGCCCTATATCTTATCCCACTCTGCCAGGGATATTTCGCGGTTGAGAACAAGCTCAACTTCCTTCAACATAAAACGGAGTTGAGGAATTGAATACCCTCCCCTTACAGGGTTTCCAAGGGCTCACGGATTATATCTTTGTTTAG
>VRUG01000168.1 GCA_019456255.1 Planctomycetota bacterium | reverse complement strand
CGATCACGGCTGGCTCCTGATGCCGGGAGGCCTGCCCAAAATCGACCTGCCCAGTGTGCTGACTGAAAATAAATGGGGACGCTGTGCCGTCATAAAAGCCGGAGCGTCGGCTGATGAGCGTTTGTTTCCCTGGTACTGGAATCCAGATCAGAACCTTGCCCTGGCAGACGGCATAAGCTGTTACCGGGAAGGCGAAGAATACGCTCACGGCGGCTTGAGTCTCCAGGAATGCCTGACACTGGAACTAACCGTATCGGCCGGGAAAATTGGCGGCGAATTACAAGCTGCGGTTGAGATCACGGACATTACCTGGAAGGGGCTTCGCTGCAAAGTCGCCGTTGATGGAGTGTTTTCCGGGTTATTACTCGATATCCGTTTGCTGGCAGGGAACTCATCATCCAGTGTTGTAATGAGCGTAAAAGCGATTAAAGACAACGGTACCGGTTCTGTTGTGGTTGAAGATGAAAAACTGGAGGGAACCAGTGCCGTTATCGTTCTGCTCGACGAAGATGGCGGACTTGTATCACAGGCGACAACCGTAATAGGCGGAGGTTATGTATGATGGATATGGACCATTTAGATAAATTGGCTGCATCAGTATTGGATGGATACCTGGTACGAAAGGACCTGGTTCGCACCTTCAGCCGTCAATTTCCGGTACCGACCTATGTTGTTGAATTTCTTCTTGGCCGGTACTGTGCCAGCACAGATCAGGATGAAATCGAGGAGGGGCTGGAAATCGTCCAACGCCAGTTAAAGTCTCGTACGGTCAAGGCCGGTGAAGAAGAACTCTTCAAAGCACATGCCAGGGAAAACGGTGAAGTGAAGATTATCGATCTTATAACAGCCCGGCTTGATGCCAGGACGGATTCCTATATAGCAACACTGCCGAGCTTAAGGCTCACGGATGTTCGAATAAGTCCCGAACTGGCGAATCAACATGAGCGGATGCTAACAGGCGGTTTCTATTCTGAAATTACTTTAGCTTACGATGCATCTATTGCTCAGGAAAAGAACGGGCGCCCATTTGGTATTGAGAGTCTGCGAGAAATTCAGCTTTCCAGGCGAGATATTCTGGACATACTTGATAAAGCCAGAAAACGATTTACTACTGAAGATATGGAAGGAATTCCTTTTAAGGAGCATCGGCATCAATTCGGAGAATCTATCCGGGCGATCCAAGGACGCTTTTTTCTTGAGAATGGTTCCCTTTGTAGAACGTAATTATAATCTGGTTGAACTGGGACCTCGCGGAACAGGTAAAAGCCATCTTTTCCAGCAGATATCTCCTTATGCTCATCTTCTCTCAGGTGGTAAAGCAACAGTAGCTCAGATGTTCGTAAACAACGCGAACGGACAACGAGGATTAGTTTGTCAGTACGACGTAGTTTGTTTTGATGAGGTATCCGGAATATCTTTTGACAAGAAGGACGGCGTCAACATCATGAAAGGCTACATGGAGTCGGGTGAATTCAGTCGAGGCAAAGAACCAATTCGGGCTGACGGTAGTTTAGTGTTTGTCGGAAATTTTGAGGTTGACGTTGAGCATCAACAACGCATTGGTCACTTGCTTAATCCTCTTCCACCGGAAATGCGAAATGATACTGCCTTCATGGATCGTATCCATGCTTACCTGCCCGGGTGGGATGTCCCCAAAATCAAGAAAGAATTGCTCACCGATCATTTCGGTCTGGTAAGCGACTTCTGGTCGGAATGTATGAGCCATTTACGCCGGCTAAGTCGCATCTCTGTTCTGCAAAATCGTCTTCATTACGGAGGCGCCCTCAGCGGGCGAGACATTAATGCGGTAAACAAGACTGTTAGTGGTTTGCTTAAGCTCCTATACCCGGGTGATACGAACCGGATCCCGGATGAAGACATTGAGTGGGCTGTGCATATTTCTCTGGAATCCCGCCGGCGGGTGAAAGAACAGCAGAAGAGGATCGGCGCTGCCGAGTTCCGGAACACTCACTTCAGCTATGTTTTTGGAGAGGATGGCGTCGAGAAGTTCGTGGCAACGCCTGAACTGCAGAGCGAAAACAGTATCGGCTCTGATCCGTTGGAGCCGGGACAGGTCTGGAGTATCAGCCCTGGAACAATAGATGAGCACCCGGGACTCTACCGAATCGAGGTGAATGATGGACCGGGTTCGGGTGTGAAAATCCTCAATAAACCGGTTCCACCAGCATTTAAAGAAAGCATTGGATTTGCGGAGCAAAACCTCTATTCCCGATCCATACAGTTAATGGGCGACAAGGACCCAAGACATCATGAATTCTCAGTTCAGCTTCGTGCTTTCGATGCAGCCAAAACGGGATCAAAACTTGGTGTGGCGGCATTGATTGCCTTTTGTACTTCCCTATTAAAGAAAAATATTCGCGGCGGCTTAATTATTGTTGGAGAAATCAACCTGGGTGGCTCTATTGAACCTATGCATAATGCTGTTACCATTACCGAGATCGCAGTGGAAAAAGGTGCGACTTCATTACTGATGCCCGTTGCCTGCCGCCGGCAACTCGTTGACCTTTCCGACGATATGGCCACGAAAGTAGATGTACAGTTCTACTCCGATGCCAGGGATGCCCTTCTAAAAGCGATAGTGGAGTAAAGTCAGGTGAGCGACGCTTTTTATTTCAGCACCTCA
>VRUG01000167.1 GCA_019456255.1 Planctomycetota bacterium | reverse complement strand
GGCAAGCTGTTAACAGCCAACTATATTGTGACTGGGTCCGTTATCGAGATGTCCAATTCTGTGGTTATATTCGGCCGTATCATCAATGTCGAAACCGGCGAAATCGAATCTGTTGCCCAGGTGATCGTACCGAAGGATCGGGATGTTATTAAGATAATTATTGCCCCTACCGGTAGAAGCATCGTTATGGCAAGTGCGCGGGCCGCCTTAGCTTCCTTTCCCTGTGGGTTGAAGAACGTGCCAAACACAATCCTGGGGTGTCCGGTAGAGAGCTGAAACATCTTGCGAAACAACGATGACCCATAAGAACTGACTGCCCAGTATCGATTCTTCAATTATCCGGTAGGTCAGAGGAGTATACCGCTCTAGAACGAAATGCATAAAAACAGCTGGGATCAAAAGCAGACCAGCTAAAGCGGTAAGCACCAGAACGATCCTCGATTCACGTCTCTGCTTGGATGAAAGTTCAGGGAAGTGATAGGCGAATTGCACGAGAAACACTAAGGTAAGTGATAAACTGCCGAGCTGAACGATTTTTATCCACCCTAAATCTTGCCAATGGTAGGTGACAAATCCTTCATTCCAGTACCAGAATAGATTGTAGAGCGATGCAGTTGTGAAAACCATAACGAGAAGCAATGTGCACTTTCTTTTTTCTTTGATTCTGAATAGATAAATGGCTCGAATGACTCAAATTCTAGCATATTGCCCTCTTTAATAAACGAAAATATTAAAATTCAAAATCATCTGGGAGAGGGTTGTAATGAGAATCTACTACATCGATTGTTCTTTGTGAAGGGAGTCTAAATTCTTCGTAAATTTGAGGTAAATCTTGAGAAGAGATAGAGTCACCATGAAGGATGATATATTTATCTTTAGATTTGCTGTAAACGACACGACCTCGAGGAATGGAGTCATACTTATCACGGAATTGAGGCGGAAGTTCTTTTAAGATTCCATGTCTTTTAAGGTAGCCCCATTCTTTATGATGATCAGTTGGTCCATTAATAAAATCACCCCATGGCTCACCTTCTGAGACTGGAACTGAATCTATATGAAATATTTTGCCTTGTATAGTCAAAAGATACCAACTTCAGGTTCTCGGCCTGAGAGGCGTTTCATTCTTATGCGACGAGCTTTCTTTGTTATATAAGCGATATAATCGTGCTCATCTTTAAAATAATTTTTCTTCATATAATTATAATATAGTAATTAACTATAGAACTGTGTAATTATTTACACAATGAAACTATACCCATCACACTAAATCCTTCATATTCTCAGCCTATGATATCTGATGATACGAATTCGAACATGTTCTTCTTTCGTCGCTTCTTCATTAACTATGTCTGATGATTCAAATTCTAGCATAATATTTAAAGTTTAAGAGGTCCACTGGTTTCCGAAACTATAGAAATTAATTTCATGGTAATAACCCTATTAAAATAGTTTAGTATTTATACAGATAACTGTACAGACATAGCAGCTATCCAGCCAGAACCTTCTTAAATATTAGACATTTCTGGTTTCTGAATGCTCGGCATACTTCAATCAGCCTGTTGAGACGGTCTTGGACGTCTTCTAATCCTTCTAATGAAGGCTTATTCGTTTCCTGCCGATTCAGACCCGCGCTTCAGCAACCAGCAGAACGCCTGGTATAGCATCTGTGGAGAGTAGCAATATTCTCTTGTGAAGATTCGCAACCCACTTGATGAACATAGGGGCAATTAAGGAGATTGAAATGAAGGTTACGATCGGGCATAAGGTTCATCTTCTCTGTTCTCCCCCGCCACATTCATTCGGCTAACTCTCTGGTCCGCATAATGTCACGGATATTAGTGTAAGGTTTTAATGTAGACTTTATAGCTCGCAGCAGGTTACCCGCGAGTAAGTAGATAATCGACCGAAGTTGGTCAACATATCCCTACAAAATCATACTTAAAATAAATTATTCCTCTATTTGGTTGAAGAACCTGTAGATTAAATAGGAAGTGTTATTTTCATCTGTAAGAGTATTTATCGGTGGGTCCAACGGATAGAGATTTTGAGAAAGATAATTCTGTATATTCTGTACTTTACCGGGAAGTATAGAAATGGTGCCATAATCGGGTGTGACAGATATTATTGGTGATTGTATTGATAGTTGATCACCATAGAGAATTGTAGCCAGGAAAATTAGTTGTTCATCCGATTTCTGTAAAATACAGTAAAACTGCAGTTTATATTCGGCTAGTGCGATACGAAGATCATTTGTAAAGGTTCTGCTGGTGTAGGCAGAACCATACCACCTGTATAAAGTCCACATCAAGTTAAATGGGTATTGGGTAGTCAGTACGTAAGGATAAGTTGCTCTGGCTTTAAAGTTTGGGGTTTTGTCTGGACTAAAGTTTTTGACTATTATGCCTATGGAGAATTGTGAATCATCAAAGCCAATGTTTATGTGAAGATCGCTTTCTGGTGAAAAATTTGATAGGGATCTTAATATAGTCTCCGGCTTGAAGTACGAAGCCAATTTTTCTGGTAGAGTGTTTGCGACGGTTAATCTATGTCCAGAGGGTAAGTTATAGCTATCCTGTGAATAAAGGAATGCGGGTAAAATCAGTAGGACAAGGATTGTTAAGATTTGAGATATACGTTTCATATGATCCTCCTATATATAACTAGT
>VRUG01000166.1:257-2673 GCA_019456255.1 Planctomycetota bacterium | reverse complement strand
CTAAGCCGGTGTCAGGAGTTTTGTCATCAGCTGATTTTGGCGATAACTTAATCTCTCCCTGAATTTTCAAGGTAGGTATGCCTTTGGTGAAGGAAAACGGGGGTGCCAGCTGGGTGGTTTCAAGTTCTTTAACACCGATTTTCACAGTTATTTTAACCGTCAAAAATTAAACCAAATTTTATTATATTCATCGGGCCACTGTTAATAACGAATAACAATATTCATATTGGGTAATGATTTATTTTAACTGGCTAATGAGGCGAAAAACCTGAGTCTATCCGTCACCAACTTTTCTATTGCAACATGAACAAACACACCTAAGTTTATATAACCTTTATAATACGTTGACAATGATTAGGGTGTCATTTTGACGAATTAAACATTTGCATTGCGATTATACCTGTGTTACTTTTGGATAAAAATTAGTTAAAAGTATCGGAAAAATCCGAAATATACTGGTTTTTGTCGAGAATAATCATATTTAACTAAGGTAATCACAGATGTTTAATCGTCATAAAAATACCCAAAAGATGGAAAAGTTGGATGTGGCCGACTATTTCCAGAATCCAATTTCGCAAAGGCAAAAACAATATGAGGCGGTAAGAGCTGTTATTGTGGAAAAACGATCTATTGACACGGTAGCAACTCGATTTGGATACAAGGCCAGTACTATCTATTCTTTAATTAGAGACGCCAAAACCGGTAAGGTTGAGCTTTTCCCAACCGTTCACCGGGGGCCGCAAGGAAAACGGACTCCTTTGGAGGTGCAAGACGAGATTATCACCCTGAGACGACGGGGTCTTTCGACTCCCGATATTCATCGGCGATTGTCGGAAACGGAAATCAAGGTGTCTACCAGAACTGTGGAGCGGATCCTGAAGGATGCCGGATTTCGAAAACTAAGACGCAGAACAAACAAGGAGCTGGGCAGGACAGTCAAAGACACAATAATTTCGGATCGAGCAGAGCATCTGGATTTTTCCGAACTGGAACCATTCAATATTGACACTCCGACAGCTGGAGTTTTCTTCTTTATTCCTTATATTCTGGAATCAGGAATTCTTGATATCGTTAAGGAGTGTAAACTACCGCAATCGAGCAGTATCGGTTCTATCCAAGCCTGCCTTTCCATGTTGCTCTTGAAGCTTATTGGCAATAAAAGGCTCAGTCATATTGGTACTTATGATCAGGAACTTGGTTTTGGTGTCTTCGCCGGATTGAATTCTTTGCCAAAACCAACTTATATGAGCACATACTCTTGTGGTTGTTCCGAAACCCAGATTATGGATCTACAAAATAAGATTATTTCCTCTTTCAAGGCGAAGTACGGAGATTTTTATGGGAGCGACTATATTAATCTTGATTTTCACTCGATTCCCCATTATGGCGATGAGTCCGAGATGGAAAAGATCTGGTGTGGAGCCCGCGGGAAAACCATGAAAGGAGCCAACACCGTTTTTGCCCAGGACAGTTCGAGCAACGCGATCATTTATACCAGAGCTGACATCTTGCGCAGTGAAGAGGCGCTTGAGGTAAAGAAATTTGTCGATTACTGGAAGAGCATTAACGGGAGAGTTGACGAAACGCTGGTTTTCGATTGCAAGTTTACTGCCTATAAGGTGCTTGACGATCTTGCCCGCGACAAGATCAAATTCATAACCCTGCGTAAAAGAAGTGCTAGTCTGGTACAAAGAATATTGGCCATCCCAAAGGCAAAGTGGAAGAAAGTCCATTTGTCGGTACCGAAGCGAAAATATAAAAACGTTTCCGTGTATGAAGAGAAAGTGAAACTGGAAGGGTGCCGCCGTTCCTTTCGTCAAATAGTAGTGAAGGATCATGGACGAAACACACCTACCTTTATTTTGACAAACAACAAGAATTTGTCGTTAGCGGAAGTTTTGGAGGTATATGCCAGACGTTGGCGCGTGGAGAACAAATTGGGTGAAATGGTTGCGTTTTTCAACCTGAACGCTCTTTCTTCACCAATTATGATACGGATACATTTTGACATTTTGTGGACAGTAATCGCTGATACACTTTATCATGTTTTCGCTCAGGACTTAAGACGTTTTGAAAAAAATCTTGCTCCGACATTATTCAGAAAATTTATCGACATGCCTGGAAGAGTAGTTTACGACGGCAACTCCTTCTCGATAAAAATCAGAAAACGGGCCCATACTCCTGTTCTAAAAGAGGTGGAAAAATTGGGAAAACCAATATCGGTTCCATGGCTCGATAATAAATCTCTAGAAATAATTTGGACTCAATAAAATAGGGCCAAAAAATTGGGTAAATTATGACGATGATAATATCTGTGAAAATCGGTGTTAAATAAGTTAATCCGTTTACCTTAAAATATAACTAAATAATGAACGCTGGAAAGATAAATAGCAGACTGGCAAAATCTGCACAAAAG
>VRUG01000166.1:0-247 GCA_019456255.1 Planctomycetota bacterium | reverse complement strand
CTGTGAAAATCGGTGTTAAAT
The DNA here is from genome assembly GCA_019456255.1 of Planctomycetota bacterium. GTDB lineage: Bacteria > Planctomycetota > Phycisphaerae > Sedimentisphaerales > Anaerobacaceae > VRUG01. The sequence continues at coordinate 226 of VRUG01000166.1, read as the reverse complement.
GTGCCCGGTATGAGCTTTCGAAAATAGTCTGACAAAATGTTTTCTCTTGCTCTACCGCCTTCACCCGGATGTTTAACTTTTTTAGCTAAATCAAGATTATTAAGTACTTCTTCATTTTTTGTAATTAATAGATCTCTAATCATGCTACTAATCCTTTGAATTGAAGATGGATGGGGGAGAAAAAAACTACCAGCTACCTGACTGGCACTTTGACTCAAAGTAACTT
>VRUG01000027.1 GCA_019456255.1 Planctomycetota bacterium | reverse complement strand
GGGCTCCCTCCGTTCCAACGGCCCTAACCAGTGGCGATAAGTCCACCTTAAAAGAACCAGTTTTTTGTCTTGACAATAGGTAGGGGTATAATGGTCGAAAACTAACGTACTTCCTAGACTACCTTGACGAACGCAACAAAAGACAACGTATTTCATTAGGGCATGCTAATAAACGCAAGGCTGAACGCGAAAGAACCCTGAAAGAATAAGAATTGAGAATTGGTGTTTTCGAACCAGCTTCAATGAAACTCGGCAAGTTCATGGTAGACAGCCTGGCAAGAACTGGAAAGCAAATTAGAGAAAGTACACAAGTGGAATATAAATCTTCAATGATAGATTTTATTGGCGTAGTTGGTGATATAGACTACAAACGCATCACCCACAGGCACAGAGAGATTTTTCTCCAGAATTGCCTTGATGCCGAAAACAGTCTCGCCACCACAGCTAAAAAGATCCGTCAGCTTAAAAGGTTCTTCCAATTGGCGGTCCAGCGTGGTCAGCTTGACGATAACCCCTTGAAAAACATCAAGCCACCCAAGGCTTCAAAAAAGAAGGTCAGGACTTACGCTCCTCAGGAATGTAAGCGTATCTTCGAAGCTACTCGTGAAATCCAGAGAGACTCCGTGCTGCAGTGGGATCTGTTGATCACCATTGCTCTGATAACCTGTATGAGAAAAAGTGAATTGCTCAATACTGTCTGGGGCGACATTGATTTCGAAAACAAGACAATAGATGCCAGCTCCAAGAAGGACACAAAAGAAACATGGCAATGGTACATAAAGGACACCGACTGCCGGACTTTGCCTTTAACTGACCTGGCTATTATGCTATTGGCTGAACTCCAGGCAAAACGTCCAGCTGGTTACCCCTATGTATTTCTGCCTCCCGAACGGTATGACCATATTCAACGACTCCGTAAAAAGGGCAAATGGACCTTTAGTTCAGCCAGAATAAAGGTCGTCAACAATTTCACACGCCAGTTTAAGCAGATTTTGAAGAAAGCAGGAATCAAAAAAGGCCAGTTTCATGACTTACGAAGGACCGGCCTAAGCAGTATGCTTGCCAATGGCCTTAGTAAATACGACCTGATGACTATTGCCGGCCATGCAAAATTTGATACGACACATCAGTTCTATCTGGCGGTAGAGGATAACCTGGTTGGCAGAGCAAGAGATGCAGCCAATGAAGGCTTCGGTGAGATTTTGGCACACATTTGGCACGCAGGTAGTTCTGGAGCAGATGAGGATAAAAGTAAAGCCTCGTAAGTGTTTAACTTACAAGGCCTTACAAAGCGAGGCCGAAGGGACTCGAACCCTCAACCTTCGGATCGACAGTCCGATGCTCTAACCAGTTGAGCTACGGCCCCGAATCATAAAGCGAATAATATATCAAATATGCAGCAGTTGTGTCAACTACTAATTGTAGGTTATTTCCTCGTAGCTTTCGCTCTTCTGAGGACTACCTGCGATTTTTTTGTACTGGCGGCATTTTTCCCCAATATCTTCATGGCTTTTACGACGTCTGTGACCTTCAAAATACCGGTAGTTCTGCCCCCTTTTGCGCCCGCGGTGCAATACGCGTAGGAAATATTAATGTGATTTTTTGCCAGCTTTTCGACGACATCCAATAGTGCTCCGGACTTATTGGCCAAATTGACACATATAACCTCGGTTTCATTAAAGGGCATGTTGATTTTTGTGAGTACCTGCGCAGCTTTTTCCGAGGATGCAAAGACGACTCTCATCACGCCGTGCTCGACGGTGTCCATCATTGTCATCGCTACGATATTGATCTTTGCCCTTGCAAATTCACCGAGTATCTGGGCGAGCACTCCTGGTTTATTAACCATGAAAATCGAAAATTGAGTCGCAACATGCATAGCTCTTTTCTCTCCTAAGAAAAATTCACTTAATCATTACCAGTATCATTTACAGCACTTTCCTTGTCCGGGAAGAATTTGAAAATCTTATCGAGATTTGTAATTCTAAAGACCCTGTAAAGCTGAGGGTTTATCGAGCTAATAACGACCTGTCCATTATATTCTTTTAGCCTGGCCCGTATTTCCAAAAGCGTTCCCAGTACCTGCGATGAGAAAAATTTCACCTCGCTGAAATCGACTATGATTTTTTTCGGCAGATTAGTTTCGATAAATTTATCAATCTGCTCGTTAGCTTCTGTTATGCTTTCGATGTTACTCATCGAAGTCGCTTTAAAGGATACGACGGCAACATCGTTTTCGGTTGTTATTTCAATTCCTTCTTTTTCTTCCATTTGGTTTGTCTCTGTATTTTATATTGCATCAGCTTTTTTTTGATTATCCCAAATTCAAAATCTCAAGTCGAGCTTTTTTTACAATAGTAATTTGGGTTTGATACCTATGTCATAAATTGGGTTTGAATTGGCTTTGTTTTCACTTCAGCCAAATGCTGTAAATTGTTGTAATCCTTTATTGAATAGTAGTTTAGGTCCATTTTGGTGTTTCTTGAATTGGGTTCGTTTATTAAAACGTTTATTTTTTGCAACGTCGGTCTCCGCGAAACCCTGCCATGCAGGATGGCAGGGCTCCCCATAGATTTCCCTTTAGCAAGGACAAGATGAATAAATCTAAACATGGGGACAAGTAACCGATTTGGAGCCTTGCTGCGCAAGGGAATTATAATTTACTATTTGGTTTAATTGATACATCTTCATGAAACCCCCGGTTGGTGTCGCGGTGGTATTATACCAGATTATTAAACAAAAGTCAAGTTTTGAGTGGTTCTTTTGGGTGATTACTTCGTTGTTTTTCCAAAACGACTGGGCAATTAACGACAAATTGTGCTTGGCTGTACGTCCTCAACGTACAATAGTACGCCTCCGGGCGGCAGCAAGCAAACGCCTTGTACTAACCCAAAACTCCGCGCTCAAAAAAAAGATAGGTATCTTTAACTGAATCCCGCAAAGGCGCTAAGGCGCAAAGAAAGGATAAAAAATATTAGCCACAGAGAACACAGAGAGTAAAAAGGAGAAACGACTCTTTAGACACGGATTAACGCAGATTAACACAGTTTTTTTGATAGAGATTAGGGATTGACAAATTACTAATTTGTATTTAGAATTATTGGCCTGTAGTGTGGAGGAAAAATCATCATGTTTAACATCTGGGGTGTTTGGAATTATTAAAATATTTTGAAAGGGTTGAAGAATGACAGATGTGACCCGCAGGGATTTAATAAATGCAATTATTGGCTATGTCAAAGATGCAGACATAGAATCTTTTAAAGAAAATCCGCATAAGTTGTGTGAATATTTTGAAGAGATTGTGCATTCTTGTGAATGTACTTCTTTTAAGGAGGAAGACTTGGCATTACTAAATGCAATTATAAAAGATGCAAAAGGAGCAATAGCAATCTGTAAATCTGATTCACCGAACCAAGCCGCTTTTATAGATTATCGAGAACGGATTATGAGTAATGCTAATTGCTTGAAAGGCAGGTGATTATGGCAAGCAAACATATTAAATCTTACAGGAGCAAATTACGTAGCATTATCGAAAAAAATCCCGTAAGTAAGCACAGGACTAAGCTACTGAGAGAGTTGGCAGTGGAAATTGGGGCTGCCGACACGTCGGAGTTTGGGGCTGATGCTGCCAGTGAGAATAGAATATTTATTAATAACATCCAGCTCGCCTTACAAACCGCAACAATGATTGATATGTGTAGAACTGCTTCCCGAAATTTTTGGATAGCAATAGTGGCAGCAATAATAGCAGGTTTGAGTGCAGTAGCGGCTTGGGTTGCTGTTTTAAGCAGCAGATAAGGAGATTTGGATTATGTGGTTATATATAGCTACACCTTTTATTCTAGCTGTGGTGGTGTTGTTTATCATCTTAGTATTTGGTAATAAATATTCGGCAAAAGCGAAAGAAGAAAGAGAAGAAGAAAAAAGAAGAGAGGAGTCAGAGCAACTAATCAAGTTTACAAAAGAACACCCTGAAGTTAAAGGGCAAGTTTTAGAAGAGTTTTTTGAGATGCGCGATATAAAGACGGAGGCTCAAAAGAAAGCTTTTTACAAAGATTTTTTCAAGATGGCAGACAACCCAACAGACGAGCAAAAATAATAAGTAAAATGGCAATCGTGAAAATAGTGCGTAAGCTCCGTATAGGCAAAATTGACACCAAATTGGAAACATATAATGAACATCTGGTTTATAATATCATTGGTAATTTGTACTGCGGTTGTAAATATAACTACAGCCGTCTTTGTACCTCCATTGGCGGAACGGCTATACGAGAAGCGGAGGAAACAAATGCAAATACGAAAGATAGACTTACCCATCTCAAGTACTGATACTTCACAATGGTGGTATACAACTATTTGGGGGAAATCTCGTTGTGTTTCACAGGAAAAGATTGGCCAAATTTTAAGAACAATTGGTCAGAATTATTCTGTTTGCGCAGATATTGTTGTGATGGCTGCAACTGGGGCTATAATGGGACTGTTAGGTTTTCCTTGTATTTGCATACCACTGAATCTTAAAGGTTTACCTGGGACAGCCGCATTTATCCTTATCGGTTTTGGTATCTATGGTTTAACTTCCGGTGGGCTAGTAGGATTAATCTTTTGACCACAGATAGAAATTAAGAGAAGGATGGTGGTTAGGAATTGTGAGAAAGTGAAAGGGATATAATAATATGATGGCGAAGCAGAGTTGGATTTTGGTGTTGATGTTATTGTTTGTACCCATTTTATTATGTGATAAGTCCTTCGCAATAGAACAACATCGGTTTCATAGTGAAACCAACGGCTACTCGGTGACAATTCCCAAAGGATGGAGACAAGTGCCAGAAAAAGTTGTTCGCCAAGCATTTGGGGCAGCAATCTCTGAAAACAAACTTACTCTTAACATTGAAACAGTATTAGCAATTGATTTTGATGAAACCGACTTGAAACATCCTTATGCAATAATATATATAAAGAGATATTCAAAATATGGTGTGAACAGGGCATTGACAAAAAAAGAAGTCAAGGAAATCTTCAAGAAAACAGTAGGAGAGTTGCGATTGCAGGCTACAGCGGTAAAAAATTTCGACGATTATTTATCTGAAAGTATGCAAGGGATGCTTTCTCGAATGGAATTGGGTAAAGTATATTTGGATGAAGAAAATATGTCTTATTTATTTGGTGTAGATATGGAAACCGCCAGCTTAGGCAAGGTAAAAAGTTTATCATTTGGAGCTTTTGGCAGACATGCTCTTGTCAAAATACATTTTTCTTGTCTGGATTCTGATTGGCATCGATTAAAAAACGACCGTACTCAGATTTTACACTCTTTTCAGTTTGACCCAGTAACAGATTATAAAGGAGCGAAAAAAAAGAACAACTCTTTTTGGGAGGATAGCCTAGTCGATTTTGGTGTCTACGGCATTGTCGCTTTGATTATTGTTCTAATAGGTTTTGTGGGCAGGTTATGTAAATCTAATGTGAATAATAAGCCAAACGACGAGCAAAAAGAATAGCGGTTTGGGAGCTTTTAATTTTTAATTCCGAGACGACATCCCTTCGACTGCGCTCAGGACAGGCGGGATGACAAAAACGAGATTGCTTCGGCCTTTGGCCTCGCAATGACAAATTAGAAATAAGGTGTGTAAATTTCCTACTCTTCTTTTTTATGTGCTTTATAGCATGCGACGAAATGGCCTTCGCTGGATTCGGTCAATTCTGGTATGTTCTTTAGGCATTGGCTTTCGGCTAAAGAGCATCTTGGATTGAACGGGCAGCCTGTAGGGGGATTTAGAAGGCTCGGCACCTCGCCGCCAAAGGCCTTTCTAACCCCTCTTTGTGCGGGATCGACCTTGGGAATCGCCGCCATCAATGCTTTTGTATACGGGTGGAGAGGTTTTTGGTATATCTGCTTTGCAGATGCCTTTTCTACTATCTTTCCCATATACATAACGGCTATGGTATCGCAGAAAAATTTCACCACAGCTAAATCGTGTGCGATAAACAGATATGTCAGGCCGAACTCATCCTGCAAATCTTTTAGCAAATTCAATATCTGCGATTGAATCGAGACATCGAGTGCGCTTACCGGCTCATCGCAGATGACAAGTTTAGGCTCTAACGCAAGTGCCCTGGCAACTCCGATTCGCTGGCGCTGACCGCCGGAGAATTCATGCGGATAGCGATTGATATGCTGCGCTGAGAGGCCGACTTTTTCCAATAACATCTTCACCTTATTGACAAGCTCGGCACCGGTGATACCTTTATGAACTTTCAAGGCTTCGCCGACAATATTGCCAACTGTCATTCGGGGATTTAATGAACTGTACGGGTCCTGGAAAATCAGCGAAACATTTCTGCGAATTTGTTTTAGTTTTTGCTTGTCGGCCTGTAAAATATCGGTGCCATCAAAAATCGCTTCTCCAGCTGTCGCCGGTATTAGTCTGAGGATAGTTCTCGCCGCGGTGGTTTTTCCGCAGCCACTCTCACCTACCAGCCCTAATGTCTGGCCCGGTGCGATATCAAAGCTGATACCGTCGACGGCCTTGATGTGACCTATGGTGCGCTGGAGCAGACCGCGTTTGATTGAGAAGTAGGTCTTTAGCCCGTCAACTCTCAGCAATTTTCCGTTTGTATTCGGCATATTTCAAATTCGCAATTTAATTTGTTTTTATCTTCCATAACCCGGAGCATACCAGCAGGCAACGCACCTGCCGGGCCTAACCTCTCGAAGTTCAGGCTCATCCGTTTGGCAGCGTCTGTCATCGCAACCGAGAGGACATCGCGGATGAAACTTGCAGCCTGTCGGAAAATGCAAAGGGTCAGGGACATTACCAGGTACGGTATGGAGCCGCTTGCCCTCAAAATCCAGGCGAGGCAGCGACTTTAAAAGCCCCTGCGTATAAGGATGCAAAGGGTCGTCGAAAAGTGATTTTGCGTCCGCGATTTCCGCCAGCCTCGAAGCGTACATGACCGCAACATCGTCGGCACGCTCGGCGACGATACCGAGGTCATGGGTTATCAGTAAAATACTCATCTGGTTTTGCTCCTGGAGCTGGTCGAGCAGGTCGAGAATCTGTGCCTGTATGGTGACATCCAAAGCAGTGGTCGGTTCATCTGCAATCAAAACCGAAGGCTCACAGCTAATTGCCATCGCTATCATGACCCGCTGCCGCATACCGCCTGACATTTGATGCGGATATTCACTAACTCTTTGCTGTGGGTCCGGTATTCCCACCCGCCGCAGCATTTCCACAGCATCTGCCCATGCCTGTTCGGTGCTTTTTGTCTGGTGCAGTTTTATAGCTTCGATAATCTGGTCGCCGATGGTATAAACCGGATTCAGGCTTGTCATCGGTTCCTGGAATACCATCGCGATTTTATTTCCTCTAATGCCCCGCATACGTTTTTTGTTTAGTGTGAGTAAATCTCTTGGGCCAAAGAAAATTTCTCCATTAACAATCTCGCCTGGCGGAGTTGGTATCAGTCTCATGATTGACAGCGCGGTGACACTTTTTCCGCAGCCGCTCTCGCCTACAAGCGCAAAGGTTTTGCCTTTTTTTATTGCAAAGCTGACATCCTGTACCGCTTTTGCGGTACCGTCTTCAGTGAAAAAGCTGACACTTAAATTGTTCACTTTCAAAATGTCACCGTTATCGCTCATGCAGCTTTCCTCAATCTCGGGTCAATGGCGTCACGGAGTCCCTCGCCCACAAGGTTATAAGTGAGGACGGTAAAAAATATTGCAAGTCCCGGGAAAATTGACAGCCACCAAAGGAACCTGCCTGTTGTACTGACACCGAGGCTTAGCATTTGTCCCCAGCTTGGGGTCGGAGGTGCGACACCGAAACCTAAAAAGCTAAGAGCGGCCTCGATGAAAATCGCTCCGGCTATTCCAAAGGTCGCGCTGACAAGAACCGGAGCAATGCCATTGGGCAGCATGTGCTTAAACAGTATATTTCTAAGGGGCAGTCCGAGTGAGACGGCAGCCTGCACGAAATCCTGCTTTCGTAATTTGAAAAATTCTGCGCGTATGAATCTCGCGTTTCCTGTCCAGCTTGTAATGCCGATGATTACCATTATATTGAGCAGGCTTCGCGGGAAAAACGCCACAATCGTAATGATTAAAAAGAACGTCGGTATCGCCATCATTATCTCAACGACACGCATGCCGATAAAATCAACCTTACCTCCGAAATAGCCCAGTATCGCGCCGATAAAGACTCCTATGATGCTGGATATTCCGACCGCAACAAAGCCAACCGAAAGCGATATTCTGCTTCCGTGAATAAGCCTGCACAAAACATCCGAGCCGACATCATCGGTGCCGAGCCAGTGCTGTTTGCTAGGCGGCTGCTCGCGCACCTTTAAATCGGTGCGTGCATAGCCGTACGGCACGGGCGGGAAAACAGCGGCGGTTGCCTTGCCTGATGTAACCATCGCCTTATAGTCAGTCGCATCAAGTCTTCTTGGCGTGAAAACCTGTATCAATATTAAACCTGTCAAGAGTATCAAGGCATTAATTTTTATCTGTTTTAATAATACCGAACCTCGAATTGAGGGTTCGATGACTTTTTTATTGCGTCGAATAAGTGCAAGCTGAACAAGTCCGAGAGCCGCAACAAAAAAGACGCTGTAGTCATTCGGGGTAAGGTCCTTGAAAATCGGATAATGCATCTTACCGTCGATGCGAATGATGAAAGGTTTATCGTTGGCGATAAACGGTGCCAGAACTGCAACTGTAAACATAATCACAATAAAGACAAGACACGCTACGTTGAGTTTATTTTTCATAAACTCCCGCGTGACCATCTCGCCGTAAGATACACCCCAGTCTTTTTTCTCGTAGGTCTTAGCCATAAGTCTAAATTTTACCCTCAAAAGTTATTCTCGGGTCCGCAATCGCATATGCAATGTCACCGAACAGCAGTCCGATCAGGTTCATCAAGCCTCCAATCGTCGCAACTGCCATGACGATGTTATAATCCCGCGTTGTCACCGCCTCGAAAGCGAGCAGCCCCATACCTGGAACACTGAAAATCCTTTCGATAATAACCGAACCTCCGAGCATCGCCGGCAGCAGTGTGGCCATTATCGTGATGACCGGGATAATGCTGTTCCTAAAGGCGTGCCTGAATACCACAACTGTATTTGAAAGTCCCTTCGCCCTTGCGGTGCGGACATAATCAGCACGAAGGTTATCGAGCATTCCCGCCCGGACCTGTTTTGTCAGATACGCAAAGCCTGCATATGTCAGGCAAATCACCGGCAGCACGAGGTGCCATAGCCTATCGAATAGCCATGGGAAAAACGGCATCATGTCCGCCTGATTGCTCGAAAGACCCGCTGGTGGGAACCAGTTTAAAAATGTCGGGCCGCAAAAATAACCGATAAGCATCTGGCCAACCCACATGCTCGGCAGTGCCCAGAGCATAAACAAAATCACCGAGCTTGCGCGGTCGAAAAACTTTTTATGGTTTACCGCTGTCAAAACTCCAAGCGGTAGTGAAATCGAATATATAATAACAAAGGCTATAATGTTAAGTGACAGCGTGATGGGCAGTCTTTCTTTTATCAAATCGATCACGGGCCTGTGATGTTTGATTGAATTGCCGAAATTAAGCTGTGCGGTATTTTTTAGCCAAATTCCATATTGCACGTATAAAGGTTTGTCGAGGCCGTGCAGTTTTCTCTGCGTTTCGAGTACCGCAAAGGTCTGGCTGGCATCAAGCTGACCGCCCGGGCCCATGCGCAAACTAAGCGGGTCGCCCGGCGCCGCCCTGCTTATAGCGAAAACCATTAAGGTTATCCCCAGCAGGGTCGGTATCATCAACAATATTCGTCTAATAATATATGTGGTCATTTAACTTACCTGTCATTGCGAGTTCCGATAAATCGGGACGAAGTAATCTCGCCAACTAAAAACTTAGAACTTAAAATTATTTATATTTTTGCTTTTCTTTCGGCACATACCACTCGTGCGAATCAATTCCAACTTTATGAATTATGACATTTTCAAAACGTCTGCTTATAAAAGCACGTTCAGGCCTGGTATACAAAAACGTATAAGGCTGTTCCTTGTGAATCATCTTGTGGAACTTATGATAAAGGGCATATCTCTCGTCGGGAGGCAATGTTCTACGGGCTATATCAATCAGTTTATCAACCCGCGGGTTGCTAAAACCGGTAACATTGTCGCCTCTATTGGATATCTGGTCGCTATGGAACTGTTGATAAGGGTCGTATTCGATCGTTCCGCCAAAACCTAAAGATATAGATTCAAAGTCACGGTTGTGAATTTTTTCAACAAAGACCGACCACTCATACGGGTCCGGTATTACATCAACACCTACTTTCGCGGCGGCATCTTTTAAAAGCTTGGCGAGTTGTACGTAAAATGCCCGCCCCGTTGAATAAGAGAACTTAAATCTAAAGGGCACACCGTTTTTATCTCGAATTCCGTCGCCATCGGTATCTACCCATCCTGCCTGGTCGAGAAGTTCTCTTGCACGTTCAACATCGTAAGGCCAGGGCTCGATACTTTTGTTATATTGCTGGCCATAAATATAAAAAGGTCCGGTCGAAATTTCGCCGCCTCCCTTTAGGATATACTCGACGACAGCATTTCTATCGACCATATGTGTCATCGCAAGTCGTACAAGCCTGTCTTTGAAAAAGACCGTCTTATTGTTCCATGCAATATAAAAAGTAGGTACCCCAGGCATCCAGTAAGAGAGGGCCTTAAGCTCTTTATTAAATTCTTTGTCGTTTTTCATTGCATCGAACTGTTCGGAGGTCGGCTGGTCAATGAAGTCTATATCGCCGCTGCGAAGTGCTTGTAATTGTGCGGTTTCGTTTGTGATAAATCTGTATATTTGTTTTCTTATCTTTGGTTTATGGCCCCAGTAGTTTTCATTACGTCGCAAAACAACCTGCTGACCAACGTCCCATTTTTCAAACACATACGGGCCGCTGCCTACAGGATTCGACCGGCGGCTGTTAAATTCTTCCGGGTCGTCGAATTGATAAATATGTTTAGGGTAAACCGAAAACAATCCTATTACTTCAAATGTTTTCCAAAGTACCTCCTTGGAAATAAATTTGACTGTCCGTTCATCAATTTTGATAACATCTTCAAATTTGCTGTAAAACATTCGTTTGACAGCTGCATCAACTCCCGGATTCATTATTGTCTGGTAGGTAAACAATATATCATCAGCTGTCATCGGTACGCCGTCGGAAAAACACACATCATCTCTAAGTTTGACAGTCACTTCCATGCCGTCATCACTAACCTGGTAACTTTCTGCAAGCCATGGTTTTAATTTTATCTCATCCCTGTCATATTCCAAAAGTCGCTCAAAAATATTCCCTAATACGATATTACTTGTATAAGTATCAGCAAGTGTTACAAGATGATTCAATGTTGTAGGCTCGGCGCTAAGGCTAATGATGAGACTGTCACCTTCATCGCCTATACGTTTCGGCATCGGCATATTTTTTGTTGATTTTTCCCTTTCGGTTTGAGTTGCTTCGTCCCTTGTGAAGCCGGCCCCTCTTTCCAAAAGCACGTTCAATCTTTCATAGAGCCTGTCGGACTGTTTCATCGCCAGAATCTGCAATGTTATCATCATCGCTAAGAATAAAAACAACATGAAGGTAAACAATCCTGATCGGTTATTCATGATACCGACTCCTTATTTATATCTCTGCTCATCTTTGGGCACATACCACTGCCAGTATTTAGGCCCCAACGTGTAAATATTAACATTTTTAAACCTGCGGTCAACAAGTCTAAATGTCGGTCTGGTAAATAGGAAGGTATAAGGCTGCTCGTCATGGAGTATCCTGTGAAGCTGATGACAAAGCTCTATTCTTTCGTTTATATCAAAAGTTGTGCGTATCTGCTCCAGCAACCTATCAGCTTGCGGATTTTCAAAGCTGACATAATTGGAGCCTCGGTTTTTACTTTGTGAGGAATGGAATATCTGGTAGAAATCCTCCAACACGTCACCGCCCCACCCCATTGATATCGCATCAAAGTCATGGTTTATAATTCTGGCGATAACAATCGACCACTCAACCGGTTCCGGTATCACATCGATTCCCACCTTTGCGGCGTTGTCCTTGAAAAGTTTCGCCATTCTCTGATACAAAACATTGTCAGCTGAATACATATATTTGAACCTAAATGGTATGCCGTCCTTGTCGCGGACGCCGTCGCCGTCGGTATCAATCCAGCCGGTCTTATCGAGTAATCGCCTTGCCTCTTCTAAATCATAGGGCCAGGGCTTTATATCAATGTCATTGTATGGGCCTTTAATAAAATATGGTCCCGATATTTCGGCACCGTGACCTTTTATGAGTCTGTTGACAATCTCTTTGCGGTTAATGATATGCGTCATTGCACGGCGGACAAGCTTATCTTTGAAAAACACTTTTTCCTGGTTCCATCCTATATAAAAAAACGGCACGCCCGGATTCCAATATGAAAGTGTGTAAAAATCCTTCCCGAATCTTCCATCTTTAAAAAGTTCCGCAAACTGGTCGGGCTCAGGGATGACCATGTCCACGTCATGTGACCGAAGCGCCTGTATCGCAGCTACCGTGTTGGTAATAAATCGATAAACTATCTTTTTAAGTTTTGGTTTGTGTCCCCAATAATTTTCGTTACGCCTGAGGACAACTTCTATGCCGCTCTCCCATTTTTCAAACACGAACGGGCCGCTGCCAACCGGATTAGATACCCTGATGTTGAACTCCCTGGCATCTTCGTATTGGTAAATATGTTTTGGCATAATTCCAAAATCCCAGAAGCATACATTTTCAATCGCTTTGAAGTTTGGCCTTTTCATGATGAACTTAACGACTCGGTCGCTGACCTTTACCACCCTGTCAACGTCAACATATAAAACCGCAACATTAGCGGCATCGACTTTGGGGTCAACGGCAGTGTTGTAGGTAAATACAACATCATCTGCGGTCACGGGCACGCCGTCACTAAAATAAATATCGTCCCGAAGTGTGAAAGTTATCTCCAGATGGTCATCACTAACCTCATAACTTCGGGCCAGATGCGGTTTCATCGTCAAGTCTTCATAGTCATACACCAGCAACGGCTCGAAAATATAAGGCACCGTTATCCAGCGAGAATAAATATCATTTTCCGCAGAAAACTGATTCAATGTCCGAGGCTCGACGCGGAATCCCCAAACAAGCCAGTCGCCCTCGTCGCCGATGTATTCAGGCATCGGCAAATCTGTTTTTGTACTGGCTGTCGAGGTGCTGTCGGTGTCACCAGCTATAAACCGATTCAACAGAACATAAAGCCTGTCGGATTGCATCATCGAGGCTATCTGCAAAAAAATCATTGCCGAGAGCAACGCAAATAACAAAAACGTGTTCAATCGTGATTTTATTTTCATATTATCTTAGTGTCTTATTTATATTTTTGTTTTTCTTTCGGCACATACCACTCGTGAATATTTAGTCCCATGGCATGGGTCTTTACATTTTTAAATCTTTTGTGCAGCAGCCTTTGTTCAGGTCTGGTGTATATAAATGTATATGGCTGCTGCTCATGAATGATCCGATGAAAACGGTGGTATAGTTTGTTGCGATCTCTTTCATTAAGCGTTTTTCGGGCTTCTTCTATGAAATGGTCAGCTAAAGGCACGTCAAAGCCGACATAGTTTGACCCCCTGCCTCCTATCTGCGATGAGTGCCATATCTGATACGGGTCCTCATGGACAACGCCATGCCATGCCAGATTTACCGCGTCGAAGTTTCTGTCTAAAAGCCGCTGTTGAAACACCGACCATTCATATGGTTCAGCGATGATATCAATTCCAACCTTGGCAGCCTGGTCCTTTACAAGCTTGACTATCTGGTCGTGGAGATATGTACCACTGACAATCATATACTTAAATCTAAACGGCACACCATCCTTGTCACGGATTCCGTCGCCATCGGTATCGACCCAGCCAGCCTCGTCGAGTAATCGCTTTGCCTTTTCCGGGTCATAAGGCCAGGGCTTGATGGTCCGGTCACTTTGCCTGCCTTTAATATAGAAAGGTCCCGTCGGCACCTCGGCATCGGGAACTTTTAGCAAACTTTTAACTATCGCCTCGCGGTCAACAATATGAGTTAAAGCAAGTCTGACCTTTCGGTCCCTAAAGAAAGGCCTGTCCTGATTGTATCCTATCCAAAAGTATCCAACAAAGGGTGTCCAGTAGGAAATCATTTGGATATCTTTTTTAAATTCTTCGTCACGGGCTAAATCAAAATACTGGTCGGGCAGCGGGCGAACAAAATCGATTTCGCCGGAGCGCATCGCCTGAATCGCAGCAGTATTGTTAAGAATAATTCGATAGACGATCTTTTTTAGTTTGGGCTTTTTGCCCCAGTAGTTTTCGTTACGGCGAAGAACTATCTCTTGACCGACATTCCATTTTTCAAAGACGTACGGGCCGCTGCCGATGGGATTTGATATGCGGTCGTTAAATTCCTGCGGGTCATCAAACTGATAGATATGTTTGGGCATAACACCTGTCGTATCCAAACAGGCCACCTCAAGGCTCTTAAAATAAGGCCTTTTCATTACAAACTTAACTTCCCTGTCACTGATCTTCACGACCTTTTCAACATCTTCGTAATAACTAGCTACACTTGCGGCATCGATATTGGGATCTACGATTGTTTCATATGTAAATATAACATCATCAGTTGTTATGGGCACGCCGTCTGAGAAATGAATATCGTCCCGCAACTTAAAAGTTATCTCCAGTCCGTCATTGCTGATGTTGTAACTTTCGGCCAGGTGAGGTTTTAGCCTCATCTCATCTATGTCATATTTCAAAAGGCCCTCAAAGATATTATTACTTACATAACCTTTGACCACCCACATGGTATAAACACCTGCTGAGGTATGCATAGGATTTAAGGTTCCAGGTTCTGCACTAAGGCTCCATATCAGCCAATCGCCGCTGCCCTCTTCATCAACAGATTCGCCGATGCCTGCGGGAGATTCTGTTTCGATTAAATTATCCACGAACTTTTCGAGAGCTTTGTGAAAGCGGTCGGCCTGAAGCATCGAATGTATTTGCAGAAAGACAATGGCAGAGCCGAACAATATGAGGAAAAATGCGAAGATGCCCCCGCGGTTATTCATGTAAACAAACCTCCATGTCTGCTCCTGTTTTTGGTATCGTTAAAAAATACTTCTATTGAGCTTCGCTTATAGGCGGCTCGGGCAGTTCAAGCGGCTCGGTTCTCCTGCTGCCGTCAGGGTTTATACCATAATCGAAATCGAGTTTTTCCGCAAGTACACCCGCTCTTGCCGCATCCCCGAATAATCTGCTATGCTCAAGCAAAAGGGTGTTTATATCTTTATGCTCCAGGGCCCTTTTAATGGTTGCCTGCGGTTTGTCCAAAATCTTAGAGATACATACTCTCTCAATTTCAGTTAATATAGAGGCCAGCTTTTGCTTTTGCTGGTCAGTTAAAACATTTCTCCCCTTTATATATCTCTGTATTGTATATGAATAAAGCTGAGCGAAACTTTTTGCAAGGTCCGAGGTGCTTCTTGAAGAGGCCAATTTATCGCACAATGCTTTCAAAATAACACTGTCGAGGCGTTCATAATCGACATCCCAGTATTCGTATTTTTTTATTCGCATATCCGCTATTTTAACCAGAAGCTGCTGACCTTGTCTTACATTAATGCCAGCGGCAAATTCAGCCATCAAACTCAGTATCTCATTGCTGCTGCTATCGACGAGCTGTAATAACTTACCGGCAATTTCAGATGCCAGTCTGTCATCTGAGGAATTTAGTTTGGCAGTAATACCCGCATTTGTAACCGCATGCACCGCCCAGTATCGAATCACCATACTGTCATCATCTAATTTTGCTATCGCCAAATCTACAAGCCGAGGTTCCTTCAGGCCGTCTATCAGAATCAGAAGATTAACATTCGCGCTTAACTGTCTCTTTTGCGATTCGAGTTCGTCGGTCAATTCAAATCCCGCAGCAATGTGTTTATTAGCAGATTCTATAAACTGTTCGTTGTATTGGGCGCTGGCACTTTCCTGGTTTGTTACCGATCGCGAAAGTATAAGGGTGCAAATCTTTGCCGTTGAGGTCAGGTCGCGCGTTTCAACCAATTCTCTGACAGATTCAGAGATATATTCGTCTATCACTTCAAAATCACCACTGTTTAGAACCCCCTTGCTGCGAACCTTGTCTATTTCCCATGTGTCGACGGCATAGACATCAGTTATAACCGTTAAAATCAGAATTGCCGTCAATGCGGCAAGACAAACAAAACCCTTTTTCATGTTTTAGGCACCCTCAAAAAACTTTAAAATGCTTAAATCTGCGTTTTATACCCCTAAAGAGTAACTTTATAACCCCTTTGTGTCAAGCTATTTGTCTGGCAGTAAGCATTTGAAGCAGTTACTATTGCTAAAATTAAGTTTTTTCTTTAAAATATGACAAAAATAATTAGTATATCTCTGTTTAGTTCTTCGTAGAGGCATCATCGATGCTGGTTTATCAGGTATATACGATTTAGGAAGATAATTAAGATGGCCAAGTACGTAACCGTGTTTACAGCTATATCAATCGCAATGCTCCTGCTTTGCGGCTGTCAGGAAGAAACTGCCAAGCCCGTCAAGAGCGAAGAAAAACAACCATTGATTACTCAGCCGGCAGAACCTGAGGCTGCAATAACACAAGTACCCGAAATTGTAACACCAACAGAACCCAAAAAGACGAAAACACTTCCGGATTATTATGATAAATATGCTGTCCTGCTGAAAAAATACGTCAATGACAATGGAATGGTCGATTACGCAAAGCTTCGCCGAAAGCGTCCTGAGATAAAGAATTTGTTGGACCATCTTGCCAAGCTCGACCCAAAGACATATCAGTCGTGGTCCAAAGAAGACAAAATCGCGCTCTGGATAAACGCGTATAATATCCAAATGCTAAACGTAATCACTAAAAATTATCCCATCGAATCTTCAAGATTTATGCGGGTACTTTGGCCACCAACAAGCATCAGACATGTCGACAGAAATATCGGCGGTATAAAAAAACAAAAATTTATCGTCATGGATGAGGAATTTACACTTGAAGAAATAGAGAAAAGATTTTTGCGTGACCAGTTCGATGAACCGCGTGCATTATTGGCGATAACACATGCAAGTTTGTCGAGTCCTATCCCGCGGAACAAACCTTATAGCGGCAACGAACTTGACAAGCAGCTTGACGAGCAGGTTAGAAACTTCCTGTCGAGCGAAAAAGGGTTTCGTATCCAACGAAACAAAAGTGTTGTTGCTCTTTCTGCTATTTTTCAGGCAAGCTGGCACGGCAAATATTTTGTAAGCAAATACAATACTAACAAGAAATTTAAAAACTATGAAACAAACCAGCGAGCAGTGTTAAATTTTGTTTCCAAATACGTATCCCGAAGAAACGCAAACTACCTTGAACTCGAAAACTATGAAGTTGCATTCATAAAATACGACTGGAGACTAAACGACAGCTCGGAAAAATAAAAATTTCACAACGGATACGAACTCAAGGCCAGGCAGGGTTTTTACTTGACAAGCGAACACAAATTTTTAAAATATGCAGTTTTACTTGACTGGGATGGTCTTACAAAAAATATCACTTAATTTAAGGGTAATAATAGATGGCAAAGAAACCTATTCACAGCACTCATCATTGTAATGCCGCTGAGAAATACCTCTTTACGAGCGAATCTGTCACTATGGGGCATCCCGATAAGGTCTCTGACTGCATATCAGACGCGATACTCGATGCGATGCTCGCACAGGACCCGAAAAGCAGAGTCGCATGCGAAACAATGGTAACTACAGGCGTGGCAATTATCGCAGGCGAAATCACCACAAAAGCTATTGTTGACATCCCCCAGGTAGTTCGCGATACAATCAAGAAAATTGGGTATACCGACCCTGCTATGGGTTTTGACTATAAAAATTGTGCTGTCATGGTGAACCTTGACAAGCAGAGCCCTGATATTTCACAGGGCGTTACCACAGGAAAAGGCCTGCACAAGGAACAAGGCGCCGGCGACCAGGGATTGATGTTTGGCTTTGCATGCAGAGAAACCTCCACACTTATGCCGATGCCGATCCACCTTGCACATCTTCTTACTACAAGGCTTGAAAAGACACGCCAAAACAAGAAACTTCCATGGCTTAGACCAGACGGCAAAAGTCAGGTCACGGTTGAATATCATAACCAGAAACCAAAAAGAATTCACACTGTTGTTGTTTCAACTCAGCACGATGAGACAATATCACACGCTAAATTGACAAGAGAAATTATTAAACATGTAATTCTGCCGGTACTTCCCAAAAAACTTGTCGACAAAGACATTATCTTCCACGTCAACCCGACAGGCAGATTTGTCGTTGGCGGCCCGCATGGAGATTGCGGTTTGACAGGCAGGAAAATTATTGTTGATACTTACGGCGGTCGTGGAAGTCACGGCGGCGGAGCATTTAGCGGTAAGGACCCTTCAAAGGTCGACCGTACCGCAAGCTATATGGCAAGGTACATCGCCAAGAATATTGTAGCTGCGAAATTGGCTGACGCATGTGAGATTCAGTTGTCATATGCTATCGGACTGGCTGAACCTATCTCAGTATTGATTGACACCGAGGGCACCGCTAAGATCAGTGAGGAAAAGCTAAGTAAAATCGTCAGAAAACTCTTCCCGCTAACACCAAGCAAGATGATTAGCCATCTTAAGCTTACCCGTCCTATTTTCTCGGCTACTTCTCACGGAGGTCACTTCGGCAGGAAAGAAGCATCATTTACATGGGAAAAAACTGACATGGTAAATAAGCTCCGCAAAGCTGCTGGACTAAAGTAAATTACAGTTAATTAGCCAATCCAAAAGCCCGGTCAATCCGGGCTTTTTTTATTTCTTCCTTACAGGAAACCACGAGTTTACCCGTGGATGAATGCAAAATCCTTGTCTCTGCGAATAGTAGAGGTACGGTCGGTTTCAAAGGAACCGTTGCGGTAAGTGCCACGAGCATGGGCGTGGGAATCTACTTCTGATAACTGAGCTTAAGGTTTTTACAAAAGGGTTTGCAATATTAGAAAAAATGACTAATCTATTAGTCGCTGGCCGAGTGGCGGAATGGCAGACGCTGGGGACTTAAAATCCCCTGCCCGTTAGGGCGTGTGGGTTCGACTCCCACCTCGGCTAATAACTTTAAGAACAACAAGCCTCCATGAATGTTCAAAAAAAACGAAAATCGCTAAAATTCTTTTCCAAGCTGTTCCAAAAGCACCCCCTGAAGCTTATGAAGCTCCAAAAGACAATTTAAACTTTCCTTAACTCTCGTCTGTTTTGCGGTACTTCGCTTTTTCTTTGCAGAAGTTGACGTTTTCCGCTTCTTAGCTGAATTTGACATTTTTATGCCCCCCAATATTGACTAAATCAGTTTCGCCCCCTAAAATGCTTGTTTGATTGTCTAAATGTTAATGAAATTTTAAAATCTTTCAAGCGAAACTTTCTATTTTTTATATATTATGAAAACTTTTTACTCAAAATCCCTGCTTTCATTGGTTTTTACCGCAATTATTGCGTTTTTGTTCGTATTATTTTTCGTCAGCGGCTGCAAAGAGCAGGACCCTTTAAGAAAAGGCCGCATACAAATCGAATACTGGGAGCTTTGGACCGGGTTCGAGTATCAGGCTATGAAGGATTTAGTAGATAAATTCAACCGCTCCCAGGACGAAATTTACGTCAAGATGCTGAGTATCAGCCAAATCGACCGCAAAATCCTCATTTCCACTGCCGGCGGGGTCCCGCCAGATATCGCAGGGCTGATGCCGGGCTTTATCCCCCAGTTCGCAGACAAAAACGCACTCGAACCGCTTGACCCATTGATGGACATCATCGGCGTTAAAAAAGAGGACTACATAGACATCTACTGGCAACTCGGCAATTATAACGGCACGCAATACGCATTGCCTTCGACTCCGGCGGTTCTGGCATTGCACTATAATAAGGATATCCTTCGCAGTGTCGGGCTGGACCCGGAAAACCCACCGCAAACTATCGAAGAGCTCGACGCGATGGCCGAGAAGATGATGGTAAAACGTGATGAACTCAACTATGACCGCCTGGGCTTTATACAGACTTCTCCGGGCTGGTGGAACTACGCATGGGTATATTTCTTCGGCGGCAAATGGTTCGACGGCGAGAACATCACCGCAAACTGTCCCGAGAACATCAGAGCATTTGAATGGATCGAATCTTACGCGAAAAAATACGGCTCACGGCAATTACAAAATTTTACCGGCGGATTCACATCGCCAAACTTCGACTCAGCGGAAAACCCATTCTTCGCTGAGCGGCTCGGCATGGTATTTCAAGGCGTCTGGCTAAGCAACTTCATAGACAAATACAACCCCGACATGGACTGGGCGATAACATCGTTTCCTTCCGAAGGCGGCAGGCTGAAAGATTCTGTGATGGCAGAATGCAATCTGCTCGTCATACCAAAGGGCGCGAAACACAGGATTGAAGCTGCGAAATTCCTCGGCTTTATCCAGAAACCTGAGAACCTGCAATACCTGGCATTGAAACATACAAAATTTATTCCGCTAAAACTCGCCAACGATATTGATTATACCGACCACCCGAACCCGCATATAAAAGAATTCGTACGTCTGGCCCAATCGGAAAATATTTTCTCTGTTCCGTGGATACCGATTTGGACAGAGATGGACGGAGAAATAAGCAACGCCCTGCAGGCGGTTTGGCTCCAGAAGATGACGGCCAGAGAGGTACTGGACCATGCTCAGGAAAGGCTCGAAGATAAATGGGATGAATATAAACGCATTAAAAAGGCGATAGAAAAACAATAGATGACTAACAAACAAAAACACATTCTAAAAGTGCTGGCGTTTCTCTCGCCGTGGATAATCGGTTTTATCGTGTTCCAGCTATACCCTATTGCCTCGAGCGTTTATTACAGCTTTTGCTATTACGACATTTTGCGACCGCCTGGATTTGTCGGCCTCGATAACTACCGTTCACTTCTCACAGACGAAGTGTTCCTTCATTCGCTAATTGTCACGGGCATCTACGCGGCGCTGGCAATCCCGCTTAGCCTTATCGTGTCGCTTTTCTTCGCGATACTTCTAAACCAAAAAATATTCGGCCGCGGCATGTTCAGAGTTATTTACTTTTTGCCGTCGCTTATCCCCATGGCTGCACTGGGCGTACTCTGGAAGTGGGTACTGCATGGCGAACATGGGATATTGAACCACATTCTAAGACTGCTCCACATCCCCGCGCCGAACTGGCTCGGCTCGACGGCATGGGCGACACCAGCGATGGTAATGACAGGTATCTGGGCCGTTGGCGGCTCGATAGTTATATACCTGGCCGCTTTGCAGGATGTCCCCAAGAGCTTATATGAATCGGCTGAGATTGACGGTGCCGGATTTTTCGGCAAGGTAAGGCATGTCACCCTCCCGATGATTTCGCCGGTCATCTATTTCAATCTGGTAATGACCATCATCGCGTCACTGCAGGTCTTCGTCATTCCCTATATAATAACCGAAGGAGGCCCGGCCAGAAGCACTTACTACTATGCGTTGTACCTGTTCGACAACGCCTTTAGGTTCCTTAGAATGGGATACGCATCTGCGATGGCAATTATATTGTTCCTTATTATTTTCACATTGACCATGGTGACTACCAAAATTGCTTCAAAGAAAGTTTATTATGCCGGCAAATAAAAAATCGATGAAAAAAGGCAATCTGCTTCAAAGCATTGTCGTGCATGCGTTGCTGATAATAGGCGCAATTGCGTTTATGTTTCCTTTGTACTGGATGGTTGTCACGGCATTGAAAACTCTGCCTGAAGTTCTGCAATCACCGCCTTTATGGTTTCCTAAAAAACTACTCTGGTCGAATTTCAAAACCGCAATTAACATCATCCCGTTCTGGACATACACAATGAATACGGTCATAGTTTGCGTTTTGTCAGTCATC
This sequence comes from Planctomycetota bacterium, assembly GCA_019456255.1. Lineage (GTDB taxonomy): Bacteria > Planctomycetota > Phycisphaerae > Sedimentisphaerales > Anaerobacaceae > VRUG01. The sequence continues at coordinate 8,377 of VRUG01000027.1, read as the reverse complement.
GGAACGCTGATATCATCGACGCTGGTGGCTTATGCGTTTTCGCGTCTGCAATGGAAAGGCCGAGAGTTTACTTTTAAATGCGTTCTGGCAACAATGATGATTCCATTTCCGGTTTTAATGGTACCGCTGTTCGTTCTATTTTCAAAAATCGGTTGGGTAGGCTCATTGAAACCGCTATGGGCACCGACATTTTTCGCAAGCGCGTTCAATATTTTCCTGCTCCGCCAGTTCTTCATGACCATTCCGATGGAACTTTCCGAAGCTGCCCGTATTGACGGCTGCTCGGAATTCGGCATCCTCGTAAGAATCATTCTGCCGCTATCGAAACCGGTCCTTCTTGTCGTCGCACTGTTTCAGTTCATCTACTCATGGAACGATTTTTTAGCGCCGCTGATTTATCTGACCCGCCAGGAAACCTTTACACTGTCACTTGGCCTGCAGTTCTATCAAAGTCAGCAAGGCGGCTCGCAGTGGAATTACCTCATGGCAGCGGCGACCCTTGTGGTATTGCCGGTGCTTGTCCTTTACTTTATCGCTCAGAGATACTTCATCGAGGGAATCTCGCTTACCGGCGTAAAGGGATAACCAGCGAACGCAAAACCAAAAAAACTTGTAATAACCGCGTTTTAGCTTATCATTTATTGATTACTTGATACGTTTTTGTCGATTCATTAAATGGATACCGATATGGGTTTGACAACAAAGCTAATTATGCGGGGGATTTAAGTGGCTCAGAAAAATTTCAAGCTTTTACAGCGACAGCCCATCAACCGCCGTGTCATCATTGCCCTTTTACCCTGTATCGCTGCCGGCATCTACTTTTACGGCTGGCGAAGTTTATTTGTTGTCCTCTGGGCGATACTCGTAGCATTCATTACCGAATACATTTTCACCCGCAAAAGAAACAAACCCGTTTCCGAAGCGGTCTTTGTCAGCGGCACGATATTCGCTTTGATTATGCCTCCATCTGTCCCGCTGCACGTCCTGACTATCGGAATGGTTTTCTCTATTATGTTCGCCAAAGAGGTTTTCGGAGGTTTCGGCAGAAATATTTTTAATCCTGCTCTGGCCGGACGCTGTTTTGTCTATGTCTGCTTTCCCATCGCCCTTACTTCAAGCTGGTCACCTGCCGCCGACGGGGCCTTAGGCGCTTTAAAGATGTGGACAACCGCGCCAACCGCAAACGCTGTCACCGGCGCTTCGCCTATGGCGCATCTGAAAAAAGGCAGAATCATATTTGCAGACGGTGACAACAAAAAGACTGTCAGCAAAATTCCATTTAAAATCGCTCAGGACCAGGCCGTGACAATTAAGAGAAAAACATTATATATTTCTCAACTCACCGGCAGAATGAGCGGCACTATGGGGGTCACTTCGGTGATAGCGGTTCTAATTGGAGGTCTGTATCTTTTCATAACTAAAACCGCGAGCAGAAAAATCATCCTGTCATTAATAATTACTTACGCGGCCTTGAATCAAATCTTATATTCGCTCGGCGTAGAACCGGTGCCCGGAGCATTGCCGGCTGTCCTTGGCGGAGGATTTTTATTCGGCACGTTTTTCATGGCTACCGACCCTGTCAGCGCGCCAAGGACAGGAACTGCAAAAATTTTCTATGGGATTCTGATAGCAGTATTCACAATCATTATCAGAAATTTTTCCATCTTCAACGGCGGTCTGATGTTCTCAATCCTGATAGGCAACATGTTCGCTCCTATAACCGATTATGCGGTCAACGCATGGAAGACGAAAAATGTCACTAAGGAGGCGTTGTGATGATTAGAGAAAAACGTCTGTATAGCGTCTTCTACATGTTTTTCGTGACTGCTTTTTTCAGTTCGATAGTCATCGGCTTCGCAAGATTCACCGACGAAAAAGTCCAGGCCAACAAGCAATTGGCTTTTGAAAAAGCTGTTCTTTCGGTACTTCCCAATCTTTGGGCCCCTGATGCGAGCAATCTTGAGCTTCATCAAAAATTTATGGAAAAGGTGAATCTGCCAGGCCCCCACTCTGGAAATGCTTACACTTTAAAAGAGAATGGGAAATTAATCGCATACGCCCTGCCCATCGAGGGTCAGGGTTTTTGGTCGCCAATCAAAGGTATTATCTCAATAGAGTCTGACGAAAAAACAATAATCGGTATCGCTTTCTACGAACAAAATGAAACACCGGGCCTGGGCGCACAGATCTTGACTTCTGATTTCAGGGACCAGTTCAAAGGAAAAATCATATCAGTAATTGATAAACCCATGAGAATAAAACCGGCAGGAGAGATATTAAGAAAAAACGAGGTTCATGCTGTCACCGGCGCAACCCAAACTAGCACAAGGCTTGAAAAAATAATTAACGATGCTGTTACAAAATGGCAGATTGAAATGGGGATCAGGAAATAATATGAGCCCAAACAGCAAACAACCAGAATTAAAAACCTTAGCCGCCGAAGGGCTGTGGAACAATAACCCTATCTTCAAACAGGTGCTTGGCATCTGCAGCACACTGGCGGTGACAAATCTGGTTTTGAATACAATGGTGATGTGTGTCGCTTTGGTTTTTACGCTTTCATTTAGTGCCGCTACCGTTTCGGTCCTTAGAAACTACACCCCCCGCAATATCCGGATGATGGTCGAAACTTTGATTATTGCTTTTTACGTAATTATCGTTGACGTTATTTTAAAAGCGTATTGGCCTCAAATGAGCGGCCAACTCGGCCCTTATGTCGGGCTTATCATTACCAACTGTATCATCATGGGCAGATGCGAGGCATGCAGCAATACAAGTCCCGTCGGCAAAGCTTTCTTAGACGGGCTTTTCAACGCACTCGGCTATTCATTTATCTTACTTATAATCGCGACCGTACGTGAACTTTTGGGCATGGGGACATTTTTAGGTTATGCCGCACCGTACTTTTCCAGCCAATACTTCGACAAATGGATAATCATGGTAATGCCGCCCGGTGCGTTTTTCATGCTCGCTATAGTGACATGGATATTTAGAACCATTCAATCAAAAAATGAGGAGCCAGGCCAATGAACGTTAACACTGAAATCTGGCAGGGATTCGTCGTCTGCATATCAGCAGTTTTTACAAATAACATTCTGCTAAATTATTTTCTCGGCATGTGTCCGTTTCTGGGCTGTTCGCGCGAGGTAAAAACTTCGGTCGGGTTAGGTTTTGCGGTAATCTTTGTGCTAACTTCGACCTGCATACTCAACTGGCTCATCTATCATTACGTCCTTGTCCCTTTATCTTTGGAATTTTTCCGCTTTATAATTTTCATAATCATAATCGCCGCGTTTGTGCAGTTCGTCGAAATGCTCCTCGATAGAACGTCACCGCTTTTATATCAGAAACTCGGAATCTTTTTGCCGCTTATAACGGTCAACTGCGCGATACTCGGCGCATCGTTATTCATGGTAATCCGCAATCATTCTCTTATCGTAACAATCGGTTATGGCCTGGGAAGCGGTATAGGCTGGTTCCTAGCCATCATCGCTATGGCGGGCATCAGACAAAAACTCGCAAACGAACATATTCCGAAGGGTTTGCAGGGACCGGGCATCGCACTGATTATCGCAGGGCTAATGGCACTTGCCTTTACGGGTTTTGCAGGCGTATTGCAGGGAAATTAATTAGATGATTTTACCAATAATAATTGCGATAGTAATTATAAGCTCCATCGCTGCCTGTTTAGCTGGGCTTCTAAACATAGCCGAATACTTTTTTGCAAATTACGGCCCGTGCGAAATCACTATCAACGATGACAGAAAATTCACCGTCGAGGGCGGTGAGAAATTACTTTCAGTTCTTATTAATGAAAAAATATTTATCCCAAGTGCGTGTGGAGGCAGGGGTACATGCGGGCTCTGTAAATTGAAAATTCTCGAAGGCGGCGGTACATTGCTCCCAACCGAAGAGCCTTACCTTGAAGAATACGAAAGGCAAAACAATGTCCGCATTTCATGTCAGGTAAAGATCCGCGAAGATATCAAAATCGAAATTCCCGAAGAGCTTTTGAATATAAAGGAATACTCCTGCAAGTGCATTGAGATTGCCGATTTGACCTATGATATGAAACTTTTCAAGTTCCAATTGCTCGAACCTGATACCATCGACTTTATTGCTGGTCAGTACATTCAGCTTTTAACGCCAATTTATGAAAAATCGGGCGAAGAGGTCTACCGCGCATATTCGGTCGCAAGCGACGCGACGCAAAAAAACGTCATCGAACTGATTATTCGGCTCATGCCGGGCGGAATTTGCACAACCTATTGTTTCGAATATCTAAAGGTCGGTGACGAAATAAAACTTAATGGCCCTTATGGTGACTTTAGATTAAGTGAGACCAATGCGCCAATCGTCTTTATCGCAGGCGGTTCGGGAATGGCGCCGATTAACTGTTTACTGCACCAGATGAAAAATGAGAACATTAACAGAAACGCTGTTTATTACTTTGGCGCAAACACGGTCAATGACCTTTTCTATCTTGACGAAATGAAACAGTTTGAATCACAACTTGCAGATTTTAAATTCGTGCCTGTTGTCGCAGCAGCTGACAAAGATGATAGCTGGGACTCTGAATCCGGACTTGTGACACAGGCTGTCGAGAGGAACTTAAAAAATGCTGACCAATGCGAAGCCTATTTATGCGGTAGTCCCGGCATGATTGACGCGTCGATAGAAGTTCTGAAAAAACTCGGTATGAATGAAAAAAATATTTTCTTTGATAAATTTGAATAGCTTTGGGATGACAAAATGAAACAGTCCCCGCAAATGCAAAAACTGGAAGAGATTTTAAGACAGTCGAAACTCTCTGCGCATGGTTTCCTGGGTTCTGATAAAAGAAATCTTAGCGAAATCATCGATACTGATATTGCTCAAGTAGCCAGGTTCAATGTCACGCCGAGCCAAATCGCTGAAAAAATGCAGCAGATAACCGATACAGCTATCAAGGGACTGGGGACGTGGGTTGAAATTGACGATAAGCGCCTGGCAAAAGTCGACGAGGCAAAAGGTTCTATCGTTTGTCCGTGGCCCCATCCTGCTAAATTCGCAAAAAGAGTTACGACCATGAAAATTATCGAAACAGGCGACAGCCAAAGCTGGTCGGATTTGAATATACATTTAATCGCCAGGCACAGCTTTTTTGAAGGGAAAGGTTCGGACTTTAGAATCGAACCAGAGAAACTAATCGCACTTTTATTTGAATCGCAGGTTTAGAGGCTAAAAAATGCCGGACAAACGCGAAAACAAGTGGGAGCATTTTGCTCACAAGGCCGACATGGGTATCCGTGGTATGGGCCCGACGAAAGCCGCCGCTTTCGAGCAGGCCGCCCTCGCCATGACCGCTATCATCACCGACCTTCAAAAAATAGAACTCGAAAACGAAGTTCAGATTTCCTGTGACGGCAAAGATGATGAGATTTTATTTATTGACTGGCTAAGTAAGGTCATATATGAAATGGACAATCGTAACATGCTCTTTGGGCGTTTCGAAGTTGAAATTGACCATGACCAGTTGACGGCAAGGGCGTGGGGAGAAGATATAGTCCCGGAAAAACACGAGCCTGCCGTCGAGGTAAAAGCGGCTACCTATTCAGAACTTCGGGTATATAAAGATAAAAATGGAAACTGGGTCGCTCAGTGCGTCGTAGATGTATAGGGCAAGGGTTTTACAATGAATATCAAAACCTTAAAAAAAATATCTGATTATCAGTGGCAGATAAATGCTACCGCGAAGATGCGGGTCCCGGCGATTATCTTTGCCGACGAAGCGTTAATGAAAGACATGGACGAAAAGGTCCGCGAGCAGGCATCGAATGTCGCCTCGCTGCCCGGTATCGTAAATGCCTGTTACGTCATGCCGGATGCCCATTGGGGGTACGGTTTTCCCATCGGAGGCGTTGCCGCGTTTGACCCGGATAAGGGCGGAATCATATCGGCAGGTGGTGTAGGGTTTGATATCGCGTGCGGCGTCCGGTTGCTAACTACCGGCCTGACGGTCGATGACGTCGAACCTAAAAAAGCTGAAATCGCCGAAAAATTAGCGCATAAAATTCCCGCTGGTGTCGGCAGCCGAGGAAAACTTAAACTCTCCATGTCCCAAATCGATGACGTACTTACCGGCGGAGCTAAATGGGCAGTGGAAAACGGGTACGGCAGCGAGCGTGACCTCAAACACACCGAAGAACAGGGACAGGTTACCGGAGCAAAACCGAAATGCGTCTCGGACCATGCCAAAAAACGCCAGCTTGAGCAAGTCGGCACACTCGGTTCCGGCAATCACTATCTCGAATTGCAGCAGGTAACCGAAATTTTCGATGAAAAAATCGCAAACGCCTACGGCCTAAAAGAAAACCAAATCGTTATCAGCATCCATTGCGGCTCGCGGGGTCTGGGGCATCAAATCGGAACCGATTACCTCAAGAAAATGGTCACCGCAGCTCCGAGTCACGGCCTTGAACTTTCCGACAGGGAACTTGCATGCGCGCCGCTTAACTCATCTCTTGGCCAAAAATATCTCGGCGCAATGCGGTGCGGCATCAACTGCGCATTGGCGAATCGACAGGTCCTAACGCATCTTTTAAGAGAAGTTTTTTCCGACCTGTTCCCAAAAGCAGAATTACTTCTGCTCTATGACGTCTCTCACAATACCTGCAAAGAGGAAACCCATATAGTGAACGGCAAAAGCAAAAAACTTTTTGTTCATCGCAAAGGCGCGACTCGTTCTTTCGGCCCGGGATATGAAAAACTGCCCGCCGAATTTAAGGATGTCGGGCAGCCTGTACTGATAGGCGGAACGATGGGGACATCTTCTTATGTTCTCGCAGGAACGAAGGAAAGTGTTTCGATCGCTTTCGGGTCATCATGTCACGGTGCAGGCCGAGCAATGAGCAGACGACAGGCAACGAAACAATGGAATGGACGCGACATCGTTTATTCACTGGCCAATAAAGGCATTCTCATTCGAAGCCCTTCCTATCGAGGCATCGCCGAAGAAGCACCTGGTGCGTACAAGGACGTCTGTGCTGTCGTAGATGCCGCTGACCGAGCTAAGCTGTCGGCAAAAGTGGCGAAATTAGTACCGCTGGTTTGCGTCAAAGGATAATATCGCACGCATAACCCAAAAAAAGTGAATATATTCTTGACAGTTGTTGTAGAACATGTTATCTTTGTAGGATTGATTTGGTCTTACTGCTATTTGAGCGTTCTTCGGCGGTACCCATTAGTAAAAAAAAGGAACTTGGTATTTAGTCTGGCCGGATGCTCCAGGCTGTATTTCAAAGGAACAAATGGCTATGGAGAAAAAGCATAAAGAGGAATTAAAACAGAAAAATAGGGAAGGTTTTACACGTCGTGATTTTCTTCAAATGACTGCCGGCGGATTGGCTTCAACAACAGCTCAGCCCATTTTCGCGGCCCTTAAGTTTATTGAAGACGTGGATAACCCGCTGGATTTCTATCCTGCCAAAGATTGGGAAAAAATATATCGCAATCAATTCAAGCATGATTCAACCTATCATTTCCTGTGTGCACCGAATGACACTCATAACTGCCTGCTCAAGGCTTATGTAAAAAATAATGTAATCACAAGAATAGGTCCGAGCTATGGCTACGGGAAAGCCAAAGATCTCTATGGCAATCAGGCCTCATCGCGTTGGGAGCCACGGTTGTGCCAAAAGGGATTGGCGCTGATTCGCAGAATACAAGGCCCGCGAAGGATCAAATACCCGATGATACGGGAAGGCTTTAAGAAGTGGGTTGACGCCGGGTTTCCCAGACAAGCCAATGGCAAACCGCCTGCTAAGTATCTAAACCGTGGTAAAGAGCCGTTTTTCCGGCTTTCCTGGGATGATGCGTTTGAGATAGCTGCTAAGGTGTACACGAACATCGCCACAACTTACAGCGGCGAAGAGGGTAAAGCGTTGCTGAAAAAACAGGGTACTTATGATCCCGATTCAATCGAGACAATGGGTAACGCCGGGACACAGGTAATGAAATTCCGGGGCGGTATGCCTCTATTGGGTATAACACGCGTTTTTGGCATGTACCGACTGGCAAATGCGATGGCATTGCTGGATTCACACGTTCGTGGAACCGATGAAAAAACAGCGATGGGTGCAAGAGGTTTCGACAATTATACTTTCCATACCGATCTTCCGCCGGGCCATACTATGGTAACAGGTCAACAGACGATCGATTGGGATCTGTTTTCGGTTGAAAACTCAAAGCTGCTTTTGGCTTGGGGGATCAACTGGATCTCGACAAAGATGCCGGATTCTCACTGGCTGACGGAAGCTCGCTTAAAAGGTACCAAGGTAATAAGCATAACGGTTGAATATTCCTCTGTTGCCTCCAAATCCGATGAAGTCCTTATAAT
>VRUG01000165.1 GCA_019456255.1 Planctomycetota bacterium | reverse complement strand
TCTGATACCTAAATAGTATACAATAAAAGTCGATTATACTCTCACTTTAACTGGTACAGTTTTTGGGGAGCAGGTCAGTTGCGTATTCTTCTTTGCCAGCCTCGTCCTCACGACGGCCTAAATGCGAACAGAAAAGATTAAAATGCTCTAGCAAAGATTTAAAAATTGTCTAAGTCATTCGCCATATTATATTCTTCTATAAAAGGAGGTTCTATTTTTTGAATTTTAGAACTGAGATAAACATCCCCATCGGAGAGCATAAATATCGCTCCTCCATCGCCGACATATTTTTCTTTTTTAGCTAATCTCATTAATGTACTTACGTCTCTATTTCCTAATTTAATTTCTCCTGCAATTTCTTTAGCTTTTCCATTAGATATATATGCTGCATCTTCTAAAATAATGGTTCCACCTATGAAATTTCTTTCCCAAATCTCTTCCTCTAATATTCCTTTTCTGTTATATTTTTTCTTTTGGTCATATACACTTCCGCTTTCAGAAGTATATTTTATCTCCTCTTTGTTAAAACGACCTTCTACATTTATGTCCAAGCTTCTATTTACCATTTTAATATTACCTGACAATTAATTCGGCAGATCTTCGATAGCCCCTTTACATGGCTTAAAAGCACATTTTTTTCCTTACGACACCAACAATTCTACAATAATCTACCTGCATGGTCAAGGGCTTTTTCCAGCTGAAGATGCTACTGAGGGTCAGAGAGATAGTTTCTGGATAAAAAAATGGGCACAGAAGGACTCGAACCTTCGACCAGTGGATTATGAGTCATTATTTTTCAGAAATGACTATCTCAATTTTTTTAGTTGCTGTATGTCGGCATCGTTGGTTGCCCTTGGCTGACCGTGGAACCCACTGCCGATAGAACCTGAAAGCATATAAGGTATGTTGTTTTTATCCAGCATTTTAAAAGTTTTTGTAGAAAATCCTTCTGGCTTGTCCTGCTGTCTTTGCTTGAGAAGTTCCTGCTGCAGAACAAGTGTGTCATTGTAGGGCATCAGTCCGCAATCGCGTATAACAAGCTCGTGATCGGTTTTGCAAAGAAGATATTTCATTTATATCTTTTACTCTATATTGAGTGCAGCGGCAAACCTTCCCATCCTTCTGCTGCTTCGCCAACTGCTTCGGTGAATGTTGGATGCGGGTGAATGGTGTTAGCTATCTCTTCTACCGTAAGTTCATTTTTCATTGCTAAGGTAATTTCCTGAATAATGTCTGTAGCATGCTGGCCTATGACGACTGCCCCGAGAATTTCTCCTAATTGGGGGTCGGCCATTAACTTTACCATACCTTCGGTTTTGCCATATGCCTGTGCGATGCCACTTGCAGTGTATGGAAATTTACTGATCTTGACATTAGGGCATTTTTCTTTTGCCTGGATTTCCGAGAGCCCAACAGAAGCAGCTTCTGGATGAGTGTATATGCCGGTTGGAACGATATCTCTATCGTCAGATGAATCCTTGCCTGTTATGTTGTCGGCAGCGATTATTCCCATTCTACTGGCCAGATGTGCGTATTGCATGGTTTCTGCAACGTCACCGATAGCATAGATATTGTCTATGTTTGTTCTGCATCGCTGGTCGACTTTGATAATACCATTATCGAGTTCAATATTTAGTTCTTTCATGCCGATATTTTCGATGTTTGGTTTCCTGCCGATTGCCACTAAGATTTTTTCCGCTGTCACCTCACTGCCGTCTTCAAGTTTGGCGGTCACTTTATCTGCTTGTGGTTCAACAGATACTAATTTTGTTGATGTCAGAATATTGACGCCGCGTTTCTTTAGGCTCTTAGTCACTGATTTAGAGATGTCGGCATCAAGATTTCCAACAAGACTATCAAGCATTTCAACCAGTGTTGTTTCGATGCCGAGTTCTGAATAAACCGTCGCGAATTCACAGCCAATAACACCTCCTCCTAATATCAAAATGCTTTTAGGCAGCGAATCCGAGGTGGTAGCTTCATCGGTTGTCATTAGTCTGTCACTATCCCATGGCAAGAAGGCGGGCTTTGCGGCTCTGGAGCCGGTTGCAATGATTATTGATTTGGCTTTTATCTCCTGTGTGCCGTCTTTTGTTTTAACAGTGATAGTGTCTTTACCGGTTAGTTTGCCTTTTCCATTTACGACTTCTACGCTGCGTTTCTTTAGTAAAAACCTCACTCCGCTGGTAAGGTTCTTAACGACTTTGCTAACTCTTTGCATAAAAGCAGCATCGTCGACTTTTGGAGCAGCAACATTAATACCGAACTCTTTTGCATTAAGCGTTTGATGGAAAATGTCGCTTGCGTGCAGCATTGCTTTTGTCGGGATGCATCCTACGTTAAGGCATGTTCCGCCGAGATACTTCTCTTCGATAATGCAGACCTTTGCACCTCGCATTGCTGCTCTTAAAGCGGCAACATAACCGCCAGGCCCTGCCCCTAATATTGCTACATCGTACATTTTCTACTCCTGTTTGACCAGACATAGATTTAAGATTTGATTTATACTTAACATTTATTTCTGTTCCTTTCAAATTAAAAAAAAGAAGCTTTATTTATAGTTTTCAGCAATAATTGACCTGCTCCGGAAAAACTGTACCAGATAAAGTGAGAGTCTAATCGACTTTTATGGTATTCTATTGAGTTGTCAAAAAGGAGATTATATGATGATCTGACCCCGAATTATGTACCACACTCAATTAGAGAGTTATCCACCTGTTCTGTTGTGTATTGCTGGAACT
>VRUG01000164.1 GCA_019456255.1 Planctomycetota bacterium | reverse complement strand
AAAGCTCGGTAGCTTCTGACGCGAAGTTCTGCCATTACGCACTAGTGGGCAGCCCATCTCATGGCGGGAGGGGGGCTCCCCTCGTTGCCGGGAACGGGTGGTGTAATACGGTAGCAGGGGAAGCCCCCTCCCTGCAGATAGCGGAGGGGCAGCAATTCGATGGGATTGAGGAATGAATTGAGATCGAATCGAAACGGCGTTAGGAGCCGTTTTTTTCCTAGGATTTGTTTTTGTCGGATTCCTCTTTCCGCTTTCCGATCCGCAGTTCGATCCGCTGCAGCACTTCCCTGAATTCCTCGATGGCCGAGAGGGGGTCCACCTCGTAATAGCGTTTCAGGAGCGCGATGTATCGGTCGACCACCGGTAGATGGTTGATTTCCACTTGGCGAATCTGGTTGTCCACCTTGGAAAGAAGAGGTTCGATATTCTTGATCTCCCCTTTGAGGGATTCGATCTGCTCGGAATTGCTGGGTTGAAACAGGATCGCGCCTTCCTCGTGAACACCAGCCAGGGCGCCCGGGCCTCTTCCTTGATATCTGGGAGAAGCGCTGAGGTATTCATTCCTCTTTTGCTCATCCAGGAACACCGGTCCCGTGCCGTTGAGAATCCACATTGGGTTGGCGCCATACATGTTAACGATCCCCAATAACAATTCCACATTGGGTTTGCTGGCCTGAGCCCCAATGAAGTTGTTATAGGTTTGGGGCTTCATCCCAATGTCGGCCGAAAACCTGCTCTTGTTCAACTTCAGCAAGTTACGTAGATATTCGATTCTTTCTATAATTTCTGAAAATTTCTTTGATTGTTTCATATTTCGATTGACTGCCTGTTCTATAATTATTGAATTTATGCGGTTAAAATTAATTGCCTATGCCTTTAACTCCGCAAAAGTCACAGGATTTGCGTTGACGCAAGCGGTCATCAGTCGATCAGTCAGTTGTTTTTCCCAGGATCGCCGGTTGAAGCGGTAACAGAATTCATCAAGATAACGTTGCAGGTGTTTATGGCTCACGCCATGGTAAGTCCCCAAAATAAATCGCTTGGCATTCGAGATAGCGGTATGAACCCAAGGCAACTCCTCGGAAGCCTGGTTGGACGGAACAGGGGCGCCGTCGTGACTGTGTCCCAGTTCATTCAGGTTGGAATAGGATTTGTGCCCATCGGTGCGGATCTTTTGGGCAGGCGCTATTCGTTCTTTCACGGTTTTTTCGATAATTGAGCGCTCCATCGAATCAACTTTTTGCATGGCGATAAAACCAGCATGTTCCTCCTTGGATTCAACCATCACCAACACGGTGGATTTATTGGCCGCTCCACGGCCCCGTTTGCCTTTGCTCGCTCCGCCGAAGAAGGCATCATCCATTTCGATAAAGCCGGAAAGCGTGTAGCGACTGTCCCGTTGCCCCATGGCCTTACGGATTTTGTGAAGCATCGCCCAAGCGGTTTTGTAGCCGAGTTCAAGCTGCTTGGCCAATCGCAGGGCTGACACGCCGCCTTTGTCTTGGCTGACCAAATAAATCGCCCAAAACCATTTCACCAACGGGGTGCGGGTCTTATGAAAAACTGTCCCGGCTGTCAAAGAGGCCTGATAGCCACAGCCGGCGCATTCAAAAAGGTGGCGCTTGGGGCGCTCATAAGCTCGGGCATGACTGCATTTAGGGCATACAAAGCCGTTTGGCCAGCGCATTTTTCCGAGCTCTTTTTGGCAGGCCCGCTCGCTTGGAAACTTTTTCTTGAATTGAAGAAGGGATAATTCTTGATAAGCCATGACCGATCCTCCATGATTGGTGTTAAGCTTTTGATCTGACAAAGCAATCATAGCAAATTACCGGAGCTATGGGAATAGGCATTTAAAATTAAATATATCTATTGCTGAAAAACAATCAATGATTTCAACTCATATTCAACCTTGCTCATTATTATAGTCGAGCAATAATATCAATTGATAGAGTTTTTCCGGATAATTATAACCGCATGTTAATTGCCTGAATTCTCCTTTGGGTCTCTCCATGATAAAGCCGGGAGGTGATTTGAAACCGGCCGGCCACTCTTACATATGCAACCAGGGGCAATCCATCCCGAGTATGCCCATGCGGGATCCGGGGAGGGTTGGATTTCCGCCGCTGGCCCAATAGGTGGGGAATCGCTTGGTTTCCCCAATTTCTTATAATAAATGTACCATCAATTTTTGAAGAGAATTTGAAGGCAAAATAAAATAATTATGAACCTATAATAATAGGCTATGGATTTAAACCAATTCCATTTTATGAAAATAAATGATTTCTTAGCAAAATCAGGATATTAGACTATCCCGCTGAAAGACTCAATGGAATTCGTCTAATAGTCCTGGATATTGTTATCTGGAATTTTTATATAATGCAACCAGATAAGAGCAAGGATATACAAGCACAATAAATGCTTCAATTAGTAGGGGTCGATAGAATTTATTTAATCTAATATTGAGGCTATGGGATGGTGATTCCTTTGATGAATTTTCAACCCTTTCCTGGAAGCCGGAGAGATTGTGTCGAACTGGGATTATACCATGACTCCGCCTTGTGGGTCATTCGGAATGCCAAGCCAGGGGGAAGGATCTTGCCCTTGCCGAGGGGATTTTGATCCCCATTTACGCCGGGTGGCGTTCAACCCGATAACCCTGGCAGGGGGACTGTGGAATCCGGGGGCAGGAGACCGGATATCGGGAAATGCCGCCGCTTGGTTTGGTATTCCCGGGAAACACCCAG
>VRUG01000163.1:2487-2763 GCA_019456255.1 Planctomycetota bacterium | reverse complement strand
AGATAGATGCGAGGCCTTAAATCTTAAGTCCGATTCCGGAGTCAGGCAAATGAGAAGGATTTCAGTTTTAAACGATGAAAGGCGAATATGCTATTCCTTTGAATTTTTTGCGCCGAACGCGCAAAAAAATATAATAAAGTCCAGCGCCCAAACCCATTTTATTGGACTTTGTCTATAAAAACTTAGGTTTCGGATGAAATCAGCGCTGGGAAGGATCACTCACTCCTGACTATTGCAACAATCCAAGTTCGACTTGTTTTCCAGTAATCAGATCAA
>VRUG01000163.1:399-2477 GCA_019456255.1 Planctomycetota bacterium | reverse complement strand
CCATCATTTCTTATTTACTCACCAAGAATGCTCTAAAACACAGTTATCCTTTTCTAAATTTTAAACTTTGGAAAAGAATAAGGCAAAAGCGTCTTTGGAGAGAATACATCGAAATTCCCCAGAGATTAAAATTGATAGATCTGATAGCTCTTTGGTCGTAGCCGAAACGTACTGACCTTCGAATCTACCAGTATGACCGGTTAAAGCCTCGTATATTCCAGAGTAGCTTCCCCTCCATGGATTTACTTCTGAAGCTTTGTTTTATGCTGATCGTTTTGCTTTCGATCATTTTATTTATATTTTGTAAACCATTTTTCTGTAAGCAGTTCTCGTCCCTTTATATACATTAATTCTGACTTTATACGTTCCTTATTTTTAATTCATCAGGATATTCCTTATATTTGCCTACGAAATGCCTGGTCTAATTCTACAAAAATGTTAATGATAATGATTCAGATGAGGCAACCAAGTTCAGAGGTCCTGGCAAATAACCAAATTTTTCCGGAATTTTTAAAAATCTTTTGCGGGTGGTCTATTGAAGTTGGTAGTAGATAGGGTGGAAAAAGGCTGGATTCAAACACTGCTTCATTCCTGACAATTTGAAATGCCTTTGTAAATTTCATGGTAATAAAACACCATTTATGGCAAGTTATTGCAATGAAAATTTCAAGTCATTCAATTTTTCAGAAATGCAGGTATCCCACACTTATTGGGCGAAATCGCTATTATTCTCCCTTATAATCTGGATAATAATCGAACACAGCTTTTTTCAAAAAGTTTTCCAATTTCCTTGACTATGATGCCTCTCGGCTGATATAATGATTACTAATATTGTTTTAATCGTTAAACCGTTATTGATATTTCTAGGAGTGTATTATGAGTGAACAAAAACATGGAAAATTGTTGGATCGCAGCGAACTGCGTCAGGCAATTCAAAAAGAGTATCAGGAAGTAGCGTTGGACCCAGAGAAAGGCTTTCACTTCTTTATCGGTCGCCCGCTGGCTCAAATGTTGGGGTACGATGAGGCCTGGCTGGAGGGAATTCCCGAGGCCTCCGTGGAATCCTTCGCCGGCACCGGCAACCCCTTCAGCCTGGGCGAAATCAAACCCGGCGAGCATGTGGTCGATGTGGGCTGCGGGGCGGGTTTTGATAGCCTGATCGCAGCCCGTATGGTGAGTCCAAAAGGCCGGGTGATTGGGGTGGATATGACGGCGGCCATGATAGAGAAAGGGCGCGCTGCAGCAGCCGAGGTCGGCCTGGACAACGTCGAGTTCCGAAAGGGCTTCGGTGAAGACCTGCCCGTGCCCGACGGCTGGGCCGACGTGGTGATCTCCAACGGGATGCTCAACCTGATGCCGGACAAGAGCGCCCCTCTTAAAGAGATGAAGAGGGTGCTCAAGCCTACGGGTCGCCTGCAGATCGGCGACATCCTGGTGCAGAAGGCGGTCTCGGACGGCGATAAACGGGACATCGACCTGTGGTCGGGATGAATTGCCGGCGCTCTGCTGGAAGTAGAGCTCGAAGCCACGGTCGTGGCAGCCGGCTTTGTCGAGTTTGAGATCACCTCGCGAGTAGACGTGTTCAGCGGTACGCCGCATGAGTCGAGCGCGGCCGATTTTGGTGCGCTGGGGATTACCTTCCGGGCGCGTAGGCCGCATAACCAAAAGGAGTGGGAGGCGGCGGTCGCCGCGCTAACCTGCGAAGTGCCCACCTGGCCTACCTCGCCGCATCTCAAGCGTTAGCCGTCAGGCATTACAACATATTCGGGTGAGTGTGGGAGGGTGAAGACCCTGCTGCCCGGCTCAGATGAGTGAGCCGAGTGTACTGTCCTGGAGATCTATCGATGAACCAATCTACTCAGCAAATATGGAAATCCCAATTTGAATTGCTGCAACCACAATAATAATCGACAGGATCCTTCGCAATACCTGTACCGGAACTTTTCGACTCAGCAAACTACCCAAGATTGTAGCGGGTATAGCCGTCAGGATCAATGGTCGATAGAAAATGAAATTTGCGGTGAGAGAGAGCTCCGGTAAGACATCCCAAAGCGCCTTGGATAATTGTAAGTCCAGCT
>VRUG01000163.1:0-389 GCA_019456255.1 Planctomycetota bacterium | reverse complement strand
GTCTTAATCGAAATAGCGGGTAAACCCAGGAGTGGAGGAACAAACAAAAGCAGAGGAGTCATTACGATACCGCCGCCTATGCCTAATAATCCGGATAAAAAACCGCAAAGGAAACCGATTCCGCCATTATTAAATCACCTCAATTCCAGGAGGTCCTTCCACTACCTCACCTACGATTGAGGCATTTATGACTCCCCCTTTGTGGAGGCTGCTGAGAAGCTCTTTCGCTTGTTCTCCCGGAACCGAAAGAAGTAAACCGCCAGAGGTTTGAGGGTCATATAGCAACTCCTTTTCAGTGTCGGATAGAGACCCGCGGATTTCCATTTTTCCGTCGGTCAGTTGACGATTGCCCCTGTTACAGCCGGTAGTCACCCCTTTACGATACATTT
>VRUG01000162.1 GCA_019456255.1 Planctomycetota bacterium | reverse complement strand
ATAGCATACCCCAGGTCCCGCATCAAATTAAGAACGGAATCTACATTACTCTTTAGATCTTTTATAAAGATGTTGAAATTATCCGAGAGGGCGCCGAATTCATCCCTGGTAGAGATATTCAACTGGGCTGTGAAATCCCCCCTGGATATTTTCCTGACTACCTTCTCGACTGTCTTTATCCTGACCGCGATTCTGTACGCAAAGGTAAGAGAAAGGACCACGGTGAAGAGACCGATACACGCGGTAAACACCCAGAAGGCCGCCAGGATCTGTCTATGTATGATAGCGCTTTCCTCCTGGAGAGAATTGACAAAATGGCTCAAAAAGCTTTCAAAATTGTTAGTGAAGTAGTATGAGGTGGTCCTCACCTCATCGAAGAATTTAATGAGAGATTCATCCTGATCGGTTTGTATATGTATATATACGCTATCCCCGCCCAGGAGACCTTCCCTTTCAAGTTGATCGAGGCTCCTCTTAAAAGCCTCTATTTTTAAGAATGCCTTTCCGCTCATTGTTTTCGCCACATCGTATTCATCCTTAAGCTCATCATCCCTTAGCAGGCTCATGACCCGGGGTGATTCCATAAAAGCTGTAAAAGAGTCTTTAAATTTTTCAACCGCCTCGTTGAAATTCTTGAGTGTCGTGTTGAAGCGCGGGGTATAAATGAGGTCCTTAAGAAGCCTGTAAGTCTGGGGAGTGAAGATATCAAAGACCAGGTCTTTCATGAGGCCGTGGATGTTTCTGCTATCGGCAATCAGATTTACTCCGTCAGTGACGGTAGTTTTGAGTTGGGAAATTTCGTTTATGGTCCAGACAGAGAGGCCGGATACTATTACGAGGCTTAAGAAAACCACACCGGTAATAAAGAAGATCTTGATCCTTATCTTCATGGTTATCTGACCGGGTCTCTCCTAAAGAGTTGGTAAGTACAATGGCGCCCGAAGTATGATATTGTAACATGTTTTATGGAAATAATAAATCATTGCATACCAAAGCACTTAAATTTGAATGGGATGAAGGTAAATCAAAGCGAAACCTCAGAAAACGCAGTACTTCACGCAAGAAGACGGCGCTATAATGCTCGATCCTGACATCAAAGTTCATTTTCCGGATTCTGAATCTGTAAACAGAGCTCTGCGTTCGCTCATCGCTGACTCAACGGTCCTTTGCTTAAATTATTTATCACAGATGTTTTTCTCTGTAAGGACCTACCGGCCCGAGATCAGCGGGCGGATGAAGTTTACCACATACCTGGGGAATTCACTTGACATTCAGACTTGTAGACCACGTTAAATTAAATGATTGATCCTGACGAGTTATATTTTTCTTCCGCTCAATATAGTGGTTGCTGCCCGACAAATCTCGATGCTTGGCCCCTATCCCTCTATATATACATATAGCATCCGATTCTCGTACAGCTTCTATTAATTGCATAGTTCGAAGGACTTCTTCTGGAAGTACGGGAAGCGGTTCCGATTTCATTACGGCATTCCTAAATTGTTCATAGAAGCCTACTGATAGCTCAGGGAAGTCACCATATTGCTTGCGGATAAATGCAGTATTCCAGGATGATGGATCTCCACCTTCGACTTGAAGTGTGCCTTCGCTACCAATAACATACCATCTCGGCTGTGGTAACCTGTGGTTATTTGATGCCTCAATCAGTGCCGATACTCCATTCTCAAATAGGATTTCTGCCCAGAAATGATCTTCTACTTCTGTACTCCAAATTTCAGGTTATGACGATATGCATGAATTGCCTCTCTAATAAACTCCTCATTTCTTGGATAAGAGGTTGAGTCAGCTCGATGAGTTTTTCCCGATCAATAGGCGAAAAATTACACCGATATACCGGCGGAACACAGTAGAAAACAGTTCATCAGAGCCATAAGCAAACTCATGTTTCATCGCCTTGACCTCTCTTATGATGTGCGCCCAACAGAATTGAAGCAGACCCTTGATGCGGTCTTTCTGATACTTGATATAGGCTGAATACCTATCGCAAATGATAATGCCATCGAAAAACTCTCCCAATACTGCCTTGAGAACTCTTGAACCCCGAGAAGCCTGTATCGTGAAAAAAGCAAATGTTTGGGTGATAAATCCCCAAATCCAGGCTAAGGTTTTGTTATGGGGGAAACCACTTTCATCAATATTTACCACCCTTTGTTTGCCCAGCTCTCCTTCAAGTTCATTATAGACGGGTTCCAGTATCTCTGAGGTATCTTCAAGCCTATTCTGAATGGTGCCTACCGCTATCTTCCTCGGTGAGATGTTTTCCACAGTTCTCACAGTCTTCCGGCTTGTGTTCAACCGTTTCTTTGACCTCCTGGGGCCCTACGATCTTTCTGGCTTTACCTTTATGCCCCTTTTGTCCTCCCTGGTTTTCTGCCTGAAGAACCGCGTTTTTTGGCGCCCCGTTTTTTCTTAGGCCCGTCCGAGGATGGTGGTTTGTTCGAGTTGGTGGAATCCCTGGTCAAAGATTCTATCTTTTTCTTCAGTTCTTTAAAGAAAGACATCTTTTATAGGCGCCTGAATGTTCCTATATCGATCATTTCGTGTTCGTCCTTTTGTTTGCCCTACCCATACCCAATTGGCGGCCTTATAGCAGGTAGCCTTGAATCGACCTTGTTCGACGAATGTCTCCAGTAAACAAATACCATGACCGTATTTCTTTTCCCAGTCTACGCTAATCCTTTTAGCCATTCGTGCCAGAAGGTAATGCCCAAATGCTTCACGAAAACCCAGGGAAGAATGAGGAATCGGTGATT
>VRUG01000026.1 GCA_019456255.1 Planctomycetota bacterium | reverse complement strand
GATTGCGGCACACCTCCATCAACAGAGACCGGCTTGTGTACCGACGGTATAGATAACGACTGCGACCTCAACACCGATTGTGCTGACAGCGACTGTGATAGCGACCCGGCCTGTATTGCCAGTTTCTGTGGTGACGCAACATGCGACCCTGGTGAAGACTGCGTCAGCTGTGAGGCTGATTGCGGCGCCTGTGGCGATGGTCCAGCAGATGGTACCTACAAAATCATAAACAGAAACAGCAGCAAGGCAATGGATGTTCAGGATGGTTCAACTGGTAATGGTGCAAATATACAACAGTGGGAATATTCTGGAAATCCCCAGCAGCAGTTTGTTGTTACAAACCTTGGAACCGGATATTACAAAGTGATTGCTGTTCATAGCGGAAGCTCTTTGGATGTTCAGGACCATTCGATGAATAACGGAGGCAATATTCAGCAGTGGGAGTATGTAGGTAATAACAATCAACAATGGCAGATTACAGATGTAGGTAGTGGCTATTACAGTATTGTTTCACGAGAGAGCGGTAAAGCTGTTCAGGTTGCCGGAAGTTCAACATCTAATGGTGCAAATGTAGAACAGTGGGATTACTCCGTAGCAAATAATCAGCAATGGAGTTTTGAGTCCACCGCCAGTTTCTGTGGAGACGCAACATGCGACCCTGGTGAAGACCAGTGCAACTGCTCGGCAGATTGCGGCACACCTCCATCAACAGAGACCGGCTTGTGTACCGACGGTATAGATAACGACTGCGACACTTTAACTGACTGTGATGATTCAGATTGTACCGGCGATCCAGCTTGTCCTGATTGCCTGGAAAGTGGTGCGGCATGTACGGATAACGGTGAATGCTGCAGCGGCAGATGTAAAAAAGGAACGTGTAGATAGTAACGTGATTTTATAGAGGTATGGAGAATAAAAAAGTGGCGGCTATCACAGCCGCCACGCCTTTTTTGATGCTGACTTCACTACTTAGCTTTGAGCAGCTTGAGTGATTTGCTTGGTCAGTTCTCCGAGTATGGCCCGCATCTTCGGTTCGGCCTTTTTAGCATGATTAATCTTATTACAGGCGTGCATGACGGTTGTGTGGTCTCTTCCACCCAGATGCCCACCAATTTCCTCAAGGCTGTGCTTTGTCAGGTTTCTGGCCAGATACATACAAATCTGGCGAGGTTCGGTGATGCTCTGGCTGCGTTTTTTACTCTGAAGGTCCGCAAGCCTGCCCACCTGCCGAAAGTTAGCCGGCAAACGGAAAATTCAACTGGGAACTCATGGTACGGCTATTTTGAGATATTGTCAACAATGTAAAAAAACTTTTCTTTAAAAAGGGCCGATAATACCCTGAAAATCATCAAAAAAAAAGTTTTTTTCTTGACATTTTGTAAATTAGTTGTTACACTTGTTGTACTTACAGGGAATCTTGAGAGTTCCGAGGGCACCAATAAGTATTGGCCCTCTTGCAAATGCTCTCAGATTTTACCATGTTGGTTGTTGTTATTGGGCATTGTTTTATTATCTTTGTTCGTGCTTTTACAGGCGGCAGTAATACTAAAATACATGGCTTTGCATCCCCAGATGGCAATCGTTAGTTAGGCTGTCCCTGACAAAGACAGCGAGACTTGTCCAGAAGATTGCGGTTCCCCACCAGCATGTAATAATGATGGAGTTTGTGATCCGGGTGAGGACTGCGATAACTGCTCCAGTGACTGTGATAGCGTAACCGGTGGCAAACCGTCCAATCGTTACTGCTGTGGCAATGGTGTAGTTGAAGGTCCTGAAGGCGATGGACGCTGTGACGGTAATCCGTAATAGTTACAGAAATGAGAAGTAAACTCAGGTTTAAGTTTTGACCTGGGATATGATCAGATAAAGGCGGGGCTGCTTATGCGGCCTCGCTTTTTTTATGGATTTTAAGCATTTTTCCTAAAGTGGCGGAAAGTATGCACAAAATGGCGTTTACATCTATGAATTATATTATACATTATACATAGATGTGAAATTGCTTTGCCGGAGGCGGTCTTTGGGCAATCATTTTTGACTTGATACAGAGATGTTATTTTTTTGACTAAGTAAGGGGAAAGGAGGTTTTCTATAAAAAAGACTTAGGCATTTCTCAAATTAAATTTTCATGGGGGACAGAAACTTTTATTTTTGATTTTGAAAGGGAAAAAAAATGAAGAAGTTAATGTTTCTAACAGCGGTGCTGATGACATTCGCGGGTACTGCGTTCTGCGCCAGCGTAAACATTGACGATACTGTGCTATACCAGCAAATGAATGGGTTTGGAGCATCGTATACCGACTCTGCTGCATGGATGGTATACGAATCAGGAGTTTTGAACAGCACGCAAATACAGACCCTGGTTGATGATTTATTTGACCCTGTTAGTGGTATCGGGCTTAGCATACTGAGACAGCCAATGGGTACTTCTGATTTTCGATGGGAAGACTACACCTACGATGATATGCCGGCAGGCCAAACCGACTATAGCCTTGCGAATTTTTCAATATCGAGGGATTTGCCTTATATCGTCCCCGCTGTTCAGGATGCCAAAGCTGCCAACAGCGACCTTAAGATTATAGCTGTGCCGTGGAGTGCTCCTGCATGGATGAAAACGAACGAAAGTTTATATAACGGCGGAAGCCTCATTGATAGTGACGCTATATACAATACTTACTCAGACTACTTTGTTAAGTTCATACAGGCCTATGCTGCGCAAGGGATTGACATCTATGCGATCTCAATGCAAAACGAACCTATATATGGTCCTACAAATTACCCCGGCATGATAATGTCGGAGGCTGACCAGATCAGACTTGCCAAAGTCATGGGGCCAAAACTCGGGACTACCAAAATTATCACCTATGACCACAATTGGGACAATCCCGGCTATCCGATAACTGTTTTGGATGACGCAGATGCAAGACAGCACATTTCCGGCTCTGCCTTCCATTGTTATGCCGGCAGCGCCTCTGCTCAAACAACCGTACATAACGCTCATCCTGACAAAGATATTTATTTCACCGAATGTACAGGCCAATTAGGGGGAAGGTTCGAGAATGATTTTCTATGGATGATGCAAAATCTTGTTATTGGAGCAACCCGCAACTGGGCAACGACCGTTGTCGAATGGAATATTGCCCTGGGTAATTATGGCGGCCCCAAAATAGCTGGAGGTTGCGAAAACTGCAAAGGCATAGTTACCATCGTCTGGGAAACCGGCGAAGTCATTAAGGAACCGGAATATTATGCCCTTGGACATATCAGCAAATTCGTAAAGCCTGGTGCATATCGCATAGCGAGTGATAACGCTGAAACAGTGGCATTTAGGAATCCTGATACCTCCCTTGCTCTGATTATTTTCAATGGAGCGAGGAATCGTGCGACAACTTATGATATTAACTGGAATGGGCAATCCTTTTCATATGCTATTCCCAGCCGTTCTGCTGCGACATTTACTTGGCCAGACGTCTCAGATGCAACAGTTAGCATCTGGCAGACAAACTGGGACAAGTCAAAGCTGCTTGAGCAACAGCCTGATACACAGTTTACGGGTGGCAGCAGCTCTTATTGCGGTGACGGCACCTGCGATCCAGGTGAAGACCAGTGCAACTGTGAGGCTGACTGCGGAACTCCACCGACTACAGAGACTAACTGTACCGATGGAATAGATGAAGACTGTGACGGTGCTGCTGACTGTACTGACCCGACAGGCGATTGTGACAGTGACCCAGCTTGTCAAAGTGCATGTGACAACGACGGTGTTTGCGAAGCAGGCGAGGATTGTAACAACTGTGCAAACGATTGTATCAGCAAAACAAGCGGCAATCCTAACAGCCAGTACTGTTGCGGCGACGGCACCTGCGAAGGTGCTGAAGACAGTTCTAATTGCGGCATTGATTGCGGTTCGGGACCGGTATGTGGTGACGGAACCTGTGATCCGGGTGAAGATTACAACAATTGTCCCGATGATTGTGATCCGCCCGCGCAATGCAATAATGACGGTGTTTGCGACCCCGGTGAAGACTGTAACGGTTGCTCAAGCGACTGTGATAGTGTAACCGGTGGTAATCCAAACAATCGTTACTGCTGCGGCAATGGTGTAGTTGAAGGACCTGAAGGCGATGGACGCTGTGACGGTAATCCATAATAGTTATGGAAATGAGAAGTTTTATTATTAAGCTCAGGTTTGATTTATAGTTTTGACCTGGGATATGATTAGATAAAGGCGGGGCTGCTTAGGCGGCCTCGCTTTTTTTATGGATTTTATGCACTTTCCCCAAAATGGCGGAAAATATGCACAAAATGGCGTTTACGTTTGTGAATAAGAGATTACTGTAGTACCGAAGCGAGTTGTTCTGAATCAACTTCACAGTATAGTTTGCGGGAGTCTTTTCAGATTATAAAAACAAGTTCAGTAAATGAATCATTCAGGCTGTGTAAATGGCATTGGTCGGGGGTCTTTTATGTCAGCTCATAGGAACTTGTAATTCATTATTGTGTGATTATTTAAGGATGGATTACACCTACATTGAAAAGAAAGGAGGCTGCCTATTATTGAATTAGTACTCGTTGTTTTATGAAGTAAATTTTTAATACAGCGAAGGGAGGAAAAAGGAGAAAATTATGAATGGATTAAAGAAGTTAGTGTTATTTTGTTTTGTGTTATTTTTAACCGCGAATGCTGCAACAGCAGTTGATATTGAGGCTCTTATTTCCAGTATGACGCTTGATGAGAAGGTCGGCCAGATGACTCAGGTAGAAAGAAGTAAAGCTGACGCGGATGATGTTCGAAACTATTTTCTTGGTTCGGTCTTAAGTGGGGGCGGTTCTCATCCAGCTTCAAATACCCCCACCGGCTGGGCGGATATGCATGATGATTATCAGAACGCCGCGTTAGCTACTCGTTTGGGTATTCCCATTATCTATGGCATCGATGCGGTTCACGGTCATAGCAATGTGATAGGTGCAACAATTTTTCCTCATAATATTGGTTTGGGTGCTACTCGCGACCCTATCCTTGTAGAAGAGATTGGGCGAATTACCGCAAAGGAAGTCAGATGCACCGGACTGGAATGGACATTCGCTCCTGGTGTGATGGTGCCAAGAGACGAAAGATGGGGCAGAACATATGAAGGTTTTGGTGAAGATCCCGAGTTGCAGACCTTACTGGCAGGCAGTTATGTTAAGGGCCTGCAAGGTCTGACGATGGGCGGCGAACGTATAATATCATGTGCCAAGCACTTTGCCGGTGACGGCGGTACGACCGGCGGTGAGGACAGGGGTGATACGGTTTGTGATGAAGCTACTCTAAGAGATATCCATATGCAAGGGTATCTTGAGGCCATAAATAATAATGTAGGCACTATCATGCCGTCTTTCAGCAGTTGGAATGGCGTCAAGATGCATGAGAATACGTATCTGCTAACCGATGTTCTTAAAACAGAGTTTGGCTTTGACGGGTTTCTAATCTCCGACTGGAAAGCGATAGATGAACTTTCAGGGGCGAGCTATTACGACAAAGTAGTGTTAATGGTTAATGCCGGTGTCGATATGTGCATGGAACCGTCTGTTAACTGGAATAACTGGATAACAGCCGTGAAGAATGCAGTAAACGCCGGTGATATTAGTATGACACGAATAGATGATGCTGTAAGGCGAATATTGCGAATCAAAGACAGGTCTGGTGTATTTGACAATCCGCTGGCAGATAGAACACTTGTTAACAGCGGCGCACTGGGAAGTGCCGAGCATAGAGCGGTTGCACGCGAAGCTGTGCAGAAATCTCTTGTTCTGCTAAAGAATGATGGCATTCTGCCCCTTTCCAAGGCCAGCAACATTTTTGTAGCAGGTAAGAATGCAGATGATATTGGTCTTCAGTGCGGCGGCTGGACAATAACCTGGCAAGGCGGCTACGGTGACATTACGCCTGGTACAACAATTCTCGAGGGAATTCAAGACGCAGTAGCTGCAGGCGGTGGGTCGGTTACATTTAATAAAGATGGAAGAGGTTCAGAAGGTCATGATATTGCGATCGTAGTTATAGGCGAAACTCCCTACGCCGAAGGTAACGGTTACAGTAGCACCTTAGCTCTTAGTTCTGGTGATACCAGGTGCCTTGGCAGGATAGCTGCTGGAATCCCTATAGTCGTAGTATTGGTTTCGGGACGACCGCTGATGATAAGCGATTATATAAACGACTGGAGTGCGCTTGTTGCTGCATGGCTGCCTGGAACAGAGGGTAATGGAGTAGCGGATGTGCTGTTTGGCGATTATGATTTTACGGGAAAGCTGCCGCATAGCTGGCCGCTAAATATCGGGCAGGTTCCTATCAATAATGGAGACGCTGTTTACGATCCGTTATTCGCATACGGCTACGGCTTAGACTATGCCACCCCCAGCTACTGCGGTGACGGCACCTGTGACCCGGGTGAGAACTCCAACAATTGTTCTGAAGATTGCGGCGGCGGTGGTGTGTGTGACAATGACGGTATCTGTGAAGCAGGTGAGGACTGTACTAACTGTGCAAATGATTGTATCAGCAAGACGAGCGGCAATCCTGCCAGCCAGTACTGCTGTGGTGACGGAATCTGCGAAGGCGCTGAAGACAGTTCTAATTGCGGCATTGACTGCGGCCCCGGACCGGTCTGTGGTGACGGAACCTGTGACCCGGGCGAGAACAGCAGTAATTGTCCCGATGATTGCGGTCCTCCATCAGCATGTGACAATGATGGTGTCTGCGAAGCAGGCGAAGACTGCACAAATTGTGCGAACGATTGCGATGGCGTAACCAGAGGCAATCCTTCCAATCGTTACTGCTGCGGCAATGGTGTAGTTGAAGGACCTGAAGGCGATGGACGCTGTGACGGTAATCCGTAATAGTTACGGAAATGAGAAGTAAACTTGGGTTTGAGTTTTGACCTGGGATATGATTGGATAAGGGCGGGGTTGCTTAGGTGGCCTCGCCTTTTTTTAGAAAAACACTTAGCCCTTTACTGTAAGTAGGTTAAAGAAGTTCCCACACAAGGCACCCTCCCAAAATGGCGTAAATTATACACAAAATGGCGTTTACATCTATGAATAATACGTTATTCATAGAATTGAATTTGCTTTGTCGAAGGCGGTTCTGGAGCAATCATTTTTGACTTAATACAGAGATGTCATTTTATTTGGCTAAATAAGGGGAAAGGAGGTTTTATATAAAAAAGATTTAGGCATTTCTCAAATTAAATTTTCATGGGGGACAGAAACTTTTTTTGATTTTGAAAGGGAGAAAAAAATGAGAAAAATAGTTTTAATGATTTTGTTTGTTATGTTTATGTCAAGTACTGCGCAGGCGGTGTATCAGCTTGTCTGGGCAGATGAATTTGATGGCAGCAGTATCAATAGCCAGAACTGGTGGCATCAAGTTTGGGGCGGAGCAGGTAACAATAATGAGATGCAGTATTATACCGGTCGTCCGGAAAATTCTTTCGTTTCCGGCGGATATCTGCATATCGTTGCCAGAGAAGAACAGTATGAGGAATATAACTACACATCTGCTCGCCTTACTTCTGATGGCCTGCAGGATTTCCTTTATGGAAGGTTGGAAGCAAGAATTAAGATCCCTAATGGTAAGGGAATGTGGCCTGCCTTCTGGATGATGCCGACGGACTGGGCATATGGAGGCTGGGCAGCAAGCGGCGAAATCGATATTTTGGAAGCTGTCAATGAAATGAATTACATCAGGGGCAGCGTTCACTACGGCGGAGTATGGCCTGATAACAGAAATTCATTCGGAGATTATAGAGAAGGACGCGGTCCAAGCGCCACTATCTTCTCAGATGCCTTTCACACCTATGCAATAGAGTGGGAACCAACGGAATTTCGCTGGTATGTTGATGGTAATCTCTATTACACCAGAACCAATAGCGGGTGGTGGGTTGATGATGCTGCGTGGAATGAGTTTGCTCCTTTTGATAAGCGTTTCAACTTTATCCTGAACATTGCAGTTGGCGGAGACTGGCCCGGAGCACCCGATGCTTCTACGATTTTCCCGCAGGAGATGCTTGTTGACTGGGTAAGAGTCTATCAGCATCCGAATACCGACCCGAGTGTTAGCATTACAAGCCCATCCAACGGAGCAAATCTTCCAGCTGGCAACGTCACCATTGAAGCTTCGGCTTCCGATTCCGATGGAACGATTGACCGTGTCTGGTTCTTTGCAGGCAGCACATTCATAGGTGAGGATTCAACTGCTCCTTACAGTATTTCATGGGGTGCTGTCGACGGTTGTTACACACTTAAGGCAACGGCACTTGATGACCTTGGTGGACAGGCCGAAGGCACCATAGACATCACGGTAGGAGGCGGTTGTCCGCAACTGCCGTTCTATGGCAGTCCGCAGGCAATCCCTGGTCAGATTGAAGCTGAAGACTTCGATTTAGGTCCCAATGGAGAAGCTTATTACGATGCTGATGCCGGAAATAATGGCGGAGCCTACCGACCAGACACAGATGTTGACATGGAAGCCTGTACCGATACAGGCGGCGGTTACAACGTTGGCTGGATATCGGCGAATGAATGGATGGATTATCAGGTTGATGTAGCATCAGCCGGCACTTATACCGTCCAAGTTAGAGTTGCATCGAATGCTACTGGTGGTAATTTCCATATAGAGTTTGATGGTGTCGATAAGACAGGTAATATCTCTGTTCCTATAACAGGCGGATGGCAGAACTGGGTGACAGTGTCAGCATCTGCTGATTTGAGTGCAGGTCCGCAGGAGATGACATTTGTTAATACTGGTTCGGCAACAGATGAGTTTAATCTTAACTATTATAATGTCACTGGTGGTGGTTCTCCTTGCACATCTTCTTCAATGCATGTCGAATCTATTGTTCCTGGAACTGCTTCGGGCAGTCGGGGTAATAAGAGAGGCAAAGCCACAGTTACTATCAATGACGACTGCGGCAATCCTGTTGCCGGCGCCGACGTGACAGGGACATTTACCGGTGACTTTAGTGAAACGGTTTCCGGTACTACTAATGGCAGTGGTGTTGTTGACCTTATTACCACAGCACAAGTAAAAAAGCCAACGTTTGGTTTTTGTGTTGATGATGTTACTGGTTCGTTGCCTTACGCATCTGGTGATAATGTTGAAACTTGTGACAACAACTGATATTTTGCTTTAGCGTTTTTTAAAGGCGGGGCTGCATAAGCGGCCTCGCTTTTTTCTTCCTTACAGGAATCCACGGGTTTACCCGTGGATGAATGCAAACTCCTCATCTCTGGGGGTAACAGAGATGAGGTCGGTTACGAAGGAACCGTTACGGTAAGTGTCTCTGGCATGTTCGGGGGAATCTACTTTAGAAAAAATGCAACACTCCCTCCGATACTGCAAATTACCTTGCTGTAACTTCCTTTTTTGCCTATACTGACAAAAGGTTTTATTTGAGGATTTGCAAAGTTATGAGTGAAAAGCAAAAGAGGAACACCGTGACTTTAAGAAAGTCACTGTTATTACTGGCAGTAGCGGCTGTTTGTTTTTTTTTCGTTCGTTCGCTTTTACAACCCGAAAAAATTCGCAACGTAATCCTCATAAGCATCGATACTTGTCGGGCCGACCATCTTAGCTGTTATGGCTACCCCTGTAATACCACACCGAATATCGATGCTGTTGCCAAAGAAGGTTTTCTTTTTGAAAATGCAATTTCACCAATACCGCAAACCCTGCCTGCTCATACTTCTATGTTATGCGGTACGATACCGCCTTATCATGGTGTCCATGATAATGACGGCTATAGAGTAGGCCAATCAAATCTCAGTATCGCTGAGATATTACAACAGAAAGGTTTCACTACCGGTGCCATTGTCAGTACCTTTATTCTTAATTCAAGGTTTGATATGAATCAGGGCTTTGACAGCTATGACGACAAGTTCGAAGAGAAACTAAGCAGTTTAGGATTTCTTGAACGAAGGGGGCTTGAGGCAACCGAGCGTGCCAATAAATGGCTGGAAAAACAAAAGGATGAAGATTTCTTCTTATTCCTGCATTACTACGACCCTCACTCGCAATACATTCCGCCCGAACCGTTTGCTACTGAATATAAGGACGACCCTTACGCCGGTGAAATTGCGTATACCGATTATTGCATCGGGCTGGTTTTGAAAAAGCTGAAGGAATTAAAACTCTACGATTCGAGTTTAATTATAATTACCGCCGACCACGGAGAGATGCTCAAAGAACATGGCGAAAGAACTCACGGCTATTATATTTATCAAAGTGCTGTCAAAGTTCCTCTTATTATTAAGTTGCCGAATCAGCGGGAAGGGCGAAGAATTTCTCAAACGGTTGGTTTGATTGATATCATGCCGACTATTTGTAGCTTGCTTGGTTTTGATGTGCCTGCTGATATTCAGGGAATTGACCTGTCACCGGCCTTTAGCGGTAGAAAACTCTCAAAACAGCAAAGGTATCTATATTGCGAGAGCCTTTATCCGACTAAATATGGTGCCAGTTCCTTATTGGGCATTGTCACGGACCGATGGAAATATATACAAACGACCAGACCTGAACTTTATGACATTGTTGAGGACCCTTATGAAAACACTAATCTTATCCGAAAACACCCTCAACAGGCTCGCATATTGCAGGACAAATTGAAACAGATTTTAGAACAAACAGTTAGCAGCAGCAAAAAAGACAGCAAAATGGAATTAAGCGATGAGGCAAAGCAGCGACTCGAAGCCCTTGGTTATGTTACCGGAGCAGTGACTGAAGAATTCGAGTTTGACCAAACTAAAGAGGACCCAAAGAATTTAATTGCTTTTCATGTACTTCTTGCGGGAGTACCGGTACTTATTCAGGAACGGCAATATGCAATAGCGAAATCTGTTTGCAGGGAATTGATTTCGGTAAGACCGAAGTTTTTCTGGCCTTACTTTGATATGGGTGACATAGCTTTGGCCGAGGGCGAACTGGATGAGGCTTTGAAATATTTAAATAAAGCGATGGAGCTTAATCCACGCGAACCCAAAGTACATAATCGATTGGCAGATGTGTTTCGCGCTCAGGACAAAAAAACTCAGGCAGTTGACCATTACGAAATATCACTAACGCTTAACCCGAGACAGCCTGCGGTACTTGTCAGCCTGTCAGAGGTTTATTTTAGTCAGGGCAAAATCAAGCAGGCTCTTGAGAGCTGGGAAAAAATTATTGAGTTCGAGTCCGATCAGCCTGAGATCCTTAATAATTTGGCGTGGCATAAAGCGGTCTATAAGGATGAAAGTTACTATAATCCTGCCAAGGCGGTTGAGTATGGCTATCGTGCATGTGAACTTTTAGATTTTAAAAATTCGGCAGCGATGGACACATTAGCAGTTGCTTATGCCGCTGCTGGTGATTTTGCAAAGGCTCGCCAGACAGCACAAAAAGCAATTGACCTGGCCGAGGCAGCTGACCAACAGGACATGGCAGAAGGAATTAAAAAACGTCTGAAACTTTTTAAACTTGGCAAGCCATACTACGAATAAGACCAGTGTTTTAGCGTGATTTGTCTTGCTATATCTCACTTTTTGAGTAGACTAAAATGTTTAAATCCTGCTAATAAAAAACTTAAAAAAGGAGAAAATTGATGTTTCAGTCTTCAAAATTGGCGTTGTTATTATTGCTTGCACTTTTTCTTTTATCCGGGTGTGGTGTTCAAAAAAGCTACAAACTCGTATGGTCGGATGAATTCAACTCAAAGCCAATAAAGGCATCTAACTGGCAGCATGAAGTATATCCGGGTGTTGTTAGCACTGCTCAGCAGGTTCAATACTATACCGACCGCAGAGAAAATTCATTTATCAAAAATGGCCGGCTCATAATACAGGCCGACAAAGAAAAATATGATATTAGCAATTATACATCTGCCCGGCTTAATAGCTATGGCAAGTTCGACTTTTTGTACGGCAAAGTAGAAGCAAGAATCAAAATGCCTAAAGGTCAGGGCATCCAATCAAAGTTATGGCTGCTGCCGGTTGACTTGAATTATGGCGTCTGGGCTGCAAGCGGGCAGATTGATGTTGTCGGCGTTAATGGCCAAAACCCAAAAGAAATTGCCGGTGGTATTTATTTCGGCAGTCACGGTCACGGCAGCGACCACATTGCTAAAAGCTTCAGTGACCAGAGAACAGATTTCTCCAGAGACTTTCACGTCTATACATTGGAATGGCAGCCTTATGAAATGAGATGGTATGTTGACGAAAAACTCTATGCTATTCAAAATGACTGGTCAACTACTGGCGGGCTATATCCTGCACCTTTTGATAAGCCCTTTTATCTTGGAATGAATATTTCCATAGCCCGCGAAGTTGATGAAAATATTTCATGGCCTCAGCAAATGGCGGTGGATTGGATTCGGGTTTATGAAACTGTAGGTAATAATAAACCACCGCAAGTGAAAATAACAAGCCCCGCCGACAAAGCAATACTAAGCGGCGATGTCATTGTAGAAGTTGATGCCTCGGACCCCGAAGGTAAGCTCAAAAAAGTGCAGTTTTACAAGAACGACGAATTGATTGGCGAAAGCACCAGGCCTCCCTATAGCTTTAATTGGCCTGCTATTGACGGCTGCTACAAAATAAGAGCAAGGGCGATCGATACCCAGGATTATGTCGGTGCCGATGGTATTTCAATTGAATATGGTATTGGCTGTCCGCCTGAGCCTTTTAGTGGTGTCCCTGCACAGATTCCCGGCAAAATAGAAGCCGAAGATTTCGACAAGAGTGTCAAAGGCGAATCGTATTACGATACAGACACCGGCAATGCCGGCGGAGCATACCGCCGTGATGTTAGTGTTGATATTCAAGATTGCGAAGAGGGTGGTTTTGATATCGGATGGATGATCACCGATGAATGGCTGCAATATACCGTAAACGTCGCCAAAAGCGGAACATATGACATTATATGCAGGGTAGCTACGCCGCAGGATGGCGCAAAAATTCACATCGAATTTGATGGTGAAAATAAAACTGGGACAATGGCTATTCCAAATACAGGCGACTGGCAAAAATACACCGACCTTGTTGCGAAAAACGTAGAACTAAAAGCTGGTAAACAGGTGATGAAACTTTTCGTTGAGTATGAAGGCCTTAATCTAAACTACATCGAAATTAAACCCGCCAGCGAGTAAGTGACATTGTTTATTCTTAATACAGCAGTGTCATTATAGAACGCGCCGGGCTCGATGTCTTTGCAACCGCGTCACCGACTTTAAGGTCAAAGTCAACAGCTTCGGGTGTTCGATTTATAACCACTACCGCCACTTTGCCGTCGGTGTTCTTAAACGCTGTCACTTCGAGATTATCCTTATTTACCGAACTTGCAATACGAACCGCACCTGGACGAATGTATTTGCTGAAATGTCCAAGATAGTAATAAGAGTTTTCATAAATAAGTTCGTTGCGGACGGTATCTGCGATGATTGGTGCGTCGCAAAGATTGTCGACATGGTTCGGGCCTCCACGTTCATCAAGTACCATGTTCCAGTCGACCCATCCAACTGTCCAGCTGTTGAGGTCACCGAGAATATCATGACCGTAACGTTCGCCAATCTTCCAATCGTTTAGATGCACTCCGCCTTCCTGACAACCTTCTGTAAAGAGAAGATTTGTATTCGGAAACGCCTCGTGAACCTTATCAAGGTGGTCAAACTCGTCGCCGCTATACCAGTGAAATCCAACACCCCAGACGTATTTTGCAGCTTCGGGGTCAGATAGTATCGGTTCTACTCGTTCGAAGATAATATCTTTGTTATGGTCCCAGATGATGATTTTTGTGTCGCCGAGGCCCTGCTTTTCCAGTGTCGGTCCGAGGTGGTCCCTGACAAAGGCTCCCTCTTCTTCAGCTGTCCAGAGGCATGAGTCCCATCTTTGCGTAGCTGCCGGTTCGTTTTGAACAGTCAACCCCCAGATATCTATGCCCTCTTTGGCATACGCTTTGATATATTTTGCATAGTACAGTGCCCATGCCTCGCGGTACTCGGGTTTTAACTTCCCTCCCTGATTCATCTGTCCATTCGTCTTCATCCATGCAGGCGGTGACCATGGCGAGGAAAAAAGCTTAAAGCTTGCACCTTCGACAGCCATTGCGTCTTTAATCAGCGGTATCAGCCATCGCTTGTCACGTGATATGTCGAAATGTTTAAGCTCGGTGTCACCATCTACTTCATTGTACGCATAATTACCAAGCGAAAAGTCACAGCTGTTAATATGTGTTCGACAGAGGGTATAGCCAATCCCTTCTTTAGGGTCGAAATACGCCTTGATAGCTTCGGCACGTTTGTCCGGACTCATTCTTGACAGCGTGTAAGCGGTGGCCTCGGTAAAGGCGCCCCCGAAACCTGTAATTGTTTGAAATGTCTTGGAATCATCGATTTCAACAGTCACAAGAGACTCTGAACCATTGGATTTTGACAGCGTGACAGGTTCTTTAACTGTCAGGCGGTCCTTGGTGTCTTTGGCGGTGACTATTACTTCAACGAGACTATTTTGCTTGGCTTTTGCCATATCCAGCTCCTTTTCACTTGCAATCGCAAGTTGTATGAGTATACAAATCAGGATGATTACAGTTGTTATAATTCGTTTGGTCATTACAATTTTTCCCTAACAGCAAACACGTAAAAACAAGGCGTAGTTTGATAAAAACCATAATACTACCATATTTGCCTTTTTAATGCAAATAAGGTAAAAAATACTTGACTTTAAAATCGGCGAATGTTAGAATTACACGTAGGTAAAATAGTTAAGCACGCAATTTAGGCATATAATAGAGTGACGCTTTACTTTGCCGAATTGGCCGTTACAATAGCGTTGGTAAAGTTTTTAGCAAGGTATAATTGTTAGTACAGGAGGCACGATGGGAACCTCAAGACTACCACGGTTAAAAGATGTAGCTAAAGAGGCGAATGTATCGCTTACAGCGGCTTCAATCATCCTGCGTAACGGCAAAGGGCGATTCCCCCAACAGACACGCCAGAGAGTTTTAGATGCGGCTCAAAAATTAGGGTGGAGACGTAATCTGCTCGTCAATGGTATGCAAACCGGAAAAACCCGCGCCATCGGCGTCTTGATGCCCCCGATTAATTATTACTGGGCGGATATACTATTTGGTATTCACAACGAGTTGACTCAGAAAGATTATTTGCCTGTAACGGTTTGGAGCGGTGCCACTCGCGAGTCGTTCTATGAAAAGCAACCCAAAGATGTGGGATTGGAACAAATCAATCGTCTAATCGACCGTCGTGTTGATGGGTTGATTTTGTGGCCTCCACTCGCTGCAACATATTATGATAACTTTTCAGAGTTAATTGAGAAGAATATACAGGTCGTCGTTATAGACTCAGATTTCGCAAAAAAAGTTGTAGATGCTGTCGAAACCGATGAAGAGATTGGCGGCAAATTAGTCGCCCAGCATTTGATTGGATTAGGACACAAACACATTGCCTGTTTGAGCAATCACGAGGACCTGGAAAGTCAGGCATGGGCAATGCGACGTCGTAAGGGATTCGAAAAGGCACTGGGTAACTCGGATGTTGCATGCAAACTCTGGCAGGCAGATTCCGATGGTAGTGACGGCGTTGATGTTGCTAAGGAGCTTTTGCGGGACGACCCGCGACCGACAGCGGTATTTGGAATTTCTGATTATGAAGCTGCAAACGTTTACGCTGCAGCAGCGGCTTTAGGATTGCGGATACCAGAAGATTTGTCTGTGATAGGTTTTTCAGACCTGGAATTCGCAAAGACCATGAGTCCGCCTTTGACAACGGTACGCCAAAGGCCGCACGAAATCGGGCAACGGGCGGCAAAGGTGATGATAGACAGACTCGAAGGCAAGATTGAAGACAAAGCTCCATTTACAATTAGCATAAAATGCGACCTTATCACTCGCGGTTCGACGGCGAAGATATCTTGAAAAAAGGTTTTAAGCGGCTTGATTCCTAAAAGAGAGCAAGGTTTTTTTTGAAAAAACTTAGATATTGCCGTTTTCAAACTGTTTGTATAACTCCTTAATATGAAAGACGTTACAATAGGATTGTTTTGAAAATCAGCAATTTAATATTAAAGATAAGCGATTTAAAAAAAAGCCTTGACATTTCTTAGGCTAAAGCGTATATTAAGGGTGTAGTAAAAGCCACGCGAATGTACCTCTTTAAGGAGGAGGTTTTCAACGGCATATTAGAAAGATATTTTCTGTTGTGTTGCAGAAAGTGTCTTGTGACATACTTCTCCACCCGTAAGGAGTGTGTAAGTAACGGCGAAAGGTTCAAAGATGTTACTTAAACACGGGTAAATGAAGTTTTGTTTAATCTTTCTAATTTTGGAGGAGAAGAAAATGAAGAAGTTGTTAAGTTTATTGGCTATTCTAGTAATAGCAAGCGCTGCTCAGGCTGTTCTGCCTGGTGGCCCTAGTGGCGAAACATTTGATCACGATGTCTTTGCACCACTCCCTACAACTGAATTTTGGGATTGGGGTAACTGGGCTTCAGGTTCAGGTACATCTGGTTGGGGCGGCGGCATTGGTGGCGATTTTGTCGCACAAGTCAACACCACGGGTGGAAACCCTGGTGGAGTTCTTGAACTTAGTGTAGATGGTGTTCATATGGGTTTCTGGGGCAGATCAATGGGATTTGTCCATAACAATGTTACAGGTCCACGTACCACTATCTATGCAACAGCAGACGTTAAGAACCTTGGTGGC
Source organism: Planctomycetota bacterium (assembly GCA_019456255.1). Lineage (GTDB taxonomy): Bacteria > Planctomycetota > Phycisphaerae > Sedimentisphaerales > Anaerobacaceae > VRUG01. The sequence goes on along the minus strand of VRUG01000026.1, from coordinate 17,492 downwards.
GTTGGCGCTTTTGTCATGAAGGTTGAGTGGTTTGGTGGCATTAACAAGCTCTCACCTGTTAGCATCGTTTCAGCGGTTTTCACAGGTCTTGGTACCGGATGGACAAATGTTGGTATGGCAGCTCCAACTCCAGTAGGTGGAAGTTATTACACAATCGTAGTAATGGCTGAAGGTTCTGGAACAAGTTATCTAGTTGATAACGTAACACCAGAACCAATCACTATCGCTCTGTTAGGCCTTGGTGGTTTGTTCCTGCGTCGTCGCAAATAATTAGTTGCTTTGACGTAAGAAAAAGATGTATATTAAAGCCTCTCGCTATAATGGCGAGGGGCTTTTTTTATTCCTTACAGGAAACCACGGGTTTACCCGTGGATGAATGCAAAATCCTTGTCTCTGCGAATAGTAGAGGTAAGGTCGGTTCCAAAGGAACCGTTGCGGCAAGTGCCCAGGGCATGCCCGGGGGAATCTACTTAGAGCATTTTTTATTGAGGTACTATGCCCGCTCATAGCTTTAAACTGCCTGAAAATGCGGTTTCTTCAAAATGGGTTGAATATATTGGGCGTAATTGCCGAAGTATCTGTTAATAAAAGAGTTAAGGTGCTGGTAAAGGGTAATTTATGAAAACTGCTAAAACCAAAATCACCATATTTATTCTTCTTATTGTGATTGCCGCAATCGCCGGTTTCATTGTTTATAGGCATCTTACCACCCAAAAGATTCGCAATATTATCATTATAAGCATGGATACCACAAGGGCTGATTTTATTAGCGCTTACGGAAAAAGCCCCGTAGAAATAACGCCCAATATTGACGCACTCGCCAGCGAAGGAGTTCTTTGTGAAAATGCTATTTCTCCCATACCTTTCACGCTTCCGGCACATGCTTCGATGATGACAGGCACTATACCTGCTTATCATGGAGTACTTGACAATTCATATTATAAGCTTTCTGAAGAAAACGTCACACTTGCCGAAAGATTAAAAGAAAAGGGTTTCGTTACCGCCGCTTTTGTTAGCACCTTTATTCTTAAGTCAAACTTCGGGCTCGACCAGGGATTCGATATATACGAGGACGACTTTACTGACCTCAGAAATACAATAGGCATAAACGAAAGGAGAGCAGAAGAAACTACCGCACATGCAATAGAATGGCTGGTAGAACACAAGGACGAAAAGAACTTTATTTTTGTTCATTATTATGACCCGCATTATGCATACGATGCTCCGGAACCGTTTGGGTCAAAATTCAAAGAGGCACTGAGTGATACCCCCCAGATACTCAATTATGCTGCTTATGCCGGTGAAATCGCTTATACCGACCATTGCATAGGAAAGATAATTGAAAAACTTAAAGAACTTGATTTGTATGACTCCACACTAATATGCGTAACATCTGACCACGGTGAAAGCCTTAGAGAGCACAAAGAAAATACACATGGGTTTTTTATATATCGCCCGACAGCATGGGTGCCGCTGATATTTAAAATACCAGGACTCAAAGAACCTGTGAAAATTGAAAATAGGGTGGGTATAGTTGACATTGTTCCGACGATCTGTTCGCTGCTTGGAATCAAAATAAAAGAGCCTATACAAGGCAAAGATTTGACCGCGTATTATAAAAGTGATTCTAATCCATATCCGGATAGACATATTTTTAGTCAAAGTCAGGAACCGACAAAGTATAAAGCAAACTCATTACTTGGTATTACAACTGATAAATACAAATATATCCAGACTACCAGACCTGAACTGTATGACCTTGAAAAGGACCCGTACCAGGAATTAGACATTATTGCAGACGAGCCGCACAGAGCACGATTAATGAAGGAGAAACTAAAGGAAATAATCGAAGAGACTGTCTTGGCAGGCACCAAAGATGCCAGAGTTGAACTGGACGCCGAAACGCTCGAAAGACTTGAAAGTCTTGGCTATGTCGGAGGGGCCGTAGAGGAAGGGTATGAATTCGACCAGACCAAGGAAGACCCGAAAGACCTTATTACTTATCATGTAGCCAGCTCTAGTATTGGTGTTTTAATTATAGAAAAAGAATACGATCAGGCTAAAAAGACATGCCAGTGGATGATATCGGAAAGACCTGATTTATATAAGGGCTATCATGGCATGGCAAAAGTCTTATATGCAAATAAGGAGTATAACGAGGCGATTGGGTACTATCTCAAAGCGATTGAAGTGGACCCTAATCAAACGCAGGGATATAGTGACATTTCAAAAGTCTATAAAGAAATGGATGATTTGGATAATGCTATAAAATACGCCAGGAAAACATTAGAATTAAATCCGAAAAATATAGAAGGCTACTTCTACTTGAGTACGTATTACATTGAAAAAAATATGGATGATATGCCTCAAAAGTTACTTACTCAGGTGCTGCTTGAAAGTCCTCTTTCTTACAAAGCTGCTGTAGGGATAGTAAACAAACTTATCGGAAAGAAAGAAATTAAACGCGCTTATCAATACTGCAGCTATATGCTGAAACTTGACCAAGATTCCGGATATGCTCTAAATGCCTTAGCATGGTTTCAGTCTGCCTCGGAGATTAAAGAAATTCGAAATCCAGACCAGGCACTAAAATATGCCATAAAGGCATGCGAAATAACGAAGAATCAGAATGTTGATTATTTGGATACTCTGGCGGTTGCATATGCTGCAACAGGTGATTTTAAAAAAGCGATAAAAACTGCTGAGCAAGCTGCTAAATTAGCTGATTTCAGAAAGAAGACAGCCCTGGCCGAAGGGATAAAGGACAGGATTGAACTATTTAAGGCGGGGAAAAGTTACCTGGACCAGAGCTTGAAAATCGAAATCAAAAACCAATAGAATAATTTGACAAAACAAAAAAAATTACCCCTCAAATGCTGGATACATCAAATTGAGACCCAAATAGCCTTTGGAGTTTGAAATGAAATTAAAGAAAAGCCATAAAGTTCTTGTTTTAATTGTGTTGCTGGTTGTGATTGCTTTGGTATCAAATTGGTTACAGCTTTTCGATATTCCGTTTCTTTCAGAAAAGAAGGTTAAAAATGTACTTCTGATAAGTATGGATACATGCCGTGCTGATTTTCTTAGCTGCTACGGCTACTCAAGAATGACTACGCCTAATATCGACGAAATTGCTAAGAAGGGCATACTGTTTGAAAATGCTATCTCACCGGTAGGTCTTACACTGCCGTCACATGCGACAATGTTAACAGGTACTATACCGCCGCATCATGGTATTCACGATAATCCAGGATATGTGTTAGCTGAGTCGAATGTTACTCTGGCCGAAGTGCTAAAAGAAAACGGTTTTACTACCGGTGCTATCGTCAGCGCCTTTGTTCTTAATTCAAAATTTGGTATAAATCAGGGATTTGACACCTACATCGATGATGTGGAGATAATACCAGGTAGCCCGGAAGTCGACCGACGCGATGGTAAAGAAACAACTGAGTTGGCAAATGCCTGGCTTGAAAAGCATCAGAAAGAGAACTTTTTTCTCTTCCTTCATTATTATGATCCACATGGTGTTCATGAAGCGCCGGAGCCTTACAACACTTTTTACCCGGATAATCCTTATGCCGGTGAAATTGCCTATACCGATTACTGTATTAGCAAAGTGATTGATAAACTGAAAAAACTTGGACTATACGATTCAACTTTGATTATTATTACCGCTGACCATGGAGAAGCTCTGGGAGAGCACGGAGAACTTTCACATGGTTATTTTGTTTATCAGGACACCCAGCATGTACCTTTGATTATGAAAGTTCCGGGAGGACCTAAAAAAATAAGAGTGCCTGAATATGTTGGAATCGTGGATATCCCGCCGACTGTTTGTTCCATATTGGGTTTGAAAATGCCGGCCAACATAGAAGGCAGAGACTTGTCACATTATTTTTCAGAAAAAAAGGCATCTCCTGCAAAAGAATATTATTGTGAATCACTTGTAGCAACTCGTTATGGGTGTAATCCTGTGCTTGGTATAGTTTCTGATGGTCATAAGTATATTCAGACAACAAGGCCTGAACTCTATGACCTTAAAGCTGACCCGCGTGAATTAGAAAATCTTATAGATGACCAGCCTCAGCGGGCAAGAATTATGCAGGACCAGTTGAAACACATTCTTGAAGAAACCGTTAAAGTTGAAGGACAGAGCAAAGTTACTCTTGATGCCAAAAGTAGAGAGCGGCTCGAAGCACTCGGTTATGTTACATCTGGTTCACTTGACGACTCTTTTGAATTTGACCAGACGAAGAAAGATCCAAAAGATTTTATAGAACTTCATGTGAAGGTTAACGCCTTGGCTTTGTTGTACTTCCAAAAAGAAACCGCAGAATTGAAAAAGACTTGCATCGAAATGCTCGAAATAAAATCCGATTTACCTTCACCTTATTATTATCTGGGAACTTTAGAATACGATAATCAAAATTACCAACAAGCCATTGGCTATTTTAATAAATTTATAATACATGAACCCAATTCCAGTAAAATTTTAAATAATCTCGGATTATCTTATGGACACATGGGACAGCATGAAAAGGCAATGGAATATTTCGACATGGCATTGGAAGCGAACCCGGATTATGTTGGAGCACATTACAATAAAGCAATGTGGTTTCTACAGATAGGCAAATTCGATGAGGCTATTAGTGAACTTGAAAAAGCCCAACAGAGTATGCCTTTAGATGAGGATATAAAAAATGCACTTAAACTGGCGATAGATAGAAAGAAACAATATAATGCCGCTGTCAAAGCCCTGGAAGAAAACGCTGATTCGGCGCAGGCCAATTATGACATGGCAGTTGTTTATCAACAACAGAACAAGAAGGATTTAGCTTTTAATCACTACAAAAAAGTATTAGAGGCAAAACCTGAATCTATTGAACTGAGAACCAGCGTTGCCATTGCGATGTTCCATTTAGGCCGCGTTGAATCGGCCATTGAAGAGCATTATAAAATTTTAGACACTCAGCCTAAAGCTTTTGTTGTACTCGATTCTGCCGCGTGGATTTTGGCAACGACAGAAGACGAAAACTCTTACAATCCCACTGAGGCACTTAAGCTTGCCGAAAAAGCATGCGAGCTAACTGGTTATCGGGTGCCGGAATTTCTGGATACTTTAGCGGCTGCTTATGCTGCTGTTGGCAATTTCGATAAGGCCATAGAGACCGCTCAAAGAGCTGGCGAATTTGCAAACCTCTCCAATAAAACAAATCTTTCAAATAGTATTTATATGCGATTGGAGCTTTACAAAAAAGGCAAAGCTTATCGACCCTCTTTAGACGCTGATTAGAACAAAAGGTCATAACAGTTGTATTATTGTTGATGGGAATATTGAGAAAAGTGAAAACCAAAACTCTAAACATCTTTCGTATTTTCATAGTAGGATTGATAATAGCTGTTATCGCAACCCTGATTTTTTACGGAATTAAATCCACTTCAAAAAAAATTAAAAGAGTACTCCTGATAAGCCTCGACACCTGCCGGGCAGATTATCTTAGCTGTTATGGATTTAAAAAAAATACTACGCCTAATATTGATGCAATAGCAAAACAAGGTGTCCTTTTTAAAAATGTAACCTCACCTGTACCGCTTACCAGGCCTGCACACGCTTCAATGTTAACCGGCACCATTCCTCCCTATCACGGTATCCATGATAACGCAAGATATATATTAGCTGACTCTGCCGTCTCTCTTGCAGAACTCTTAAAAGCAAAAGGACTCAAAACTGCTGGAATTGTAAGCTCTTTTGTCCTTGATTCGCAGTTCGGGATGGCGCAGGGATTTGATTACTATAACGATAAGTTTGAAAAAGAAATAAAAACGGTTTTGTATGCCGAACGAAGAGGGGATGAGGCGACAAGGTTTGCATGCCAGTGGCTTGATGAAAATAATAAAAAACCGTTCTTCCTTTTCCTGCATTATTATGACCCGCACTTAAAATACAATCCGCCCGAACCGTTTAAATCCGAATATGCCGATGACCTTTATGCAGGAGAGATTGCATATACCGATTATTGTGTAGGCCAGGTCATTGATAAACTCAAAACTTTAGGCATCTACGATTCAACTTTGATTATTATTACAAGTGACCACGGAGAGAGCTTGGGAGAACATGGCGAGTCAAACCACGGATTTTTTATATATGATTGCACAGTAAAGGTCCCGTTAGTAATAAAAATGCCCAATGGACCAAGCGGTATTAAAGTTGATAATGCCGTCGGACTGATTGATATCATGCCAACTGTTTTGCAAGCCATGGACATGGAAATACCTCCGCAAGTGCAGGGCAAAAGTCTCTTGAAATTTCTGGAAGGAAAAAAATCAGAAGATAAAAGAGCGTTCTATTGCGAATCTCTTGTGCCGACACAGTACGAACTTAATCCGCTGCTGGGCCTCGTAAATAAACGGTTTAAATACATCCAAACTTCAACACCTGAATTATATGACCTCGAAAATGACCCATGCGAAATCACTAACATCATAGATAAGCACACCAATCGTGCTCGTATAATGCAGGATGACTTAAAGAAAATACTGGAGACTTATCACCGGGATGATATGAAAAGTGAAACAATGCTGGACCCTGAAAGTAAGGCACGCCTTGAGGCACTTGGCTATGTTGCCGACAGTAAGCTTGACGATTCTTTCGAATTCGACCAGACAAAACCAGATGCTAAGGAATATATTCAAATCCACAGACTCTATAGCCGTGCAAATACTCTTTTAATAACGAAAAAATATTCTCAACTTAAAATAGTATGTGATATGATACTGAAAATTAACTCTGATTTTCCTCCTGCATATCGGCTCCTGGGAAAGGCTGCTTACGAAACAAACCAATATAATCGCGCTATCAGGTATTACTATAAATATATCGACCTTGTCGATGACGACTATATGGCATACAACGATTTAGGGGCTGTGTTGTCACTTCAGGACGAATTTGACGAGGCATTAGAAGTGCTTAATAGAGCTTTGAAACTTAAGGAAGATGTGAGCGAGATTCATATTAACCTGGCCGTTGTTTTCGAAAATACCCAGGAACCGGAAAAGGCTATTGCGCATTATCGAAGGGCTATCGAATTGAATCCTAACAAAGGGGATTTATATTACAATCTGGGAGTATTGCTTCAATTGAAAGGCCAGCTCACCCAAGCCGTGACAAACTATCAAAAGGCCATAGCCATAGACCCGAATAACATAGATGCCAATTATAATATCGCCACAGTATATTACGCACAAAACAAGATACTGCTGACTATCAGGCAGTACAAAAAAGTGCTGCAAATGGACCCTGAACATGGTCTTGCCATGCGTAATTTACAGCAGTTGCGGAAACGCATGGAGGAGATAAGACAAAATCAGGGAAATTAGGGGTAGCTCTAAACTTTGCCGGGTTGATACTGAGAAAATAATTTGCCCCAATCACTTTCTTTCAGCCATTCGTTGACGACTTTGCGACCCTTGGAAGGATACCAGATCTTGTCGTGATAAACAGCCGATGCGAAGATGAACATGTACACCAACGGAGTATGGAACATCAACTCCTCAAGCCATCGCATAGGACCGAACCAAAACAGCTTGCCGACACACGAAGCGGCATTGTCGCCTGTACTAAAACCCCACCTTTCATCGCCAGCGTCGACGTCACCGACAAGTTCTATCTCATCAAACTTGCCGACTCCAAGACCTCGCTCATGCGCAAGCCTGATAAATGTATGCTCCATCGGTTCAAAGCCCATCAGCTTGGCAGACACCGCATCAATCGCGACACAGTCATCAGAAGCTAAAAGAATATTCTTGGTTATCGGAACCATCGTACGAGGACCTGCGCCATTGCCCGCAGTCGTGCCGTCTGTGACTGTAAATATCCCGGGATGTATCTCTTTTTGAATCGCGAGAAGGTCAACTAAAGTCTCATGAATCTTCGAGTGACAATAGTGACGCCTGTTGTTAAGAAGCCCGCCAAACGCATTCTTCATGGAACCTGTTATATTAGTATAAATGTGACATTTAATTGTGGGCAGATGCACAATGTTTTTACCGTGAAAAAAATCCGGTATGCAAATGCCATCAGGAAAAATCTTATCGAGAACAAGCATCTCTGCTTTAGGCTCATACTTTTGCCACTTCATATCTGCCGACTTGAAATTATATTTAATCGGAACATCATAATGATCGCACACAAGCTTTTGTTTATTTAATCTCTCCCCAGCCTTGGCGCTGGTTACTACAGTCTCATTTTCAACGCAGACAAGCTCTTCAAAACCTTCATTGCGAAGTCCAAGTATCGTACCTTCCAACTGCCACGGTGTCGTATTGGCAGCTGGATACATCAAATGCCATGACAGATTATTTTTCAATATGGTATCTGCACCGGAATCCAGAGCATCCTTAACGCCACCCAACTGCATCAGCCGTTGAATGTCCTGCAAAATGGTTTCCGGTTTTGTCCTGACGATGGCAACTTTGCTCATAAAAAACTCCTTTAACTGCAATAAATCATACAATAACAGGCCGAATTTACGAATGCCAATTTTTTCTAAGTATTTTTACTAACTATTGTCACTGTGTAGGCGGGATAAAAAGATGTTATTTCCCCATGTTTTGCCTAAAAATAAGTTTTTTTGCCTTTCATTCCGATAAAAGCTTGACATTCATCTCAAAATCAGCTATATTAGCTCTTGTAGGATTCGAGGACTTTTGAGAGAGAGTCTTCTGAGGAGAAGATGATGATGAGAAGTATAAAGACACTATTGTTCAATTCTTTACGTTTTATTCTACGTCTTTCGAAACTTACTTTTGCTCAGCCTGTTTACATTCTTTCAAAATCAGTGCCTTTGAAGAAAAAGCGTCGTTCTTAAACGTATCAGTACGTAGGCTAAGAGCAGAATAGATAACTGACCGACTATTGTCATACGCCCTTTTGCCCCAGGTAGCGAAAGGGCTTTTTTTCTAATCGGGCAACCCAAAAACCCCCTGTTTACGTATATTCCCACAGGAGGAAACATCTCTTGAAAATACACACAAATATTTGTAGAATAACAGCTTAATCGACCAGATAAACTTTAGAGGCGACGAAAGTTCACTAATGAAGTCATCTTCTTTAAGCAAAAAAGTCTTAGCGGCAATAGTAATATTCGCGGCGATTCTATTAATAGTAGGCCGGTCAAACAGAAATGCCTCAAGCAAAAATAAAATAGACCGTATCGTCTTAATTACTATGGACACCACACGAGCCGACTATCTTAGCTGCTACGGATTCAAAAGAAATACCACGCCAAACATTGATGCCCTCGCCAGAGAGGGCGTCTTATTTGAAAATGTAATAGCCCCCACACCAATGACCCTGCCGACCCATAGTACGATAATGACCGGTACCACCCCGCTAACTCATGGCGTCCGCGACAATACCGAGTATGTGTTGAGCGAATCAAATTTGACTTTAGCAGAAGTGCTGAAAGAAAATGGTTATAACACCGCCGCGATAATAAGTGCTTTTGTACTCGACAGAAAATTTGGTCTTAATCAGGGATTCAATACTTACGATGACCGATTCGACGAAGTTTTAAAAACTACCGGTATCAACGAACGAAGAGGCGCCGAAACAACAAAACATGCCGTCCAATGGCTCGACGACCACGCAGATGAAAAGTTTTTCCTTTTCCTGCATTATTACGACCCCCATCTGGAATATGTCCCGCCCGAACCGTTTAAAACTGACTATGCTGACAACCTCTATGCCGGCGAGATTGCCTACACCGACAAATGTATAGGCCAAGTCATCGACAAACTAAAACAGCTTGGAATATATGACTCGACTCTGATTATTATTGCCGGGGACCATGGGGAAATGCTGGGAGAACACCAGGAAGGTACGCACAGCTACTTCATATATCAAGCTGCCGTTAAGGTGCCCATGATTTTTAAGCTCCCATTTAAAAACGAACCAAAGAAAATCAAATCAATAACAGGACTTATCGATATCGCGCCAACCGTGTACTCATTGCTTGGTATTGATGCGCCTTCTGACATTCAAGGAAGGGACCTGACAGACCTGATTGTGGGCAAACCTCAAAAAAACTCAGGACGCTACGTATACTGTGAAAGCCTTACCCCAACAAGATATAACGCCAATGCCTTATACGCTGTGGTTAACGACCGTTTCAAATATATCCAAACCCTTAGGCCTGAATTGTATGACCTGCTCAAGGACCCGCATGAAACAAACAATCTTGTAAACAGACAGACCCAGCGAGCAAGAATCATGCAGGACCAACTCACCCAAATCCTCGATGAGCAAACCACAAAAAATAAGAGCCAGACTACTCTCGACATGAAAACAAAAGCACGCCTTGAAGCACTTGGCTATGTCGCGACAGGAAATATTGTCACCGAGTCACGAACTGTCGATAAAAATAAAGCTGACCCGAAGGACTTGATTAGCTACCACGAAATGAGCGCCCTTTCTATTGTATATATCACTAGAGGCGAGTTTGAAAAAGCCGAAAAAATATCAAAGAAAATATTGCAGGATTTTCCCAGTTCACCAAAGCCATACCGTTTCCTTGCCAATATCGCTTACCAGAAAGAAGATTTTGCTCTGGCTATACAGTATTTCACTAAGTATATAAAGCTCGCGCCGCCGGACCACAGGGTCTATAACAATATGGCAATCGCATACTCGAAAATGGAAAAAAAGGAAAAGGCGATTGAAAGTTATCAACTGTCAATAGAACTTAGCCCGGATTTCCCCGAAGCTCATTATAATTTGGGATACCTGCTTGCGCGAATGGGTAGATTGGAAGAGGCGATTCAACACCTCCAGATCGCAAGCAAGATTAGACCTGACGACGAAAAAACCACAAAAGAACTGAAACTTGCATTGGAACAAAAACTAAAAGTCGACGAAAATATCGAACAGCTTAAAGCAACTATAAATAAAGATACTGCATCTCGCCAAGCTATCATGGCCCATTACAAGCTCGCAAGGATTTTTGAAGAACAGGAAAAATTTGAACTGGCGATAAAACACTACAATGAAATAATTAAAATAAAACCTGACCATATAAAAGTCAGAGTCAATCTCGCGGATGTTTTGGTGCAATTCAATAAAGCAGATTTAGCAATCGAACACTTTTATTACGTTCTGAAAAAGAAACCAAAGAATGTTAATACCCTGAACGCTCTTGCATGGATTTTGTCCACTACGGATAATAAAGAAATACGGAATCCGCCAGAGGCGGTTAAATTCGCGAAAAAAGCATGTGAGCTTGTAAATTACAAATCCCCTGAATTACTCGATACCCTCGCTGCCGCTTATGCCGCTGACGGCAAATTTGACAAAGCCATCAATACCGCCGAAAAGGCAATTAACTTGGCTAATGAGAATGAAAAAGGTGAACTTGCCGACATGATTTCAGAGCGACTCATACTTTATAAAAAAGGTCTTTCAGTTGTCCATGAATCATCGATATGAGCTAATAATTCGAAGTGACATATAGAAAATGAAAATAAAAAAAGCAAAAATAATTAGTCTCGCTGCAGCTTTACTCTTGATTACACTTGCAGGATTGGGATTCTACGGATGCTCAAGGATTGCAAAGACGAAAATTAAAAAAGTGCTGATTATCAGTATGGATACAACCCGTGCCGATTTCCTGAGTTGCTATGGATATGAAAAAAATACCACACCTAACATCGATGCCCTTGCAGCAGAAGCCGTATTATTTGAAAATACCATCTCCCCTGCACCTATGACACTGCCCGCTCACAGCACTTTGCTCACCGGAACTACACCGCCATATCATGGCGCACATGATAATACTAATTATATTCTCGCTGAAACAAATGTCACGTTGCCGGAAATATTAAAAAAAAATCACTTTACCACAGCAGGAATTATCAGCGCCATTGTAATAGACCGAAATTCAGGCCTGGGACAGGGCTTCGATACGTATGATGACACATTTGACCAGACATACAGCTCCATAGGAATGGATGAGAGAAGAGGGGTTGAAACTACCGCTCACGCCATAGAATGGCTCGACCACCATGCAGACGAAAACTTTTTCCTCTTCCTGCATTACTATGACCCACACGTTGAGTACGAACCTCCGGAACCTTTTAAATCCAGATTCCCGAATAACCCCTACGCCGGTGAAATTGCTTATACCGACCATTATATAGGCAAGGTCATCGATAAATTGAAAAAGCTGGGAATATATGATTCCACGCTGATTATCATTGTCGGGGACCACGGAGAAATGAAAGGTGAGCACGGAGAGATAACTCATGGCTATTATATCTATCAGAGCGTCATCCAGGTGCCGATGATTTTTAAGCTCCCATTCACCACCGAATCAAAACGAATCAAGGAAATTGTAGGACTGGTCGATGTCGTCCCAACAATTTGTTCTTTACTTGATATCAAGATGCCTCCGAATATTCATGGAAAAGATTTGTCCGGATACTTCGGAAAATCCGAGCCAAAAAAAGATGACCGCTATATCTATTGTCAGTCGCTTGCGCCGACACAATATAAGGCCGCCTCATTGTTGGGCATTGTTAACAATCGTTATAAATACATACAGACCACTCGCCCGGAATTATACGACCTGATTGAAGATGATGGTGAATTAAAAAACCTGATGAATGAAAAGCCCCAAATCGCAAAAATTATGAAAGACAAATTAAAACAAATACTCGAACAGCAAACTTTAAAAGGTGAAAATCAGGGAAAAGTATTAGCCGATGATAGCAGAATAGCAAGACTACAGGCATTGGGATATGTTGGTACTGGTGAACTTGATGAATCTTTCGAATTTGACCAGACTAAAACGGACCCGAAGGACCTTATCGAGTTTCATCGTATTAATACTCTTACCTTTACTTATGTCGCCCAAAAAAAACTCAATGAAGCAAAAAAACTTTGCGAAATAATGATAGGCATGATGCCGGACTTCCCAATGATATATAGATACCTTGCAGATATAGCAAAAGAAGAGGGGGATTGCAAAAGCATCGTTAAAAATCTAAAGAAATATGTGGAACTTGACCCGGATGACCATATGATTCTTAACAATCTTGGACTGGGATATTTCTGTCTCAATAAACTCGAACAGGCAGAAAATGTCTTTCGGAAGTCACTCGATATAAAACCAGATTATGTGGAAGCGAATTACAACTTAGCAAGAATACTTGTACGAAGAGGTGCCGTCAACCAGGCAATTGAACATTTCAATTTCGTCAGACAGGCCAGACCGGGATTCGAGGATATCGAAGAAGAAATGGAACTGGTGACAAGACGCAGAGATGCACGCGACAATGCGATAATGAAACTAAATGATATTCTGGACGAAAACCCCGACGATATTAAGGTACATCATAAATTGGCCACTATCTACGGAAGACAGAGGCAGTCTGAGCTTGTAGCTCAACACTACAAAGAAATAGTAAGACTTGAACCCGGAAACCACAAGATAAGATTTGATTTGGCCTCAACCCTGCTTGAGTTGGGCCAAGATGAAGATGCAGTTAACCACTTGCGGCATATTCTTAAAACAAAACCTGACAACGCGGGTACCATAAACGCTCTTGCATGGGTTTTAGCCACATCCAAGGATGTAAATACTCGAAATCCAAAAGAGGCAATTGAACTTGCATTGAGAGGTTGCCAGCTTACTAATTTCAAAATGCCAGAACTGCTGGACACGTTAGCTGCCAGCTATGCTGCTGATGGACAATTTGAGCAGGCAATAAAAAATGCAGAAAAAGCTGTCCAAAAGGCAAAAGAAGAAGACAAAAACCAACTTGTTGACGAAGTCCATAGTAGGATCAAACTTTACAAAGCCGGCAAACCCTATATTGAATTTCATTAAAACAAAAACAGCAAAGAGCCACTTATTTTATACCATACAACTTCCTGTATTGAAGGGGGCTTATACCTTTGTTACGCCGAAAATAGCGGGCGATGTGGTCGGCATCCGAATAACCTAAATCAAGAGCGATCTTAGTTATAGGCATGTTGGTACCGATAAGCAACGTCGCTATCTGCTCGGTGCGGACACGGGTTATTTCATCATGAACCGAATGACCGATAGCTTCGTGAAAACGGTTATATAAAACCCGGCGCGATAATCCAACCTTACGGGCTATATCATTGACCTGTATCAAATGTCGCGAATGCTCCCGGATATAGCGAATTGCCTGAGAAATTTGCTCATCTTCAATCGCAAGGATGTCGGTAGTTTGCCGGGTTATTACCCGCAAGGGACGAACTACTACCTGCTCGTTGTTCATCTTTTTACCTGCGATGAATTTTGCCAAAAGCTCTGCAGCTTCATAACCAGCTAATTCTGTACCGGTCTCAATACTAGACAGGGGAGGCGTTGCAAGGTCACAGAAAAACTCGTCATTGTCAACTCCGAGAATTGCGACGTCATTGGGAATCTCTAACCCGAAAATCTTACACGATTCAATCGCGAATAACGCGCTGTTATCGTGATAAGCCATCAATCCAAAAGGCTTGGACATCGTCTTTAGCCAATCCCACTTACTGCATTCGTCCGTGTCCCATTGCTGGCTGGTCAACTCGTAAGCAAAAGTTTCATAACCCGCTTTTTTAATTCTATCAATAAATCCTCTGCCGCGTTCAACTGACGAAGGAATGGTCGAATAGCCGCAATATGCGAAATGACGAAATCCACGCTCAAGCAAATGTTCGGCGCCCATTTGTCCTATGCCATAGGAGTCTACCACTATTGTGGGAAGGCCCGTGATTTTTTCTTCATAAACAACGGCAATTGTGGGTGTGCCGAGAGAAATCAGTTTTTGCTCATGGCCAGGCTCTTTGAACTCTGAGACAAAGCCAATGATTCCGTCAGCTTCGTTTATTTGAAGATAAGGCAGCAAGCTATGCTGCTCATCTGGATGACGGTAAAACGACCATTTGTTGTCGTGCATGTTATTATATTTTTTTATGCCACGCAAAATACCGTGGATATATCCGCCCATAGGTTCCAGCATAAGCATTATTTTGCGGTTTTTTGCCATAGTGCCCATTATACCATTTTTGAACCCGCGCGCATAGGATAAATTCCATTTCTGGCGTCAATCATAGCTTTTTGGGCAAAATCACAAAAAAACAAAAAAAATAATTTTGAGTCAGATTTTCACTCACTCCAAATATGCGATTTTAGGCTTTCTAAGCAGGATTAATATCGGACTATGCACATGTCCCAAAATGGCGGAAATAATGCACAAAATGGCGTTCCATTTCCCGGAAAGGTTTATTATTATTTACTATATAGAGATTGGTGAATCTTGGGTGATGTGTTGCAGTCTCTTTTGGGTGACGATATAAAAGTTTTCAGTAAAAGTTCTAACACCCGGTGGAATTTTTATAGAAATTGGAGTGAGGAAATTAAAAATCCAACTCACAAAATACAGTTTGAAAATAATGGAACGGTACTGGTACGGATACGGCGAGAGAAATATGGAGAGGAGGTGAGGGAATAGAGTAAGCCATTTCATTTTTAAATAATATCTTCTTACAAAACAAGCTGTAGCGTTCGTGATTAAGTAGATTGATAGGATTATTGTAATATTTATTTTTGGAGGACAAGAAAATGAAAAAGTTTAGTATGTTATTTTTAATTTTGGCAATTGCCATGGTTATGACGGGTGTCGCACAGGCGAATTACTTGACTAACCCGGGCCTGGAAATTGGCGATTCCGACCCAAATTATTGGCAAGACCCCTGTTACCCTGAACCAAATGCGTGGAGCTTCTGGGCTGAATACGAGGCGATAGCCGTGGGACCGAGTACCGCCTCTTACATTGAAGGTGACGCAGCTGGTGCGCATGGCGGCGAAGATTACGCTATGTTGGATGTTTATAGCTATGGACGAACATTTGTTTTCCAGCAGCGATTCGCAGCCGAAGACATTGCCTATACTCTTAAAACATGGGTAAAAGGATTCGCATCTTCTCCACCTGCATCGGCCAGAATTAAAATCGAGTTTTATGACTGGGACAACCTTATCTACGAAGAAATTAAAGATGTGGCTGTTACTGGTACATGGGCACAGTACACTAACGACAGCAATGGCCTTACCAAGGCACCGATTGGTACAAGAAGGATAACATCAACTGGTGGAAATATTAGTGATTACACGGTAATCTATTATGACGACTTTGAACTTACCTCAGACCCTGTCTATGCGTCTCTTGATGATTGTCAAAAGACTCAGTTCCAGGACCAGTTTGATTTCGATGCTGGTGACCTGACACGTGACTGTCTCAACGACTTGCGTGACATTGCGTTGCTTGGTTTATATTGGACAAGATGTAACGCTCAGGATTGCCCTGATTACGGCCATGGGTACTAATAAGGATGGTATTTAATAGATGTTAGCTAATAATATATTTAGATTGTAATATTGGAGGACAATAAAATGAAGAAATTAACGTTAATTTTAATGATTCTTACCTTTGCGGGAGCAACTCAGGCTGCTACCATCCCCCTGACCAATCCGGGCTTTGAAACGGGCGATTACACCGGTTGGTCCACATGGAATTGGGGCGGTGCACCGGTTCCTACGATAAATAGTGTCGATGTGTACGCCGGAAGCTATTCAGCTCAAGCTAACAGAAGTGCTGGCGGCGGTTCAGGTGCATACCAGTGGGTTGACATAAATGATGTTAACACAGGAGACCTGCTCCAGCTCGAAGGTTATGGAATGACCAAGGGTAGCAATAATAACTGTACATTGGTACTTGCCTGGTTTGATATCGTTGGCGGTACAGAACAGGGACGAAATGAATACCATATAGGACCGCAGGCTTCATGGACATATGGAAAAGCTATCGGTGTAATTCCTGGTTCTGGTATTGGTGCTATCAAAGTCGAATTTGCTAATAATGGCGGTGCTGTGGCAGGACCCGCTTACTTTGATGACCTTTCGGTAAGTACACTTCCCGCTACATGTATTCCAGCGGATCCTTGCAACCTGCTCTTAAATGAGAGCTTTGAGTGTGCTTCAGATATTGATGCAGATGGGAATTCTACCCCGGACTTCTGGTATACATGGGCTGCTGAGGCGGCAACGCATCCCGAGGATACTGAAGAAAAACAGGTAATTGATGGTAATGCGTTAGACGGACTGGCCTACTGGTCACTGAGCGAAGTCAACGATGTCAACCTAAACAACGGCATCACCGGACTTCAGGACGTAGCTGGTACACCTGAGGGGCACGCATATCAGATTGTTGTGTACCTTAGAAACCCGGGTGCAACCGAGATGACCTGCGATGTTGGTCTGGAATTCTATGACAATTTCAGAGGCTTCATGGGCGCCGACACCAGAGAGGTCACTGTTCCTGCTGACAACACGTGGTATAAGTATGACCATGCTGCGGCGAAGATGTTTGGTTCATTAGCTATCGGAGCCAGAGTTACTGCATACAATGGAACTATCCATGTTGAC
>VRUG01000161.1 GCA_019456255.1 Planctomycetota bacterium | reverse complement strand
GAGCCAACCAATGAAGCCTATGCGGTTGCCAAGATAGCCGCTATTAAGCTTTGCCGTCATTACAATACCCAGTACGGGACCAGCTTTCTTTCTCTCATGCCTACCAATATATATGGACCAAATGATAACTTCGATCTTGCAGGTTCCCATGTTCTTGCCGCGTTAATTCGCAAATTTCACCTGGCCAGGCTTTTGAGTCTTAATGATTTTGCCGGCATCCGCAAGGATTTCTCCCGCTGGTCTAAAGGCTCAGAGTGGCATTCCAGGCCTGATCAGGACCTGGTTTCAGAGCTTGGCAGCCATGGATTGTTTTTCGATAGAGTAATCCTCTGGGGTACGGGTACTCCTTTACGTGAATTCCTTCATGTAGACGACCTGGCGGAAGCCTGCCTTTTCCTTATGGAGGCTTCAGACAGCTCAAGCATTGGCGAGATAGTTAATGTGGGAGTGGGCAAAGACATTACCATTGCTGGTCTGGCGGAAATTATCAGTGGTATTGTTGGTTTTAAGGGGCAGATTGGCTTTGATACATCCAGGCCCGATGGTACGCCAAGAAAACTGCTGGACGTATCACAAATTACCGGGCTTGGCTGGAAGCCAAAGATAACCCTCAAAGAGGGTATAGACGCTACGTATCGCTGGTATTGCCAGGCCTGCTAAGTTTTTGTGGGTAGTTTAATCCCCTGGAATGGCGCTTGGTATTGGAATTTAATAATATTGTAATGGATTTAAGAAAAAATGGTTAACTCTTACCGGTGATGAAAAAGATTTAGTAAAGATATGTTATTAAATATTGCAAATAAAGAATATTTCCCTACTATTTTAAGAAAAGGAATTTACCGATTCAAAGAAATGAGATCAAATAAAAAAAGGAGAGAAATAATCAATTGGTGTGAAAAGAATTGTGAGGATATATTAATTTTTGCAAAATCTTTAAATATTGATTTATGGAATGAGGCTCAAAGGTTTGAAAAAAAACTAAAAAAACATGCTAACTCAATATTAAGTTCGTTAAATGTTAATTTAGGAGGAGGAAGTTACTGTTCACTAATATATTTTTTAATCCGTTTGAAGAAACCCAAAACTATTGTAGAGACAGGTGTTGCAGCCGGGTTTTCAACACAAACAATACTATCGGCAATTAAAAAAAACGGACATGGTTTTCTATATTCTAGTGATTTTCCATATTTCCGAATAAAAGATCCTGAGAAATACATTGGATGTATTGTAGATCAGAAGTTAAAAGATAACTGGAAATTGTATATTAAAGGCGACAAAAGGAATATTCAAGAGATAATGAGAAAAATTGATAAAGTAGATTTTTTACACTACGACTCAGATAAATCATATAGTGGCCGTAAGTATATTTTCAATATTTTAAAGTCTAAACTAAATGCTGATTCTATTTTAATGATGGACGATATACATGATAATGCTTTTTTTAAGAATTATACAGAAAAAAATGAGATACTTTTTAGGATATTTAAATACAATAATAAGTTTTTGGGGCTTATAGGTATTTAAGAAATTCAAGTAAATCTATATTTTATTAGATTATAAATAAGAAAGCATCTTCTGGTTTAGAAATACTCGGAGGGCTCATCATATCGGATCTGCTGATTAATGGACAGCAGGTATAAGGTATGATAAAATTTTAGGAATCAGGCCTTTTGAGTAGAATTCTCCGATAATTAATAGTAAGCCGTTTTCTTTAAGCAGCAAACGTGTCTGATGCAGGAGATCATTGAAAATCTTTATAGGAATATGTGCATTTAGCTGCAACATACAGACTACATCAAATTTTAAATTCTGGTAGGGAATTATTTTATTTTCGTTTTGGTCAAGGTATTCTGAAGCGTTTTTATAGCCTTTTTCCATTACCTGTTCTCGAGGAAATCCTCTTATATCCACTCCATAGACATCCCCAAATCTTGGTAAAACATGTTGCCCGCCGCCGCAGGCGACATCCAATATTTTTATCTTTTTTTTAAAATATATTAGCCGTCTGATAAGAAAATCTTCATCGCCAAACCGGAATCGGTTTAATTTATAAAACCAAAGCGGTATATATCTTTTTATTTTTTGGGAAGAAATATTTCTTCCTTCCCAGTAATCTTTTTTAACTTTTATCATCCCTTTTCCGTTAGATTTCAGCTCTTGTTTTGTGTTTTTGATTAAATCTGAGAATGAAGAATTGCTCAAATAGCTTATCCATGATGTTCTTTCTTCTTTCGATCAATTTTATATTCTGAAGAGAATTAAATGCTTTTCTGTTTAGCGTAATAGCCTCTTCCAATAGATCAAAATCTTTATCCTCCATGGTATTGGGGTGCAGGCAGATTGTCCATTTTCCAAACGGAAGTCTTCTGAAATGCCAGAGTTGTTGGGGAATCCAATAGAATGTCCCGTCATAGAAAATGTTTAATGCAATGCCGTCGCTTATTATTCTGATATCAGTCTCCGAATATAGGGCTTTTAAGGTATTATGATCGAAGGTATGGGATGGAGCTACCCATAATTCGGGTCTTATGTCTTCATTAAGCATTAAAATCCAGGCTTTTCTTATCATCTCTTTCTGAGTCTCAAAGGGCAGACCGGCAAACTCGGATCTAATACCTATCGGTACTATACCTCTATCATGAGTGGTATAGAGATGCTGATAGCCATGCAGCGCAATAGACCAGCCCTTCTTTTTCCAGCCTCTAACCCTATCCCAAAACTTCTCATCCATCCCATCAATATTTAAAAATTTATCTTTATTATCCGGAATGACCGCAACAATCGGTTTTACTTTATATTTATCGAGCAGTTTTTCGACTCTCTGC
>VRUG01000160.1 GCA_019456255.1 Planctomycetota bacterium | reverse complement strand
AGCTCACCGTAGGTAAATTTATCGGCCATTCTGCTCATAACCAGGTCTACGATGTCTTTACGAATATTCATTTCTTCTAACTTTTCCATAAATTGCTGTTTATTGTAGATGTAGCGTTTTATTACTTCCGGTTCATCCACCAGGTCATTAATGGGATGGAAAATTAAATTATTGTCCCGATCGATAATTCCGCGCCTAAAGACGATCGAAGAAATATGCCCCTCGCCGGTGGCCCGGAAACTTACGATAATTCTTTTCTGACCTTCCTCCAGATTGGTCTGGTTCGGGTCTTCAATTATCGATGGATTAAAAAAAGCGGCCGATTCAATAGAGTATTCATGGGTAAAGTAAGAACCGATTAAGAGTCTTCTTTCCAGGGATAGCGAATTGGGATCACCGTTCTGCTCATCAACAATATGTTTAATATTGTTGAAACTTTTTTCAAAGGCCTTGGTAATATTTCTGTGGCGCCGGGCAAAGTTTCGAAGCACCTGAGTCAGGATATCGTGTACCTCTTGATCGGATAGGGCCAGTACTCTTTTAATGATAATATGCCCCCGTCCCTCACCACCAGGCATGAAAAAACGGGCAATGACTCTCCTGGCTGAAGGATAGAACTTGTTTTCTTTTCTTTTTATAGTTATGGCCATACTGCTAACGTATTTCTCCAGGAAAAAAGTTATCTTTACTTATAATGCATAAATAAAACTTATGCAATTCTATATTTTGTGAATGTGAGAAGCCCTTATCCCCGGAGTCTTGTTGTGTTTGTATTGGGATAAGGCCGTATTGGAATACCCCTTCCTTCCATCCATCCGTTCGGATAGTTGATCCTTTTTCAATTAACGGGGCCACTGACAATTGTTTCATCCGCCTCGAAGAAACCTCACAGTATTGAACGTGTCTCGTTGACCATAGCGCTGCCCACAACCACTCTCTAATAGGAACACGAGATCGGTATAAAATAGTTCCCGAATTCCATGGGTGTCTGTGGGAAGCTGGCCAGGCCTTGATTTACCGCAAATGGATTACATCATTGACAGGAGTGGACATATGCATTATTTTGCATTTGTGAATAAAGCCGTTGAAAAATACAAGACCCCGCATCCTGAGATTACTAATTAAAGCGGATTAGGAGCTCTGCGTGTATGAAATCATCGCTGTCCTTAAAAAGCCTCAATATACCCCATCGCAGATTACATCCGCAACCTAAATTTCAGAAGTATAGATTGAAAGAAGAAGCTTTAAACAATAAATTATTTGAAAGCGTTGCCTTTCTTCCGAATGATGATCCTATTTATAAAGACGATTTTGTCTACCTGAAAAAATGCTGCCCCTGTGAGAAGAAGGCAAGGGCATCATAACAAAGTAGTGGCCGGTCATCTGCTAATTTAACGGTGCGGCCGAAGACAACTTGTGGTGGAGGTCATGAGAGAAGAAAGAATCGATCTTTCCAAAAAGGATACGAAGAGTGTCTTTGACCTATACAGGGCGGGAAAAGCGTATGATTTTGTTATCGCCGTGTGCAGTAAGGAAGCGGAGGAAAAGTGTCCTTTTTTTCCGGGCCCGGCAAAAAGACTGCATTGGCCATTTGCCGATCCGGCAAAGGCAGCCGGCACTCATGATGAAAAATTAGAAAAGGTAAGGGAGATAAGAGACCGGATCAAGGAGAAAGTGAAGGAATTTTGTGCGCTTTATTAAAAGAAAAGAGGCGTAAAAATGGCTGACTGCACTACCAAACCTGGCGGCGGCGCAGCATGGGTAACCGGCTCAGTCAGCACCCAAGCCGGCGAAGTAAAGAGAATATCGACCCGGTGGAACCACGAAGATTTCAGGGGACAAATCAAATGCCGCCTCATCAACTCTTTCAGAATGAATTATTCGATTGAGCCGGGAATATATGCCGTCGGGAATGCCGGGCCGGAATCGCCGGTCCTGGTTTCGGCCAATTATAAATTGAGCTTCGATCTTCTGCGCCGGGAGCTCAATGGGCTCTCCGCCTGGGTCCTCGTGCTGGACACGAAAGGGATTAATGTCTGGTGCGCGGCCGGGAAAGGATCTTTCAGCACCAGGGAGTTGGTCCGGAGGATTGAAGCGACACAGCTTACCGATGTAGTGAGACACCGTGACATCATCCTGCCTCAGCTCGCCGCCCCCGGTATCCAGGCCCATCTGGTCAAAAAAGAAACAAAATTTTCCGTTTCCTACGGCCCAATAAGGGCAAAGGACATTCCCGCTTATTTAAAGGCAGGAAAAACCGCAACTCAGGAAATGAGGACCATTAGTTTTTCCCTCGTCGACAGACTCGTCCTCACTCCCATGGAACTTGTGCCGGCAGGCAGGAAAATGCTTTACTATTTTCTGGCCGTCTTCATCATATTCGGCCTTCAGCCGGAAGGCATCCTTTTCAGGGATGCCTTTTCAACCGGCCTGCCGTTTGCGAGCATGGGGATCCTGGCTGTCCTGGCCGGCGCGTTTTTTACCCCCCTGCTCCTCCCTCTCATTCCCTTCCGGTCCTTTGCCGTAAAGGGTTGGCTGGCCGGACTGATCTTTTCCGTCCTGTTCATCGGTCTCAAATACGATTTTTTAATAAACAATATCATTCTGCTGGTTCTTACACTGCTGCTCTTCCCTGCTCTAAGCTCATACCTGGCCCTGAATTTTACCGGCTCCACACCATTTACCGGCATTTCCGGGGTCAAAAAAGAATTAAAAATCACCCTTCCCCTCTATATCACCGCTTTAGCGGTGTCTTTAGGGCTGACTATCCTTTACCTATTAAAGAAATGGGGGATACTATAATGTGGAATACCATGAAATACCTTTCCAATGTGGTGACGCTCCGATATTTTCCTGAAAAATGCA
>VRUG01000159.1 GCA_019456255.1 Planctomycetota bacterium | reverse complement strand
ATTGTACCGGGGCTGGTGGTGGCGCACCAGGTCCTGTTCGGCGATAAGGGCCTCCGTCTCGCTGGCCAGGACGATCCAGTCCAGGTCAGCGATCTTCGGCACCATACGCCAGGTTTTTACGTCTTTGCCGCTAGGGGCCTGCCCGGATGGATCCTTTCGGGAGAAGTAGGACCGCACCCGGTTGCGCAGGACCTTGGCCTTACCGATGTAGATGATGTCGCCCCCGGCATTCTTGAACAGATAGACGCCCGGCGACCGGGGCAGGCGCTTGAGCTTTTCCTGGAGGGTCAGGTCCTTTGACATAGTTCCACCAGGACACCGGCAATGGAACGGGGATGGAGGAAAGCGGTGAGGCAGCCCCCGGCCCCCAGGCACGGCCCCTCGTCAATGAGCTCTACTCCCTGCTCCTTCAGGTACTTCAGCCAGGCGCGGAGGTCATCCACCTGGAAGGCGATATGGTGGATGCCGAGGATTTTCATGGCCTATACAAGTATTTTATCGGTACCACCACTTCACGAATTCCCGCAACGGCTCCCCCGTGGCGGGATTAAAGCACTTGACGAGGGTCTTGCCAGAAGGCTGAACTTCAACGGTGGCGCTCATGCACTATCCTAAACAAAATTCTCTTTGCATATTATTAAGGTATTCCCGCCACTAATACATCTGACATCGTAAGTGGCGCGCTCCATAAACAACTTGGTGATCCGATCTGATGGTATGGGGAAACGCTTAAATAAACAACTCAATGAATATTTTCAGTTTATGACTAAGACTTCCGAGGCATAAATGCCGACCCTTAAATAAGATCATGCCCAGCCCCTCAAACCAGCCCAGGGCGGCCACTTCAACGTCGGATTTGTAGATAGTACTCATTTAAACTCAGTCATGGATTAGCCGATAATCTTTATGAAGGCTTGCAACCCCTCAGGAGAAAAACATTATTGACATGCCCGTAAAATCGATATACATTCAGCATAGAAGTTGGCTGGCCACTGCGTAGCGGGGGCTGGCCTTTTCTTTTAGCATGGCAGTACGACCAATCCAAAGCCATCATAGTCCCCCTGGTGATTGCGCCGCAGCTTTTCCTCGACAATTCTGAAATCTTCCCTAATTGGCTTTCCGAGAACATACCGACCTATCGGCGTAACCACTAAGTCTGCCAGTTGAAGTCCAGCGATGTTATCTTGCTTGCGTCTTAAAGATAGGCCTTTGATGCGGTCATCAATATCGACTGCCTGAATATGCCGTGTGCCCTGGACCTTCAGGTTCAACCAAGCCAATTCAAGTTGGGCATCCAAAGTAGGTCCACGGCGCTCTGCTACGATTACTCCTCCATCAGTGGTAGGCCCAATTTCAAAGCAGAATCTTTCGACCAGGATATCCAGACTCATCAAATATGGGTCGAGTGCTGCCACACCGTACCTTGCTAAATGGTCTTCCTTGCGGATCACACAGGCTACAACCATGTATTCAAGGTTACGCATCAGGTCATTCAACTCATGATAGAATCTTTGACGAAAAGCAGTGTCCTGCAACTGCTCGAAACCATTACGATTCCTGGTAATGTCTGCGGTATGCAATATCAAGTCATCCCGTCCGAATAGACGCCGTTTAAAAGCCTGAACCGCTTCAGTTAAAGGCCCCTCGGCATAATCCATATCTACAATTACGCCGCCAAGCACAAACAAAGGGTATTGCGGATCAATGATGGAAAGGTTGTGATCGCCCGATTCATCCAGGAACAGGATTTTCACACTCCCTCCATAATCTTCTCCGCCTCCCTCACCTGCACCTCCCCGGTGTTTACTTCGTCCAAGGACCGGGATAACTCATCCAGCACATCTGGCGTCAGTGTGTTGAGGGCCTCCTGCCGGTCAATCGTAAGCGTGGCCCCAGGATCGAAAATGTCAGTCCTGAAAAATCCATGGAAATATCCTTTTCGCTTGCTGAAAGATTACTTCCAGAAAGTACGGCTGAAGAGCACCATCACGGTAAAGATCTCCAGGCGGCCCAGGAGCATTGCAAAGCTGAGCAGCCACTTGGCGCCGTCGGCCAGGTGGGCATAATTATCGTAAGGGCCCACTGCTCCGAAGGCCGGGCCGATGTTCCCCATGGCTGAGGCCGAGGCCCCCATAGCCGTAACCATGTCCATGTTGAAAAAGCTGAGGACCAAGGACACGATCAGGAAGAGACCCAGATAGAACACAAGGAACCCGAGGGTATTGCGAATTACATCATCGGGTATGGTACTATCCCCTACCTTGACGGGAATAATGGCGTGGGGGTGTATGAGCTTGCGCACCTCGGCTATGGCGTATTTGAGGACCACCATAATGCGAATGACCTTGATGCCGCCCCCGGTGGAGCCGGCCATCCCACCCACGAAAAAGAGGGCGAACACCAGCATATGGGCGAAGGGCGACCAGGTCTCGTAGTCCACCGTGCCGTAGCCGGTGGTGGTGGTAATGGAGGTGGCAATGAACAGCGAATGCCGCAGGCTGTATTCACCCCAGCCATAGTTGTTGACGGAGGTATTGATAAAGAGCAGCAGGGTGAACAGTCCGATGACGCTCAGGAAGAACAGCAGCTCCCGGTTACCCTTGTACTGGTTCTCCCGGCCCAGTATCAGCTTGCCGTGGAGGGTGAAGTTTATCCCCGCCATCAGCATGAAGAAGATTACCACATATTGAATATAGGGTGTCTGGCTGTTGAAACTGTCGTTGAAAATGGAGAACCCGCCCGTGGCCATGGTGGTGCAGGTATGGGTCAGGCTTGCGAACCAGGACAGGCCCCCGATACGGAGGAGGACGGCTTCGGCGGCGCTGATGATGAGATAGGTCAGCCAGAGGGTCTTGGCCGTCTGCTGGATTCGGGGTTGGATTC